>JACRLC010000015.1 GCA_016235425.1 Chloroflexota bacterium | reverse complement strand
CAATTCTCAAGCAGTTGTTGTTCCGCTTTTCTAAAGAATGCGGGCAGGTTAGGTATTGTCCCAGTCCTGCGAATCGAGAGCCTTTTCAAGTTAAAATGGACTGTCTGGTGTATTGGTTTTTAAGGTGCAAAAGTCGAGATTATGTCCACCTTATAGCTGGCATGGAATCTCCACCGCAAAAATCGTTCCGCCAAGTACGGAACTTTCCTTGACGTAGATTTTCCCGCCCATGTCATTGATCAGGTTTCGGGAGATATACAACCCGATCCCGCTTCCATCGTGACGTGTGCTGTATCCCGCTTCGAAAATCTTTTCCTTCAAGCTGGCATGGATTCCCGGCCCGTTATCCTCGACCAAAATGCGAAGTGACCCATTATTGCCAGAATCGCAGTTTTGCTCGATCCTCACTTGTACCCATCCGCCCGTATCGGGGCGCAGTTCTGAGATTTGCTGAACGGCGTTCAACATGACATTGAGCAAAACCTGCTCCAGCGACGCGGCCTGGTTTCGCACGATGACCAATTGCGGCGGCGGGACAAACGCCAGCCTGATATGCGAACGATCCGCTGTATCGCGAAGCATATCCATGGTTTCCTGAACGATCTCGTCAACACGCAGGATCTCATTCTTTCCCTTCGCAACGACGCGACGGAACATGCGCGTGGTATGGACGATCTTTTTAAAGTTCTTCTGGATGTCTTCCAACGCATTGGAAATCAACCGGGTGCGCGCATCCTGAACGCTGGCTTGATCCTTCTTTTTCTCCAACCGATCTATGCTGGCCTGCAAATCATCCAACCGCGACGATAACGGCCCAACCAAATTATTGATCTCGTGAACCATTGCTCGTGTGAGGTGACCGATGAGAGCCGTCCGCTGGATGAGTGCGGACTGTTCCTTGAACTTATTCTGCTCCAGCCATGCCGCGATAGCCAGCGCCATCGCATCAACGTACATTTTCTGTTCCTTTGTAATTTGGCGCGGACGCTTGTCGAAGACAAAGAGCGCGTAATCCAACTGGGTTCGGATCGGGACAGGCACACCGATGCAGGACGCTGTGAGCGGGGCCACTTCAAGCAGATAACGGAAACGATTGCGGTCAGCCGGTTGGATTTCATTGATCACAACTTCTTCGCGAGCCTCAGCAACGTCACGCACAGGGCTGTAAACCAAAAGCGGGATCACATTCTTGTCCAAAATCGATTCACCAGAACATTCGACCACCGATGTAACTCTGTGAGCCGGATCCAACGCAAAGAGGATCGCCAGGTCAAAACCGAGCTGCTTTCGGCATCTCTGCAACAAACTATGCAGGGAATTTCCGGGTTTCAGGGCAGGGACATTTTCAAGCGTGAGAAGTTTGGTCTCATCCTTGCTCTCGGTGGAATCCGGGGCGGGCTTCTTGAGCAGGATAATTAAGTCTTCGGGGAGGATGGGTTTGATCAACAACTCGGCCCCGCACTCTTGAAGCGCATCCAACTCATCCATCATGTCGTCGGCGCGCGCCCAATCCGTGGTGCTGACGACGTGCACCTGCGGCCATTTTTCCAGAACGATCGCCGCCAGCTTTGCTCCGTCCATTTTGGGCAGGCCAACATCTATCAAAGCCAGGTCGGGTTGCGAGCGTTCGAGAAAATCCAATGCCTGCTCCGCGTTTTCCACTACATCCACGCGTTGCCCCAAACGACGCAGCCAATTCGATACCGCCATGGATTGCTCAGGCTCATCCTCAACAACCAGCAAGTGCATCTTTGGAGCATCGGCGTCCAGGAAGGTATCCAGGTCTCGGGGGGTTCCATCACTCCCGTTCAAGTTTTCCACGTGCCGCGCGTTTTCGCCCGTTTCGGGAGGATTGGAAAGGGGCGGCAGCCCCAACGAAATCTTGCGTTCCTTGCGGATGATTTCCCTGGCGATCACCTTCACCCTGTCACCCGGCCAAAAAATATCGATTGGCGATCCCTTTGCCCAACCCGGCAAGTGTGATTGATGCAGCAGCCCAGTCACCCCCGGAGCAATCTCAATAAAAGCTCCATACTCCACGACCCCGGTAACAACCCCCTCAAAAATCCTGTTGATGTCGGTTTTCTCCGAGATGTCATCCCACGGATCATCCTCGGTCAAGCGGATGCTGAATTCCTGCAAATGCCCTTCTTTGTTCGGGAGTCGAAACGCCTTCCCCTTCCATCCAATCGGATAATTCCTTTTCCAGTGAGACGACTTGTCTTTCTCCCACGAAAGTTCGCGCACACGGACAATCCCCGGCTGTCCATTGTTCAACTTGACATACAATCCAAAAGCCAGGTGCTTGACCACACGCACATCAACGTAATCCCTGTCCGATTTCATGCCCATGGATCAACCGCCCACACTCGTTATGAATTTGACTCCCGGCAGGCCGTTCTCCGGGGGAGAATATGGCAATCGGATCGCGGCAAACGCTTCGTCCAGATCAACAACCTCGCTCAAGCGCGGGACCGGTAAACGGCTCCCCGCCAACAGCACATCCAACCCTGAGACACGTTCCACCCACTCCCCTACCTGATCCTCCTGCGGCCTGACGATCTCGTAACCCGGCTGGCCCAGCATTGAATGATTCAGCGTCAGAACCGCCCCGATCCCCTGCGCCGCGTCTTCCTCGATCTCGTGATTGGATGCCAGGAAAATTTGCAGGTAATAAAATTTCTTCCAGGGCGCGAGCCTGCGTTTGATGATCTCCCCGCTCCACGTTGAATACAGTGAAGCCCATCCCGCATCCTCGCCCGAGGGTTTGTTCTCCGCTACCTGTTTTTGAAGTCCCCACAAAACATCTGACTCTCTTTCGTACAAGACTGTTGGACGCAGCATAAAACTCAACATGGTTGGGTGCGGCACGTTGGAAAGCAATCGCCATACCAGCTCATGGGCGCGCGCGCTCGAATTCCAAAAGCCCTGGATAAAAGGAATGGAATTGCTCAACCGCAGAGGCTGTTCGCATCGTTTGATCTGCAAGATCTGCAAGTCCCCATTTTTTGAGGAAAGCAACCGCTTCCCTGACAACTCATAATAGTCTTCCTTCGTTGCAACCGGTGACACGGAATACTCATAAGGAAGCGTCGCACGCAGTTTACGACAAAATGCCAGGGCGTACCGGGCTGCATCTGCATTGGTCCTCGCCTTGACCTTTGCCACGATCACCGGCAACACTCCCATGTTGGGAACAGCCATGTAACGGAAAGCCAGCGTTCGATGTTCTGGATATTCCATTTGCAGGTCGCGGTTGACCGCGTGATGGGATTCGATAAACAGCTTTTGCCGCTCCATGGCTTCGTCCAGCAAAGCGGCGGCGTTAAATCCCCATTTCAGCACGACCCATTCGGAAAAGCCGGGCACACAAAGAACCACGGCAAACGATGCCTGCCAGGGGTAGCCCTGATCAAAGTCATCGGCTGTCTGACTACAGGGTTCCACCTCTATCCACGGTTCAGACATGGAAATATTTTCCTTGCTGCTAACGCTTGTTGCGATCAAGCATACTCAACAAGGTGTTGGTTAGATCATCCAAATTACTGGGCTTCCCACCCGCAACACCCTTTGAGCTTTGGTTCTCTGCACCTGCGTGGCCGCCATCAGGGCTCAATTCCACATTGAAGTCAATGGATGCTTCTTTTTTCAGTTCAGAAATGATGTCCTGGATTAATTTGAGTCCGCTTGTGCTCTGGATATAGTTTGGCATGGAAAAAGCGCGCTCAAGAACATCAATCGTATGCGACCATCGCTCCTGCTTCATCTGGTAAGCCTGGCGTTCGCGATCCAGCACAATCTCCTGCATACGAACCTTTTTTAGGATTTCCTGCTGGCTCACCTCGGCTTTAGCCTTCATCTGATTGATTTCCACTTCCTGAGATGCTACTCTTTTTTCCAACTCTTGATTTTGTGTAAGCAATTTCGCTTCCACATCCTTTTCCCCCTGCTGGATATGCAGGTTTTTCCTGATATCCATGAACCTTGAATCCACTTCGCGGTCCTTCACCATTAAATCGCCAACAGCAAACGCCCTGGAAATTTGATGATGCTTGCCTTGTTCCTGCCGGACGTGACGGAACATTCGGTCCCGGTCAATCTCATTCGAATCGCTGTTTCCTACGATCTCATCGAATGTGTGCGTTCGGATGTACTCCTTGGTGTCGGAGTGAAGCCCCGAAAGCAGCGCATCCACCGGATTTTGGATTTCCATTACGCGTATTGGGTCAACAACTTTATACATGACGCTGATAACGAGCGATACCATCGCGCCGTCCAGCGTTGTCTCTGCGATCTTCGGCAGGCTGCCGCTGCGATCGCGTTTGTCTACGAGATGGTAGGTGTAGCGCCCCGGATGCAGTTCAACGTATCCGCCCTTGAGGTTTTGCCAGGTGCCCTCAGGCGACCTCGCCACAACATAAGTGGTCGGATGCAGGTTGACGTAATCTGCGCCGGTAAAGATCGAAATCTTCTTCTCGAGACCAGGCGAAACTACTTCACTATCCTTGAACGCATACTGATAGGGCCGCTTCCATCTTCCAAAAGCAGTAACCCCTGATTTGATGATAGATTGCCATGTAGACAAGATTTCCTCCAAGCCCTTCATTACATAGTGCCGCATAAATAGCTAAACCAGAATTATCGTTTTTACTCGAAATTTCCACCAATAAGTTTAGCAATTTATACAACAAGCGGAAGTTGAGGAAAACAACTTTATGTAAGTTTATAACGTATCCGCAAGAAAAGCAATACGTCCAACCCATTCAATAAAAATTGATATAGACGACTTAAGAGAACATTTTCAACATGACAAAACCGCTTCACGCGGGACCACAGCCTGATTCCGTTTTTGGAAGCCGCGTTGCCAACCCGACTCATTCTCCTCGCCGGGAAAATGATCAGGGTTTTGCGGACCAATTATCAGGTCCGAAATGAAGCGTGCCGGTTGAGCGGGAGAAATTTCCGGGGTCAACTGTCCAGGAGAAGTTTGACCAATTCCCTGCAAAAGTCGGGAATATCGGCAACCACGCGGCCCCAAACCAGGTTGCTATCGCGGAAGGCGGGTTCATCCACCCACGCCGCGCCCGCATTGACCATGTCATCCTTGATGCCAAGCGAACCTGTGACGCGGCGGTCTTTCACAATACCTGCCGAGGCCGCGACCCAGCCGCCGTGACAAATAATGCCGATGGGTTTACGCGCCGAGTCCATTTGGCGAACCAGGTCTTTCACGATCTGATGGCGGCGCAGTTTGTCAGGCGCCCATCCGCCGGGAACGATGAGCGCAAACAGTTCATCGGCTTTGAGAGATTCAATGAGGGTATCCGGTGTTATGGCAAGACCGTTCTTTCCATGCAGGGGTTTCGTACCAAGAGCGGCAGTGAGAACCTGCGCGCCTTCCTCCTGCAAGCGCATGAGAGGCACATAATATTCAAGGTCTTCCACACCCTCGGCCACGAGAATTGCGATTTTTTTATTTTGTAAACGCATAAGATTATCCTTTCATCATTTGTACAAATCACTGATGTTGTACAATGATACTGCGTAAAGTGGGCAAATTAAACAAAAATCACCGCTATCGATCAGCGGTGATTGGTTTCTGGGAGCCGCTCCACTAACAACAAGTAATTCTTCGCGATGTCCTGCCAGTCATAAATTTTATTGAAACGGCTTGCTTTCGAAGCCAATTGCTTGCGCCTGGCAGGCTGCTGGTGGAGGTAAATAATCGCACCTGCCAATGCCTGGACATCCCCCGGCGGAAAAAATTGAACCATGTCTTCGTCAAAGTAAGCCTCAATCGCGGGTGTTCGCGCGGCGATGACTGGGATGCAGACAGCGGTGTACTCCATCAGCTTGGTTGGAAGAATGCCGTCTGTAAATACGCCGCGGCGATACGGGACGATTCCAATGTCCGCCTGGCGGATTAATGCGGGCAGGTCTGCGATAGGCAGAAGACTCGTATTGAAGGTTACGCTCCCGTCCATGCGGAGTTCATTCGCCAGGACAATTAGATTTTGATAGTATTCACCGCGGCCATGCACGAGCAAATGGATCTGGGGAATGGTTTCTCGAACGAGAACCACCGCGCGCAAAAGCAGGTCAATGCCATAGCGCTGGGCCAGGTTACCGTGATAGATCAGCCTGAAACGATCATCGCTCTTCCTGGGCGCGCCAGCCGCCTGAGCATTGAATACCCGGCCGTTGGCAACGTTCATCACCACGCTGACCTTTTCCGCCGGGACGCCGCGCTCAATCAATGTTTTTCGCCACAGATCGGTGACCGTGATAACGTGATCGGCAAACCGGCAGGCCAGACGCTCCTGGAGTATCAAGAGCCTTACAGGCAGGCTTTCCATTGACCGGGCGTAGGTTCCTGCAAAGAATTCGGGCATCAGGTCATGGAGGTCCAGGATGACGCGAGCGCCGAATAGTTTTGGAAGCAGAGTCGAAAAGACAAGGAAGTCCGGCAGGTTATGTACCTGAAGTGTCCGATATTTTCGACGGGGATAAAGGGAGAACAATCGCAGGAATACCAACACAAAAAAGGCAAGGTACTCCCACATCTGCGCGGCCAGCCCGCGGCCCTTGTTACGCTTTACGGGCAGGCGATGAACATTGACCCCGTCCTCGATCTGGAACGGCAATTCATCGTCGTTTCGCAGGCAGAGCACATCCACTTCATAACCGCCGTTGACGAGCGCCTGCGCTTCGCGTTCCACGCGCGGTTCACCAAGTGGATAGCGCGCATGGACGATCATGCAGTGACGTTTACCAACTGAGTCCTTGATAACGCCCATTGCTCACAGCCTCCTGTCCCGCGGCGCGTACCAGATCGATCATCACGTGACGGCCATTGAACTGGTCGCGCACGCTCTGGAATTCCGGTGAATTATTGCCGACCACGATCACGTCACTGCCTTCGATGACCTCATCCACGCTGTCAGCCATCAATTGCGCGATGTGCGGGATTTCCTTCTCAATGTATGCGCGGTTCGCGCCGTGCAAATTTGCCAGCGAGACGCTCTTGTCGTACACCTGAATGGCATACCCTTTCCCGATCAAGCGTTCGATCAATTCCACGATGGGACTTTCGCGCAGATCATCGGTTCCGGCCTTGAAGCTGAAACCCAGCACCCCCACGCGATTACTACCCGCCTCTGTGACCATGCGATAGGCACGCTCCACTTGAAGGTTGTTGCTGGGAATGATGGATTCGAGAACCGGCGTGAACAAGTCAAAATGGCGGCTGAGGTAGAGAAGCGCGCGTAAATCTTTCGGCAAACAGGAGCCGCCAAAGGCAAACCCCGGCTTCAGGTAATATGGGGATAAATTCAATTTCGTATCGAGGCAGAAAATTTCCATCACTCGATGGCTGTCAATCTCATTCGCCTTGCAGATATTTCCGATCTCATTTGCAAAAGTCACCTTGAGGGCATGGAAGGCATTGCAGGCATATTTCACCATCTCGGCCACGCGAATCGTGTCCACGCGCACCGGCGCAGACAACATGCCGTATAACTCCTGCACGGCTTCAACCACCTTCCCATCGTCCGCGCCGATGACGGTAAAGGGCGGGCTGTAAAAGTCCTGGATCGAGCTTCCCTCGCGCAGAAATTCGGGGTTGAAACACACGCCAAAATCAACGCCATATTTCTTGCCTGAGCCGCGTTCCAGCGCCGGGATCACCACTCCCTCCGTCGTCCCAGGCAGAACAGTGCTTCGCAAAACCACGATGTGATACTCATCTTTGTCAGCCAGCGCCCTGCCGATCTCAAGCGCCACTTTTTCCACGTACTTTAGGTCCAGGCTTCCGTTGGAGTTGCTGGGCGTCCCCACACAAATAATGGACAGGTCAGTGGCATGAACGGCCTCACGCGAATCCGTCACCGCCCGGATGTTTCCCGAAGCGGCGCCGCGCTTCATCAATTCATCCAACCCGGCTTCGACAATCGGACTGCGCCCCTCGTTGATGATATTCACCTTGAGCGGGTTCACATCCACGCCGATCATCTTATGACCGTTATCGGCCAAACATGCCAGCGACACAGCCCCAACATAACCCAAACCAAAAATACTGATATTCGACATTCTCAGCCTCCTTGAATAAACCGATAAATTACAGACTCTTGCGCTCAAACATTTTCCTGCGGATGTCACGCCTCCAACGCGGACCGAACCAGCGCGGCCAACTCCCCAACCTTTTTCTCCCATTCAGCCTGCTGACTCGCCCGAAGATCCCGAATTCCTGAGAGATAGCCGGCATAGTTGGACTTCATTTCGCTCACCCCTGCCCTAATTCCATCGCGTGAGTTATCCACGTGGACTGTGCCACTGTGAAAATACTCCCGCAACAACATCCAGTGCGACGTGATGATCGGCTTCCCCAGCGAAAGTGCTTCGCACGCGCCTCTTTGCATGGTATGGTCACGAGTCGTCAGGCACATGACCGCATGGCTGGCGTGTAACAGCGAGTAATATCGTTCGGTGCCCAGAAAATCAGTGAAGTGGACATTGCCCGGCGCCCGCTCAACCAATTTGGGATCGCCGCGGTTTACTCTGCCAGTGATATGAAATTGCACACCTTCCAAATCTCTCGCCGCCTCCAAAATTTCCTCCAGCGGCTCATCGGCTGAAAAGGTGTTGACCACCGTCACATGGAAACCGTCATCGAGCGGATAGAGTTCGCTTTTGGGAAACGTAGTGGGGATATCGGGAAGCACCAACGCACGCGCGCCCCAATCCATCAGCATCTGTTCAAAGTGTTTATTCGTTACGATGGTCGTCAATGCTTTGCGGGCCAGCTCCCCCCAAAACCAGCGCGGCCGCGTCCAAACCGGCAGCTGCATCGCGGCGCTATGCGCGTCCACCACAAAGTGTCCATTTGTCAGCGCGCAGTAGATGTAAACGAACAACACTGCCAGCCCCGGCGGACTCTGCACGTAGACCAGTCTTGGTTTTTTTTGCAGAAGCAGGCTCAAGGTCCGGGCGGCTTGAAGCGCATATTTGAAAGGCGCGATGAATACCCCTCGACGAGATGTCGCATGAATGTAGTGGAGTTCGCGAATACCCAGTTCCTTCGCAAAGACCTGACTGCGCGGCCCATGGCTGGGAGGTCCCCAGACGAGAAACAGGGAGCGGTCGGCAAGAGTGGAAAACACGGCATTGGGTGCAGTCATGCTTTGACCATTTCTTCCAGCAACCGCCCGGCATTGCGCTTGGCATCGAATTGCTCACATACGATTTGACGCCCGCGTTCGCCCATTTTCATCCGCAAGGCCGGATCATCGAGCAGCCGGGCGATGGCATCCGCCAAGGCTTGCGGATCAGCCGGAGGGACGAGCAGGCCATTCACTTCATCCTTCACAACTTCAGGGATGCCGGAATGTTGCGTGGATACGACCGGCAACTGCATCGCCATCGCTTCGAGGATGGCGTTGGGAATGCCGTCGCGGTCTCCGTCCGAACCTGTGATGCAGGGCAAAACGAATATTGTGGAACACTGAAACTCGTTGATGACCATTTCGTGCGGAATCGCGCCGCGCAGTGTCACGTGCGATTCCAGCGATAGCTCTTGAACTTGTTCTTCGAGCACCGGGCGGTACTTTCCCTCCCCGATGATCTTGCAATGAAAATCGTAGCCTCTATTTTTCAGTATCCGACAGGCCTGAAGAAGATAATGAAATCCCTTCTTCTCCTTGAGTTGTCCAACGGCCGCAATCGTGGACTTCTCCGGCAGGATGTGCCTTGTTGGCTGGTAGGCTTCCAATTCCAAGCCATGATAAAAACAATGCAATTTGCCGTTCAAATGGACGACCTCTGCCAAATGCCGGCGGTTGTATCCCGTGCAAGTGGCGACAAAGCTCGCTCGAGAGAGTTTCAGCGGCAACAACACCGGGTTGACGTAAATATCGTTGGCGTGCGCGGTGACACTGTACGGTACATTCAACAACCTGCCCGCGACCATTGCCACACTGGAAGCCCGGTCTACGAAGTGAGCGTGGATGTGATCGCAGGTCCCTTCACGGATAACTTCTGCGGCATATACCCCTTCGGCAAAATGCAGGACAGTTTTCAGACGTTCAAAAAAACGCGGGTGAGGACTTGCAAACATCTCAAACAGCGTTCCAAAGTACCTGGCCGGTTTTAGAAGCGCAAAGCGAAAATGCCCGATAAAAAATTTCAGCCACGAAAGCGGCAAAAGATAACGCGTGATCCCCTGCAATTTCTCCTGCGCGGGCGAAAGCGATGTATGCGGCCTGCGAATGGAGACGACATGCACCTGCACTCCCTCCGAACGCAATGCCCGGATTTCGCGGTCAATGAAAGTGGTTGTCATGCCGGGATACGTGCCGATGATGTAAACAAGGGAAAAATTTTTCATGTTATACACTTACCTTACGCAGAACGTCCCGCCCCGTCCTGGCCTGGACGGGACAGGACAGGTTGGAATGAATCAACCGTGTTTTGCCAGGAAACCTGCGGGACGGTGCGTAACATCAGTTATTCAGAGAGACTTGCACCGGGCTGGTTACGAGATGTGCTCAAGCCATTGGGAGGCAAAATGGAAGAGAGCCATGCGGTCCCCTGGTCCGCGCCAAAGCTGGGGTGGAGGCCGCGTGCAAATCGAAAGATGTCATTTGCAGGGGCGCAGTCCGGGCTGCCCTTGCCGAGCGCAGGGCTGTGTTGGGAAAGCGTGCCATAGGCCCTGGCAATCCGCAGGAACTCCTCCCGTATCTGCAAATTGCCGCCCGGAAATTCGGAACCATTCCAAAGGGGCAGGTCCAAGTCATTGAAACTGACGGCAAGCAGAGGGTCCGCGATGATGCGGTGGGGGTCATCTTTCAATGGGCTGAGCAGGTCGCCATCCGGTATGTTTTGTCCGCCGTTCCAATACAAGTTGTGGTCCAGAACAAGGTTGATGGTGTTGGACGGATCACCCTCTGCAAATTCATTATCATCGCCCTTGCCGATTGACCCCATCGTTCCGGTGGAGTCGGACCAGATGTTATTGCAAAGAAGAATATTCTCATTCTTTGGGTTGGCGCCTTTGATAGTGATCCGCGCGGCATAAGCGTTGGACGGCAGGCTGCCGCTGATCGTGTTGTTGATGAATGAAACGTTCATTGCGCCGCTCACGCCAAAAACGGCCCTCATCGGATAGGGCGAATTACCAAGGAACAGGTTATTTTGAACGACCACATCCCTTGCTTCAAAATATGACTTGCCATCATTACCGACCTGGAGGAAAGTCTCTCCGGGGTTGCCCTGCCAGTTCAGGAAAATATTTCTCTGAACAGTGATGCGTTCATCTCCCAACAAGGCATCTTCACCCTCATTGCTATCCTTGATAACGATGTAATGCTTGGTATTGTTTTCAACCGGCCGATTACTGGCGGCAAAATCATTGAAGAAGATATTGCCTTGAATGGTTACGTCTGTGACGCTGTTTACGTCGATTTGCTGTTCGGAAGCCCCCTGGTTGTAGAACAGGTTATTCTCAACGGTGATAAAGCGTGCGCCGTTGTAAATCTTGAGCAGGTCATTATTATACGAACTGCGAAAGATGTTATTGTAGAAGACGATGTACTCCGACCAGAACGCATCACTTCGAGATACCTGGACCAGCAAAGGAGTTGCTTCCGGCCCCGTGTGCTGAAAAACGAATCCTTCCAGGACCATATGACTGCCGCCCGCTATACTGACGGCTGGTCCTGCATACTGGAGGATCGCCTTATAGGGATGTAATGCCTTGAACCTGGCATAGGCTTCAAAACGGCGCTTGATGCGGTTGTCTCCTGTGTATATGCCATCCAAAAACCAGACCGTACACCTGCGATCCGGTACTGAATCGGCCGCGTGCTCAAGGGTTGCCCAGGGTTGTGTCTCCGATCCAGGATTTAGATCATTACCCAGGGGAGGCGGAGCTGCCCAGTAAGTGCAAACACCTACCGGCGGCGGCAAAGGTTTGAATGCCAGGTTGGGAACAATAACCATCGAGCATAAGAGGAGAAGGATATTTCTGTAAGGCGATGCACTCATGGAATGTAGATACCGTCCACGGAATTGGCATCCAACCCCCAACCACTGCCATCGAAGTAGAGCGCAGGCCAATAATTGCAGGCCGTCACATCTCCCAACGATGCGGGCGTGCAAACGAAGACATCCTCGTTCAGGCCGGAAATTCCAGCCACCGAGAAATCAATCAACACAGAAAGGTAAATATCGCCGCCGGGAATAACATCCAACCCGGATGTGTCCTCGTTACCGCTATCGGAGAGGCCAACGTCGGAGCCGTCGAAATACATGGCCCACGTACCGCTGGTGGTATCGCCCAGCGTCGTTGGTGTAAAGGCCAGGATATCTTCATCGCTCCCGGCCACGCCTGGGACGGACGGATTGCCAGTGGTTGAAATCAGCACGCGCCCATCGGGAAGAACATCCAGAGCGTCAATCACCTCGCTGGTCGTGTCCAAACCCACATCGTTGCCGTCCAGGTACATGCTGAACGTCCCGGCTGTCACATCGCCAAGCGAAGTGGCATTGAATTGGACAACATCCCACGGATCAACAGCCAGCGTATCGAGGGTGGCCGCCGCATTGAAGGTCATCAGAACTGTGCTTGAATCAACAACATGGAAATCATTCAAATCCTGCGAGCTTGTGGTAATACCGACATCGGAAGCATCGAAGAACAGGGACCAGTTCGCGCCATCAAAGAAGATGATGTCCACATCCTGGGTCGTCAGGCCACCCACCGTCCCGCCGCCGCTGAGGGTGAGATAGAGCGGCTGATCGGATTGCACCGGCGTGGGCGAAGGTGTGAGCGTTTCCGTGAAGGTTGCCGTGGCTGGAGGTGTGTCTGAGGCTGTAGGCGTTTGAGACGGAGTGAATGTGATCGTCGGAGTGTTCGTCACTGTGGAGGTTGCAGTATTTGCGGGAGTGTCCGTGAATGCAGGCGAAGGACCCAGTGTAGCGGTGGGAGTTTCTGTTGGAGTCGGTGTGTTGAGAGGAGTATTTGTCGGAGTCGGTGAGGGCCCAGCGGTGCCTGTTGAAGTGGGCGTTGCTGGCGGATCCAATACCAGGAAGTTGAAGGCATCCACATCATTGCCCGCCAGCCCCCAGGTACTGCCATCGAAATAAAGCGACGGTGAGTAATTGCAAGCCGTTACACTCCCCAATGAGGCGGGCGAACAGATAAGGACATCTTCATCCGCGCCGAGGACCCCGTTCACGCTAAAATCTCCAAGTGTGGAGAGGTAGATGTTTCCGTTGATTACATCCAGCGCATCAACGTCCTCAGTACTGCTATCGGCAAGTCCCACATCTGAGCCGTCAAAGTAAAGCTCCCAGCTTCCACTGGTAACGCCGCCTAACGTGGTGGGCGTGAAAGCCAGCACATCTTCATCGTTCCCGGTCACACCT
This sequence comes from Chloroflexota bacterium, assembly GCA_016235425.1. Taxonomy (GTDB): domain Bacteria; phylum Chloroflexota; class Anaerolineae; order Anaerolineales; family Villigracilaceae; genus JAKOVF01. The sequence continues at coordinate 129,184 of JACRLC010000015.1, read as the reverse complement.
GGGACGGATGGATTGCCAGTAGTTGAAATCAACACGCGCTCATCCGGGAGCACGGTCACGGCATCAATCCTTTCGGCTGAGAGGTCCAACCCCACGTCACTGCCGTCCAGGTACATACTGAACGTCCCAGCCGTGTTTGTGCCCAACGAAGCGGCGTCGAACCGCACAATATCCTGCGGGGCGACTGCCAGCCCGTTGAGCGTGATCGCACCGCCAAAGGAAAATAGCAACGTGTTCGGATTCAAAACAGTAAAGCCGAAGGTGTCTGTCGCACTCAAGCCCACATCCGAGCCGTCGAAGAACAGACTCCAGTTCTGTCCATCGAAACGCAGGATGTCATCATCCGCAGATGCCACCCCTCCGACGGTGGCACTGCCCGTCAATGAGATGTAAAGAGGATCGGCAGACACACCCACAGGCGGGGTAATTGTCACTGTGGCGGTGTGCGTAAAAGTACTTGTGGGAATGACAGTGCTGGTGTGCGTAAAGGTGCTTACGGGTGTAACGGATGGCGTAAGTGTAAACGTCGGCGTATCGGCTGGATTAGGTGTGTTTGTCCTGGAGGGCGTAATACTCGGAGTAGCCGTTACCTGCGGATTTCCCAAAGAAATCTCCCATATCTTGCCATCGTTCTCATTCGGGTTGGCGCCATTGTCCACACCACGGCTGGACAGGTAAATATTCTTCACACTCGGATTCTGACTGGCCGGACCATACGCCAGCCCCGAACGCGGTACGCTTCCCAGATAGTTCAGGTCATACGTGTTGACAAGCGCGCCGCTTGTTGAAAATTCACCCAAAAACCGCTCACCTCCATATGTGCTGACAACAAAGATCGTACCCTGGTCAGGGTTGTATTCGATCCCTTCCACATCCCGAAGCCCGCTCGCCAGCGTATCAAAATGAGTAACCGGTCCATCGTCTGCACTCCGAATGCCATCCAGGCCAAGATTGAACATATATACTTCCGCATCGATCCCTCCGGCGATGAAAATAGTGTTGGCTCCAGTCGCAACCCCCTCCGCATCACCTACACCATAGGTCGTCGTGCTGATCGTGGTTACTGTATCGTCTGCCGTACAATAAACATTATCCGGCCCCAAGCTGACTTCATGGAGTTTGCCGCCGCCGCTATCATCCGAGATAAAAATATGATTGTTGAGCGGGTTAATCGCCACTCCGGTCGGCTCAGGCGAAAAACCAGGATACGTCGTGCATGTGTTCAGGAGGGTTCCGGTTAATGACGATTCAAATACATTTTTTCCCACCCAGTAGGGCGGCATTTCTTCCACTTCACTGTCCGTGACCAGCAGGGTATTGTGCGCAGGCCAATAGGCCACCCCGGCTGGATCGGGGCTGGATGGGGACCAGACAGCGTTGGAAGTGTCAATGGTCTGAATCAGGCTGGTAGTCTGAAGAAGAGCGAGCGCAGGTACAGCGGGCGCCGGCGCCAGAGCCAATTCGACGATCCGATTGCTAACCATATCATTCTGCGTCTCTCCTATTGGCATGGCAACCGCCGGCGCGGACTTAAAGCCATCCAGAATGAAAAGGCTCATCGCGGCTGGATCATCCGTGGCGTCTCCGCTCGGCGCAAACACCATGGACTGCGGGGCGGCCAACTGCAATGAACTCAAGTCGTAACTGGATACTTTCCGGCCGGTCTGTGTGATTTCATACAGTTTCCGGTTGATGGGATCGGATAAATACAGCGAGCCATTATTCGGATTGAAAGCAATTCCCTGCAAGTTGCTGTATCCCAATCTCCTTAGGTCGATCCGCCCCACCCTGCCTTCCCGGACAGCCGCGTTCCCGTCCAAACCTGTTGAATTGGGCGTCACCGTCACAACCTGGTTTCCTTGCTCATTCAGTAAGAACAGGGTTCCATTTTGGGGATTGAAGGTAATGCCGCGTGTCCCGCGCAAACCAAGGGCCTGCAAATCGTAACTTTTTCCCGGCCCAGCCGCAGGTTGAGGCAGACCTTTTTCGTCGGAAGCGAATTCCTCCAGTCGAGTATTCCCGGCATTCAAAACAAGGAAACCACCGGTATTTCCATTGAACGCTAAATTTCGGGCGTCCGCAACCGGAATGTTTAGTGCCTGGGTATTAACCACGTCTTCATTCATCGCAACCCCTGTGACATTCCCGGATTCATCCCACACAAGAAAAGCTTTTGCGTTCGGTGAAAATGCCAGGCCGCGGGGAACATCCACCCCGTATTCACGCGTATAGATTGACCGCACTTCATACCAGGGACTATCCGTCTCCTGGGCGGAGACAACATAACCAGCCGCCGGTATCGCAAGCGCGGCGATCAAGCCTGCCAGGGAAATATACCTGATAAGAAGACTGTTCAAGGAAAAACCGATTTTCAAAAAGGTCCTAACATCTCTGTTCTTGGGAGCAAACATTTTGAATCTCTCTTTTAATCAGAACAAACAATAGCCTATGGCAGATTGAACGCTTTCACCAACAGGACTGCCATCTCTGCACGGGTGACTGGATTTTCCGGGCAAAACTTTCCATTTCCACATCCGCCAGTAATGCCCTCGGAAGCCAATTGCTCGATCCAGGCCGCGGCCCAGTAATCGATGGGTATATCCGAGAACCTGTTGCCGGTGGCATTCGGCGGCGTATAGTTGCCTCCATGTTCAGCGCGCAACAGGAAAACAGCTATTTGGGCGCGGCTAGTGACAGCATCCGGGCAGTAATTGCCGCCGCCGCAGCCACCGGTTATCCCATCCAATCTCAGCGCTTCGATCCAGTACTGCGCCCAGTGACCCGGCGTATCTCCAAAAGTGATCGGTCCAACCGGCGGATTAAATGCCGAACCGTGTATGCCGCGCTCGAGGAAGACAGCCATCTGGGCGCGAGTCACATTTGCATCGGGGCAAAATTGCAAGGGATTGGCATTACAACCGCCGGTAATGCCAGCGGCATACAAGCGCATGATCCAATCAAAAGCCCAATAATTAACCGGGACATCAACGAACATGGCGATTGGAACTGTGTCGGTGGCGGAAGGAGTCTTCGTTACCGCGGAGGTGGCGGTTGACGGCAATAGCGTGTTCGTTGCCGTAAATGTCGATACAGCCGTCTGGGTAGGCGTGAAAGTTGCAGTCGGCGGTTTCGGTGTATTGGTGGCCGTGGATGTGAACGTAGCGGTGCGCGTTGGTGTAGACGTGGGCGTTCGTGTGTTCGTTGGAGTGGCCGTTGGCAGGGAAACTCCCAGAACAATCTCCCAGACCTTACCGTCGTTCTCATTTGGGTCAGCGCCGTTATCCACACCGCGGCTGGCTATATAAATATTCTTCACCGCTTGATTCTGGCTGGAAGGAGCAAACAGCACACTCGACCGCGGATTACTGCCCAGATAACTCAGGGTATAAGCATTGACCAGCGCTCCGCCCGTCGTGAACTCCCCCAGGTATCTGTCACTGTTTTGGGTGCTGACCACAAAGACCGTGCCTTGATCGGAATTGTATCCGGCCCCTTCCACATCGTTGAAGCCCTGCGCCGCGGTATCAAAGTGGGTCATCGGCCCATCATCCCCGCCAATCACGCCATCCGCTCCCAGTCCGAACATATACACTTCCGCATCGATGCCTCCGGCGATGAAGATGGTGTTCGCTCCGTAGGATACATCTTCGGCATCGTCAATTCCATAGGCTTGAAAGATATTCACGAACGTGACGGTATCATCGTTCGTGCAGTAGGCGGCATCCGGCCCGGGGTTAACTTCACTGATACGGTTGGCATTGTCGTCGGAAAAGAAGACATGCCCGTTACTGGGATTGATGGCAATCCCGGTCGGTTCGTTGGAAAATGTTGGGGAGGTCGTACAGGTGCTCACCAGGGACCCAGATAACGTTGATTCGAAAACGTTTTTACCGGCCCAATAAGGCGGCATTTCTTCCACTTCACTGTCGCTGATCAGCAGGGTGTTGTGGGCGGGCCAATAGGTCACTCCGGCCGCGTCGGGAGCGGATGGATTCCAGACAGCGTTGGAAGTGTCAATCGTTTGAATGAGCGTGGAGGGAAGCTGGTTAGCCGGGGCCCCCGGCAATGGTGCCAGAGCCAATTCCACGATCCGGTTGTTCGCGGAGGCTGTTTGTGTCCCTGCTGAGCCCGCCGGTTTGTAGCCGTCCACCACGAACAGGTTCATCACAGCCGGGTCATCCGTGGCATCTCCACTCGGCGCAAACACCAGGGATTGCGGAGCGGCCAATTGCAATGAACTCAAGTCGTAACTGGATACTTTCCGGCCGGTCTGCGTGATTTCATAAAGTCTTCGGCCAATTGGATCCGAGAGATAGAGATGTCCATTATTTGGATTGTAGGCAATCCCTTGCAGGCCGTTGCTTCCCAATCCCTGCAGGTCGAACTGTTTTACCCTGCGCTCACGCACCGCGGCATTCCCGTCAAACCCCGAAGCGCCGGGAGTCACCATCACAACCTGATTCCCTTGCGCGTTCAAGATGAACATATTTCCATTGATTGGGTCAAAAGCGATGCCGCGCGCCGACTGTAAATTCAAGGCTTCCGAGTCGTAAATCCGGCTCGGCCCGGCGGCCGGTTGAGGTAAGCCCTTCGAGTTCACCCTGAATTCTTCCAGTTGGGTATTTCCATTACTGAGAAAAAACAAACTCCCGGTAAATCCGTTGAAGGCAACGTTTTGGGCATCCGCAACCGGAATGTTTAGGCCCTGGGTATTCACCGCATCTTCATTCATCGCAATTCCTGTGACGTTCCCGGATTCATCCCACACAAGAAAGGTTTTTGCGGCGGGTGAAAACGCCAGTCCGCGCGGAACATCCACCCCGTATTCACGCGTATAGATTGATCGCACTTCATACCAGGAACCGTCCGCCTGTTGGGCGGAAGCCACGTACCCGGCAAATGGAAAACTTAAAGTGATGATTACCGTCACCAATAAAAGTTGTATAAATCTTAAGCTCGATCTTTTACTTCCAGGATCTAGTCTGTTCTCATGTAGTTTGAAATTAAACATATTGTCCCTCTATACCGGACGCACTTTCCGGCAACATGCGGGCGTGAGGAAGCGGTTCGCCGCGCTTGATCTTGATCTCATTCAACAACATCCACCCCGCCGCCCGCATCAAACTGGACGGGAGGACCTGCCCATAGAACTTAAACGCCTCCGCAGGCGACAACCTCACCGGCATGCGTTCGTAACCAAGTTTCTGCATGAACTTTCCTGTAAACATTTGAATGCAGGCGATCTCGACCTGGGAGAGTACGGAGTGATAACGGCCAATCGGTTTCGAGGATATTTTCCCCGGTTCGATCTTTCCAAATGAACTGTTGCCTCCGCCATCCCTGTGATCCATCGCACCGCTCATTGTCAGCATTTCGGGAACATACTCCTCCCCGATAAAAGCGCACACATCTTTCAGGGTTGACTCCGGCTCCAGAGCCAGATCCTCGAATCGGACAATCTTGTACTGGTCGGGATATTTTTTCTGGTTGCGGATGGCCCTGTTCATGGAAAATAACCAGCGGCCGTTCGCACCGCCCAGCCGGGGCGTATCCCGTCCATGCCGCTTGCGGACGGAGGCATAGCGGTCGCGCGGGTCGCGTGCCATGTGCAGGATCTTCGCATCGGGAAATTCCGCCAGCACTTCATCCACGTAATGTTCGGTGTGCAGTGACTTATCCCCCCAGCGCGTCTTTCCCAATCTTTCAGCATGGTGCTGGTGGAACAATGCGAACAGCCGGCCATAGGTCGGGCTTCCCAGCGAAAACTCGCGCTTGATCCGCTCCGCGTCCGGCCTCAGAAAATTCTGGATGCGGTTGTAACGCAACATGTCCCCAAAGCATCGTTCGAAATTCTTTGGCTCATCTAGGCCGCCGTAGCGCTTGTGAAAGTAACGCCACATATTTGTACGCCGCACCATGGAGATGTTTGGATGCGAGGCCAGCAGCGCAAACAATAACGTCGTTCCGCTTCGATCAGGACCTGCAATGAAAATCGGACCACCGGTCATACACGATCTCCTTGATAAGATGGGTCGGCCTTCGCCGATGTTTTTCGCGGATTTAATTCCTGTGTGAACAGCGCAGCATACTCACGCGCCTGTGCCTGCGCGCTGAAATGGACCTCCACCCGGCGTCTGGCGGCCGCGCCCATCTCCGCGGCCCTCGCCGGGTTTGAGAGCAGCTTCAACATTGCAAACGACAGTTCATCAGAATCACCCGGCGGGACGAGCAATCCCGTTTCGGCATGAACCACCACCTGACTTGTGCCGGAAACCCGCGTGGCGATCACAGGCAGTCCGCTTGCCATCGCTTCCGCCAGCGCCATGGGCAGTCCCTCCCACAACGAGGGCAGGATGAAATAATCGCTCGCGGCCAACAGCGCCGGAACGTCACCGCGGTTGCCAAGAAAATGCACGTAGTTTTCCAAACCCAGTCCCAACGTCCGGGATTGAAGCGCATCTCCCAATTCGCCGCCGCCGATGAACAGCACCTTTAAGTCCGGGTATTGCTTCACCACTTTGGGCAGGGCATCCAATAAAAAGCGATGCCCTTTTTGTTCTTTCAAGGTTGCCACAACCGCCACAACCCGATCATCTTCCCCCAGCCCCAACTCACGCCGCAGGTCATCGCGCCTCGCTCGATCACCGTAACGGCTGGCATCCACGCTGTTGCAGATGGTAATGATCCGCCCCTCCGGTATGCCGGGCAGGGACTCGAGCACGGACGTCTTCACATTTTCTGAAACCGCAATGAACCTGTTGACCCAGCGCCCACACAGGCGATAAAGGAATCGATACCCCCGGTGCTTCATCTTGAAGGACCACCTATGCCGGGCAAGGTGTTCCTCGCGTAATTCGAAGCGCGCGTTATGGAACGTCCAAAACACCAGCACGCTCGAAGCCAGCCTTAGGCTTAGCACCAGAAAATCCAGGCTTCGCAGTAAATGGGTTTGGATCACATCCACGCCATGTTTGTTCACCAACGCAAGAAAGGCGCGCCGAAGGCGCAACATATCCAACGCGAACAAAGGCAGGGATAGGATGCTGTGCCGCCGTTGCGGAAGGATTTCCACCGGGATGCCCAGCCGTTCGATCTCAACCCGCAGGGGACCATCTTTAAAAGCGCAGACAACGGACCTGCAGCCGGCCTTCTCCAAATTCTCGGCCAGCGTGCGGACAACTTCCTGCGCGCCGCCGACATCAAGATTGCTGACGACTTGCAGTACGCAGAGGGATTCGCCTTTCATAACTCCCGCTTCATTCCCGACCGTAAACCTGCCACCGTTAAAGGATCATTGACCAGCCAAACGGCCTGATTCACCGCGTCGCGCGCGAGAGCCAGTTTGCGGACCGGCCCATTCGTCTCGAAGTATGAACTCCAATACTGCACGGCCTTGACCAGTTTGTAATGCCGCCAAACCAATGGGAACCATCGCCACTCTTCATCGCTGACCGGGCATTCATCCTGATAAGCCGCAAGGAGTTCGTGAATGCTCTGGAGATCGTATTCTCCTCTGCGATTGCGTAATTTGGAGAGGCAGGAGACCAGGTCGCCGAGTCGCCATTCGAGGCGCGCCAGTTCAAAGTCCATGAGGGTGGCGGTATCTGCATCCTGAAAGATCAGGTTGTGCAAACCGAAGTCCCCGTGAATGATCGTTCGCGGCAGGTCCGCATCCTTCATGGCATGTTTCAGGTCGGTGAGATCGTCCAGGATTTGCCAGGCATGACTCACGAGCCAATCGGCGTGTATTTGCGCGGAGGGGTCGCCGAGTTGGCGCGAGCGTTGTTTGAATTCGGATACCCGCTTCACATGCCAGGTCAGGTCGCGCGTGCGGTCGCCCGCATAAGATGAAAAACCAAGATGATGCCTGCCCACAGGCAGGAACCCCTGCAATTGACGATGCAAGCGCGCGAGCGTGCGGCCTGCGGTACGCATCAGTCTCTTGCGGTGCGGACGGAAGAGGAACATCGAAGAATAATTGGAGCCGCTCTCATATTCAAAGACACAGTAATTACGCCCGCTGATTGATACACGCGTGGAGCCGGCAGATGTGGCGCACAACCGCGGCGCGCGAAAATCCATGCCGGCAAGATACGCCAGGATGGAATGCTCATAGGCGATGGTCTCTGCGCGCCAATCTGCGCGGTAGAGTTTGAGGACTTTCGGTCCCTCCTGTGTGCCCACGATCAAATTGCGATTACGGCGGGCGTTGGGCATGTTTTGAATTACCCCCGTCGAGTTCAAGCCATACTCGGACAGCACCTCGCGCACGGCGTCGGAGCTAATATCGGGCGAACGCAAGTGGGAAGTAATGTATGCCCTGAGTTTTGAGGGGCGGGGCACGGAGATGATGCCGGGATAAGAAAAGACGGACATGGTGTACCTACCTTTAAATAAGATGTGAGGGAAACTGTACGCGCTAAAAATTTTGGAGTCAAAGGTCTCCTGGCTTCTGTGCAAAATCGGGAGATTTTGCACTCCATCCACAATTAATAACTCACCTTACGCAGAACGTCCCGCCCCGTCCTGGCCCGGCGGACGGGACAGGGAAGGTTCCCGTAATTCAGGCTTGCTTTCCACTCAACCCTTCGGGACGGTGCATAACATCAGTTAATAACTACGATAAATCGATGAAAGCTCCACCAGCAACTGTCTCTGCGAATCGGCGGGAGGCCGGTGATCGTTGATTATCTCAACCACCGGCCAGCCTTTGGACTGGAGATGGTCCGCGGCAAAATTGACTACAGCGTGGGCATTACTCATAAAACGGCAGAAAGTTTTTCGGTCCCGATTGCGGAAGCGTTCCCAAATCCCGCGCTCATCCACACGATGGATGCAAGTCTCCAGGGAAGCTCTGGGCCGAATGATGAGGTCCGGCTTGGTGAGCATATCCAGGTAATCGCGAACGCGTTCAAGGTCCGGCGTTTCGCTTTCCGAAGCAAAGAGCTGAACCACACGATGAGTAAAGCCCTCGTCGAAGATCAACACATCGTCGGAATGCGCGTATTGTTTGAGGAACGCGTATTGACCGGTGAGGTTAATGAACCAGTGCAAGACGTGTCTTCGATCCGCCTCAGCAATCGGACGCTGGCGCTGGAAGCGCAAAACCGAGCGAAGCAGTGCGCGGTTCTCGAAACGGAATTTCAAACGATAGAGTTTACTGAGATGATAAAAGACCTGCCAGAGAAGCGCACTGCGGACTGAGACTGGCATCATCGAACCGACCAATTTTCCCACCATGGTGCGCCTTGCAAATGGACGACCCGCATCCACCGCCGTCCAGGCGTGAAGCCCACATGATGCAAAAAATTCCTTCACCGCAGGCCGGATGGTGGTCTTGCCTGCGCCGGGCGTGCTCATGAATTCGATCACCAGGGCATGATCAAAATCACTTTTCAAAGCACCGCCCATATCTTCCTCTTTAACTGCAACAGGACATCCTCAAACGGCAAGTCGGCATTTTGGTTCGCCCAGTTGGCCGCGGTTTTTTTCCCAAGCGCCGACTGTAATTTATCAATTGCCTGCTTCTTCCCCTGGATCTTCTCCAGCGAGTGATCCGGTTTGCGTTTTACAGAAACTTCGGGAGTAACATCCAAAATGATCAGATAATCGGGGAGTGTAAATTTGCCGTACAACTTCTGCTCGCGCTGGGATAAAAAGCCGACCAATACCATGTTTTGCCCCTCCGCATTCTTCTGTATCTCAGGCCCGTCCAGCGGCGATTCGTAAGGAAAGCGGTCGAAGATCACGATGGAACCATCACCGGCCTGTCTTTTCCCTTTGCGGTAACGGCGATAACGATCCTCGCCAACGGACAGAAAATGAACGTAAAGCAGTACCTGCCGAAGGAAAGCCAACCCGCGCGGGATCGGGTTCTTTTTGCCAAGCAATTTTTCCAGCTCACGCTGGCCCCTGCGAGCCATTCGAAAAGCCAGGTATAACCAGGCGCTTAACCTGGATGGCTTTTTACTGCCCATGTAATAGGATCGGACATCCATTTTCCAGGACAACCATTTGGCAAGCGCGTAGCACAGGCTTGTTTTCCCGGAACCATCCGCACCGATCAGGGTGATCGTCATGCCGCCGCGCGGGAACGTCATACCCTGCGCGGGCTTGAACAGCGTCAACACCTGGCGGCGCCAGAGTTCGCGGAAATATTGCGCCGCTGCCAGCAGGCGTTCCCGCCGTTGGTATCGCCCCAACGCCTGGCGGACCTGCGAGCGCAACCGCCAGAGTTTGAATCCATCCCTGGGATTGTCACTGACGGTCTCCAAAAATTTCAGGATGAGCTCGGCAGGCAGAATATCTGAAACCTCAGCCAGCACGCGCGTCAGATCGTCCATTTCCGTCTGCGCCGATAACCAGTTCAGCTCATTCATAATGTGCGCCGGAATGCCCGAAGAGCGAATGGAGAATATATCCTTGAGCGCATCGCGGTCGCGGTATTTGAGCAGTGCGCGCAGGCACAGGATGCTCAGTTCCAGTTCAGGCGCGGGCATGTTAACCCAGCCGCCCGCGCTGACGGTGGAATTCAGGAAATGCTCTTCGAGCGGAATATGATAATTCTTGACGAATTGTTCTCCCAAAACAAGCTGGTAATGAACGTGCAGGTGATAAAGATTTCCTGTAGCAAAGTCAAAACCGAGATAATCCTCGATGCCTGGATAGCATTTTCCAGCCGGGGCAAGGACCAGTTTGACATTGTGCTCGGCCAACAACCGCCGGAATTTCTCCTGCTGGGCAGGGTCCACCAGCAGGTCCAGGTCGGTCCTGCCGAGCAGGCCGTGCTCCAGCCGCAGGTTGCTCTTCCAATGGCAATAACGGATGTTGTTCAAGGCAAAATCATCGAACAGCCTCTTCACACTCTCAAGAGCATCGGGCTGGTCAAGTTTGGGTTCGGTAATTTCCGGGAGGGATAACAGTTTGATAAGCATAGTTATGGTTCCAGGGGATAGCCATCTAAAAAATCAAAACGGGTGATCTCACCGGCCACCCTGTCAATATGTGAGGCATCCCATTTCACCAGATGGCGGTAGGTGTCGGGTGTTTTATGCAGAACCCTGGCGCAAGCGCCGATGTAATCCGGTTCCGCGGGCAGGCCAAGAAAATTACAAATCTCTTTTAGCTTCAACTCACCATTGCGAACGAAGTCTTCATGGCGGATCGTGAACAGGCGGCCTGCATCGAAACCTTGTCGAAGTTGTGTGAGCGTCTCGCAATACGAAAAATACGTCTCGATGGCATTCTCGAAAGAACGCCCGCCGCGCACCATCATGGCGCTGATCGGGTCGTAAGGGTTGCGGACAACCTGGATGATCTTCACGTCCACGCCGTACAAAACATGCCGCACGCGCACCAACAAATCCGGCTCCAACGCAAATCTCCTCGTCGTTGACCCCGCTGTGCTATCTCCGATCACCTGCAAGTTTCGATACCGTCCCTGCCACTGTCCAGGCACAAGATAAGAATACGGCTGGAGCCGCCGGGCCGTCACCCGGCCTTTGCGAAACTCCCGGCGGGATTGCCTCAACAGGATGTGAAAAATCTGGTCGCGGCTGAAACCTGCGCGCACGTATTCGAGCGCGTCCGCCTCATCGGCCACAATCGCAGAGGGGTGGGCATCGAGCATCGCGCCGATCATGCTCGTCCCGCTTTTGTTATGGCCGACGAACATGCAATACGTCTTCACGTCCCTGAATAGATCTGGCTGGGCAGCCGCCCGATAGTACGAACCCGCAAAATGCTTGAACAACAACAACCTGCGAAAGAAACCGCTTCGGAAGATGACCGCGCCCGGGCCTCTCTTGAAAAATCGCCGGATGTGACTGGGCCCTGGGCTGGCGCCGTTACCTTGAGTCAGCGCTTCACTCATGACCTTAGGCCTGCTTCCGTTTTAGGGGCATGATTCCCAGCCCGTTTAGAAACCGCCGCCGGGGAATACTCCGTTGCAAGCGCAGATTGGTGGGAGTCCATAAAGCAGGCGATCATGCCCAGGGTGAGCCACCAGCCCCCAAGTCCAAAAACGATGCGCATGTTGGCAAAATTGTAGACAACGACGTGACTCAGGATCACCATCCAAAAAATGACCAGCACCTTCCGGCTCCAAAATCCATTCATCGGCAATTGGAAGAAATGTTTGAAAGTCAGGCCCAGCCAGTAGAAAACGGGCGCAAGGTAGAGCAGGATCCCGATCAATCCCTGTTCCGCGATCATGCTCAGGAAGAAATTGTGAGAGGCGTGATCCTTGTTGTCGCCGGCTATGTTCGCGACAGGCGGGTTCTGAAACTGACGGTCATAGCGGTCAAAGTTTCCGTAGCCCCACCCGTAGATTGGCTTGGCCGCGAACATGCGAAACGCGGCCGCATAGACCGGCACGCGGCTGAGCGCAGAATTTTCCGAATCCTGCGAGAGAAACCGTTGCCCGGCCCAGCGCAGCTGGTTTTGCATGAACAACCCGGCAATGAGCAGAAAGACAGGCACGATCGTCAATACAAAGCGCGTAATGATCCTGGGATAAATCGCCGTCAGGCCAAACAGGGCAAGGAGACCCGCCAGCCAGCCGGCCCGCGAGAATGAAATAAAAACTCCGTAGACCGTCAGAAGGAAGGTCAGGATGGAGATGGTCCGCATTCGCTTTGAGGATGATTGCAGGCCGTGGTGCAAAATCATAAATCCGGCCAGGATCAAGGTTGTGACATACGCGTTCGTGTTGACCAAAGTGCCGATCGTGCGATGGTTTTCATAATCCACCCATTTTGCGGGCAGTGAGCGTGGAACGAACCAGGACAAAATGCCGATGCCGGTCTGGCTCAAGGCGATAAAGAAGAATACCGGAACCAGCCAGCGCAACAGGCTCTCGTCCGGGCCGGATAATCGCACGATCAGGTAAAGCATCATTGGGATGATGACCCGGTCATAAAAGAGATACGTTGTGCCAAGCGGGTCCTGATTGGTAAGCGCGATGGAAAACAGACTCACCGCCGCGTATCCGGTCATTGCCCATTCTGGAAAACCCAGGCGCGGCAGGGGTTTGCGGCTGATCCCCAACGCAGAAGGCAGCAGGATCGTCCCAAGTGTGAGAAGCGGCAAAAAGCGATGGACCACCCAATACACCTGGCGCAATGTGACGGAGGAAGTGTTCATCAGAAATGGCGCAAATACAAGCCAGGCCAAAATGGACAGGAACGGGCAGCGTTGCAAAATAAATATGGCCGGGACCGAGAAGATCATGATCGCCGCGATGTGCCATTGGCCCGAAACGATCAAGCGCGCCACAAAAATGCCGGAGCCAATGGTCGCCAGGACGATCAAGACCTCTTTGAGGAATGCCCTGCTGCCATTGTTTATTTTTATTTCAGGAATACGGGAGAGAAACTTATTCAAGGGTTGCATTCTGTTGGTCTGCATTCATTTGCGTTCAGAGTGCAGTACAACTGCACCTGGACGATGCTAGCAGCTTGTCGGAAAACCCCAGCGATGGACATTTTTTACCGCGAAGCCCGCTAAGAACGCCAAGAAAACCTTTAAAACTTCGCGTTCTTTGCGCTCTTTGCGGTTCAAACTGGCTTTTTTCTGGCGATGCACTGCTCTCCGACAACCTGCTAGTGGTGCGTTTGAAAAGTAATTTAACATAGTCGTGGCACCTTAACAAGCCCTATACTTCTCACCTAAATTCTTTTGAGGAGTTTCATGTGAGAAGACGTAAACCGAAGGGCATAACATTGACCCGAAGCGATCAGTGCGAAATCGAGCGATTGCTTGGTGATGGCCGAACCGAGCAACGGGTGGCTCGGCGTGGGCGAGTCCTGCTGGCGATGAAAGACTCTGGGACATTGGTCAATGATTTATGCCAGCAAGTTGAAATGACACGCATTGCGATCTGGTATCTGTGTCGTCGCTATGAAGCCATTGGCTTGAAAGCCATTTATGATGCGCCTCGCTCGGGTCGTCCGCGTGAAGTCTCGGCCTCGCAACGGGTGGGTATTGAACAACTTGCGTGTTGCGAACCTGCTGGTCTGGGCTTGGCGATGACCCATTGGTCGACCCGCAGTTTGGCAGAGATGGCTGTGCAGCGTGGCTTGGTATCGCACATTGCTCATTCGACGGTATCCCTGATCTTACGCGATGCAGACTTACAACCTCATCGCAGCCGCTACTGGATTACGCCAACCCTGGACGCCGAGTTTCTCCAACGGGCAGGTCGCATTTTGTGGTTATATGAAAGGAGCGAAGCACTCAAGGCGCAGGGCGAAATCGCTCTGGCGTTGGATGAGAAGCCGAATATCCAGGCCTTGCAACGCACTCATCCTACTCAACCGATGCGCCCCGGACAAATCGAGCGGCAGGAGTTTGAGTATGAACGGCACGGCATTGTCAATTTTTTGGTCTTACTCAACATCTACAATGGACACATGCGAAGTTGCTGTTTGGACAAAAACGATAGTGCCCATCTCTGCCAAGCCTTGCCCAAGTTGCTACAACCTTTTTACTCCTACAAACGCATTCATCTCATTTGGGATGGCGGTCCCAGCCACATCTCCAACAACACTTTGTCTTTTCTGCGCTCATATTATGGACCCTGGCTACGTATCTTATTCACGCCGGTCCACGCCTCCTGGCTGAATCAAGCTGAACTCTTGCTGCGTAGTTTCTCGGCACGTTATTTGCAACGAGGCAACTGGACCAGTCGCCAACACTTGATTGAACATCTCTATTGCAGCACGCCGGAATATAACCGCCTTTGGGCTCAACCGATCAATTGGTCTTGGACACGACGCGATCTGCATGATTGGGCACAAAAGAAATTATCCTGACTATGTTAAATTACTTATCGAACACTCCACTAGGAAGCGCCTGCACGAACCTGCTCCGCATCATTGACAATCCGATACGACGGAAGAGGCCGCCCAACGCGATTCAGAAAAGCCTCGCGCACAGACCACGCCAGCATCGACACATAATTGACCGGAATATCAAAAAACAAGAAGAGCAGGCTCTCCGGCATGGAAAGCCTCACGCGGTCTGCTTCATATTCGAACACAGACATTCCGCCGCGGCAGACCATCTGCATGAACGCGATCTGGCGCGGGGACAGCACCTGCCGGAAACGCCCAATCGAACGCGTGGAAATATGACCTGGTTCATATTGCTCGTAGGAACTATTCCCACCCTCGTCACGAAATTGCTCCGCCCCCTTCATCGAAAGCATCAACGGCGTGTATTCTTCGCCGATGAAATCGCAAATATCGCGCAAGGTCTCTTCGGGACGGCTGGCAAGCGTCTCGTAGCGGACGATCTTGTATCGGTCCGGGTAACGCTCACGGTGGCACATGGCCAGCTTGAGCGAAGACAGCCACACGGCACTGCCCGCCCCCGAACCACCCCGGCTCACTTTCCAGCGAGCAACCGCCGAAGCATAGCGATCACGCGGGTCGCGCATCATGTGCAGGATGCGCGCGTTGGGATAGGCTTCAAAAATGAGATCGGCATATCGTTCGGTGTTCAACGACTTATCGCCCCAGCGCGGCCTGCCCAGCCTGCGCGCAAACTGCTCCTCGATCAACGCGAACAAGCGCGGATAAGTTTTGTCTCCCTGTTTGAAATCACGCCGCAATCTCTCCGCGTCGAGATGGATCGGGAGCAGGCGCTTGTAACGAAGCATATCCCTGAGACAACGCTCAAATTTTTCGGGTTCGCGCAAGTCACCGTACTGGTTGTAAAAATAAGTCCACAAATTGGTGCGCCGCGTCATGGCAATGTTGGGGTGTGAAGCCAGCAGGGCATAGATCAGGCTGGTGCCGCTTCGTTCCAATCCTGCGATGAAAATGGGGCCATTGTTCATGAGGCCAACTCCCTTTGAAACAACTCGCGCCGGCCAAGTCCCGCTCCGAGCGTACCGGCAAGTAAAGCCGCCAGGTTCACAGGCCAGCCAAGTGAATACAAAACCCGGTCCTTCCATGAAAGCCGCAAACCGTCATAGGCATACCCAAACTTACCCATCACCTTCCGGGCGCAGGAACGGATAAAAAGCAGGTCGCGCTCCGGCAGTGGAAGCTGGATACCGGCCGCGTGCGAGTTGATCTCACCGTGCGTCAGCATTTCGGGATAAAAGGTCTCGTCGAGAAAGGAACAGATTTCACGCAAGGCCGGTTCGGGACTGGCAAACAAACGCTCATACCGAAGGACCAGATAACGGCCTGCATAACGTTTTTGATGACGACCCGCCAAACGGGCTGAACTCAGCCACCAGGCAGTCTCCCAGCCGATCCGCCCGGCCCTGCGGGAGGAGACAAAAGCGCTCTCACCGGACCTCGCGCCTGGGTCGCGCACCATGTGGATCATCCTCGCTGACGGATATGCCGCGAAGATCGCGTCGGCATAATGCTCGATGAATCCCAACTGGTCGCCCCAGCGGGTTTTCCCTTCGTGATGTGCAGACTGCGAAAGGATGGCGGCAAATAATTTTTCGTAGCTGACCGTTCCGTTCTTGAATTCATTGCGGACACGCTCAACATCAATGTGAAGCGATTGAATATGTTTGGCAGATACCAGGTCATGCAGACAGCGCTCAAAGTTTTCCGATTCAGTCAACCCGCCATAGCGATTGTAGAAGCGGTCCCACATGTGAGTTCGGCGGGCGATGAAAATATTGGGATGCGCCGAGAGCATCAGGCGCAATTGCGTTTTGCCGGTAAAGCTCAAGCCTCCAATGAATATCGGTCTATGTTCCATTTTTTCCCAAAGCCGAGAGCAAGCGCCAGCCAGCCATGTGAAGAGACTGAAAAATATCGTCCAACAGGAGGAACCGCAGGCGTTCCTGCCACGAAAACCGGACCGGCGTCAACGGGTAACCATAGCTGGGCATCAAATCTCCTGCATGTTTCTGGGCAAAAGTGATCGCGCGGGAGGAAAGTCCATTCTTGAAACGGCCAATATATTCAGTTGAAAGAGGGCCGGTCATGCCGCCCTCTTCGTCTACAGCGCGCCCCGAAAAACGGGACTCGCCTTTCAATTGCAACATTTCCGGGTGGAAGATTTCATCCAAAAAAACGCATACATCGCGGAGGGTGGCTTCCGGGTCCATGACCATTGTTTCGTAGCGGATGACCTTGTAACGTCCGGGATAATCACGCTGGTTTTTTTGCGCCAGCGCCGCCGAAGTACGCCAACGGGCAATCGCAACGCCAAGCCCGCCCCGGCGATGCGGCTTATGCAACGTGGCCTCGTAACGGTCACGCGGGTCGCGGAGCATATGAATGATCCTGGCACCGGGATAGGCTGAGAAAATCTCTTCCGCGAAGCGTTCGATGAATTCGGTCTGGTCGCCCCAACGCGGTTTGCCAAGCTGTTCGGCGTAGTGCTCATGGATCAGGGCGAAGAGATCTGCATAGGTAACGGGAGCAGTCCCAAGGTCCCGTTTGATGCGGGCAAAGTCCGGGAAGAGCACGCGGATATGTTTGGAGCGCATCATTTCGGTCAGACAACGCTCAAGGTTGTCCGCTTTATTCAAATCGCCATAGCGGTTGTAGTGGAAAGTCCACAAGCTGGTGCGATGTGAAAAAGCCATGTTCGGATGCGCGGCGAGCATCATACGCATGTAAGTTTTGCCGGACCGTTCAAGCCCTCCAATAAAAACAGGGTTTCTCATGTGAAATCAGGCGGCGTCTTTGATGAGCATGTGAGCGGCAGGTCTGCGCCCAAATTTTTCGGGATAATTATGCTGGATGTACTCAATGCCAAGCCAGGCCGCCATTCGCACCAGGTTGGACGGCCAGTGGATCGCGGAGTAAGTGAGCGCCTCCGATGGTGTAAAACGAATCGGCTCAACGATGTATCCAAAATCGCGCAGGCTGGATTTGGAAATATCCTGAATAAAGGCAAGCTCCTGTTTTGAAAGGCTTTGAAGATAGAGGCCAATATGCGCATCGGACAGGGGCGAGTCCCCCGCGTCGGCGTCGGTTCCATGCAGGAGCTTGGCACGGTGCTCGGGCGCGCCAGGCATGGAAAGCATCTGCGAAAAATACTCTTCGCCTATGAATTGGCTTATGCCCTGCAGCGTTGCTTCGGGTTCGCGCACGAGGGCCTCAAAGCGGATGACCTGGTAGCGGCCTGCATATTTCTTCAGGTTGCGCCGGGCGAGCGCCGTTGTGTACAACCAACGCGCAGCGGCTCCACCCGCCCTGCCCCTGCCATTCGGCCAAAGCTTGAGGGAGGCAGCGTAACGGTCGCGCGGGTCGCGGATCATGTGAAGCACGCGCGCTTCCGGGTAGGCCTTGAATATCACGTCCACGTAGCGTTCGATCAAACCGGTTTGTTCCCCCCAGCGGGGTTTGCCTTCCCGCATGGCATGCTGCTGGTGAAAGAGCGCAAACAAGCGTCCATACGTGAGAGGGCCGCGCCAAAACTCACGGCGGATTTGGTCCGCATCCGGTTTGAGAAAACGAACGTGCTTATAGCGCAACATGGCAGTGAGGCAGCGTTCGAAATTTTCGGGGTTGCCCAGATCGCCAAACTGACCGTAGAAATACGTCCACATGTTCGATCCTACGGCAGGAATGGAGATGTTGGGATGCGAGACGAGGAAAGCGCGCAGGGTCGTTTTGCCGCAACGGTCGAGTCCGCCGATAAAGATTGGGCTTGGGTCGAATTGCATCATGTTCTCGCAGTAAATTTGGCAATGAACTTGCGCGTGCGGTTCCGCACACCTTCGAGCATGAAAGCTTCCTCCTGGGAAAAGCCCAGGATGTAGGTGACACCCGCGTAGATCAACAGCAGAAGAATTCCACCAAGGACGGCGTTCAACAAATCGGACCCCAGGGACATCCACACACGCAAAAGCAATGCGCCGCTTGCGGCCATTACCGCCGCTACAACCGGTTTGACAAACCCTCGATTGAAAGGCAACAGCTTGAACAAAACATACACTTCGACCAGCCTCAACAGATTGACCGCTCCTTCCCCAGCCAGAACTGCCACCGCCGCCCCAACCAATCCCCAGCGAGGGATGAGAAGCAGGTCAAGGCCAAGATAGATCACCAGCCTCAAGATGGAATTTACCAGCTTGAGCTTGGTATAGCCGGTCATGTCAATGATGATGCCTCCCATGCCTGTGCCCACGTTCAGCAAATCGGCGGCCGCGAGGATGATGAGCGCGGTCGCACCCTGTGTGTAGCTATCCCCAAAAATGGAGAGCAATGCACCTGGGAAAATGACCATCAACAAGAAGATGGGCAACTGCACCATCACAGCCCATTTGTTGGCGGTCTGGTAAAGCTGGCCCAGTTGCTTCAGGTCTTTCCGGTCATGCAATTGAGCAACGATCGGCTTGGAAGAAGTATTAATGGACGAAGTGAAATGTCCGCTTACACTGGTGATCTGGCTGGCAATGCTAAAGATGCCCACACTAGTGACCGTGTTCAGCGTGCCAAGCACCAGGGCTTGAAGATTATTCTGGAACTGAACCATCATCCCAGACATCCAAACCGGCAGGGAGAATCCCAGCAGGCCTTTGAAATCCCGCCTGGCCGTATTGATGGGGCGTTTCAGTCGAAATTCCCGGTTCAAATAAGAGATCAAAATCAGCGAAGCGCCAAGGTCAGCCAGCCCAAATGTGATGATCGCCCGCACCGCATCGAAACCGGTGAATGCAAGGATCAAAATGAGGATCAGCCGCAATACCGGCTGAAAGACGAATTGTGCGATGACCGGATAATCCATGCGCTTGAAACCCTTCAACGAACTGGCAAGCACTTCGCTCATTGCAAGCACAGGAATGAAGACTGCCGCCAATTGCAGAAGAGGCGCAAGTGCGGCGTTATGAAAAAGTCTCTCAGCCGCAAGATACGCAAATCCAAATAAGACCGTTCCCGTCACTACACTCAATGACAATGCAATGCCCATACCCACTTGAATGGTTCCCCACACGCCTTCATCGTCCTTGCGCCCTATCATTACCGCTATGAAACGGATCAGCGCCGCGTCCAAACCAAGCAGGGACAGTCCCACAGCAATGTTCAAGGCGCTCAATGCGAGGCTGTACATTCCATACTGGTCCGCGCCAAGCAGGCGCGCCAGCGCAAATGCAGTCACGAATCGAATCGCATCCAGAAACAACTTGCCGGTAAAAACGATGCCGCCCCCTTTCGCCACAGCGGCCATGTTATGTCGAAAGGTCGGCTCGTGTTCAAGACGCGCCAGGTTCGGGTCGAGTTGCTTTTCCATGACAATCCGGGTTGCGGGCTTATTGCGGGCTGATATTTTGAAGTCCCTGGAGCGCCTGCTCCACAAATCGTTCCTGGCTCACCCGTCCCCCGGTATAAGAGACCACACTCGAATAACTGTCAATGTGAGAATGTCCATTTGCCCCGTTCATATCATGCGCCACCGAACCAATGACCTGTCTCACGTTTTCCAGGGAGTCTCGCGCAGATTCCAGGGGCAGGTCGGGGAACAGGATGGCAAAAGTGACACCGTTGAAGCGCACCAAAATGTCTTCTTCCCGGATGGACTTCTCGGTCAGGATTTTCACCATTCGCAGGGCTTCGGCTTGTTCAGGTTCAGAAAGCCCGCCGCCGTTGAAGTTCACTTTCACAAGCCCCAGCGAGAGCGGCGATTTCGTCCGCCGCGTCCGCACCATTTCCTGAAAGAGACGGTGCGTCAGGTAGGATTTGTTGTACGCGCCCGTCTCGCGGTCAATGATATTAAAAGTGTCCAGTTCCTTGTAGGAGGGTTTGAGGGCTTCCAACAGGAATATCAAAGCCACACCCAATGCCAGTCCCAGAAAAGCGCCCAGTGTTAAATTAAGAACCAGGTCGGGCTTGATGGGTTTGGAGGGAGTGTTGGCAGAATCGAGACCCTCCAATTGATACACATCGTAAAGATTCTTGACGTAATCAACCGTCTCCGCCCCAACTGCATCTGCAAAGTCGCGAGCGATAACAGGATCATGGCTTTGCGCGGTGATCTCCAGGATATTTGTCCCGGCGATGACGCTGCCTGTCGCAGACAGACCTTTGCGCTGATCGGATGACAGGTTCATCTTTTTGATGGCCTGTTCCCGGATGGACTTGCTGGAGGAAACTTCGGCAAAAGTTGAGTTGATCTCCGAACGGTTGCTGATCGTATCCAGGGCTTTAATAAAATCATCGCTGACAACCGTCCCTGAGCGGGGCCGTATGACGAACGTGGCATGAGATTCGTACACCGGTGTTTGCCTGCTCGTCCAAACGTAGGTGCTCGCAAAGACAACGATAAACGCCAGTGCCAGCAGCCACCACCGCTTCACGAGCAAACGAATATAATCTTTGATCATCATTTGAGCCTTCTTCTTTTACCGCATTTCCGATCAACCGGCCCCTCTGCCGGAAAAAACGGTCTTGAATGTCCGCCATGCAATCCACAAATCCAACTGAATGCTTTGATAGCGCACATACTGAATATCGAAACGAACGATCTGATCGAAGGAGATACTGCTTCTTCCCATTACCTGCGCCATACCGGTGATGCCGGGCAGGGCATGCAGGCGTTCATAGTGCCAGAGTTGATAAAACTCCACTTCCCATGGGACATTTGGCCGGGGACCGATCAGACTCATTTCACCTTTAAACACATTGAAAATCTGGGGCAACTCATCCAGGCTCGATTTGCGTAAAAACCTGCCCACCCGCGTAAAATCATTTTTGGGAATGGGCTTGTGCAAAGCGCCGTCGCCGATTTTTACCCGTCCCGATATGAATTCCTTCATATAATCGCGTTCTGCCTTATCGCTGCGGCTGCGTACCAGTGTGCGAAATTTATAAACACGAAATCGTTTTCCTCCCAACCCGATCCGTTCCTGGATAAAAATCGGCGAACCCGGGGAATCCAGCACGATCAATATTGCGATGACGGCCATTGCGACCAGGAAAAACGGCAATAATAACGTGCATACGGCCAGATCAGTTACCCGTTTGAAGACCAGGGGCCGCGGCTGGACCTCCCTTGTCCTCGTAGAGAACAGACCCCTTTGCAAAAGTTGAGGGGAACTGGAAACTGTCATGACTATCTACCTTTATCATTTTTGACATTTTTGCCGATTCCACCAATGCCATCGCTATCTGCAAAGCTTCGATTGCATCCATGCCGCTGACAACGCGGGCGTCCTTCCCTTGAATGTGAGCGATAAATGTTTCAAGCTCGGTGCGAAGCGGCTCCTTCTTCTTGATCGCGTATTGAATGATCGACCCTTCGCTTACACCCCGAATCAGACTCAATGACGTCCAATCGCTCCCGGTGTACTCGGCATTTTCAAAGAAGCACAGGTCCTGGGTTATGTAATTCACCCGGAACATGCCGCGGTCGCCGGTAATGTACAACTCCCTGATCTTCGTCGGTGTGAGCCAATTGATTTCAAGCAGGCCAAGCGTATTGTCCAGGAAATGAAGCGTGCCGACGAACATATCTTCACAACTTTCATGAAGGGTCGACCTGGCCTCGGCATAAACCCGATTCACGTACGTGCCGGTCAGATAGTGCATGATGTCCAGGTCATGGATTGCCAGGTCCTTGATCACACCCACATCCTGTATCCGGGTAGGGAAAGGTCCCACCCGCCGGGCATGCACCTGAAACACCCTTCCCAATTCGCCGTTTTCCAGTCGGCGTTTCAGGTCTATGACCGCGGGGTTGAAGCGCTCGATATGTCCAACCGTCAACACCACGCCCTTCTGATTCGCAAGGTCAATCATCTCCCAGGCCTGGCTTAGCGTGGCCGCGATCGGCTTTTCAACCAGCACATTACAACCCATCTCCAGCAATTGCTTAACGACCTCATAATGGAATTCGGTTGGAACGGCCACTGAAATCGCCTCAGGGCGTTCCCTCTCCACCATTTCACGAAAATCCGAATAGAGCGGAACGTGATACATACGGCTCAGCGATTCAGCCGCCGCCGTATTCTGGTCCACAATGGCCGCCAGTTCGGCGTCAGGAATCTCACTGTAAACGCGGACATGATTTCGCCCCATCGTGCCCACTCCCACAACGGCAACCCGGGTCATAGTTTATTTATCTCCGCCACGATCATCGCAAGCTCCTCTTCCGATAAAAGGGGATGGACCGGGAGCGACAAAACCTCCCCTGCCATCTTCTCCGCCACAGGCATCGTCACATCACCGATCACCGCCTGAATGGATTTCTGTTTATGGACCGGCACCGGATAATAAACGCCCACGTCTATTCCGGCTTCGTTCATATGCCGGACGACATCATCCCTTTTGCGGCCTCCATTCACCCGAACCGTGTACTGATGCCAAACATGCCCGCATCCCTCCCGGACCTTTGGGATGCTGACCGCTTCGATATGCCTGTTCAAAAACCCGGCATTAAACCGCCTCCTGGCCGTCATGGTTTCCAACCTCTCCAATTGCGCCAGCCCAATAGCCGCCTGAAGATCCATCATACGAAAGTTATAGCCCACCATCTCATGGTAATAACGTTGTTTCATTCCATGACTGCGGATCATGCGGCATTTTTCAGCAATCACATCATCATTGGTTGTGACCATGCCGCCTTCACCGGTCATCAGATTTTTAGTGGCGTAGAAGCTGAATGTGCCCGTTCCAAAACTTCCCGCCATTTTGCCTTTATAGGATGCACCGACCGACTGGCAGGCATCTTCGATGAGTTTCAAACCATGTCTGTCTGCCACTGCCCGGATTTCCTCCATCTCGCACATCTGCCCATAGAGATGCACGGGCAGGATGGCTTTTGTCCTGGGAGTGATGGCAGCCTCGATCAACTGCGGATCCACATTAAAGGTCTCCCCGTCAATATCCACAAATACCGGCTTTGCGCCTGTAAAAAGAATCGCATTGGCGGTTGCCATAAAAGTGAACGGCGTCGTGATAACTTCATCCCCCGGGCCGATATCATTCGCCAGCAAGGCAGCCACCAGGGCGCACGTTCCGTTTGATACGGCAATGGCATGTCTTACCCCGCAGAGCTGTGCAAATTGTTCTTCAAAGAGGGCCGTGCGTGGTCCCTGTGCCAGGAAACCGGATTCCAGAACCTCCATCACTGCGGCTTTTTCAGAATCTGTAATGTCTGGTTTTGATATTGGGATGCGTTTCATTTTTATTGCCTCCTACGCTTGCACGAATTCAAACCGCTCCCCACAGGCTGGACAATGAAATTGCTGTCCACCGTCCCCAACAAGTTTTGTAGCACAAGAACACACATAACCATCCTGGCGGGCCGGGTTTCCCATTACCAGTGCATGTGCCGGGACATTGGAAGTCACGACCGCGCCGGCGCCAATCAGGGCAAACCTGCCAATGGTTACATCTGGAAGGATAACTGCACCTGCCCCAATTGAAGCGCCATAACAGACGCGTGTCTCCCCCACCACCCAATCGGAATTCCCTTTAAGCGTTCCATCCGGGTTGATTGCACGCGGCCTTTTGTCGTTCGTGAAAATCGCACCCGGACCAACAAAGACCCCGGACTCGATGGTGGTCCCGTGGTATATCAATGCGCCATTTTGGATCTTGACATTGTCGCCGATCACAACGCTGAAATCAATGTAAACATCCTTGCCGATGTTGCAGTCTTCCCCGATACGCACGTTTTCCCTTACTTGTGATTGGTTCCAAATGCGCGTTCCCGCGCCGATACTTGCATCATCGGAAACGCTGGCCGTCGGGTGTATCGTGATTGTGGAAGTATTCATTTGTATTCAGACCTCTAAGATTATGAAATAGTCAGGCGGGCACAAAGAACCAGTAAAAACTCATGCCTGCCTGTTTGCACGCTCCGCCCTTCCGACATTAATTGTCTGATTTTGCCCCAGAAACAACTTGTGCCTCCCCCGCGCCAGATGCGCCCGCTGATTACCGTCCCTTAATAGACAACCACCGAACAGGGACGGGTATTTTTTATCATGAATAAATTGCCTGAAGGAGATCGCCCGATCTTGTAATCGGGATTTTTTGGCACACGAACAAATTGATCAGATTTTGTTCCTTGTTCACGACCAATATCTTCAATCCAATTTGTGCTCGAAGCAGTTCAGCAAATTCAAACTTGACATCAGGGATGCTTTCATCATCAGTGATGATAACGTTGGGGTTGAAATTCAATATGTTATTGTTCAAGTCACTTTTGTTTTTTGTAAAATTCAACGAGATCAAATCACCCTCGCCGGTCAGCAGACTCTCAATGGCAGACGCCAGCAAATATTCTTTGCAAAAAACAATGACTCGCATATGGATATTCCTGTTATTCGGATGATTTTTATCTTGTTATCTACCAATCATATATGTTTCCCGCCTAAAACCAATAGTCATAACTAATCCCTTGCTAACTATTAAAGGACTAGTAATTCATGGAAACGGATTAATCCATTTCCATCCTATATTGAACTGTGTTTCCAGCCGTCAAACTGATATTCACCCTTCGATGGCGCCGACCCGGCTTCGAGCAAATCCACCCGTTTGGCAAAATCGGAAGCCTCCCGGCGATTCCGCATGTTTAATTTCTCGAGAATGTTCCTAACATGGACCCTGACCGTGTTTACAGAAATGACCAATTGTTCTGCTATTTCGCGGTTGGTGGCGCGTGTTCTCAGGATCTTTAAAACTTCCAACTCTCGATAAGTCAATAGACTCAGGTCTTTTTCACTGTTGTTTTTCGAAACCAGTTTTCCCAATCGGGTAAATTCACCAAGAACTTTAGCCACCAGCGTTCGCGGAATCACAGCCTCGCCTCGGTCAAGCGCGCGCAGGGAAGCCAGCAATATCGGCTTGTTGATATTCTTGGGAAGATATCCCTTGGCCCCGTTCTTGATCATTTCATAGAACCGCTCATCTGAATCCTGCGCGGTAAGGATAATGAACGAAATTTTCGGCCGCTGGGACAGGATTTGTTTCATCAAGCCGAGACCGTCTGCATAGAGCAACCCGGTATCCATTAATATGATATCAGGATTCCATTCCATGGCTTTTTGCACCGCAAGGTAGCTGACATCACACTCCCCCACAATATCCATGTCACGCTGTTTATTCAACAAACTGACAACCCCCTCCCGAAACAGAATGTGATTATCAATGACCATAATATTCATGATAACTCTCCGAACGCTAAAATCACTTCACGATCAAATCTGCCAATAATAAATGCTGACGATGGCAATCCTTCAAACGTGTCCCAAGCGCAATACAATAAACGATCACTCTTTCATTTGAACGTAGGAACCAGGCAGCTCAACGGACATCTGCCTCCCTCTTGCGAGCATAAGCAGTATGCGGATGCGGTCATTGCCCGGAAGGTTGGTATCAAAGATGGCCCCATACCCGGCAAAAGGTCCTTCATTGACGGTTAACATATTTCCAGGCTGGAAGCGCTGGCTATCAACAACCTTCTTTTTCTGAAGCGCTTCGATGCTCTTGCAGAGAGCCCGCATCATGTCGTTTGGGATGATGGCAGGTTCCTTATCGAAACTTACCAGTCCCGCGGCATAAGGCATCCACTGGAACGCGGACAAACCGACTTCGCCAAGGGCAACACGAACAAACATATAACCAGGGAAATATGGCTTCGTCTTTCGCGCCCGTGGGTTGACCGGATTAACGTCCAAACAAGGAAAAAAGGCCTCAAATCCCCGCATAGTGACTTGCCTATAAAGCACATCTTCTTTATTAGGTTTGCTTTTCAGAACATACCATTGCAATGCCATACTGCATCCATCCTTGGACAGGTTATGGTAAATGTCCCTTACTGATAATCCCCTTTGCCGACATACAATTGTGATGATCGCCCGCCTCTTTGTTGAAGATGAAATACCAGTAAGGAACTGCTCCTAATTCGAACCGTTGCTTTGTTAAGCAGTTATTAATATTCTACATCATATCCACCTAGAAATCAAGTAAAGTGGGTCAAAATTATCAAAAAACACATCACCCGACCTTACGCGTCAGGTATTCATCGTAATCGGGCACAAGACGATTGTATTCCCGGTCCATCAGTGCCGAGGAGATCATAAAATCGGCTGAGGCTCGATTGCAGGCAATGGGTATATTCCAAACCACCGCCATGCGTAACAATGCCTTGACATCGGGGTCGTGAGGCAACGGCTCAAGCGGGTCCCAAAAGAAGATCAGGAAGTCGATTTCGTTGCTCACGATCTTCGCACCGATTTGCTGATCGCCGCCTAAAGGTCCGCTTTGAAGCTTGTTGATCTCAAGGTCGAGCTCGTGTTCCAGCTTTTCTCCGGTGGTACCCGTGGCAAACAGTTTATGGTGGGCCAGGAGATCGCGATTGAATTTGGCCCATTCCAACAGGTCGCGCTTCTTATTGTCATGCGCCACCAGGGCAATCTTTTTATCGCGGCTTATGATTATTTTTCTGTTCTTCATAAAATGGTTCTTATCCTTTCATTGAGCAATTCCGAGGAATCGTTTGGAAATGCAATCTACATTATAGGCTTAAAACAAAATCACCGCCTCGGGTTGGCGGTGATTCCTTGCATTGGTCGGGGTGCCGAGATTTGAACTCGGGACCTCACGGACCCGAACCGTGCGCTCTACCGGTCTGAGCCACACCCCGATTACGGGAAGAACGGACTGCATTATACCATTGGGCTTTGGAAAGCAAAACCTCAGCCGCGAATTCCACGAATTTTCGCGAATTGGTTTTAAAAATCCGTGTGAATTAGTGAAATTCGCGGCAAAATGCTCTGGCTTTGAGGCTTTGAATGACGTATGCGGACTTGTGGGTAATCACCAGTCACTATGGATTCAACAATACTTCCAACGTATACACATACATCGCCATTTTCAGTACCGGATCATCCTGGCGGACTGTGAGCCGGGCCATGCTCGGCTCCGAGACTTTATATGGGAGCGTGGTTGCAAAGGGCTGGGTCTCCACACCATTAAACACCAACATGCGGTTCCCGACAACTTTTCCATCGGGAAGGGTCAGGTCAAAGAAGACGGGCTGGGTATTGAACGGCCAAATCCTTCCCTTAAGCGAGAGTACGCCGCCGAAAACAGCATCCTCATTTTTCAGTCCATCAAACATTACGCGCTCATAGATCATGTTTCCCGGTCGCGTGATTTCATCCGAGCCGGTTGAAAACAGGAGTATGGGCATGGTGTTCAAGGCTTCCATGCGTCCCTTATCATCTTTGGTACTGACCTGAATATACCCCACCTCCGAAACCGCGCGGATTTCAAACGGGATCTTCTCCGTCGTAAACACACTGCCAGTTTCGTTGGATATGCGTTGTTGTTTTGCCGAGAGCGGACGGCCATCCTCGCCAAGCAGGTTGATTCTCACGATCCCGCTGTCACCAGGGAAAACCAGCATCTGCAAATTGATCGGCGACACAACCTTCGACATCGGGCCGGGGCTGAGAAAGTGAATCTGCGCGTATTCGGTGAACCCGCCTTCGGGCGTTGGCGAGAGAGTCGGCGCAGGCGTTGACGGGATTGGTGTTTCCGTGGGCAGCAGGGTCTCCGTTGGCGGGATTGTGGGCGTCAGCGCAAAGGATGTGGCAAACGCGGCCTGCCCGGTCAATGCGACGACTGTCGGGAGGTAATCGGGAGGATAGGGCGTGGGGGCAGATGTGGCTGTCGAGGCGCAGCCAGCTAAAAGTCCAGAAAGGGAGGCGAGTGCAATTAATCTTCTGAGCATGAATTTTGGGAATCAATGTCCCGCAGGCGTTGGATAAACCAGCCATTCTCCATCCAAGCCTGCGGGACGATCTGAATCAAAGCCCGTAAACTTCACTGTACTTCTTTGTCAAGTAGCGGACATACGGTGCGGCGTCGATCTTCGAGCCGGTCACTTTCCGGACCAAATCCTGCGGATCGAATTTGCGCCCATGGACATGAACCTTTTCGCGCAGCCATGTGAGCAAGGCATCGAACCTGCCTTTGCGGATTTGCTCGTCAAGGTCGGGAATGTCCTTGTTGATCTTCTCCCACAATTGCGCCGAGACAAGGTTGCCGAGCGCGTAGGTGGAGAAATAACCGATCGCGCCGCCCGACCAGTGAATGTCCTGCAAAACGCCGAGGGCATCGTTGGGAGGCGTGATGCCAAGATACACTTTCATCCTGGTATTCCAGATTTCGGGCAGGTCTTTGACCGCGACCTTGCCTTCGACCATTTCGATCTCCAACTCGAGGCGCAGCATGATGTGCAGGTTGTAAGTGGCCTCATCTGCATTCACGCGGATAAGCGAAGGTTCCACCTTGTTAATGGCTCTGTAAAACGACTTCAAACTCACGCCGTCCAACTGCGCGGGGAATGTCTTTTTGAATTCGGGATAAAAGTGTTCCCAAAAAGGCATGGAGCGGCCAACGAGATTTTCCCACATGCGCGATTGCGATTCGTGAATCGCGAGCGACGCGCCGCCCATCAACGGTGTGCGTTCATAGGATGGATGACTCCCACCATCGTACAGTGCGTGGCCGGTTTCGTGCATGGTGCTGAACAACATCGCGGTTGGATGATCCGGTTCGAAGCGCGTGGTGATGCGAACATCGTTCAAGCCGAAGCTCGTGCAAAACGGATGCGGGGCCTTATCCTGGCGGCCCTTGCTCCAATCGTAGCCAAACTTGGTGACAACGTTTACACCGAAATCCCATAGCTTCTTCTCGTTATATTTCTTGCGCAGGAAATCATCCTTCACCTGTTTGCTCTGGCTGATGGCTTTGATCAGCTTCACCTGCTTTGGCCGCAGGTTGTCGAAGATTACTTTCACGTCGGCAGTCTTCATGCCCGGTTCGAAATCATCGAGCAGGGTGTCATACGGATGATCCGCAGGCGGGAAAAACGTGATGTATTTCTTGACGAGATCAACGACCTTTTCGAGATGAGGCTGGAAGATCGAGAAGTCGGACTTCTGACGCGCTTCCATCCATGCTTCGTGCGCCTTGGTCGTGACGATGGCGGATTCGGCGACAAATTCGGGCGGAACGCGGACAGCCTTATCGTAATCCCGCGCGGTGACTCGAACAAGCGCCGCGTCATCATCGGACCCCGGGTCTGCTCCCGCGTATTCGGCTTTTAACTCATCGAGGAGTTTTCCCACTTCGTCCGACGTGAACTTGATCTGCGCCAGTTTGCCGAGTGTGGCAAGCTGGTTGCCGCGCGCTTCCGCGCCGCCGGGAGGCATGTTGACCTGCTGGTCCCAGCCAAGCACGGCAGACGCATTTCGGAGGTCTGTGACCTCCCCAAGAATTTCTTTCAGTTGATCGAGTTTTTCAGACATAAAATTCTCCAATTGCACATGTCATTGCGAGGGCAGTGTTTTTCCGCCCGAAGCAATCTCCCCATTTAACAGGAAAATCCCACCAAGGAGATTTCCCCGTCTAGTTGGAGATTGCTTCGTCGCAACGAACGCTCCTCGCAATGACATAAAAAAATTATGTAACCTTCCAACGCAGGGACTGGCCCTGCAAGGCCGCCAGCACTTCGGCGGCAATGTCATTTGCAGCGCGGGTTTGCGCTTCGGCGGTCTGCGCGCCAATATGCGGCGTGGCGATCACTTTGGGATGCTTGACCAGTTCCGTCGCACCGGGAGGCTCGGAAGCAAAGACATCCAGCGCCGCGCCAGCGACTCTGCCGCTGTTCAACGCATCGAGCAACGCGGCTTCGTCAATGATCCCGCCGCGCGCCGCGCACACGATCCGCACACCATTTTTCATTTGTGAAAAAGCCAGCGGGCCAACCATGTCGCGCGTTTGGACGGTCAGCGGCAGATGCAGGGAGATGAAATCCGAGCAGTCATATAACTCGTCCAAGGCGACCGGCTCCGCGCCGCGTTTCTGGATTTCTTCGGCGGGCACAAGCGGATCATACGCGACAATGTTCATGCCGAAGGCCTGGGCGCGTTTGGCAACTTCCATGCCAATACGGCCAACGCCCACAATGCCGAGCGTCTTGCCGTTCAGCTCGATACCTTCGAGTTCCTTCTTGAGCCATTGACCCTGCTTCATGGCCGAGTCGGCGCGGGAAAATTCGCGGGCAAGCGCGAGGAGCAGTCCGAAGGTCAATTCGGCAACGGCCAGCGAAGTGGACACGGGCGCATTGACCACGGTCACGCCGCGGGCTTTGGCGGCTTCAAGGTCAATGTTGTCCACGCCGACCCCGGCGCGTCCGATCACTTTCAGCCTGGTTCCTGCTTCGATAACGGAAGCAGTTACCTTCGTCCGGCCGCGAACGATGAGGGCTGAATAATCGGGAATCGCTTTGAGCAAGTCCTCTGCCGGGATGCCGGAACGGTCGTCCACTGTCGCAGAGGCGCGCAAGATGGCCTGTCCGCTTTCGTCCAGGCCATCGGTGATGAGGATTTTGTGTTCGGTCATGCGCTGATTTTAACCCATGTTTCGGGAACTTGCCCGCGCAGGTAGTTGAAATTCATAATTTGGAGTTGTATACTCATATCATCGGCTTACTTGTAACCAAGGAGAACACCATGCACAAACTTCGAAATATTCTTTGCATCATTCCCCCGCACATGTTGCGCGAGATCGGCGAGAAAGGGACGGCCAATCAACGCACCCTGGCACTGGCAACGCTCAGCCACTCGAACGAAATCCGAAGCCTGCGCTTCCAAAAGGAAATGGTCGAGCGCGCGGCAATGATGCGCGCCCCAACCAAGCAGCGTAATGTCTACGATGCCAAAAACGGATCGCAACTGCCCGGCACCCTCGTACGTACGGAAGGCGATCCCATCTCGACAGATACTGCCGTAAACGAAGCCTTCGACGGTGCGGGCGCAACTTACGACATGTTTTTTGAAGTATATGGCAGGAACTCCATTGATAATAACGGCATGCGCCTGGATTCGACCGTTCATTATCAAAAGGGGTTTGACAACGCTTTCTGGGATGGAAAGCAAATGGTTTACGGAGACGGCGACGAAGACCTGCCCCCGGCGGAACAACTCTTCAGGCGCTTCACAGCCTCCCTCGATGTGATCGGCCACGAACTGACGCACGGTGTAACCCAGTTTGAAGCAAACTTGAATTACTTCAGCCAGCCGGGCGCATTGAACGAATCCATGTCGGACGTATTCGGCTCGCTTGTCAAACAGCGGTTGCGCGGCGATACCGCGGGCCAGGCCGATTGGATCATCGGCGAAGGGCTGTTCACTTCCAACGTCAACGGCGTGGGCATTCGCTCCATGAAAGCACCCGGCACAGCCTACAACGATCCCGTGCTTGGCAAGGACCCGCAGCCCGCGCACATGAGCAATTACGTCAATACGATAGAGGACAACGGCGGCGTGCACATCAACTCAGGAATTCCGAACCACGCGTTCTACGTTGCATCCATCGAGATCGGCGGCAATGCCTGGGAGAAGGCCGGTCAGATCTGGTACAAGACACTGGCCGATAAACTCAATAGCACCTCGAATTTTCAAGATGCCGCCAATCTTACCTTCGAGGCCGCTGGTGAATTGTTCGGCGCAAACAGCCTCGAACAAAATGCGGTCAAGAAAGGCTGGGAGGAGGTCGGTATCGCTGTCGGCGCGCCTCCGCAAGGTGAGGGTTGCCTTACGGCTGTCCTGCGCGCGGTGGGCCTGGCAAAATGACTAGGATTGAATTTGAACGTTCCGGCGGATTCATGGGACGGAAAGTCACCTTAAATCTAAATCTGGATGAACTTCCGCCCGATCAAGCCCAGACCCTCAGCCTGCTGATT
Organism: Chloroflexota bacterium; assembly: GCA_016235425.1. Taxonomy (GTDB): domain Bacteria; phylum Chloroflexota; class Anaerolineae; order Anaerolineales; family Villigracilaceae; genus JAKOVF01. Next base: position 96,493 of record JACRLC010000015.1, on the reverse strand, counting down.
GACGAATCGGATTTCTTCAACCTTCCAGACTCCCCCGCCAAACCGCCCGTCCCTGATTCATTCCTCTACACCATCACCGTGACCACCGACACGCGCCAGCACACCGTCCACACCAGCGATACGACCGCGCCGGAGAGATTGCGTCCGTTGCTGATTGATTTGTCCGCGCGGGCAAGGGCGAGATAGATAAAAGGAGCGGCTCAACGAGTCGCTCCTTTATTTTCCAGCAATATATCCAACAACCGTTCTTCCTGCTCCACCGATTCCACCTCCCCATCCAGCCAGGCGGCGCGCAGGCGGCGGAGGATTTCCTTGTATTTCGGCCCAGGTGGAAGGCCGCGTTTTTTTAAGTCATCGCCGGCGGTATGGACTTTGATGTGCATCCACTTTGCCAGATAAGTATCAAGCATTTTACGCGGCTTCTCCTGCGGGATAGACTTGGAGACAGCGAACACCGCATCAACAGGCATTTCGTCCAGCCACTCCGTACATTGACTCGGCCTCATATCAGGGATTGCATTCAGGCTTTGAAAAATGGAGGAAGCCGCCAGCGCACATTTCAAAGTCTCAGCCGTGAAATCCAGCCGTTTGCCCAGTGATTTGATCTCAGCCGAAGATAAGCTCATCAGCCAAACCGCCCACAGATGCAGTTGGGTTACGGGAAGTCTATTCTCGAGGAAGAGAAGAAATCGCGCTTTAATTTTTTCATCCCATGCCAAAACTGAATGAATGGGTTGAAGTAATCCCAACTCCGACGCGCGCGCAAGCATAGACAGGGCATTTTCTTCATCGAACATCAAGTCAAATTCGTGGCGCAGGCGTTCGCCGCTGAGTTGGGACAGAACCAAGCGCGCTTCATCATTGAACTGGCGCAATGTTCCTGCCTCAATCTGGAATCCGTACCGCTTCTCATACCTGACCGCGCGTAACATGCGCGTGGGATCGTCCACAAATGAACGGGGATGCAAAACGCGGATTATCCCAGCTTGCAAATCTTTCTGTCCATTCAATGGATCGAGCAATTCACCGAAGTGATCGCCGTCAATCCGCATTGCCATGGCGTTGATCGTAAAGTCGCGGCGGCGCAGGTCATCTTCAACGGTGGATGGTTTGACGGTAGGCAATGCGCCAGCTTGAGTGTAAGTTTCCGAGCGTGCAGTGATGAGGTCGAGAAATTCGTTATCGCCGATGAACCATGTCGCGGTTTTGAATTTGGAATGCGTGGTGAGCCTCCCGCCGAATTCCTTGACCAGCGCCTTTCCTAATTTAATTGCATCGCCTTCCATCACGATGTCAAAGTCGTTGAGCGGTTGTTTCAGCAACACGTCGCGCACAAATCCGCCCACGAGGCAGCAAGGCATTCCCAGCGCGGCAGATTGGTCCGCGATCCGGCGGATGAGATCATGCTTCGGTAACGGAAGCAGGTCAGGGTCAGAAATGAGGCGGCGCAGGTTATCCATTAATAAAGCAATCGTAAGTCAAACAAACTCGATGAGTCAAGCCCATTAACCCTGGCCATGTTTCCTCGCCACAACTTCGGCCTGGGCATACGCCTTGTTTGCAAAATCCTGGTTGCCTGAACGAGCCAGGGCGTCGCCCAGCGTTTTCCATAATTGCGGTTCGGTTGAAAATAATCGCACGAGAGCAGTGAGATCTTTTATAACTACATCCAGCAGTCTTGAACGTTTGATTAAAAAAACGTACGCTTCCAGCGCTTTCGGCAGGTTTTTATTTATCACGGCATCCCTGGCAGTCTGAAGAATGATGGAGTTCCTGACAGATATTTGAGTCTCAGGATGAGGCGGTGGAATAGGCCGCCCAACCAGATGCCTGGGTTGAACGTATTGACCCGCTCGACGGTCTTGAATGGAATCGACCACTCCCGGCTCCACTTGAATATCCGCAAAGACAAACCGCCTCTTGCCCGAATCAGGATGGAACGCGTCGCTCAAGCCATCGCCGATGATATTCCAGGTAATTCCAAACAACATCACAACGAGTGTGGTAGGTATAAATACCCACCAGTATTGAAAAACATTTCCGCCCGGGCCAATCACCCAGTCGCGCCCCATGGAAAGCAACAATCCCCATGAAGATACACTGCCCATACCGATAAACGTGAAAGTGGCCTGAAGAATAACGGCATTCCCCACATCGCGCGCGGCCAGCACCAGTGCGGGACCAATCGAATTCGGGAGGAGATGACGCCGGATGACCCAGAACGGGCCGCCCCCCAGCGCCTGCGCCGCCTGGATGAATTCCGAGCGCTTCAACGTCATGACAATCGTATTGACCAGGCGCGCGTAAGGAACCCACGAAAAGATGATGAGGCAGATCAAAAGCGGATCCACATCCATGAGAAAATTCACCCAGGCCGGCGGTTCGAACTGGAAATAGACCACTCTTCCGAAGCGAGCTACATTGAAATAAAATATGCCGCCCATCGACTCAATGGTGATCGCTACAAGTTGTTGAAGAATGGCAACGCCTGCAATCAACGGGAAGGTCAGAAAAGCATCGGAAAGCCGCATCATGAAACCATTGAGCATTCCGCCCGCATAACCCGAAACCGCCCCGAATATGACCCCGAATAAAAATGCTCCGACGGCAACCATCAGGCCAAACTGCATGGCATCGCGCGTCCCCCAGATCAATGTGTGATACACATCCACCTGCCCGGGCAGAGTACCGAGCAACGCCTTCTCATCCGGTGGATGCGGGATGAAATCGGTAGCGCGGCCAACCGTTTTAAACGTCCCCGTGGTTTTGGCATCTGCCGGTGACAGGATGGGCGCGGCTAATGCGACAAAAACAAATGCCAAAAGAAGAAAAACACCAAGCCAATTTTGCCAGTACGAGAAAAAGCGACGGATGATCCTCATGCCTTCAAGACCTCCTCACGGACGCGGGGGTCAAGCGCGGCCTGCAGAACGTCTAGAAAAAGCATGAGACCAATGACCATGATGACGCTGTAAACGGCAAAGCCAAGCGCGGCGGGGGCATCCGGCGCGCTCCGCATCGAAACTACGATGACTTCTGACACGCCTTTCAGGTTGTAGATGATCTCAACAACAAAGATACCCGTCACGATGGAAGCGGCGGATAATCCCATGGTTGTCAGTGAGGGGGCTAATACAGCGCGCAGGGCATGGCGCCATATCAAACGATTTTCCCTGACGCCGCGTGCTTTTGCCGCAATGATGTATTCCTTGTTTTTCTCGCCCATGATGGTGGCGCGGGTGATCCGTCCAAGCGTAGCCCAATGAAAAACGGACAGCGTCATGACCGGCATCGCGAGGTGCTGCAAGGCATTAATCAAAATATCAAACCTGCCGTTGAGCAGGCTGTCAATGGTCAGCATTCCGGTATAAGTTCGAAAGGACGAACTGGAAAGCTCATAGATCAGCTCGGCATCCAACCTCCCCGGCCCAAACCACCCGAGGTTGATATAAAAAATGGACAGAAGCACCATCGCCAGAATGAATGGAGGCGTGGAGGTGCCAATGAAAGCCACAGACCGAAAAGCATGGTCGAAAGCCTGACGAGGCCTCCAACCAGAAATCAATCCGCTGGCGAGTCCCAATGGGACGAGCAGAATTAGGGAAAGCAAAGCCAATTCAAGCGTAACCGGAGTCCGTTGCAAAAGAGAAGGCAAAACATACTTGTTCAATGTCGGACTATATCCCCACGATTCTTTCAGCAGTGAACGCACCCAGTAAGCGTATTGAATCAAATACGGTTCGTCCAGGTGATATTTTTCGATATATCCATCAATCACAGCTTCGGTGGTTCTCTCGCCTCCCTTGCCCGGCGGCAAATACAAACGAGCGCGCGCTTCCGGCGGCGTTATCATCATTCCCGCATACAACAACATGGTGATGATCATCAACGAGGCCAGTGCGAGCAAAATGCGGCGAATTAGAAATTGCAGGAATGGCGGCATGGAATCTCCTGCGCAATTTTACTCCACTTGACGATTTCAACTTTCCTAGTGATTACCCACATCTTTTACGCCCGCCAATTTCAGAGAAAAAAAGCAAAACCTCAGCCGCGGATTTCACGAATTTTCGCGAATTGGTTTTAAAAATCCGTGTGAATTAGCGAAATTCGCGGCAGAATGCTCTGGCTTTGAGGCTTTGAATGTCGGATACGGACTTGTGGGTAATCACCAATATTATACCCTTCCCATCTTATCCCCCATGTGCTAGAATCCTCCTGCACGCAGAACCAATACCGGAAGCAACGAGAAGTGGGCAACCCCCACTTTTCTGCTTGTAAATACCGCTTGTTGCATAAGTAACCAGGCTTTTTGACAAAAATCGCGGGAAGATCTGGCAAATCCAGTTTGGTTATTTATGCGGTACTTTGTAGGAGTAATGGAGCAAGTATCATGACGAAAAACGAGTTTGCCCTGGCATTCAATGAAGTGCTGGAAGAGAAACAACTTTCCAGGGAAGTGATCCTGACCGCGATCGAGTCGGCGATGGTTTCGGCCTACCGGCGCGCAGTCAATGCTTCCACCGCGCAGCATGTTGAAGCCAAGGTTGACCCCGATACGGGGAAAGTCACCGTCTATGCTGAGAAGGAAGTGGTGGATGACGTTGTAGACGACCGCACGGAAGTGTTGTTGGAAGTTGCACGCAAGGTCAACCCTGAAGCCCAACTCAACGACATGGTGGTGGTCGAAACCACCCCCGCAGACTTTGGCCGCGTGGCCGCGCAGACCGCGCGCCAGGTGATCCAGCAACGCATCCGAGAGGCAGAGCGTTCGAACCAGATGCAGTATTTCGAGCGGCAGGTGGGCGAGATCGTTTCAGGCATTGTGCAAGCCACGAACGCGCAGGGCGCGACCATCGGTCTGGATATGAAGGCCGAAGGTGTGATGCCCAATAACCAGAAAGTCCCCGGCGAACGATTGAAATTACACGACCGCATCCGCGCGGTTGTTTTGGAAGTGAAGGACGGCTCACGCGGTCCGCAGATCATTCTCTCACGCGCGCATCGTAATTTCCTGCGCCGCTTGCTCGAGAACGAAGTGCCAGAAATTTATCACGGCATTGTCGAGATCCGCGCCATCGCACGCGAACCGGGGGCGCGCGCCAAAGTGGCCGTTTCAGCCACACAGGCGGGCGTTGACCCGGTGGGCGCATGTGTGGGCATCAAGGGTGTGCGTATCCAGGCCATCGTCAAGGAATTGCACGACGAGAAAATCGACATTATCCAATGGGACCAGGATCCCGTTGTTTATATTTCCAAAGCCATCAGCCCGGCGCGCGTCAGCGGTGTGTATCTTGCAGATAATGAAGGCGCGCGCACTGCGACGGTTGTGGTCGGTGAAGATCAACTCAGTCTCGCGATTGGCCGCGATGGACAGAATGCAAGGCTGGCCGCGAAGTTGACCGGCTGGCGCATTGACATCAAGTCCCTCACCGAGGCCGCAGGCGATTCGCTCAATAAGCTGCAGGGCGATCAATCTCTGGCCGCGCTGTTGCCTGCCGCGGCGGAAGCCATACCGCAGATCCAGGAAATCCTGGCGAAAAAAGCGGAAGGCCGCCCAATCACACCCGAAGAATACACCGCCCTCGGCCAGTTCGTGGACCGCGTGGAACGCCGCACGATCCAGATCAAGGAAGAGGCTGTCCGCGCCGAGGAGGAACGCACCACTGCGGCACGCGCCGAAGTGCCCACCGCCGCCTTCCAGATGCCGCTCGAACAGGCCGGTATGAAGGAACACGTTTTCAACATCCTCGTCGAGGCTGGCTTCGAGACCGTGGGCGATCTGATGCTCGCGCTCAAGTCCGACGCGAACAAGGTGTTGGGACTGCCCGGCGTTGGACCGAAGGCCATGCAAAACATCGAAGAGTCGCTGGCCGCGCTGAAGTTCCCCGAGCCTGAGCCTGAACCCGTCAAAGCGGAAGAGGCCCCTGTTGCGGAGGCTGTGGCGGAACCTGCCACAGCGGAGGAAAAGCCGGTTGCGGAGAAGCAGGCTGAGGCCAAGAAGGAAGCGAAGAAGGCCGTCGAAGCCGTGGAAGATGAACATGCCAAGGACGGCGTCTCACTGGATGAGTTGTTCAAGATGAAGCCTGAAATCTTCCAATCCGGCGAAGAGACTGACGAAGACAGCGGCGACAAGAAAAAGGGTAAGAAGAAAAAGAAGGCAAGCGTCGAATTGGTGCTCGATGAGGATCTCGGCGAAGTCGTGGGCCGCAAGAAGCATAAACGCGGCGATGGCGATGGCGGCGAGGAATGGTAGTCTCATTCAGGCTTCGAAAGTCTTTTAGAGACTTCCAGTTGAACATTGTCAAAGCAGACTTCCGAAGTCTTTCAGGAGTATGTCTAAGAAACCTGTAACCCGTGTAAAACATGTGCCCCAGCGAACCTGCGTGGGCTGCCGCACAGTCATGCCGAAACGGCAGATGGTGCGAGTCGTACGCGGCGCAGACGGGGTACAGGTTGACCCAACCGGCAAAGTGGCCGGGAGGGGTGCGTATTTGCACGACCAGCGTGATTGCTGGGAGCGCGGTTTGAAAGGCGCACTGGCGCATGCATTAAAGACTGAGTTGAGCACTGAAGACCGCGCGCGACTTGTAACATTTATGGAATCTCTGCCGCAAACAGCAGAGGCCAACGAGTAAGCCGATGTGAACGATTAGCCACGCGCTCATAGGCACTCGTACCGCAACTTCATTGAATTTATAATGTGGTTGCGGCACTCGTTGTGATTTCCAAGATTAAATCGGCAGATTTATTGCCGGTTTGCATTCCAGAAGGAGGTGGCTTATGAGCAGCAACGGACACAAGATCGAACTGCCGTCCAGCATCGTGATCCGCGATTTGGCGCAGATGATCCAAAAAAGCCCCATTGATCTCATCAAAAAGTTAATGTCGAATGGTGTGATGGCGACCATTAATCAGGCGGTGGATTTTGATACCGCCGCGATTGTGGTGGCCGAATACGGTTTTGAAGCCGTCCCTGAAATTGTGGAAGAGGCGTTGAAGGAAGAGACCGGCGAAGTGCCGCTCTGGCGTCAGGCCATTGCCGGGGAGGATGCTTCAAAGCTGATTAATCGCCCGCCGGTGGTGACCATCCTCGGCCACGTGGATCACGGCAAGACCAGCCTGCTGGACGCCATCCGCCAGACTGACGTGGCCGCGGGTGAAGCAGGCGGCATTACACAGCATATCGGCGCGTATCAAGTGGAAAATAAGGGACGCTTGATCACGTTCTTGGATACGCCCGGCCACGCGGCATTCACGCAAATGCGCGCACGCGGCGCCCAGGGCGCGGACATCGTGATCCTCGTCGTTGCCGCGGATGATGGCGTGATGCCCCAGACGAAGGAAGCCATCGCGCACGCCAAAGCCGCGCGTGTGCCGATGATCGTGGCCCTGAACAAGGTGGATAAACCGAACGCCAACCCGGAGCGCGTCAAACAACAGCTCGCCGAGCAGGAACTCGTCCCGGATGACTGGGGCGGAAATACGATGGTCGTGCCGGTCTCTGCCAAGCAGAAAAAAGGCATTGACGATCTGCTCGAGGGCATTTTGCTCGTGGCCGACAGCAACGACATTAAAGCCAACCCGAACGGCAAGGTGATCGGAACCGTCATCGAAGCGGAAGTGGACAAAAGCAGGGGCACGCTTGCCACTTTGCTCGTCCAGAATGGAACGCTGAATGCGGGCGATATCATCGTGGCAGGGACGTCACACGGCAAACTGCGCGCCATTTCCGATTTCAAGGGCAAGCCGGTAAAGAAGGCCGGGCCGTCCACGCCTGTCTCCGTGTTGGGATTGAACGATGTCCCCGCCGCCGGCGACATCTTCCAGGTGGTCGCATCGGAAAAAGAGGCGCGCCAGATCGTGGCTGAGCGCATGGAATCGGCCAAGTCCAAGGCGCAAACAAAGAAGAAAGTCTCACTCGAAGATCTGTTTGCAAACGTCCAGGCCGGTGAAGCGAAGGAACTCAACCTCATCGTCAAAGCCGACGTGCAAGGCTCGCTCGATCCAATCGTGGTCGAGTTGAACAAACTCGGCCAGGGTGAGATCGGGATCAAAATCCTGTATGCGGAAACCGGAAACATCGGCGAGAACGACGTCATGCTGGCTTCGGCCTCCACAGCCATCGTCATTGGTTTCAACGTGCAAGCCGACGTGGCCGCCCGCCGTCTCGCGGAAAAGGAAGGCGTGGACATCCGCCTGTACGAGATCATCTACCGTATGACGGAAGACATCGAAAAAGCCCTCAAGGGTATGCTCGAACCGGAAGTCGTTGAAAAAGTGATTGGGCGCGCGCAGGTTTTGCAGGTCTTCACCGCCTCCAAGTTTGGCCGCGTTGCGGGATGCAAAGTGACCGACGGCGAATTGAAGCGCGGCGCGCGTGTCCGCTTGTATCACGGCGCCGATTTGGTCTACGAAGGCGATCTCTCTTCCCTGCGCCACGAGAAGGATGACGTGAAGGAAATCCGTCAGGGCTTCGAGTGCGGTGTGGGCTTCAAGAGCTTCAATGACATCCAGCCCGGCGACCAGTTGGTTTGCTACGTTGTGGAAAAATCTTCGTAAGTTATAGCAAGCCGCCCATTAACCATCCTCTAATGCTTTTCTGCTAACCTTTGCGTGCATTTGTTTGTGGTGAAATAGAGATATGCCATCAGGAATTCGATTACAACGTATTGCGGACCGCATCCGCCAGGAACTTTCGGAACTGCTTATCCGCGAGATCAGCGACCCGCGTCTAAAACAAATATTCGTAACCGACGTTAGGATAGACAGGGAGCTTGCCTTTGCAGACGTATATGTCTCGGCCATTGAAGGCACATCCCGATCTACAGACGTTCTCGCGGGACTTGAATCTGCCTCCGGTTTCCTGAGGCGGACTCTTGCCGCGAGAGTGGAATTGCGCGCCTTCCCGCGCCTCCGTTTCCACTGGGACCCGACCCCCGAAAACGCCGATCACATCGAAAAATTGCTGGCAGGGTTAAGAGATAAATAGCAGCCAAAACACACGAGACATCCACAAATAATTCACAACCAGGATTTATTGTGTGATAAAAATTAACGGAGAAGACAACAAAGAATATGGATAAAGCACTGAATGGGGCCATAACCGAAAAGCTGGCCGCCGCGAATAAAATTGTCGTCGCATCACACGTGCGCCCGGACGGTGATGCGATTGGATCGTTGCTTGGGTTGGGGCTGGCATTGCAAAATGCGGGAAAATCCGTGCAAATGGTCCTGGCAGACGGAGTGCCATCCTCGTTCAAGCACTTGGAGGGAAGCGAGCAGATCAAAAAGGAGCCGGAAGGAGACCGCGACCTCTTCATCACCGTGGATTGCGCCGATTTCAAGCGTGTGGGGAAAGTCTTTGAAAACTTCGGCCAGCCCGATATCAACATTGACCATCACGTAACCAACGAAAAATTCGGCACGATCAACCTCATCGAGGCGGAGGAAGTCGCCACGTCCGCGATTCTCACGAACCACCTGCCCGAATGGGGATTGGAGATCACGAAACCCATCGCCGCCGCCCTGCTCACCGGCATCGTCACCGATACGCTTGGCTTCCGAACCTCCAACACCACTCCCGAAGCATTGAGACAGGCCGCAGCCCTGATGGAAACAGGCGTGGATATGCCGGACATTTACATGCGCGCGCTGATCAAGAAGTCATTTCCAGCCGCCAAGTACTGGGGCGCAGGGCTTTCCAGCCTTGAAAGCAGGAACGGAATCGTTTGGGGAACACTCACACTCGCAGACCGCAAAGCCACGGGCTATGGAGGCAACGACGACGCAGATCTCATCAATATGATTTCCGCCATCGATAACAATAAAGTCGGCATGGTATTCGTGGAACAAAGCGATAACCACGTTAAGATTTCGTGGCGCGCGCTGGAGCTGGGCGTGGACGTTTCGCCGATCGCGAAACACTTCAAAGGCGGAGGTCATGCCGCGGCCGCGGGAGCAGATATAGAGGGCGGCCTGAACGAAGTCCAAAAGGAAGTCCTCAAAAAGACCCGGGAAATGCTTGGGTTAGGAGTATAGTAGGATAACATCCCTACTTGCAAATTCAGACAAATGTGTCATAATCAGAAAATGAAAAGGATTCAGGAGGAATTCAACTCATGAATAGTCAGGATATAAAAAACGCCATCTCCGGCGTGCTCGTAGTTGACAAACCTGTCGGCATGACTTCACACGATGTCGTGCAAGCCATTCGTAATGGCACCGGCCTGCGCCGCGCCGGACACACAGGCACACTCGACCCGCGCGCCTCAGGCGTGCTGGTGATATTGGTTGGCCCAGCCGTGCGGCTTAGCGAATACGTTTCGGCTTCAGATAAGCGTTATCAGGCCATTATCCGTTTAGGCGGCACAACCGACACCTTCGATGCCGAAGGCAAGGTCACGCGCGCGGAAACTCCCATCAACGTGACTGAAGCCCAATTCGAAGAAGTGCTCAAAACCTTCGTCGGTGAAATCGAACAGACCCCCCCGCCCTACTCCGCAGTCAAAGTGCAGGGACGCAAAGCCTACGAAATGGCGCGCCAGGGTGAAGAAGTGGACCTGGCCCCGCGCAAGATCACCGTTCATCATTTGGAAGTGCTCGAATGGGCGCCTCCCGAAGTCGTCATTGACGTGCATTGCTCGTCGGGCACATACGTCCGTTCGCTTGCCAATGACCTCGGCGAAAAACTCGGCTGCGGCGCGTACCTCGTCGGCCTGCGCCGCACCAAAAGCGGACGCTTCTCCCTGCGCGATGCCACACCGCTTCGCAAATTGCAGGAAGCCTTCCACGCCGGCAACTGGTATCAATTCCTCATCCCTGCCGCCGAGGCGCTCGGCGATTGGCCTGCGGTTGAACTCAACCCTGATGAAGTCGAGGGAGTACGCCACGGCCACCGCGTCAAAGCCAAAGAGGCAGATTTGGAACACGAAAAAGTACGCGGCGTCAGCACGCAAGGTGAACTGGTCGCGCTCATGGTAAAAGCCCAGGGCGAAGACGGTTCCCCCGAATGGCAGCCTAAAAAAGTCTTCTTCACGTCAGAATAACTCGTGTAGTGGCGACTTCAGTCGCTTGGAATGGCTGAAGCCATTACTACGTTATGCGACATTACCGCTTCCTCGAAGAAGTCAACCTTCAAAACGCGTGGCTGACCATCGGCGTTTTCGACGGCGTACATCGCGGCCATCGCGAGATCATCAACAAACTCACAGCAGGCGCACATGCAAACGGCGCGCCTGCTGTCGTTTTAACCTTCGACCCGCACCCGGCAATCGTCCTCGGCGGGCATGACATTCGATGCCTGACCACTCCCGACGAACGCGCAGAATTGCTCGCCGCGCTTGGAGTGGACGCCGTCATCACACAACGCTTCACGCGGGACCTGTCAACTGTCTCCGCCATGGATTACATGTCCCAGCTGACGGAGCGACTCGGCCTCAAACACCTGCTCATCGGTTACGACTTCGCCCTTGGCAGGGGACGCGAAGGCAACGCCGCGCGCTTAACTGAGATCGGCAAAGAACTGAATTACGGCGTTGAAGTGGTCGAAGCAGTCAGCGACGAAAGCGGCGTAATCTCCTCCACCGAAATCCGCAAACTCGTCGCCACGGGCAACGTGGCCGAAGCCGCCCAACTGCTCGGACACAACTACAGCCTGCGCGGCCCCGTCATCCACGGTGACGGACGCGGACGCCGGATCAACATCCCCACCGCCAACATTGACTATCCCAAACAAAAAGCCATCCCGGCATTCGGCATTTACGCCTGCTGGGCCTGGCTTGAGGACGAAAGATTCATGGCCGCCACGAATATCGGCATCAACCCCACCTTCACCCCCGATAAACAAACGCCGAACGTCGAACCGCACATTCTCGATTTCAACCGCGATATTTACGGCAAAGAAGTGAAACTCGAATTCGTAACACGCCTGCGCGATGAGTTGAAATTTGATTCAGTGGATGCGCTCGTCAAGCAAATCCACGCAGACATCGCTCACACACGCGAAATTTTGAGGTAGCTCCGGGCTCTGCTGGATCTGCCAATCCTGCAAAGCCATATGTATCCGTAAAACATCTCAGAAATGGAGTCCGAAGTCACCCGGCTTTGGGCTAAGCCAAAAAGGCGCGGAGATCACCTGACGCGCCTTTTTGGCTGGAGAATCCTGGGTGTCGCGCAGAAAAGAATAAACTCACGAAAATCTTCATTGGGGAATGAACGCCAGACACGCGCGGAAAAACGAACCACATCATCAATGCCCGCATCAAGCTGTTAGTACCGCCAGTAGCGTCTGAGCAGATTTTTTATTCTTGACAGGCTGCTTTTACGTCCCAGTTTACTTTCAGCGGCCTGCTTTTCCATGACCGATAACTTTTCATCAAGCGCTCGAATCCTTTGATGTGAATTCGCAAGCGCATTTGCGAGCATGTCCTGTTTAAGTGGGGCATCCTTTTGTGCAGGGGACGCATCCATGATTTGCTTAATAGCAATGGCCGTCTTCGGCAAATAACCGAAAATCATCTCATGGGTGAGAAAATGCCGCCAATAGATTCCCCAGTTTTTGTAACAGGGAGCCAGGGCATTGGAAGCGTTCTCGGCATTTTGCAGATAACTGGAAAGGAGCGTGTCCATTTCCTGAAAACGCAGGTCGTTCACTTCCGGGCGGACTGTGTTGTTCTCGTGAACGCGATACTCATAGAGCGGCTCATCCAGCATGGCTGGTTCCTCAACGAGCAGGACACGCAGGATGAAATCCCAGTCATGGCAGATTTTTAGATCGCGAAAGGGCCCAACCTGTTCCGTCAGCGAACGATGGAAGAAAAAATTCCCGGTGGAAAGCGCATATTGATGCCGCAGAAACTCGAAATTGGGGGTGGGATACAGCTCCCTGCTTTGCAAGGCACGCCGGTAATAATAAACGTGCGGTGCCGAGGCAGGCAGGGGATTCCCGGCATCGTCAACATGAGCAATGCCCGAAAAAACAAAGCGGCTTTTGGTCCGGGCCGCATGGTCAAGAAGCCTGGCAATCCGGAAGGGGGAGAATCTGTCATCTGAATTGAGAATGGCAATCCATTCTCCACGCGCCAGTGCAATCCCATTATTGATGGCAACATGAGCGCCCTGATTGGATTGGCGCACGATCTGAAACGGGATTTTATGCCCTTTCAACGTGCCTTCGGCTCGATCCGCAGTATCATCGCTTGAGCCGTCATCAACGACGATCAATTCAAGGCTGGGATAATCCTGATCGGTCACCGAGCAGACCGCTTCGGCGATGAATGAGGCGTGGTTGTAAGCAGGGATGATGACGGAGATAAGGGGTTGAGTCACAGGGCTATTCTACCTTGATATACGCGATGGATGTTCCCGCCGTCAAGCGTGCGAAGAGAGGGGACAACTTACAATTTTGTTTAGATTTTTCCCTGATTTTCCGTGCAGGATATTATGTAGAATATGATCATGCAATTATCACTCCGGGAGCGGACAATTTCGCAGGCTTCTCTTTTTGTTGCAGAGCCTGCGGAGAACACAGAGTGAGTCCAGGATGAAAATTTTTAAATACAAAGAACACAAGTACATACATAATGGCATAGACAGTGGACAGCGAAGACTCAAACTCTGAAATGCTTGGAACGAGGACGGTTGTGCGGTGTGAGTGCTGCTTGCACCTGCTGGAAGGACCGTTTTGTCGTTCAACCGTTTAGCAAGAAACTACACTAACACCGGCAATCAGCAGAAAATTTAGGGCGCTTGATAACAATGGCAGAGAGCTACTTAATTTTATTGATCTGCCATAAGCCAAGTAATCCCCAAATGCTGACCAATACATAATTAATCACCTGGCTAATGAGAATATATGCCAATGCATCGGAACGCGAAAAACCAAATGGTGTAAGTACAATTACTGCTACAAATTGATAAACTCCGACGTAACCGGGTGTAGAAGGGATAGCGCTTGATAAACCGAGAGCGGAGAGTAGAATGAGTGACTGGCCCAGATTTAGTCTCTGTGAAATGACCTGCGCTCCAATGGAACTTGCGATGCCATCGAGAAGCCAAATGACTGCAGTCAATAGGATGAATGCAAGCAGTCTGCGGGGATTTTGCAGAGAACGCATCCCGATAAGGAAACGGGAGACCTGATCTGAAACCTTACCAGATATTTTTAGGGGCAGGGGAAGTTTGCCCAAAATCAGGAGAATAAATCTTTCCTGAAGCGGTGCTACGATTATGACGACCAGTCCCAACACACTAATCAATGCAATGACTTTAACTGCGCTCACAAGTGCAGGGTTGATTTGACCCTGCCAGAGAAGAGACAGGGTGCCAATTATAACCAGGGAAATTGCATCCAGGATTCTTTCCGTCAAAGCGGTCGCCAAAATAAAGCTTGTTCCCGCACCGCTTTTCTGCCCAAGAAACGCCGAGCGCAACAGTTCACCCGCACGGGCAGGCAGATAGGCATTTCCCATATAGCCAACCATGTTTGCCCAGAATACGGAGAGAACAGGGACTTTTTTCTCGGCACGGACGAAAATACTCCAACGCAAAGCGCGGATGAGGTAATTAATGGATACAATCGGGATAGTCAACAGAAGGAATTCGTAATGACCGCTTTTAAGGGTGTTCCAGAAAGTGGTCCAATCGAGGCCGCGCAGGGTGAAGTACAGCAACACAACTGCCAGAGTAAACGAAAATAAAAACATCCAGGATGAGCGGCGGCTGTTTAACTGCTGATCGTTTTTAAGCACGGATTTGTCCGACGCAGTGGTGGGAGATGGGTGTATAAGCACGCTAGAAATTGATTCGTTCTTTTTCAATTACCAGGGGGCGGCGTACTGCCAAAGTGTAAATGGAACCGATATATTCCCCGACAATGCCAAGAAATAAGAGCTGTACAGATCCCAAAAAAAACAGTCCAATGACTACGGGCGCCAGTCCGAGGGAAAAGTTCTGCCAGTCAATCAATTTGTAGACCAGGTAGACCAAACCAACCAAAAAACTGACTGCCGCTGAGAGGAAGCCTAGCATGGTGGCAAGCCGCAAAGGAATTTTGGTATAGCTTACGATGCCCAGCATGGCCAGGTCATAGAGTGTGTAAAAGTTATTCTTGCTGATACCCCGTTTACGGAGTGGTTGAGTGAATTCGATCTCAGCTATATCGTAGCCGATGTCAGCTATCAGGCCGCGGAAATATGGGTAGGGATCGTTGAAACTGCGCAGTATCTCAACCACCCTCTGATCGTATAAGCCAAAGCCGGTGAAATTATCAATTAAATGAACATCCGAAAGATTTCTTAGCACACGGTAATAAAGAGAGCGCAGGAAGTAAAACAATCCCGACTCCTGGCTGTGTGTTTTGACCCCGATCACGACTTTATAACCTTCCTCCCATTTGTGAATGAATTCTGGAATTTTCTCCGGGGGATCCTGTAAATCAGACGCTATACCAATCACAGCATCGCCACTGGCCTGCAGCAACGCGTAATATGGTGACCGGATGTGGCCAAAGTTGCGGGTGTTGATGATCACCTTAACGCGCTTGTCCTGTGCGGCCAGCCTGCGCAACAGTTCCACGGTACGGTCGGTGGACGCATTATCAATAACGATGTGTTCGTAGTTGTAGTCGAAACCTTCCATCACCTGCTTAATGCGATCATAAATTTCCTGGATATTGTCTTCCTCGTTGAAGCAGGGGGTGATAATACTAATGGTCTTCTTGTTGCCCATAATAATCCTTTATGACAGAAGGTGCTTTTGAAGCATAACAAGAGCCTCAGCAACTTCATCAGATGTTAAATCGTTAACGCGCTTGAAGTTGAAGTCATTTGTCATCATGATAAGTGCGAGTTTATCGCCGGTACGTTTCTTGTCTTTTTTCATGGCACTTACCATTGCGTCTATTTCAAGGGCTTTTAGGGATGGCTTAATAACCATGCTGGGAACCAGGAAGGTCTCAGCAATTTCCCTTTCAACTTTCTCGTCAAGCAACCCACGTTTTTTGGAAATCAGATTTGCTGCCAACATGCCGAAGATAACAGCCTGGCCATGTGGCACGGCGAAGTCAGATGTACTTTCCAACGCATGACCGAAATCGTGGCCGTAATTCAATAAATTGCGGCGGCCCGTGTCGAACTCATCGCCTGCCATGTAACTGAGTTTGACGTTTAGAGATTGCTGGATTGCTCTGAGCAAAGCTGTTGTTTCGCGTTTTAACACTTCGGGGGCGTATTGCACCAGTTCTCGAAAACTCTTATCTCCACCCATCAAATGCAGTTTTATAACTTCCCCAAAGCCACTGTAGAAATCGGAATCCAATTGGGTGGCCAGAAAAGCAGGGTAAATATGTATGTGTGCTGGAGGAAAGAAGGTACCGATCAGGTTTTTATATTTTTTGTAGTTGAGAGATGTTTTGCTGCCGATGCAACTGTCTGCTTGTGCCAGGAGCGTGGTCGGAACGTAAATCCAGTTTATGCCTCTGTAAATCGTTGAAGCGGCGAACCCTGAAACATCCTGAAGGATGCCGCCTCCAATGGAAATCAGTGTTAAGTTTCGCTTTGCAGGGCGTTCAACGAGCCGATCATATAATTCCTGGACGGTATTTAAATTCTTTCGATCTTCGCTAATAGGAACGACAATGATATCCTTTTCAGGCAGGTTTTTAAGCAAGGTCCCGGCGTAAATCCTCCAAACGTTCTCATCAATTGCAAAGCAAGCCTGTGGATAAGATGCCAAGGCATCCACGAAATCCGGTGATTGCTCCATGTAAACCTCATAATCGCGAATGTTCGAATGGATCGAAAGATTTACAGACATGAATAACCTCCATCTACAAGAATGGTTTGCCCGGTTAGGTAAGTATTCTTGTCGGAACAAAGGAACGCCACTACATTTGCAATTTCGACAGGATCAGCCAGACGCTGGGCTGGAATGGTTTTGCTGATTTTATCGAGCTCTGCCTCGGAGTTATTTTGTCGTGTTAGATCTGTCAGCACATAGCCCGGGGCGACGGCATTAACCAGAATATTGAAAGGAGCCAATTCAACTGCCAGGGAA
Organism: Chloroflexota bacterium; assembly: GCA_016235425.1. Taxonomy (GTDB): domain Bacteria; phylum Chloroflexota; class Anaerolineae; order Anaerolineales; family Villigracilaceae; genus JAKOVF01. Next base: position 79,441 of record JACRLC010000015.1, on the reverse strand, counting down.
CGCGTCATCCCGTTGATGGCTGTCTTGCTCATGCTGTAACTGGTGCGGCCTGCCCGGCTTACCACGCTCCATATGGAACTTATATTGACAATGCGCCCAAATCTATTCTCGCGCATGCCAGGTGAAACAGCTTGAATTAACCTGAAGGGGGCAATCAAATTGATCTGTAACGTGTCTTGAACATCCCGATCTTTGATATCATCCAACAGGGCAATACGATTAATGCCAGCATCATTGACGAGGATATCAACATGCCGACTCAACGAAGAGAGGTAAGAGTTAATTGACACGCCAGACTCAAGATCCATTTCGGCACGTGTAGGAGCCAGAACTGTGCAACCATCTGTTGCAAGCTGATGGGCGATAGCTTGTCCAATACCGCGTGATGCTCCGGTAACCAGGGCAGTGTAATTATTCTGCATGAACCAGATCCTGCTTCTTTTCCTACAGGCCGCGGTTGTAGATGCTTTTCCGCAGTTCTTCGTTGTGTGCGTAGGGCGTATCAATCATATCAATCGTGACGGGATTATCTTTGGCACAGGCTTGAATCAATTTGTGTCCATAACGACCAAGCATCAACTCGCGCGTGGAGAGCTGCCCTTTTTGTAATGGGATGGCCAGATATATATCTTCTTCGGTCAGGGTCTCGCCTTCTGCAAGATCGCGGCGCGCATAAACACCACGAACATACGAATCCAGATAATTCACTTCTTTCGGCAACAGTGGCTTGCGATGCTCTTCTGCGGTTCCGCACATTTCTTCAGCTTTATGGTAGGCCTTGAACCAGATATCGATTTGTTCCGGCAACGATGAATAAACTGAAATTTCTGCGCCGTCACTATTAATGTCAATGTGTCTTTCAAAGAGCCGCACGCCCTTACCGTATGCAATAAACAGAGACGATTGCCAATCATGATATTCATGACTGGATAAGCCGATTGAATGTCCGGGATAACGCCGTCGGAGAAAGTCGATCTGATGGAGTTCCATCTCATTGTCTTCGGTCGGGTAGGCAGCAACGCAGTGGTTGAGCGCAAGTGGAATATTTCGATTTTCGAAGAACGTGACTAGATCATCCATGTCTTTCAGGGAGACACCGCCCGTGGAAACGATAACCGGCTTCTTGGTTTTTGCAATCTTTTCAAGCAATAACCAGTCATTCCCGTCGGCGCTCGCCACCTTGATCATCGGCATTTCAAATTCCACGCACCATTCGACAGATCTTTCATCAAACGGTGTCGCCAGTGGAATGCAACCATTCTTACGGATAGCCTCTACCAAAACGGCATATTGATCCTTGGATAACCTCGTCTCGGAAATGCGTTTGATATAACGAATATCTGTACGGTTGGCAAAATCCTTGTGAACAAAATTATCCAAGTCTCGGAATTGAAGTTTTATTGCTGAGCGCACGTTGTTGAAGCGGACAATCCGTGAGTGCTCGTGAATAATTTGCAATCCACGATCTATTGCTCCTTGATGATTATTGGTCATCTCAAGTACAAACAGATCTTCGAAAACATCCTGGCTTAACATTTGGGCCTCCTGTCCTGGATTTTCATCTCAGGGACGGTATAAAAAGATTTTCTTTCAATTCTTCATCGCTAAGGAAGGGGAACATATCCTCCAATGGCGATGACACTATTTTGCCATCTGCTAATTGTCTTGAAGTTATGCGCGGCTCGAAAGGCTGATCTGGATCAAGAAGCACATCGCAAACCATAGGTCCGGTTGGGTCAAGTACATCGTGAATAATCTTCTCCAATCCATCATACCCGATCCGCATAGCTGGGAGGCCGTAGGCCTCAGCAACTTTAACAATATCGGGAAACGAAACTCCGCTTTGAGCCCCCTCGCCCGTCAAGCGTTTGAACATATTTTTTTGCGAAAGCCGGATGGATAAATACCCATCGTTGTTCAATACGAAAAGCTTGATGGGTAATCGGTTGTGGACAATGGTCTGCAATTCCTGAATATTCAACTGCAGACTACCATCGCCAGCCAGACAGATAACCCGTTTCCCTCCTCTGGCAATGGCAGCCCCAATTGCTGCAGGCAGATCATAGCCCATGGACGCGTCGCCAGTGTTGGCAATGATCCGTTGGCCCCTTTTGTTCTGTGCGGCCTGAAAGGTTACGACGTTTGCCGTCCCATCGCCGCAGATTATCACATCGTCTGATTTCAGGTGGGAAAATAATCGGTCTATGAAATGATATGGGTTGACGCGTCCGCCCTTCGGTTCACAGTGATGCGGAAGGACGACTGGGTACCGCGCGACTCGTTCCTTGCACCACTTCAACCAGCCGGAGTGTTTGTCCGTGTCGTATCCCGAAATCCGAAGCTGGTTTAGAAGTTCCGCGAGAAAAGGTTTGACATGGCTGTAAATTGCTAGGTCCGGCTTAACAGTGGGTTTATTGAATTCAGAGTGGTCAATGTCCACTTGAATCTTATAGGCAAAACGGGCGAAGGAACTCCAATTGTAACTTACCTGCCGCAAGCCGAGGCGATTGCCAAGCACAAGAAGCACATCTGAATTTTGCACAGTGAAATTTCCAGCGCGCGTGGCAAGGTCACCGGGGCGCCCGCAGAAGAGCGGATCATCCGACGTGATGAGATCAATGGATGTCCAGCCGGGAACGACAGGAATGTTCAGCGCGCGGATTATCTGCTCGAACTCATCCAACGCATTCCCCAACCGGATTCCTTTGCCAGCCAATATGACTGGTCGTTCTGCCGCGGATAATTTTTCCAGGACGTTCCTGCATGCCTCAGCGAGATTGTTATCGTAATTGGGCCGGTCTTCAGCGGGGTCATACCCTTGCAGTTTATCCGACTCGACCTGACTTGTTTGTACGTCAATCGGAATATCCAGCCAGCATGGGCCGGGGCGTCCGCTTTGGGCCAGATGCCAGGCCTTTTCAAGGTGGTACCGAATGGTCGCAGGGTCATCCACCAGAGCTGCATACTTTGTAATACCTTTGACGATACTGATGATGTCGGCTTCCTGGTCACCGATCTGGCGCAAGCCCGGAATATTGTAAGTTGCCATCAGTGTTTCGCGCTTGACCTGTCCTGATATGACAAGCATTGGGATTGAATCGACCCATGCGCCGAACACACCATTCATGGCGTTGATTCCACCCGGCCCGGTGGTCACATTGACCACCGCGGGCTTGCCTGTAATGCGTGCATACCCTTCAGCGGCTATAGCGCAAGCCTGTTCATGGTGGTTGAAAACGGTTTGGATACCCGGTTGGTTGCCAATGGCATCATTCAGGAACATGGCGCCACCACCAGTAAGCATGAAAACGTGGCGGACGCCGAAGTTTGCAAGTGCGTTGGATACATATTCAGATAGCCGGATCATTTTCTAGTCCCTCAACAAGATCAATGGATTTTTTAATCCCATCTTATTAATTTGATTAACTATGCTTTGCTGGTGAAGGGTGCTTGAAATGAGTATAGGATCGGACGAACTTGCAATTGCCTCCGGTGCAATAACTGGCACGCCACGCAAAGTCTTTCCCTGGTTTATCGGATTACTGTCCACAAAGGCTGCAATTTTTGCTTGTGAGAGTGAAGTTTCCACCAAAAGTTTCATTGCCAATTGTCCCGTGCCCCATACGATTACCTGAGGCGTATTTGCCAGTGCCGGACGTAGACGTGCCTCAATTTGATCGAGTACGCCATGTGAAATTTCAATGTAGCGATCGATGCGTTCTCTCAATAGCGTATCATTTTTAATCTCCGCATTAGTTAGTGGCGCTGAACGTTTGGCGAAGCAATAAATTGCCGGGTAATCCATATTGGGAGAAGATTCTAATAATTTGTCGCCCCATTCAACCGGCTCGAATCCGTTTGTACGCAAGAAGTTCTGCAGGCTGGTCATTGAAAAATGATTGATGTGCTCCGTGTTAAAATCCTGAAATGGTGCATAAACGTAATTCATATACCTCGCAGCATCCGGAACTTCCACATATACCCAGCTTGGAATGTCTTTCCGCAACACATTGTCAATCCATTGTGCTGCTTGTCGGATGTCCTGCACATGTTCCAGTGTGTGCGATAAGATCACGCAATCATAAATGCCCTGCTTGAATGGTGCAAATAATGAGCCGGGCTCGGCTTCGATCCCAAGCTGGCGAGTATTTGCGACACAGATTGGAGACGGATCAATCCCGGTTAGTTTTTTGTAGCCCAGGTCTTTGAGCGCTTTGAGCATGCCACCATTTGCACAACCAACATCCAGAATTTTTTTATCCGTGTTGCTCAGGAATGTAGCAATTCGATGAGCCGCTTCTTCCAACCTCTTGCGATCCCATGGATTTTCGCCACTACCTGTGCTATTTTTCTGGTCCTCATATTTTGAATATTGGGCATAAAAAAGATCATAGGCTTCCTGACTCACTGCGGTATCGGCATACACAAATCCGCATGTTTCGCAACATACGATCTCGTAGCCATCTGAAAGGGGATGCCCTTCTGGAAGCGCAAAACGTTGGGCATGCAAAATATCCACTTGTGTGTCATTGCAAATTGGACAGGGGCGTCGGGCTGTGCGTATCATTTTTTCCTCTATGGAAACCAATTGTACGTGAAATTGCTTCCGGTAATGACATTAGAATATCCAGTCCCAGTTCGGTATTGGTGCAGAACGTGCTTGGAACATACCGTTCCAGCGGTTTGGACGGATTTGGCGTTCCGCGAATTTCCACTGTTATGATTGGATTGAACGCTCGCGCCACAGTCTGGGCTGTTTCTGCAATGGACAGGCTTTCCTCACTGCCAACATTATACGGTCTGCACGATTCGCCGCGCAATAGAATTGTCCAGAGCCAGATGGCTAAATCGGCGGCGTAGAGATAGGAGCGCCGCGGTGTGCCGTCGCCCTGCACAACGATCGGGCCGCCGTTCAACCCATCGCGGATAAAGTTGCCGATGGCGAAGTGAATATCGAGGGGGAGATAGGGGCCGACAAATGCAAAGCAACGGGCAATCTTCATCTCGATATCCGATTGGTGCGCGTATAACGCACAAAGATGCTCAGCCAGGCGTTTACCCTGTCCATAGGCAGACCCGGGATCGAGCGGGTCGGGCGCACCGCCATAATCTTCAGGGATATGCGTCAGGCCGGGGGGCTGTTTGCCGTAGACTGCGCCGGAACTGGTCAATAGAAATCTCTTTGCATTGCAGGCTTTTGCAAAATCCAGCGTATGACGTGTGCCTTCCACGATGGTATCCAGCATTAACAGGGGATCCTCGGCGTTGAGCTTTGCGCTGGACTCGGTGGCGGCGTGAATGATGTGGGAAAACCCGCCCGCGGGAAAGCCGAAGGTGCGGACGTCGCCCTCGATAACGGTGACAGCTTTGTGTCCCGCGAGATGCGGAACTTTGGCGCGGAAGGATTCTGGGGAGCGAGTCAGGACGGTTACGCCTGCGTCCAATTCGAGCCTGTCATTTGCCCATAGGAGACTTTCCAGCAGCCAGCAGCCAAAGAAGCCGGTGCCGCCAGTGATGAAGACGCGCTGACCGCGCAATTCATCCCACAGATCGCGGGTATGAGCGAGAACGTGATCGAGGTCGGCGGCAAGAGGGTTGGTGTCCATCGTCATTCCCATGCGTCGGTGATAATGCAATTGGCGGAGACCCCACGCTGGTTCAGCCCGTGCGTGAAGATACGGATCATTTCCGGCGGGCCGGCGATGTAATACGTAATAGCCAGCGGGTCGGGGAGTGACTTCCAGACAACCTCCAGGTCAATGCGCCCGGGCAGGCAGTCTGTGCTGTCGCTAGACTGCTCGGCCATGAAGACGGCATGCAAATTTGAACAGCGCTGGAGTGCGCTGTCAACCAGCGGGCGGTAGATCAACAGGTCCGGACGGCGCGCGCCGTAAAAGAGGCGCACGTGATGTCCATATTCCGCAGGTAATCCGGCGAGGAAAGCGGTGAAGGCCGTTATGCCGGTGCCGCCCGCCAGAAGGCAGGCGTCGCTTTCGGGACTGACGGTGAACTCGCCATACGGTAGTTTGATCCACACCTCACGGCCGGCGTGCAGTTCAGCCTCCATGCGCGAGGTGAATTGTCCTTTGACGGCATAGGTAATGCGCAACAGGCTGCGATCGTCCGGCGCACTGGCAATGGAGAATACGCGCGACTCAGGCCAGAAGTCACCCGGGTTGTATGGATCGAGTGCAAGGTGCAGGAATTGACCCGCCTGGAAGCGCGGGGAGGGAGAGTGGGGTTTCAGGAAAACGGAGTACACCTGTTCGCCATGATCCACGACATTCAGCACTTCGCAGTGCAGTTTTTGCGGCATCAGCTAACCCGTTCTCCCTGCATGAAACGTGAAAACACCGAGCCAATATATTCGAGCTGGCTGTCTTCGATGCCCGGATAAACGCCGATGAAGAAGGTGCGTTCCATGATGATGTCGGTATTGGTCAGGCCGCCAACCACGCGGTGTTCGATGTCCATAAAGGCCGGTTGTCGCAGAAGGTTGCCGCTGAAGAGATTACGAGTCTCGATGCGGTTGGCTTCGAGGAAGCGGGTTAATTCATTGCGTGTAAAACCGGCATCCTCGCGCACGGTGATCACAAAGCCAAACCAGGATGGATCCGAGTTGGGCGTGGCCTGCGGCAGGATCAGGCGATCCTGATAGGATTCGAGCATCGCATGGATGCTTCGGAAGTTAGCCTTGCGGCGTTCGATAAACCCCTCCAGCTTGCCAAACTGCGCCACGCCGATGGCCGCCTGCATGTCGGTCACCTTCAGGTTGTAGCCGATGTGGCTGTAAACATACTTATGATCATAACCAAAGGGAAGCGATCCAAATTGCTGGCTGAAGCGTTTGCCGCAGGTGTTGTTCTCGCCGCCGGCGCAGTAGCAGTCGCGGCCCCAATCACGAATGGAGCGGACAATGCGCCCGAGCAGGTCACCTCCGGCCAGCACGGCGCCGCCTTCGCCCATGGTGATATGATGCGCGGGATAGAACGAAACTGTCGCGATATCACCAAAGGTGCCGGTTAACTGTCCGTGGTAGCGCGAGCCAAGCGCATCGCAGTTATCTTCCATGACCCACAAGTTGTGCGCTTTTGACAGGCGCATCACAGTGTCAAGATCGAACGGCACGCCCATGGTATGCGCCATGGCGATGGCACGCGTCTTCGGGCCGATCGCTTCTTCGAGCCTGGCCGGGATGGCGGTGTAGTCGCCCAGGTTGACATCTACGAAAACAGGCACGAGCCGGTTTTGCACCATGGGCGCGACGGTGGTGGGGAAACCGGCCGCCACTGTAATGACTTCATCACCGGGCCGCAGGCGGCGCTCTCCAAGTTTGGGCGAAGTCAGGGCTGTAATCGCCACCAGGTTGGCCGATGATCCAGAGTTGACGAGAAAGGCATCCGGCAGCCCGAAGAATTCAGCGAAGTCGGCTTCGAACTGGTCCGAGTAGCGGCTGGCAGTCAGGAAGAAATCCAGACTCGAGTCAACCAGTTTCACCAGCTCATCCGCATCGAAAACGCGCCCGGCGTAATGCACCACGTCTGCGCCCGGCCTGAAGGAGCGCTTTGCAAAGCGCTCCTCGTAATACTCCTCCACCAATTTCAAAATTTCAGTTCGTAACTGCGCGTCCCGTTTCATGCCTGTGACTCCATTCCTATAAAATCCCTGTACCAGGCGATGGTCTTGTCCAGTCCCTGTTCAAGCGTGAACAACGGCGACCAGCCCAGCAGTTTGCGAGCCTTGTCAGCGTTCAGGAATTGCTTGCGGATCTCGTTGCTGGCTTCGTTGCGGATATCCGGCTCCAGATTGGACCCCATCAACGAAAGGATGCGGCGCGTCAGTTCCAGGACCGTTATCTGGTTCCCGTACGAGAAGTTGAATCCCTCCCCGGTCAACTCCGGCTGTGCGGCCAGTTTTTCGGCCAGCAACATGTAGGCCGCGGCGCCGTCCTCCACGTAAAAGTAATCGCGCACGAAATTCCCATCCGAGCGGATCACCGGCGGCTGGCCGCGCAGGACGGAGCGGATCGTGCCGGGCACGATGCGGTTCCAGTTCAAGTCGCCGCCGCCGTAGAAATTACCACAGCGTGTGACCGCCACCGGCAGGCCATAGCTGACCGCATACGTCTTTGCGATCAGGTCTGCCGCCGACTTGCTGACATCATAAGGATGCTGTCCCTGCAGGGGAGTGTTTTCGTCATAAGGCAGGATATCCTGGTCGCCGTATGCTTTATCCGAGGATGCCGCCACGATCTGCCTGACCCTGGGACTGCGGCGGCAGGCTTCCAGCAGGTTCCACGTTCCCGCGATGTTCGTCTCGAACGTCGAGAGCGGGTTGCGGTTGGCAATGGTGACAATGGTCTGCGCCGCAAGGTGGATGACGGTGTCCACCTCATATTCGCCGAGAGCGCGTTCCAGCACTTCACGGTCTCGGATGTCCCCGCGCACGACCTTGACCCGCTCAACGAGTCCGGCGCGGACGAGTTCGCTTTGCGGGACCCAATCGCGCACGAGACAGACTACATCCGCGCCTGCCTCCGTTAAACGGCGCACGAGCCACGACCCGACCAGTCCCGTTCCCCCGGTAACGAAGGTGGGGCGGTCCTGCCAAAAGGCGCGGCTTGCCCCGGCGCTTTTAGCGGGGTTTACCACATTTTCCATGGAGCGTTTCCTTCCTGCCATAATTTATCGAGCAAATGAACGTCACGTAACGTATCCATGCACTGCCAGAAGTCGTTGTGTTGGAAAGCGCTGACTTGTCCATCGGCGGCAAGATGTTCCAGGGATTCAAACTCCCAGGCGGAATGGTCGCCTTCGATGTACGCCGTGATCCCCGGCTCGAGGACGAAGAACCCGCCGTTGATCCAGCCTTCGCCGATCTGGGGCTTCTCCTTGAATTCAGCCACATGCCCATCTTCGATCACCATCTGGCCGAAGCGGGCGGGAGGACGGACGGCTGTGAGGGTAACCAGCGTCTGTTGTTTTCGATGAAACTCGATCAGCGCCGGTATGTTCGCGTTGCTGACGCCGTCGCCATAGGTGAGCATGAAGGTTTCATCCCCGATAAATTCTGCCACTCGTTTTACGCGCCCACCCGTGTTGGTCTCTGCGCCGGTATCGAGCAGGTGGATGATCCAGTCCTCGTGGCCGCCTTCATGGATCGAAACGGAACCGGACTTCAGGTCCACGCTGAGACTGCGGGCATGATGGCGATAGTTGAGAAAGTAATCCTTGATGAGTCCGCCCTTATAGCCGAGAGCCACGACGAATTCCTTAAAACCGCAGGCGGCATAGATATTCATGATATGCCAGAGCATGGGCTTGCCCCCCACCTCCACCATGGGCTTGGGCCTGACGGTCGTTTCCTCAGAGAGGCGGGTGCCCAGTCCGCCTGCCAGGATGCCAACTTTCATACCAGGTCTCCGTTTCAATCGAATTTTTAAGGCATTTTACGATTTGCTGTAAATTGGATTAAATTTAAAAAATGTTTGGGAAGATGGCTTATGCTTTCGCTTGAGGAATCACATAATACCATGTGTTTATGATAACCGGACAGTAAAACGCTCAATCACTGAAAACAGTTTGAGAAATTCTCTCCAGGATTTTCCCTCAAAACAGGAAACGAAAAGGGACAGGAAACCTTACAGTTTTGTTCAGATACTTTCCTTAATTTTCATCACAGAATATTGTAAAACGGTAGTGTCATCGAGTTATTCAATTTATCATTCGAGCGTGAATAGACACTTATCATGAGCTTATGACGAAAAGACGATCCCCGGTTTGCCCGTTGGCATGTCCCCTAAGGAGGGCCATGATTCACTTTCATTAACACAAGAAAAGGAGACAACTATGGCAAAAGTAAAATTGAATCCCATCCTGGAACAGGTGCGCGGCCAGGTGGGAGACCTGGTTTTTCCTGGCCTGACCCGCCAGAGCAGGCAAGCACGTCGGCGACGAAGTGGTGGTTGGCCGCAAGCCAGATCGCTCCGGCATCCAGCCGACCAGCGCCCAGTTGGAACACCAGGATCGTTTTCGTCAGGCTGTGCTTTACGGGCGGCTGGTGATGGCCGATCCCGCGAAGAAGGCGGCCTACGAGCAGGCTTCGAGGGATTCCAGCAAGCCGCTTTTTTCACTGACCATTGCCGATTTTTTCAACGCGCCGGTGGTGGATGAGGTGGATCTTTCAGCTTACGGAGGTGCAGCAGGAGACACGATCGTTGTGCTGGCGCATGACGATATCGAGGTAACCCGCATGTCCGTCAGCGTGAACAATGATAACGCACAGATCGAGAGCGGGCAGGCTGTGGAAACCCCGGCAAAGAGCGGGCGCTGGGTTTATACGGCCACAGCAGCCGTTCCGCAAGGCACGAACGTGCGTATCGCGGTCACGGTAAGCGACCAGCCCGGAGGTTCAGGAGAGGCGGCGGCCGAGAAGTCGTTGTAAGCGGTTAGTATCGTTACGGCCAGCCCCGAAAACCAACGGGGCGGGGCTGGCCTGTTTCTCTAACCTTATGGACCTATATTATTGCAGATACGAAGGGGGAAGCAGGATGTACTATAGCCATCCAACCTATATCTGAAATCCGGCCTTTTGGGCATCAGAATGGAACATTTTTACCGTATCAAGTGAATACTCGTCCAGGTCCTTTCCCACCAGAGTAAGCTTCTTTAGAATATCGTGTGTCACGGTAATCACGTGACAGCCCACCTCATCGGCAGGGGAGAGCAACATCATATCCTGTCCCTGACGGAATGACGTGTATACACTTACGCCGCTCTTATAACGAGAAAATCGAAATCCGGTTATCGCAGATGTTAGAAGGTCCCTGACAACCGGATGTGAATATGAACCTGCCTGATAAGACAGTTATCTTGTTGAAGTAATATTATTTGTCGTAAACACTTTGTTATTGACTCCTATAAAGATTTCAAAGAGGGAAATGGGAGGATATAAGGATGCAATATGCTTCACAGTAGCCAAAGATGACAACGCCTTTTTTATTTCCGACACATCACGTTCGTGATAATCACCGGAATACTCTGGGCCAGCAATCCTACGGCCAATCTTATAAAACAAATTTTCGGTTGGGCCAGAAATGATTAATGCTCCATCGGGTCTTAACCGCATATAGAGATGCTTCAAAGTATTGCCAAGATCATCCACATGTTCGAGCACATCCAATGAAATAATCGCATCCAAAAGATCTGCGTTAAAATTGTTTGAAAATATTTCCCTCGCATCCACAAATACTATATTATCCGGAAATTCAAGGTGTTCTTTGATTTTTTCCAGCGGACCAAAGTCGATATCCATTGCGATAACCTTTTTTGAGATAGTTGACAGGAAAGGCAGCATTACTCCACTGCCACACCCAAAATCAAGCACTACATCATAAGGGGCATTCTTTTTGAGATAATCCATCGTTATCTTAATGCGTTGCCAAAAGAGCCAGTTTATTAAAGGGTTCGTATGTGAGTATGCGGGAAATGCTGCCTCGTCGAGCGTTTTTGATTTTGATTGTTCCAAAACCAGTTTTATGGCATTGACATGCCTTTTCTTATATTCCCTAAATTGCAAAGAATTCATAATAATAGCTCCTTGTGAATTGAATATAGTAATGAATTGAGTGTGACTAAAATCAGTTGGTAGCAAGTCAATTGATTCTTGCAGTTGCATTTCGGCATCACTACCTCACGGCTTCTGCCGCTAAAACGCCCGAAAAATGGGCAAAATCGGGACTCCAAGGATGGTCAGTTCGTTCTTGGAGAAGTTGCCTAAAGTCCGATCAACCAGATTTAGTCACACTCTAATGAATTGATTTTTATCCACAGATTTTGCATTTGCTGGAATAAGTGCTATCGCTATCCCTATTCTATTGTTATAACTTCTGTTTATTTATCAATCTTTCCAAAACGTCTATTGTTGGTTCCCATTTCCATTTGCTTGCTGTAATTTTGCCGTTTCTCGTCAGTTGTAATCTAAATTCATTGTTCTCTATTAACTTACTAAGCGCATTATGTGCTCCATCCACATCACCCTGTTCCACCACCAGAGCATTGTAATTATCAATAATATATTCATCAATTCCAGTTACTTTTCCTACAACCGCCGTCCCACCGCAAGCCATCATTTCCAAGGGAGGCATGCTGAAACTCTCAACGCGGCTCATCTTTAACAAGATGTCACAACTGGAATAAATATGCCTCATCTGGTCCCATGGGACTCTCTCAAAAAAACGGTCGCATTTCCATTCAGGTTTTGGTCTCCCATAGGCACTGACGCACCAGACCTCGCAATCCAGTCCATCCACTGCGCGAAAAGCATCCTCCATGCCTTTGTAAGGAACGCCGATTGCCCCCTCCAGCAAGACGCGGGCCTTCTCGCCTTTTGGAGCAATTGGTTCGGTTGGAAAGAATATCCTTTCATCCAAACCATTTGGTAGATAAACGGCATCCTTACCAAACTCATCTCTTAACCAAGTTTGTATCCAGCGGGCCATGGTAAGAAATTCAAAATCCAGTTTGTAGGTATCCCAGGCCCTTAAGACTTCCGGTGCTCCTCCCTGAAAAAAACGGCGCTCGTCAGATTGTACAAAGTAATACTTTCTTCCAGCAGTCAATTCTGCTACGGGGTATGCCGTGGACCAGCCGGTGGCTACAAGAATGTCATACTCGCGAGCAACTTTGCCGAGGGGTATCACTTCCACCAACTGGTTGGGATACCATGAAGTGTCTGTTTGGTTATTCTCGGAGATTAATGTTATGTCATATCCTCTTTGCAGTAATCGATTCGCATGTTGAAATACAACGGCTATCCCTCCGGAGACTCCAGCACTGGGGATGACATAGCCGATTCTGGGTTTCGATGCGTGTTGTTGTACATGTTCCCGGGGTGCCGTATCCACCATCGATATTTTTACGCCAACCGTATTTTTCTTCCTGATATTGGCCTTTTGAAGAAGCTGTATTAATTGCTGTCCAATTTTTTCCCTGCGGCTTCCATGAGGAATGAAAAATAAACGAATTTTCCAGAGATATTTTACGAGTTTCCAAGCAGTGCTGTTTTCAATCTCGATAATGCGGGAATTAAGCGCGGCAGATTGTTTCAGAAGAGACGCAATCACTAAATTTTTTCCGTTTAGTTGAATATTAATGGATTCGACCCTTTTTTCCAAATCTGCCAGCTTGGCGTCAGTTAACTGAATACTCTGCTCTTTTTCATTCATAGTATTTGTCGTATTGATTTCACTGAGGACTCTCCGAAATTTGTGATGATACAGGAATTGCAACATGAATCAGATTTGTGTCATATAAAGGTGGTAATTTATACCTGAGAGTCCAATTTTCGAATTTGGCTAAGCGGTTTTGAAATTGGCTCCGTAGGCACAGAATGCACATCACCCTCGATTGCCGAAAGTAGCAACTGGATTCCAAGAATGAGAGAAAGAGTGGGTAACATGACAGTGCCTGTTGGTGCAGGAATACCAAGAGTGGCATATTGAAACCACTTATAAATACCAAATGTTAATCCTCCGAAAATAAGGGGCAAACTTGTTAATATGTATATGGAGACCATCGAGAAATCATATAGATAATACTTGAGCAGGATTCGACTTAAGAAGGTTCTAAATAGCTTGTAGGGGAATTCAAGTAAAACCCTGCGGATAGATAGACTAGATATCTCACCCTGATAGCGTGCAGGGACAGATGCGTCATATACAGTCGCATTTTGCAGGTAAAGATAACTAAGCATTGATGTCTCAAAGAAGTAAGTATGGTCAATGCGTTCAAGTGGCAATTGAGCTAACACTTCAGTACGAATAGCTAGAAAACCATTGGTCGGGTCAAAGCAATTCCAGTATCCTGTAGCGGCCTTAGCCAAAAAACTTAAACCTAAATTGCCCAGCCGCCGAATTATCGGCATTTGGTTCAACATCTTAAAATCTCGAAAACGGTTACCTTTGGCGTAGTCTGCATTCCCCAGGATTAGTGGAGCAATCAAGAGCGGAATGTAATTAACGTTCATTTGTCCATCCCCATCAATTTTTATGACAATTTGTGCATTTATATCAAGGGCCTTGCGAAAACCGGTAATCATGGCACCTCCGACTCCTTGATTGCTTTCATGACGTAATAAAATAATGCGATGGTCAGACTCGGCAAGAAGAGAAACAATTTCGCTAGTTCGATCTGGAGATTTGTCATCTACAACGATTACATAACGTATATAATCTGGAATATCTGATAAAACTTTTTTAATTTCGCGTTCAACACGATATGCAGGTATTACAACCGCAACGATTGGTGAAACTTCTAATATTTCATTCATGAGTTTCAAGGAAAATGTGTTGGCTGGATTAAGAATGTTTTTTGACTCTGTCATAATTCTTTATGTCTCATTTTACTAGTTTTTAGAAGGATGTCTCAAACTTCTTTCAAGATTGAGACATCTTACCCAAAATTATCAAAGCTTCAGTATTCTTTTGTTCCTATATCTCTGAGGACATATTATTGACGTTCACATTTACTGGTGAACTACCTTTTATTAAAAAGCCTTCCATTTTTGGGCAATTTTGAAGCAAAAGATTAACCAACTTTGGTGAACGCCAATAATTACTTGGTACCGACATCCAAAATCGGGGCACTAATCTCCTATTTTATGGTTTGTAGTTTTGTTGTGATAGGCACAAATGTATTTCTTAATAGTGATGCTTTATATAATAATTCAATAAATAATACTATAAAGGCAATTATATTTAATGGGTATCCCCAAAAGACATACCGATCTAGCGGCCAGATTACAAACAAGGAATGGGCAACGATGTTCATTAAGGCTGATCCACTGCAAATAAAAACAAAAATATTACCCATAGTATTATTTTTTATCAAGGTTAGGGCAGAATAAACAAACATCAAAGGTGTAAAAAGATATAATACGCTGAACATAAAATTACTCTTGACTATCTGCACCTTTTGAGTCTCATTAAACCACAAGGCAGGGAGATAATTGGCATAAAACACATCAACATGGGATTTTAATAAATCGGGCATTGGAAATATATTTGCATCCAACTGCCCGTAAAAATTATAAGCCCTATAAGCAATGACACCACTTTCACCGCTTCTTGTAAATGAGACATCAGCAACAACGACGTTATTTTCAACAATGCTGTCATTTTTTTGATCGTAAAAAAATATATTGGAAAGGGCAAGGTAATTTTTGACAACATATTTGATAGTGCTTGTAGGAGATTCAAGCACCATACCAGCCTTAGTGTCGTAGGCAGCATTGATGAAACCAGTTAGTTCCCGGGTTGGTTTTTCGGGCATCCCTGCTGAGCGGAGAAAGGCAGACCACGAGGTAATGGAGATGCCAAGTGAGACCAGGACTAAGATATTTGCAAAAATTACATACTGGAGCACTCTTCTATTAAACCTGCGGATCAGTATTAATAAACTGGATAGCAAGAAAGGGAAAAGTGCAGTTCCAACGTAAGGCTGTTTTAGATGCCAGGCAAAGGGGATGACCAGCAGGAAGTAAACATAGGGGAAAATGGTGTGTTTGGAGATGGTTGGTAACGTTTCTGAAATCTGATATAGTCTATATGCAAAATAACAGGATAATATTCCAATAGTCGCGGCAAAAAACTCTGTCAATACCGTGTGATAATATCCCATGATCAATGGATCAAGCATGATGAACAAAAAAACAACCATTATGATTATTTTTCTCTGAAACGGTTTGGTGATCTTAGTGTCATGGAGCACAAAAAAAGTGGCGAATAAAAACAGGATTACCTGCGCAAAGGTCATTGGGATTAACAATGCATTTTGATTACGGCCTAAGATGTTTGTGAATAGGCTTAAAAATAGGGGGAACACAATCCCGCGAATCGGGTCCCATTCCGGCCAGTTATGATTATTGATAACATCTGCCAAGAACATATAGTGGCCTGAATCAAAGGTAAAAGTCAGTGGGTAACTCAAAGCTATTACAATAAAAACAAGGCAGAAGAAAAGGAATAATTTATCTCGAAGTATTTCCTTGATCATTATTGGGATTCCAATTTGGTATTTAATTATTGTCACCGAACAGAGAGCGCAAGATTCTATAACTGGCTGTCTCAGGAGAATAACGAGTGACGTCTTTTATGCCAGCAATTTGAATGTTTTTTCTCAATTCGCCATCCTCGACGAGCAATTTCAAGGCGCTGTAACAAGCTTCTTCGTTGTGGGTATCTACGACCAAGCCATTTTTTCTGTCTGTCACGAATTCGGTCGCACCGCCATTTTCCGGAACGATGACCGCGCAGCCGCAGGACATGGCTTCCAAGGCTGTTAAGCCCATGGCTTGGTGACCAGAAAAATCAACGAAGATATCCGCACTGCTGAGCAAGTTTGCCACCTGCGGCTGTAACAATAATCCATACTGCTCCCAATCGAAATCCAGTGGGAGTGTCATCTCTGTATTACGAACATCCCTTGAGCCGAAAAGTTGAATTGTCACCGTCTCGCCAAAGGTGTTTTTGATACGCTTCAGGACTGACATGGTTAATTCTGGATTGCGATACGGCGACCATTGCCGGATCATGGCAACTACCCGAACAGGTCTGGCATCAAACATGCGCATGTCTCGCGGGCGGAAAAGATCAGTATTTACGCTGATCCCAATGACGTCGCTATTTGCACCGGTGTTCTCCAAAACCATTTTTTGGACCCATTTGGTTTTTGTAAAATGCTTTATGCGGTCAATGAGAGTATAGGAGTTTAGCGCATTTTGGGCATCTTCGGAGCCTTCCGGATACATAAAAACTTCAAAGCCTTGTATGTAGTAACCAAGAACTATACTTGAAGCCTCCAATGGTTTCAGCCACTTGACCGACGTATTGATTGTGGCTATGACCGCATCAAAAGATTTACCTATACTGGCAATATCCTCAATGTTTCCAGCGATAGTGGGAATGTCCAAATGTGGGTAATTGCGAAAGAAACCATCTTGATATTGGAACAAATTAAAAATTTGGGCGTCCACTCCCATGGAACGCATGCACCTGGCCTCGTCAATGACTACATTAGCTCCTCCACCTACGCCATTGACTGGAAGAATGAAAAGTACCCTTTTTCCAGCAAACTTTCTTCGCCCCTTGTTCAAACAATCCTGGGCACCCAACATAGCTTCGCTTCTGGCCCTGATGCCTTCCATCACTCGATTAGGGTGCATGAATTGGACACTTTGTTGAATGACATCGTTCCCATGCTTTTTTCGTAAATTTTCACCTGCACGGGCTCCCAATGCATGCCGCCGTTCATTTGAGTAACTTTTCGATTGAGCATGGTAGATATAAACATCGTCAGCAATGACTAACTTCCAACCTGCCTTGCGCGCCCTTAAGTTGAAA
The DNA here is from genome assembly GCA_016235425.1 of Chloroflexota bacterium. Taxonomy (GTDB): domain Bacteria; phylum Chloroflexota; class Anaerolineae; order Anaerolineales; family Villigracilaceae; genus JAKOVF01. The sequence continues at coordinate 62,043 of JACRLC010000015.1, read as the reverse complement.
TCATCCTCTTCACCATAACCAGCGCTGAAGTTCTCCTCATCAAAATAGCCAATGTCATGCAAAAGCTCGCGTCGCATCATCATGCAGAAGCCATTGAGGAGAGGCACTTCCGGATACAGATATGCTGACTGTCGAGCTATCATTTCACTCATCTGCTCAACAGTCATTCCATCTGGCAGGGGATTGGCGGCCCAGTCACTATTCTCACTTAGTTGGGGGATGGATTGCCAGGAGGCAGTGTTAGAGAGAGGACCGGCCACACCAATTTGATCTTTGGATGTAATGGCGGTATATAAACGGTCCAACCATTCAGGCCCAACAAGGGTATCACTATTTAATAATATGACGTATTTGGAATTCGATGCAATTAATCCCTGGTTGGCTGCCCGGGTATATCCTTTAGCCACTTCATTCCTTATCAATGAACAGTGGTTCCGAGAAGTGGCAAAATCGCCTAAGTAATTTCGGGTCTCTTCATTGCTTCCATCATCAACAAGAACGATGTTATATGGTTGTTTAGTGTGCAATTCAATTGTTTCAAGACAATTGAGCGTATCTTCCAAAGCGTTATGTACGCATATGATTATATCAATTGGCTCTGTATGAGCTTTGAGCGTGTTTCCTATGGATACTGGTGAAATAGAGATAATATGGCCTCCTCCACTCTGTTTAGGCTGAACTGTTATCTCATGAGAGACATTCTTCTTGCTTCTTTTTAGTGTTTTGCCTCTTAATACTTGTTTGGCAAATCTCAATATATTTTCCCTTCGACTGCCATGCGGAATGAGTACGAGCCGAATCTTCCATAAAAATTGAATAAGCCGCCAGGCACGGCTTCCATAGATTTCCCATAATTTGGTATTCAGGGCTTGTAGAATTTGTTCGCGCTCACTCAAATGTGTTGAAATGGATGCCACCTTCTTATTGGCTTCAGCTATTTTTTCCAGAAGCACTTGCGCAGACCGCTCGTGTTCGGTCATCTGTGTTGAGAGCGTCTGAATTACCCGATCGCGCTCGGCCACTTGCGTTGAGTAGGTTTGGATCAGCTGATCGCGTTCGGCCACTTGCGTTGTTAGTGCCTGAACTTTCTGTTCTTCCTCCATAACCGTAGAGAGCCGAGAACCGAGAGTAAAGAAAAACTCCCTCGCTCTTTTTGATTGATTATCGGTCATGGAAAAAAACAGCTCTAGTTCGGGGACAGGCATCCTCCCAACTTGTAATACTCCTAGACCATGTCCATGGAAAAATTCAAAAGATCGGTATCGTTGTTTAAGTTCCATCCATAATGTCCAAACGCCGAAGCCGCGCTCACGCACATTTGTGTCGTGAAACAAAACCACCGCATGATCGCTTAACTTTGGAAGCCAGATTTCAAAATCATGCTTTACAGCTTCGTAAGTATGCAAACCGTCAATATGGAGAAGATCTATTGACCCATCAGAAAAATAATTAACTGCATCGTCAAAAGTACTTCGAATGAGACGAGAAAATTCCCCATATAATGGATCGTGATGTTCATGAAGATTTGCAAGGATTTCAGGACCATAAAATCCTGCATGTTCGTCTCCTTCCCACGTGTCCACGGCATAACACCGAGTATTCAAGCCTAGTTGTTTGACGGCCTGACAAAAGGCATTGTAAGAATTTCCCGAATGAGTGCCTAGTTCAACCAATACTTGTGGGCGAGCAAGGTCCATCAAAAACATAGCGAAAGGAATATGTTCGACCCATGCCGGGGGATATGCCAATCGCATAGGTTTGGTTAAACAAATAGGATGATCAAGAGGATTAATAACTTTCAAGTCTTTTAACTTCATGTTTTAGAACTCCTAAAACCACGCTTTTTGTTTTCTCCAATGAGTAGAAGAATGGGATGGTTTATTGCCAATGCGATAAATCCCTATCCAGGAACTGTGCCAGATTGGCATTATGTTCTCGACAATGATCCTTTAGAAAGGCTCGAAATTTAGGCGCAATTGGCGCTTGTATATACTTATCGTTTTCTGGAATATGAGGATTTTCATGTTTTAGCAAAAGTTTTCTGATCTGTAGTAATCATTACCAATGAATGTTTCAAGAATTAATAGGTACGGGTCTCGTTGTAGATCATCAAATAGGACAATCTTAATTTGCTCCTAGGGAAGTACTCTAAACAACGACTGATTTGTGCATAATAGTATCCCGAATCTATGTATGAACGATAGATTCCTTATACGGAAAGTGGCTTACATCGTATAAAGACATCAATAAGGGCTTTCTTATTCGCGTATACTTGGTCAAATTTTAGTAGTCAAATAACCAACTGTCTCTGTCATAGCCTAGAAATAAGAAGTCTTCCTTATATATTTCGTATACGATGTCAGCAAGTTCCTTGTCGTATACTGCAGCGTTGTAAATTTTCGTGGTCTCGTTTACAAGCCCTGCAACGCTGGATACATCTTCGATGGGAGCACCTAATTTGTACAACACTAGGCTAAAATGCTCACTAAACTTCTCCATTCGCCCAATAAAATCATACTTAATCACATCATGCATCAAAAGTTTTGTTTGCAACTGCCAATGGTCATCTTGAGGTCTACCTTGTAAAGCCTGTACGAACCGCACAAAATCTCTGAATGCAATTCTACCCGCGGGTTGACCATCACGAAGAGGATACCCAAATGACCTCCGCAAACTATTACGAAGTTCTTCGTTCTCCATATTTTCATTATCCCCAATCTTTGATTTGTAAGTTGAGAAGAGCCTATCATATGGGTTACGCACAAAGGAAAAACGAAACCACTCAGGGGATGTCAAAATTTGGAGTGCTTCTTCTGTATTAAAATCTGTTAACTTTTTCACGAACGGATAATTGAGATTCTCCCTGCTATGAATTTCACCGACAAATTCAGGTATTGGATAACCCTCAATGTGTTGAAGCATAAGTTTGATTTTGGTACCTGCAACCTTGGGAATTCCAACAAAAAAATACTTGAACTTTGTTGATACCCATGCATGATACGAGAGACTACTGTAAGGATTTTGTCTTTCAGAGTCAATCAATTTAATTAATTCTTGTCGATCCATCTGATGTCAACCTCTCTTTGAGAATATAATCTTATAGCCGATGTAACCTATAGCTTATTTTGAGTAAAACAAATTGATATACAATCAAGCACACGAAAATGGAAACCGTCAAATGGAAGAACACCGAATAGAGTTACTGAATTTTGAAAAAATAATTTCCGCTTGAAAATCCAATTTCCTCTCGTAAAATCGTTGTTTTGAACGGAAATTAATAATTCAAACATCAGTAGAAAGAAAGGATACTTATCTAACTTAAAAAGAGAAAATCGGTTTAAACCTTTGCTTTCTTGTTGATCGGTGACAGTTTTCCAACATGAGAGAAAAAGAATTTCATAAAATTCGCAAAATCGACTTGTGTGAGTATATCAAATAAACTATGGACATGTGGTGAAGGATTATTTCCAACTAATAAGATCCCCAAGCCGTGTCCATGTTCGAAATTGAACGACGGATAGATACTTTTGACCTCATCCCAAAGTTTCCATACCCCAAAGTCATTTCCTCGTTCTTGTGTATCGTGAAACATGACGAGACCGCAATCAGACATCTTTGGGAGCCACGTCTCAAAATCACGCGCCACAGCTTCATAAGTATGTAAGCCGTCAATGTGAAGCAGATCTATAGAGCCTGATTCAAACTGAAAACTAGCTTCATCAAATGTCTTACGAATATATTTTCCAACATCATAATAATTGTTGTTCAGGATATACACGAAATCCTTATAAACATCATTGTTATAATAACCGGCATGTTGATCTCCTTCCCAAGTATCGATTCCGATGCACTCAATCGCTGATTGCATATCAAGTGAAGCTTGACATGCTGCAAAAAAACAATTACCGAAGTGTGTCCCAAGCTCTACGAAACGTCTTGGTCTAACAAAATCTAATAGACAAAATAAAAATGGAACGTGAGATTCCCACGCAGATGGAACCGGCATTTCATGTTGTGTGTAAGCTTTTGATATAAACTGATGCAGAAGTTTTATCTCTGCAATTTTCTCCGAGTCCTTGTGCGTAACCTGTGGCATACTAATAAATTTACTAGAATTTGCACAACGCAGATTTTCACCTAATTGTTCAAATACTGTTGAAGCGTTATTTTTATTCACAATTCTAAAAAAATTTTCAAACTCTGGTTTGTGATTTTCTTCCAAGATTTGTTTTGCCATGTTTATATACTTATATAGACGTGATACTTTTGGAAGCGGCAAATGGGGGAAGTTAAGGGGAGCGCAGACCCAACCAGAATCTATCAAACTATAAATAGTGACGCCACTGTCGTTAACTAAATGCGGCTCACCATAATGTGCAATAAATCCACGAATCATAGCTGGACTCAAAACACCATCCTGCAATACTTTTTCCATCATGATTTTCCAGTGGGATCCTTGTCCGGCATCTTTGCGCTCATTTGGAAGTGCATTATAGGCCAAATTGCCTTGCATACATTTGAGGGAAAAATGATAATAACTGCGAATTGGCACATGATAAAGATCAGCGAAATCTATTAGAACGTCTCGATTAATTAAATTACCAGAGCCATCTTGCAACTCGTGATTTCCCTGCATAAACTGATAATTATTGTTGAGATATGTTGACGAATGTAATGCGAGTTTCTTGAAAGTTCCTTGATGAGGCGGTATTAAGCAAGGTGAAATATCTGTAAACTCATTGTCTGCTGAAAGGGACAACGGTACGCAATTTCTCCAGCGCAATTGTAAAACTCGATCTGTCTCAATTTTTTGGATAATTGATAAAAACTCAGCTTTGCTTGTTATCGATAAAAATTCATCTGCATCAAGCGGAAAAATCCAGGCATTAGGATAATCGCGCGCGGCAATCTCAGCCAGGTGATTTGTGATCTCTGCTTGAAAATATCCTGGATGCTCAAATGCAATTAGGTGAACATTATTTTCCTTTTGGGCCATCTCAAAAAGGAATTCCCTGGTCCCGTCAATCGATGAATGATCAACAATATAAACCATGTCAAATAACTTACAAATGTGAGAGGTCCATGCCGCGATGATATCCCCCTCATTCTTTACAAGGGAAATTGCAATGGTCAGTAACTCTGTTTCGATTTTTTTCTTTAACAAATTTGGCTTATAGATACTAATTAATTCCGACGATTCAATCATTGTATCCTCCAAAGATAGCTGATTTTGTTTATGGTGCTTAGAGACTCTATCTTTATGCAGATGGCACGGATAACCCTTTATAAAATCCGTGTTGTCCATGAAATCCGTGTACAAACGGGTTTATTGTTTGAATTTGAGAAGATTGTAGCGATTTAAGAAACGCTCTCTTAGAGCCTGTTATAAAGTTTAGGGGGGTAAACTCTGAGAACAACTATAAAACCATACCCAGCAATATAGCAAATGAAAATCAAGCATTTATCGCTTTATTCTGACGTTGATAAAAAAACTTATCATCATACAGATTACCAGAAACCAAGAAGAACTTTATTTTACTGCCATGACAGTGGGTCGTGAAGCGAAGTTTTATCTAGGCGGCACGTCGTCGCAGATTGGCCCATGCCTCAGGCATACTCAGCAAATGTTGTGTGATTCCTTCATTTTCTGGCGTTTGCAATCCCGATGCTTTAAAAGTTCGTCAACACCTTCGCTCTTGTCTTCTGAAGTTCATAACATTTCCTAATCATTGGACATCTCATAGAAGCTCTTGCCAACTCCATAAATCTTTTGAAGATGTGTTAGTTCAATTTCAGGATATATCAGCGAATTGTGGAGCATACGATAAAATGATCCATTGTCCACGTCAATTGGTTTTATATGCTTAGCAACAACATCATCAATAACAGCAGCCTTACCTTTAAGTTGGTCCATAACCAATTGCCCTAACGCAACATCAAGTCCCCAGCCGCTAATGGTCTGGCTAAATATGTGTCCTCCTGTTTTTAGTGCACGTTTAGATAATATTGGCATCATAATCTCAACAGCATTTACATATCGAAGCCCTGTTGTGCCCGGGTTTTTAAATACTGGATGAGCGCAATAAGAATCTGGTGAAAGACTCGCTTGTGCTAAGTCAAGGGAATGATCCAGTGCAATCGTGAAGAGATTAGTTATTTCTGCTTCACTGATCAAGATGTCATCATCAAGTAGAAAGACGTAATCATATCCGGAAAGATAGTGTGGCCAATTTGTTAGGAGTGTTGAGAAAAAGGTAAATTTAGTGCCCGGTAGCAGGCCTACCTGTTGGAATTCAATTTCACAAGGGATTTTGCCAACATAAGTATCGTCATAGTGGTTGACAATTAAATCCCATGGTCTTGGGCCGTTGTAAAACCACTGATGGTGCAATGAGCCAGAGCCACACTGGAAGTAGACGGCGAAACGTCTTCGATCTGATCGTCGATCTTCAATTAAGATTGTTTTGGTATTTGTTTGATAGGCATGCTGGACTGATAACAAAACATCGGTATTGCGATAGGCGCCAGGGGATAATAGGCGTTGACTATTGTAGAAATGAAGCAATGCATCTTTGGGGCTTAAACCCTGCGTTTTTGCATATATTGACGTATTAAAAAGTGGATTCGGGTTGTAGCCTTGAAACACACCGATGCTTAGATAGTGTTGCAACGGATTCATGTTAATATCTTTGATCTCGGGATATTGTGCAAGATACCAATTGCCGTCAAATAGTCCAGAGCTTTCAATTTGCTCATCAATCAAGGTTGCAGTTGGTTCGGATATGGATGAAACATTCTCAATAACTAGACTGGGATTACTGCCGTCTAATAGTTCAGGGTTTTCAATTTGTTCATCAATCAAGGTTGTAGTTGGCTCAGATGTAGATGGAATATTTTTATTGACCGAACTTGGGCTACTGACTACACCAAAATTTCGTAGCGTTGCTTGAATAGATGCCGCCAAACCTTCATTGCGTAAAACTCTCAAAGCTCGCATGCCTAATCGCCCTAATTGTTCACGGCGGCTACCTGATGGTGCAAAAAATAGGCGAATTTGCCACAACCATTGAATTATTCTCCAAGCTGTACTGGCCTTAATTTCAATGATTTGGGAGGAGATATTCTTCAGGTCTTCATCTTTTTGAGCTAAAGTTGCTTCGGCTTGAACTTTCATCCTCTCTTTTTCAATCACTAGTTCCGTGAGCGCCAGTATTGCCTGTTCCTTTTCAGTCGCTTGATTCGTGAGCGCCAGTATTGCCTGTTCCTTTTCAGTCGCTTGATTCGTGAGCGCCAGTATTGCCTGTTCTTTTTCAGTCGCTTGATTCGTGAGCGCCAGTATTGCCTGTTCCTTTTCAGTCGCTTGATTCGTGAGCGCCAGTATTGCCTGTTCTTTTTCAGTCGCTTGATTCGTGAGCTCTAGTGTTGCCTGTCCTTTTTGGGTTATTTGTGATGCTAACGATTGAGCTGTAAGCACTTGTATTGCTTGCTCTTTTTCAAGCGCTTGTGAAGCAAGAGATTGAATAAGCTGTTTTTGCTTATCAATCTGGTCTCTTAAATCTTTAATGATTTGATTGTTTTCATTTAACTTGGTATCCAGTTGATAGATTTTTTGATTTTGGATTTTTAGAATTTTTTCAGACAGGTCAACTTGCACTGATGTCAAAGGTAATGAAATCTCTGTGTCAGAACATAAGGCTAAAATGTATAAGGGGGTTTTCTGTTCGTTTGTAGGACGAAATCCATCTGGCGTCTCAGATATTCTGTACTCTTCTACATAATTGGTTTCTTCTTTGGAATCGTAATTCCAAATATAAGAAATGGGATAAATTCTTTGCCCCAATAACTTTATGTGTTTGAAAAATCCTCCCAAGAAATTCTGAAACTCTTGAACATAAAATTCTTTGATGTGGAACTCATTTTTATAGCCAGTAACATCACTATAAGCTAGTTTATTGGGGGTCGATATAAGTAAAAACCCATTAGGTTTGAGAAGTCTCTTTACCTCTTTTAGGAATATCTCTTGGCTATCTTGACTTATATGTTCTACACTTTCAAATGAAACGATTCCGTCAAAGACGGTTTTTTTTTCAATCGGGATATGCACTAGAGAGCCTGATTTAAATTCAAGATTCTTTCGGTTATAAGTACTTGTTGCGTGGTTGATGGCATCAACGCTGATATCTACACCAACCACATGTTTTGCAGTTTGAGCAAGTAGATAGCTGCCATAACCTTCGCCACAGGCAATATCAAGAATTTTTTTACCTTTTACGAGATGACTGGCATACAAATATCTGTGCCAATGTTCGTAACTTATTTCTGGAGTATCTAGTTGCGGTATATAGCGTTCGCCTGTGAATTCCATTTCAACCTCTTATGATTTGGGGTGTTGGTTTTCTTTTTCTCGAACCAATGCAAACCCGTTTTCAAATACGCCGGAGTCGTATCTTCCTTACTGACGCTCACAATTTCTTGAATTACAGCACTGTTATCTGCCGTTTTTTCTATAGTTCTGGGCAGCCTGGATTTTTCTCGCATTTTCATAAAACATAATATCTTCAATTAAACAATCATGAAGTGTTCCCATAATTTGTTTGTTTGCCTTGATCGCCTTGACTTCTTCACTATAATCAACAAAGGCGTTTATGTTTTCTTTATTCTCAGTGATTGGAATAGAAAGTAATTTGGATAGCGAATGTAAATCTTCAGAATAGTTTTCTTGAAACCCAATAAAGTCAAACGATTTCATATCGACATCACTAAAATATGTACGAGACATTAAATATCTAATTGCTGGAAGTTTAGCCAACTCAATCAATGTTAATTGGTTATCGCGAAAGTAATTAAATATTGCATGAGATGGTTCTTTATATGTTTTCCAAAAAAAATAAATTGATATTAAGTTGTCTATTGGATGGCGCAAAAAAACGATACTCTTTGCATTTTTTATTTGATTATACTTTGATGGATTGAAATGGCCATGGATTATTTTGATCTCCAATCTATCGCAAATGGCATTCGCTTTACGACGACATCCTTCAGGATCAATGTAGTATTGACAGGTTGGATCTACCGGATCATCTTTATAGTCAAGATAAACACTCTCCTGACCATATGCATCTAGAAGCGATTTCTTTAGCGATGAACCTCCCGCTTTTGGGAAATGCACGGAAATGATTTCAACACTCATAGCGCGGCCTCCAGCCGCAACCAAAATATCACCATCGAGACACGAAGACACCGAGATAAAAACAAGGAAAGACTCCGTGACTCCGTGTCTCAGTGGTCAGGTTTTTTTTGCCAGGAATCTTCGCGGTTGACGTAGTTTTCACGGAATAATACTATACAAATCTCTCTGCTCTAAACATTTACTTATTTCAACCAAATCTAAATTAACTCATTATCTGACTCATCTTTCGGTCATTTTTGATGCGAGTTTTGAATTATTCATCCTACCCAGCCGTCACATTAGGCCATTCAGCCTTCCCAGCCCACCACTGCGGCTGAACGATAGGTTCTCGGGGTAGCAACAACAGCGCAGTGGGAGGAAAAACAAAGAAATATGCCAAAAATGCCTGCTGAGTGGGAGAGATAATTCAAAAACGGCCTAAAAAATGGCCGAAAGTTAAGATCTGAATGTCGCTGTATACATAGCTTGTCGTAATATCTCACTTTCACCGCCATATAAGTTTGCATCCCCCACAACCAATGCACACGATCATCGTCGTACCAAAGATTTTCACATTTTGGGCCTATCTTAATATCTTCTGGATTGCAACCAACACTACATAAAAGGCTATGAGCCAAGAGAAATGTCCGCCATTCAAACTCAGGTTTGGCATCCATCACACAGGGATAAGCAATTTTCATCTTTAAGATTTATCCTTATGTACTGTTATTTTTGCATTGCTAGGTGTAGCGCTTGTTGCCATGAGGGCAAAACCAGATTGAAGGTTTGTTCGAAGCCCGTGCACCCCAACGCCGAAAAAAGCGGTTTTACGGAGGGTGTGGGAAATTCTGTTGTGGATGCAGGCAGGATCTCTTTCGCAACCTGCTCGTGGGAATTCGGGTCGAGTGCAAGGATTTCTTTGGCCCACGTATAACGGCTGGTAAACCCGTCTCCGGCCAGATGATATATGCCTCTGCGCCCGGCCAGCCAGGCGGAAATATCCCCAGGCGCTTTTGCGATCAATAAAGCCGTGACCTCAGCCAGCATGCGCGCCCAGGTGGGATTGGAGATTTGATCGTCCACAATACGCAATATCTCATTTTGGCGCGCCCATTGTAACACCTTCGTTACAAAGCTGTCACGGCGGGTGCTGTACACCCAGGCGGTGCGCAAGATCAGATAATTTCCATCCACGGCCTGAATAGCCTGCTCCCCGGCCAATTTGCTCTTTCCATACATGTTGAGCGGGTTGGGGGCATCGGTTTCCACGTAAGGAGTGCCCTTCGTGCCGTCGAAAACATAATCTGTCGAAAAATGGATCAGGGCCGCGCCTATCTTTTTGGCCTCTTCTGCCATTATCTTTGGGCTGGCGGCATTGATCGCAAAAGCCAGATCGCGCTCGCTTTCGGCTTTGTCCACGGCGGTATAGGCGGTGGCGTTCACGATGATATCCGGCGCCGAAGCGCGAATGACCTCCCGCAGGCTCTCCGGATTTGCCAGGTCCATCTCCGGATAATCCAGGGCTTGAACTTCACCCAGCGGCAGGAGGCAGCGGTGAAGTTCCCACCCCAATTGACCGGTCTTTCCCAATAAAAGAATTTTCATTCGACTACCCCATTCGCGAGGCGGGCGAGGTAGTATCCATAGGAGTTGTTGTTTATTTTACGGGCCAGTTCCGAAAGCTGGGTATGGTCAATGTATTTCATGCGGTACGCAATTTCCTCCGGGCAGGAGATCATCATGCCTTGGCGCTCTTCCACGGCCTGGATAAAGGTGGCGGCTTGCAGGAGCGATTCGTGCGTGCCTGCATCCAGCCAGGCATAGCCCCGCCCCATAACATCCACGTTCAATTGCCCCCGCTCGAGGTACACGCGGTTTAGATCTGTGATCTCCAATTCGCCGCGCGCGGAGGGCTTCAAGTTTGCCGCAATTTCCACCACTTGCGAGTCATAGAAATAAATTCCCGGCACGGCATAATGCGAACGCGGCTGGCGCGGCTTTTCCTCCAGGCTGAGCACTTTTCCGCCCTCGTCAAACTCCGCCACCCCATAGCGTTCCGGGTCGCGCACCGGATAGGCAAAGATGCGCGCGCCCTTCGTGAGTTGAGCCGACCGCCGCAGGATATCCGGCAGGCCGTGGCCGAAGAAAATGTTGTCGCCCAGGATCAGACAACTGGGCTGGTCCGCCACAAAGTCCGCGCCGACGCGAAACGCATCCGCCAGCCCCCGAGGCTGGTCCTGTTCCAAGTACTGGAATCTCAGCCCCCACTGTTCCCCGCTCCCCAGCAGGTGACGGAACAATGGCAGGTCATGCGGGGTGCTGATCAACAAAATATCGCGTATGCCCGCCAGCATCAGCATGGAGAGCGGGTAGTAGATCATCGGTTTATCGTAGACCGGCAGGAGTTGTTTGCTGACCGCCAGGGTCAAGGGGTGAAGGCGGGTTCCATGCCCCCCCGCCAGGATAATTCCTTTCATGCCTGTTTCTCCCTTTGGCTGTAATTTTTGGAGACCCACTTTTGATACTCGTTCCGTTCGCGAATGGCATTTGCCCAGTCCATGTTGGAAAGATACCACTGGATGGTCTCGCGTAACCCATTCTGCAGGGTGTGCCTGGGCCGCCATCCCAGGGTCCTGCTGATCTTCCCGATGTTCATGGCATAGCGGCGGTCATGGCCGGGGCGGTCTGTGACAAACTTGATCAAGTTGCGGCGCGGGGTATGCTGGTCGGGAACAAGTTCATCCAGCAAATCACAAATAGACTCGACAATACTGAGGTTGGTTGGCTGGTTATTCCCGCCGACGTTATACGTTTCTCCCGGCACACCGCGCTTAACAACGGTCCAGATCGCCTCACAGTGATCTTCCACGAACAGCCAGTCCCTGACCTGCCGGCCGTCTCCATATATTGGCAGGTCTTTTCCCGCCAGGGCATTCAGGATGATCAAAGAGATGAGTTTTTCGGGGAATTGCCGGGGGCCGTAATTGTTGGAACAATTTGTGATGGTGGTGGGCAGGTTAAAAGTATGAGCGTACGACCTCACGATGTGGTCACTGCCGGCCTTGGATGCGGCATAGGGTGAGTTGGGAGAGTAGGGGGTTGTCTCCGAAAAGGCTGGATCATCGGGACCAAGCGACCCATAAACTTCATCCGTTGAAACGTGATGGAAGCGGACTTCAGGATGCTCGAGTCCCTTCCCGGACCAGAATGCACGCGCAGCCTCGAGCAGGGTGAAGGTTCCCATGATATTCGTCTGGAGGAATAGCTCCGGTCCCAGGATGGAACGATCCACATGCGACTCGGCGGCGAAATGTACAACCGTGCCAATGGAATGTTCCTGCATCAGGCCATTCACCAGATCACGATCCAGAATATTGCCCTTTACAAAAACATGGCGGCCGGGGTCCGGCAGATTCTCAAGGTTTTCGGGTGATGCGGCGTAGGTCAGAGCGTCCAGGTTAATGACCTTCACATCCGGTTCCGCATCCAGCAAATAATGCACAAAATTGGAACCAATGAAACCGGCCCCGCCTGTAACAAGAATATTTTGCATGGTACGTCTCACTGTTTATTGAAATAGTTCGGCATCCGCCAGCGACGACCCTGCCGAGTCTTTCGGTGAAAGGATCGGTGGATTTCCATCCACCAGCGGCCATTGAATGCCGATCGCCGGGTCATTCCAAAGGATCGTTCGTTCCCCGCGGGGCGCATAATAATCGGTTGCCTTGTAGAGAATTTCTGCCCATGGGCTGATTGTATAGAAACCGTGCGCAAAACCTGCCGGGATCCACAGCTGATTTTTTTTCTCCGCCGAGAGACATACTCCCACCCAGCGTCCAAATGTCGGGGAACTGCGGCGAATATCAACAGCCGCATCGAATATTTCCCCGGCGATCACGCGCACCAACTTTCCCTGCGGGCTCTGTATTTGGTAGTGGAGCCCCCGCAGGACACCCTGGGTCGAACCGGAATGGTTATCCTGTACGAAATCCCCGGAAATACCCGCCGCAGAATAAGACGTTTTTCTATAGCTTTCCAAAAAAAAGCCGCGATCGTCTTTGAAAACCTTCGGTTGGATCAAAATAATATCTGCAATTTCTTGTCTTGTGTATTCCATAAAATTTTCTTATCGGGATATTTGGTCGATCCTTCGCTGTAATCCGCCTTTCAATGTAATGCCAATCCAGCTTTTGATTTATTTTCATCCAGGTTTATTTGCGTCATCTTGTCAGATGGTCATTGAATCGCCCTAAAAGCGGCCAAATGATCTCGCATTTTATTCGAGCCGGATTTTACCACACGCCGTTACGGTAAACCGTGGTTTCGCAAAACAAACGTTATAATTTTGGATACCACTTTACGAAAGGAAAAGACCATGCCATCCACAAGATTAAAGGCAATCAGCTGGGTTTTATTGCTCCTTTTGGGCACCTCTCCCATGACACCCAGCCGGGCGGCTTCCAGTCCTGCCAGCATCCGTTTTGCAGTGATCGGGGATTACGGCTCTTCCAGCCAGGCCGAAGAGGATGTGGCGAACCTGGTCAAAAGCTGGAATCCGGATTTTATTGTTACCGTCGGCGATAATAACTACAACACCGGGTCCGCCGCACAAATTGACGCAAACATCGGGCAGTACTACCACGAATACATCTATCCTTATGCAGGCGGCTATGGCGCAGGCGGGACCGTCAACAGATTTTTTCCCGTCCTCGGCAACCATGATTGGGGAACACCGAACGCCCAGCCATATCTGGACTATTTCACATTGCCTGGGAACGAGCGCTATTACGATTTTGTCCAGGGACCTGTCCATTTCTTCGCGCTCGACAGCGATACGCACGAACCAGACGGAACGAGCGAAACATCTGTACAGGGAACCTGGCTGAAAAACGCCCTAGGCGCTTCCTCCTCACCCTGGCAGATCGTCCTGCTTCACCACGCGCCCTTCTCTTCAGCAAGCCACGGTTCCAACGCCTACACGCAATGGGATTATCAAGCCTGGGGCGCAGATGCCGTGATTGCCGGCCACGATCACACGTACGAACGGATCGTGCTCAATGGCTTTCCATATTTCGTGAACGGCCTGGGAGGATCGAGCATTTACTCTTTCAAAACACCCGTTCCCGGAAGTGTGGTGCGGTACAACAACAATTACGGCGCCATGCTGGTGGAAGCCGCTGATACGCAAATCACCTTCCAATTCTGGAGCCGTACGCCAACCAGGCGTGACGAATATATCCTGCAAACGACCTTTGCGGATGTCGCCAAAAATCACTGGGCCTGGTCGTGGATAGAGAGCCTCTACCAATCCGGCATCACCAGCGGTTGCGCCGCGTCCCCGCTTATATATTGTCCCGATAACAGCGTTTCCCGCGCAGAGATGGCCGTCTTTCTGGAACGCGGCATCCACGGCGCTTCGTTCTCGCCGCCTGCCGCTGCGGGGAACGTCTTCAGCGACGTAACCAACTCCCATTGGGCGGCTTCATGGATTGAACAACTTGCCAACGACGGTGTCACCAGTGGCTGCGGCAACAATAATTATTGTCCCGATAACCCCGTAACCCGTGCCCAGATGGCCGTCTTTCTCCTGCGCGCCGAACACGGCAGTACGTATGATCCGCCTCCCGCAACCGGCATCGTGTTCACAGACATTTCCCAGGATCACTGGGCCGCAGACTGGATCGAACAACTTGCAAAAGAAGGAATTACAAGCGGCTGTGCTTCCGGCTTCTACTGCCCGGATTCACCGGTCACGCGTGACCAAATGGCTGTTTTCCTTGTCCGAACCTTTAACCTGCCCTGAGAGACAAGCCATTCCATAGTCAGAGCCTATCCTTTTTTGGGTTCGCCAGCAGTTGTACTGCGGGTGGAATGCTTCATTTCTTATGAAAGTACTGGATGGAGCTAATATTCCACACTGCCTGCAAATTATGGATAAATTCCCGCCGGGCATATTGAGGCAGGAAATTGGGAAGGATATAAACAAATGGAGTCGTTTCATACAATAAGTCTATGGTGCTTTCATCCAGGGCTTTGTTAGCGACCCAGATGAGCGGCGCACCAGCACGGGCAGTTTGGTCCATGCCTTTGAGCGCTTTTGTAGTATCTTCCGATCCCAGGCCGGAAACGATCAATTGCAGTGATGCAATGCCCTTCAAATAATCGCGCTCATTATTCAGGTTTGCAAACGGATTGTTACTGTAAACGTCACAATATCCTGCTGCGGCCCTGTCAATTGCATCTTTGGGATCATCGTAAATGTTTGGGTTATGGAATTTGATCCGTTCAAAAAGCGCATCCATCTTTTCAGCCGCCCTGAGGGCAAAACTGTAGCCCATTCGCCGGTAGTAGATCAGGTTTTCAGAAATTCTTTGTCCGCGATATCCATTGCCCGTCAGGCGGATCCAGAATTCCCAATCCTCGAATCCTTCCCTCATATCCTCCTGAAAACCGCCCGCCTGTTCCCAAGCCGATCTCTTGAATACGGCGGAAGGGCCGGTTTGATTGGCATAAATGATCTTGTACGGGTCGAACTGCGGGGTATACCAGACCCTGCTCTCATTTCCAAACACCTGTGTCCATGACCACACAAAGGATAAGCCCGCGTTCACTTCCATTGTGGCGACGGCTTTTTCGAGATAGGTCGCTTGCAACTTATCGTCCGCGTCAAGACAGCAGATGTATTTTCCGCGCGCTTTTTCGATCCCTGCATTGCGTGCGGCGGGCAGTCCCATGTTTTTGGGAAGGTGCAGAATACGTGTTTTGGGGCGCGTAAAATCTTTCAGGATATCGAGCGTCTCTTCTTCGGTGGAACCATCGTTAACAATAATAATCTCAAAGTTTTGCCAGGTTTGACCGAGGACGCTTTCAACGGCCTCGTCCACATATTGACCATGGTTGTAGCATGGGATGACAACGCTGACAAAGGGCGTATTTTCCGGCCAGGCTTCAACTTTGCCCATCTTAAGTGGGATATCTTTCCTGACCAACCGCGAGGCGTATGTAAAAAACAGCGATGCGCTTGTCATGTACATGATGAATCAATCAATTTATGCAATCTTGCAATGCACACACGCCCTTACACCGTTCTCGATGTACTTCTCCGGTATAAAGCCGGACGTACGCAGCATCCCATCCAGCGCGGGCAGGTTCGGCGCCCACCAGTTGGAAGAGTCGCGGTTCAATTCATCGCCCGGATAGAACTGGACCATTGGAACCTGCGCAAGGGCCGGCGCAACAGCGGTCAAATCAACCGGCTTGCGATCGGCGTTGATAAAGTATTTATCACAGATCTGGGTTTCAACAATGAATTTATCCTTGCAGACCGAACGCGCGCGTTCCAGGCCCAATAAGGGATGACGCAGATGATAAATCACGCCAAGACATAACACCAAATCAAAGGTCCCAAATTGTTCGGGATTCAAATCGTAGATGCTGGCGTAATGGAACATTGCCCGTGACCCCACCAATTCATAAGCAAGGGAAAAACCCGACTCCGGGCCAGGCGGGATAACGTCAATTGCCACAACTTCCGCCCCGCGCCGTTCGCACTCAAAAGTGAAGAAGCCTTCAAAACAGCCAATATCCAGAACCCGCTTGCCCGATAAATCCTTTGGCAGTTCAAACCGCTCGAGCTTCTGGAAAGTATTACTTGCGCCAGGTGTGACGATACCCGGCGCAACTTCTATTTGGTGAAACCAATATGGAATGGCAGAAATCCTTGCCTGTATCTCTTCCTCTTCCTTGGTTAAGGGTGGTCGTACAGGGAAGCTGGTTTCACTTTTGTTCTCTTTGTTTCCCGTCAATTGTGACAGCCGTCTTAGTAATGAACGGAAAGGGGACATACTTTCGCTCCTTGAAATGCATTTATGTTTGGAATGTTGCTCTTCGACCGATTTTTGGCGCACGGCTCTGCCGAGTCAATGCAACAGTTGCATTGAACAGCGGCGCCCGCATCTCCTCCCGTCGCGGCAACATGAGGCAATCATTCTGCAAAAGGATAGCGACACGGGTTTTGCTTAGATGAAGAGCAAAGCTTGGGCGCTGAATATCGTAACGCGGAATTCATTCCGCAACCAAAGGCGATATAAATATCGCGCTACAAAATCTTCGCGGTTGACGTAGTTTTCACAGGGTAATACTATAAATTACGCGGCGGCAGGCTTTCGGTCCAGATAGAGATCGACGGCCTCTTTTGGGCCTCCGACAAAGCGCAGGTGTCCGTGGTCCAACCAGGCCGCGCGGTCGCACGTCTTCTCTATTTCTCCCATGCTGTGGGTCACGTACAGGGTAGTAGCACCGTTTTTCTGGAATTCACGAATACGATCGATGCTTTTTTTCTGAAAAGCCGTATCCCCTACGGATAAGGCTTCGTCAACAATCAAGACATCCGGCATCTGGTCGGTGGCAACCGAGAAGCCGAGGCGGGCGACCATGCCCGAAGAATAGGTACGCATGGGTGCGTCAATGAAATCCTGTAATTCGGCAAATTCAACGATGGCGTCGAAACGTTCGAGAATCTGTTTCTGTGAATAGCCGAGCAGGGTTCCGTTCAGGAATACGTTTTCCCTCCCGGAAAGTTCCATATGGAATCCGGCGCCCATGGCCAGGAGAGGAGCCACACGGCCCCGCACCCAAACCCTGCCTTCAGACGGGCGAAGTACGCGGGCAACCAGTTTCAGCAGTGTGCTTTTCCCTGCGCCGTTTGCGCCGATCAGGCCGAAGATTTCGCCTTTTTTCACTTCAAAGCTAATATCACTGAGCGCCCAAAAGGCATCATTGATGATGCGGCGCTGGATCTTGCGAATGGCATATTCCTTGAATGTGCCAACGCGTTCGCGCGGGACAAAATATTTTACAGAGGCATTCTCGATGCCGATAACCACATTGTTATCGGTACTAGGATCGGTAGGCAATTTCATCGGTCATCCTTGAAAAAATGATCCATCCCAGGACAAGTGTCACAACTGAGATAAAAGTGCAGATACCCAACAATTGCGGGTAAAGCGGTTCGCCATAATAGATGGGATCCCTGAACAGTTTTAATAAATGGAACATTGGATTGAATTTCATCAGGGATGCCACCCACGCTGGAAGAACATCCATCGGGTAGATGATGGGGGTCAGGTACATCCATGCTGTGAGGAGAATATTGTTATACATTTCAACGATATCGGGGAAACGCACCCCAAGACTGGCAATAATCAAAGTTAAACCCAAAGTGAACATGGAAAGCAACAAAATTGGGATAACAACCAATATGAAATTGATCGTTGGAAGTTTCCCAATAAAAATGCTCACCGCTATAAAAGGCACCATTGAAATGAGCAGGTTGACGATGCCGGTCCCAATGGCAGAAATGGCGAAAATCGAGCGCGGAAAGTAGATTTTGCGAAACAGATCCCCTCCCCACACAACACTGTTGATTCCAGAAACAGTACTTTGGGCGAAAAAATTCCACATAACCAGCCCGCTCAGGATATAGGCGGCGTAGCCCTCGACCGCACCAAACAACTGGGAAAAAATCACGGTCAGAATGATCATCATGCCGAGCGGGTTGAGCATTGTCCATGCCACCCCCAGGATGGAGCGCTTATACCTGGATGTCACGTCGCGTTTGACCAGGTGGAGGATCAAATCCTTGTAACGCAGGGTTTGCTGCAACTCATCCAGCCAGGCCGTACTTTGCTTGGCCGAGTCGTAAAAAGGAACGGAAGTATCTTTTGTCATTGTAAGTAATATCCAATTATTGAGTTTGAACGAATTTGAGCATCTGCTCTACGCGTCCCTGCCAATTGTTGAGTTTGACGAACCCGTCAATCGCATCGATATCCAACGGCTCGCGGCGAACCTTTTCGACAAGGTCAATGAACTCCTGGAAGGAATTTGCGAGGCTGACCCCTGGAATGCCGCGTATGGGCATCAAGTCTGGGGCAACCACTGGCCGGTGCATGGCAAGGTACTCGTACAGTTTTAATGGGCTGGTAGCCTGGGTAATTATATTCACTTTCCACGGAATAAGGGCAACATCCGCGTGAGACAAATAAGCAGGAAGGGCCGATTGGGGTTTTAGCCCTAGAAAGTGCAGATTTTGCGGAGGATTACTGCACTGGCCGCGGTAATCACCGACTACAACTACAGCGGCTTTCGGGTATCGATTTGCAACGGCCGTTAGCAGGTCCCAATCAAACCAATCTCCCCAAAGTGCGCCGATATAAATTGCCGTCCAATCGGCCACCGGAAAATCTGCAGGGCGTTGATGGCGGCGGTCAGGGTTGAACATGCGGCTATTCACCGCGTTAGGAAGCATGACCGCCGGCCTCTGGCCAATATCCTCCAGTTTTTCTTTGAGCGCCGGCGCTGTTGCGATCAAGTCGTCGCTTATGCGAATCATTTCGCGTTCAATACTGGATGAATATCCCCAGTTTCCCAGGGACGTATCCCAGTCGTCAATCATATCATAGAGGATCTTCACTCCTTTTTCACCGATCTTTCGCACAAACGGCAGGAATTCGGGAGAGGGAAATTCGATAAGAGCATAAGCCTGGCGGTCATTCAATAATAATCCGTACCGGCGGACAAAATCGTCCCATTCAAATTCACCGAGAATATAGGTGAACAGGTTTGGATGAGCGATGCGTATCACAGAGTTTGCATTTTCCCATTTGGGATAACGATGTGCGTAAACAACCCAATAATTCTGGCGCAGAAGTTCCAAAGCGATTTGCGTACAGCGCGCGCCGCCCCCTGTGTCGTCTATGGGAACGCCTGCCAGGATGAAGAACAATCCCTTTGTCCCGGCCAGGCGGCGCAGGTCCACTTGCGCTTTGCGCTTCGCGCCGGCCCAGAACCCCCAGGTTTGCATGATCCGCAAACCCAAAGATCCCAGCGCTTCCGAGGGAGTGATCTTTCTCAGCCATCCCAACCCGGCAAACAAAAGAACTCCCAATCCCAAAAGACTGCCTGCCCACGAGAATATCGGGGACAAGTGGAATAACTTCGTAATTGCATATCCCAGCAGGAAATATACCGCCGCGATTCCCAGAAGACCCATCACGAGGCGGCGGGCGGTCAGGCGGTAGAGCCAGGCGTTATAACCAATTTCTCCGTTACCCGTGGACCACGTGCAGGCTTTTTTCCAAAACTCCGCCCATGACAAAGGACCAATCCAATCCACCACAGCCGAAGGAACGAATGCCCAATGAGTGCAAAATCGTTTAAGCTCCAGGGCAAAGTACGTATCCTCGCCAGTCAGCGTTAACCATTCGGGATATCCCCCTGCCTGCCGCCACGCATCTTTTGTGAAAGCGAGCGAGCGCGATGACGGGACGAAGGCCTGCGGATCGACCTCCCCCAAAGCTGGCCAGCCTTTATAGGGAAGTTCGCGTCCCTGGGAGTCAACTGCCCGATACCACCCCGATACAACCTGTGTGCGCGGCTCAAGCATGAACGGAGCCATCAGGTTTTCCAACCACGTGTCCTTTATGCGGCACCCGCAGTCGGTGACGGCAATAACGTCATGGCGGGCATTTTGGATCGCAGTATTTCGTCCGCGTGCGATGTTCGCCCCTTTTTCAGAGATCACAAGCAATGGCACTGCGCTTTTTTCCACGAAAGAGTTCAACAGCTCAAACGTGCCGTCGGTTGAGCCGCCGTCTACGATCACAATTTCGTCGGGTAAAACACTTTGCTGTAACGTGCTTTTCAACCACTCCGATGCTTGTTTCTTCTCGTTGTACGTGGTGGCGATCAACGAGACACGCGGCCGTGGTTGATTGGCGGGAGTCTGTGTTAGGCCGCTGCGCGGCCAATAATCAGGCAATAAGTCACCGTCATCCGTGTAAAGTGTCACCTGGCTGTTATCTTCCGGGATATAGGTATCTTCCAAGGCGCGCGGCAAGCGAAACAGGGGAGACTGCCGCAAGCGCGCGAAGCGGTCATAGAATTTATAATATATCCCTTTCAGAAAACCCCGCATACCGGACATTCGCAGCACTTTTAAGCCGCGGCCGGCCAGCCGGATGACTTGTTGTATCCGGGGGTTGCGAGGCTGTAAGCGAATGTACCAGGGTTTTCTTCGCGGGGTAACGCGAATCACCTGTAACCTTTCGAGGATGGATTCGGCGCGGGATTCCCACGAATTTTCGCGGCCAATGGTTTGCAAAAGTTCCACAAATTTTGGATCCTCTGCCAGTTTCAGGGCTTGTTCCATTTTTTCCAGCCATTCCTCGGGAGTGCCTGCGATCAGCACTGCCGGAGAGCGGCTGCTTTCCTCCATCGGAGAAACGATAACGGGTTTTCCCGCGGCGAAATATTCGAACAATTTGATTGGCGATGTGGCATGGGTAATCTCGTTCACCACAAAAGGAATTAACCCCACTTTGAACCGGCTCACATAACGCGGCAATTCATTGTATGGTTTCGATCCCAGCCAGTGGATGTTTGGCTGTTCGAGAATACCGCTGGCGTGCAGGCTCTGGTCGTGGTCCGAACCTATCAGAACAAAGGAATAATCCGGTCTCTGTTTTGCCAGGGCAGCCAGAAGCTCATAATCCAACCAACGCGCCATGGCTCCGTGATAGCCGATCACCGGCCTACCTGTGGCGAGGATAGGTGACAGATCGTCGGGTATGGTATTGGCAGAATCAGCGAAGTGGGGAGTATCCACCCCATTGGGGCAGAGCAGGCTGTCGGTCCGAAGTGAAGCGGCCTGACGATAAAGCCTGTCGGATGTAGCGAGAACGAGGTCCGCTTTTAGCAGGTAATCCCCATGGTCACGTCGAATGCGCTGGGGGTCTCCTTGAAAAACGGAGAGATCATCCAGGTAATCGTATATCACACGCGGGGAATCAAAGTAGGCCAGAAGGGGAATATTCCAGGTAAGCACGTAAATGAAGGCATCTGGAACGATGCGAAACGCGTCGGCAGGGGTACGGCATATTACGAGACGTTCTTCGATTTCGGTAAAGACGGGCGGCCAGGAACGATCGGGCTGCATGTAGAACACCAACGCGCCGCGGCGCGCAAAGGCACGCGCCAGTTGTTGAGGCCGCTGGAACATTTTATCGTCCCAGGATAAGCTGGGCGCGAAAATAATGGTTTGCCTGGCTTCAGGATGTTTTGCAATTGTGTTCAGGATTTCTTTTTCCGCTTCAGTTTCGGCGGCTATGGTAGTGACGTTCAATCACGACCTCCATTTTTGAGGTGTTTGATTTCATTCAGGCGGGAGACGATCAGCTTGACTCGTTGTTCCCACGTATTTGAACGCGCAGCTTGACAGACTGCATCCCGGTACTCTTGCGAGGAGGCAATTGTGAGGGCTTGCTGAATTTGGGCGCTGAATGTTTCGGGGGTATCGGCGATAAGCACCTGATTATACCGCGCGCATTCGGGAAGCGGCGTGGATACAACCGGTTTCTGGCAGAAGAAATATTCGAAAAGCTTGATCGGCGAGGTGGCATAGGTGATCTCGTTGATCTTGAAGGGGATTGTGGCCACGTCAAACCGCCAAACATAATGGAAGAGTTGATCGTAGGGCTTTTGACCCAGCCAATGGACATTGGGCATATCCAGAATGCCGCTGTTGTCGAGGCTGTGATCGTAATTCACACCAAGCAGAACGATTTGCCATTCGGGATGTTGTTTCGATACTTCGGCAAGCAGGGGATAATCGAACCATTCAGCGAGGGCGCCGCTGTATCCAATGATGGGTTGGTTCTTTTGCAAAATTGGCAACAGGTCGGGAGGAGGAGGGATTTCCGGTTTTGGCTGGAATTTTTCCACCCATTTGTCGTCCACTGCATTGGGAATAAAGAGAACATCCGGGCGTGTGTGTTTTACGGTGTCAAATAACTGCTGGCTGCTGGCCAGGATGGCATCTGCGCGTTGCAGCAGGGTTTCGTGATCCTCAACCTGGGCGGATGAGACTTTCAGATCATCGTAGTGGTCATAAATCGAGAGAGAGTCCGGGTACAGATCGAGAAGGGCGGCATGCCAGGCGGCGCCAATGTACAAGATTACAGGCCCCACAGTACGGAATACTTCCGGCGGCACGGCGGGCATGGATACGAGATACAAGTTTGATTCCGCAAGGTGGAATTCGTACACCGCATCGGATATCTCGTTTTTTGTGCCATAGAAAAATAGATAGCCAGCCTGTGCAAGGTGACGGGCCATCTGTTGGGGCCGCTGGAACATATGCCCCCAATCGTGTGTGGGAAAATAAACGATGATACCCTTTCGGTCAGGGTGGGCGGATACAATCTTTTCCAGGTGCCGCTCGGCTTGTTTGTTCAAGTTGTCCAGTGTTTGGGAACGTTGACGTACTCCCCAGAGATAACCCAGGAAGCGGGATAGCGCCAGTCCCGCGAGCAACCAGTTTCTCGCCCAAGTGTTGGCACTTTCATTACCAGGGGCTCTATTAAGCGCTTTTCCCCAAACCAGCATCCATAGGCCCAGAAAAACAAATGAGACTGCCGCAGGAATAAAACCAATCTTGAATGTGCCGCCGAGGAACAGGATGAATGTCAATGCCAGGGACATAGCGCCAAGGAAATACTTTAACTGTTTCCAAATGAATGGAGCGAATAAGCCGATCCGTCCCTCTCCGACTGCCATTTTGAAAGCCAGCTTCCATGTTTTAGGTGTTGAAACCGAAAAACCCTGATTCACTTTGGCGGCGGGGTTGCAGGCACAAGTGATTTCCTGAGCCAAAAGGCGTTCTGCAAAAAGAGATGAATCGGTAAAAGGAGGAACATCCTCTGGAAATCCACCTGCCCGCGCCCACCAAATTTTACGCAGGGCAAGGGATTTTTCAAAAGTGAAGGGTGACCGTGGCAGATGCGTTTTCTCTGACTTATAAAAACGCTGGAGCGCAAGGTGGACTGGATTGGGATCGAACACCTCTCCCAAACTAAACGCAAGAGTTGGTTCGCACATAAGAGGTGTCAAAAGTTGTTGCAGCCACTCCGGTTCCGGCAGGCAATCCACTCCCCCAAGAACCACGATGGGATAGCTGGCAAGGTCAATACCCAGATTTCTTGCAGCGCCGGGAGAATTTCCAGGATTGTCAAGAAAGCGAACTGGAAATGGGAGATTTTCTTGAAGGGCCTCCTTTTTTTGTAATTCAGAAGATTCAGCGGCAGATAATCCCACTAAGATGGCCTCATCCGGGAGCCAGGTTTGCTGTTTTAAAGATGCAAGAAAGGCGTTTATCTGTGTGGTATCTTCGTTTCCCAAAACAACCAGAGAGACACGTTCCGTCTTATCGACGGTATTTTGGGATGAATCCCACAGTTTCCATTTGGCTTTCTCTTCCAATTGGTAAACATTCCAAAAACTCCGATAATAATTCAAAAGCCCCGACAAAGATTTTGGCATGACGTTTCCTCAAAAAATATGTTTCGCCAAGTTCAACGATGAAGCTCCATTTTGCTGTCAATCAGGCATTGTGAGATCCAAACTGAACCGAGAACAGGGTTTCTGCTAAAATCGTCCAAAAATGAGTTATTAAGACGATTGAGCTTGCTGATTTTATCATAGGGAGATTTTTGCAATTTCATCAAGCGTTCAACCATTGATCTTGTTTCGTCGTAGATTTTAATTCCCCGGCTTCCACCTGCAGGAAAGCGCGCTGTGTCCGCTGAGATAATTCATCATGTGTCAAGTTGTAAATCCTGGCCTGCGTAGACAAAAGCGACAAGGCTAAAACGCTCAAGATGCCTGCGGCTAAAGAACGCAATGACATTCGCGAATGCTCTGTTCTAAAACAAACTTCGGTTACGATGGAAAAAGTTAGAAGTTCAAGAGCAGTAATTATTAAAAAGTATCTAGGTTGGGACACAATGACAGCGTGCAGTCCAAGTTTAAGTATGGTCGTTGCAATGATTGGGCTTATCCTTTCCAAAATGGCGCGTTGCCCCAGGGCAAAAAAGATTGAAGATACAAAGAGTATATTTACCGCGATGGGGTAGATCCGTAATAAAGGAGTCAGATCGGTCTCCAAGGCAAAAGCGGCTTTCCGATACTGATGCGGTAATATGCCCTCAGCGCCCAGGCTCCACCAAATAATCTGTCTATCCATTTCGAAGAGATTGGTGAATGCAGATCCAAAAATGCGAAACACGTGAAATTTGGGGCGGCGCAGGAATTCCTGCCAGACAAGATTCAGCGCTCCATGATCCAATCCATTCCCCAACTGATCCTGTTCGAGCAATTCGGGGTGTGTCGCATCCAAATACGGAATCGGACTTATCCATCCCATTCCCGCACCGGGAATGTATGCGCCCAAAATTGAAATACCAAAGTGTTCAGTTGTAAGCGCGTAACGGCCGGTTGCGATTCCACGCTGAAGAACAAGAACGGCGAAAAGGATTCCAACGACAGAGCTTCCCACGATAAGATTGCGAGCGCGTTTATCTGCCCTTGCCCCCAGTGCCGCAATGATTGTCACTGGAAGGAGCGCGATCATCATCTCCTGACGTATGGCCACGGTCGCTGTGTATAGTACAGCGGCCAGGACAGGGTTACCGCCTCTTTTCGTGACGAGAATGCGTACTGCCAGCACAGACAGGGCAACAGTTGGAAAGATAATCCAATTGTCCTGCGCCAGCACACTTGAAAACAAAATTTGACCCGGCCACAAGGCCAGGAGGAGAGCGGCGATAATCCGTGTCCTCATACGAAAAGTATCTTTCCATATGATATAGGGCAAA
This sequence comes from Chloroflexota bacterium, assembly GCA_016235425.1. GTDB lineage: Bacteria > Chloroflexota > Anaerolineae > Anaerolineales > Villigracilaceae > JAKOVF01. The sequence goes on along the minus strand of JACRLC010000015.1, from coordinate 36,162 downwards.
ACCGGCACTAAACCGGTGGATACGGCAGTGGCCCATCTTCCTATTGTCTCGGGAGACTTGTGGATGAAATTAAGAATAGCGGCGATGATCAGCGGCAGTCCGGGAGAAAAGTATTGCCATTGCCAGGCATTCCTGGCAAACCAGTCATCTTTTAATAAAACTGCAAAATCAAGAATATTGAGAAAATCTGAAGTCGGATGGGCTGGAAAGGATCTTATGAAAACCAGCCGCGGCAATAACCCCGCGGCCAGGATCAGGGCCAGCCAGGTGAATTCCTGCCGCCAGTGATTGGGGTTGACTGCGCCAACCCCTGTCTCATCGATTTGCTTCGGGAAATCGTTTTTGTCTTTATTTAACGTCAAGATTGAATACCTTTTTTACATTCATCTGGCGTCATCTAACGCCCATTTTTGATTGCTGATCGGCTATAAAAAATTGCCAGGCTTTAAGGAAATTATCTTCCCTGAATTTGCGGGCAAGCGCTCCGGCCCTTTCGCTCATATTGTCCCAATCGTTCAAAAGGGTCTCCATTTTTATTGCGGCGGAAGATATATTTCCCAATTTATATAAGAATCTATCATCGTTTTCCACAAGTTCCTTATGCGCCGGAATATCCGATAACAGGACGGGGACGCCTCCGCTCATGAACTCGGCGGCGCTCAAGCCGAATGATTCTCCCTTGGATGGGGAGATGAATATTCCCCTGTGTCTTTTGACCAGATTAACGAGGGTGGGAACTTTATCAAAATCAACCCGGTCGCGGAGGATGGACCTCTCAAGCAGTCCCTTGCGTTCGAGGGAATGGATTAATTTTTTTTCGTCCCCTCCTTCGCCGATGATCCAGTACATTACATCGTCCATGCTCGAGGTCAATTCGAAGATGCGGGCGGCTTCGATGAAATTCTTCAGGTCCTCCACTCTGGCAAAATAAGTAAGAGGCCTTTTCGTAAAGATTTCCGTCTCCAAAGGCCGAATGTTATAAAATTCATCTGACACCGGGTTGGGCATCACGAATACTTCAGGCAGGCTGGAGAATTCGTTTTGGATCAGCGTTTTGAACGATTTTGCAGGAACAAGGATCCCTTTGACATGACCTGGCATATTCCCAAGGTACTGGCGGCTCTGCTTATAAGGTGTATGACATTCCACATACACATTTTGGGCAGAAGCTGTCGCTTCGAATACCTCCGGGGTGTCAATAATGAAAACATAATCATATTTATCCCATTTGTGGGATAGATCGGCAGGCAGGATGAACGGCGAGACCACCCCATTCAGGTTGTTTACATCGATATAGTCCTTGAAGGATTGGAGAGCGCCGCGATCGCGCAAATATCCAATGGATATTTTCACATCCAGCCTTTGTTTTCTAAAAGCCTTTGCCCGATTTAGGATAACGCGTTCCACCCCGCCAAAGGTACAGAATTGGTAAATTACAAGGACATCCATCCTTCGCTCTCCAAAATATTCAATAGATGTGAGAATCTTCGCTTCCAGGTGGATTTTGCAAGCATCTGTTCGACGCTCCCGGGGGACGGGACAAATTCATGGCGGCGCATCTGCGCGTTGTTTCGAAGCGCGCCAAGCGTTCCAATGAATTGTTCTTCGTCTGACACAACGTATACCGATGGGTAATCCTTTAGATGGTTTATTCCCTTGACGATCACCGGCAGGCCAAAATAAGCATACTCATATACTTTGATGGGATCAACTGCTTCGCTAAGTCTTCCAGACTTAAAACATATTAAAGCCGCATCCCATTCCCTTGCATAATGGTGCAGGTCGGATGGTTTAATTTTACCGTAAAGCTTCACCCTGTCCTGGTATTTTTCCAGTCTCTCCTGCTGGTTTGGTTCACCATAACCAATGATGTGCAGTTTCAATTTTATATTTTTTTTCTCTGCAAGGTCCAGCGCTCCAAAAAGAAAATCCCAATCGAACCATGATTCGGTAAGATGGCCGAAGTACCCCAGGTGCATCTCATCTTCCTTGAATTTTCTTTTGGCGATGTTTCGATGTCTCGTTCCCAGCAAGGCCGGGTCATAACCATTCGGTATTAAGTGAATATCCCGCCGCACGCCGGAAAACTTATCAACCAAAGGTTGGGAAACAGCCGTCAAAAAATTGGCGTTGAGAACGAGTGCCTTCTCGATGTTCTTGGTGAACCAAATCGCCTGGCCGACCTTGTTGAATTCCTCCCAGTCATCGATGATCTCATAGATCGCTTTGAAATCGTAGCGCCGAAGCTTGAGAGCGGCCGAAAAGAATTCGGGATGTGGAAACTCCACGACAAAGTATTTAATTGCATGTGTTATACCCGCCATGTCCTCCAGGTTTTGAAGAAATACGTCCACGGGAATTTGGAATACGTTTTTGTACACTTCCTGCCCGGCGCCCGGCATTTTTTCCTCCCTGGTCCAACGCCAGGCAACATAAATCACCCCCCAATTCTCACGTGCTAGAAATTTTGAAAGATTGATTACCCTCTGATTATAAAGTTCGTCAAACACAAAAGCGCTGGTGACCACAAAGATTCCCTTGAGCGATCTGGAGTTCAGGGTTTTAATGGCATTCTGCAAAATCCTGGATGAATCCAAATCTTCTTCATCTATGAATACAGGGATGGATTTTCTGGATGTTGCACGGGTCTTTATTTTTTCCGCCGCCTTTTGCAAGGCGCGGCCCAAGCCCTCCTGTTTCCAGGCGACCATGAATTTATAAACATGCCTGACCGGGCTTTCATCCATAATTCGGTAGTAGAGCTTTGCCAGCTTCCAGAAGTTGCTCGTCTGAATTTCCGCAAGCTTTCCAGCGAGTATTTCCAATTCCGAGAGGCGGGATTGAAGAGCATGGTTTTCGGCCAATTGCACCTCAAGTTCATGATCCGTTTTTTCCAATAGTGCCAACTGCTCCAAGGCAAATTGTTGGGGAAAGTTTAGACGGGCACGTCGGGAATCACGAAGCAAACTCACAGCCAGGGTCGCATTTTTCTTTGCCAAAGTTGCCCATTCACCCCCCAGTGTGCGCATCCTGGCTTGCAACTCTTTTCGATTGTCTCGGGCAATTTTGAGTTTGGCGGCCAATTCCTCCGGGTTTGGCGAAATCGAGTCACAACAAAATGCTTCCAGGCCGGCCTGTTTCATCAAAGCCGATACTTTGGGATCGTACGGCAGCGCCACGATTGGAGTGGATACATTTATTCCCAGAATCAAAGCATGCAGGCGCATACCCAACACCACAGAGCATTTCTTTATTAACGCCTGGGCAAAGCGCGGGGTGATGCTTTCTTCGATAATGTGGACACGCCAGGACTCAGCCATGAACTGGTAGAGCTGTTTTAAAACTGCGGCATCATCTGTGTAAGGATTGGCTTCATTCACCTGGAATGGAATAAGTACAACCTGGGCGCGGGTGTTCTCTCCCAAATAACGGTTGATACCCTCTGCAATGGGTGGCAGCCAATCGTGCAGGGACCCGGCACGATCCCAAAAACGCAACACAACACCGACCAATTCAGTCTGATCGTCAATTTGTCTCTGGCGCAGAAACTCGGCGACGTTGTTATCATCCTCTTCGGATTCAACCAACGAAAACACCGGATCCGCCAGAACCTCGATTGAAGGCCCCCCGGCTTTCCCAAATTGGAAACCTGTTCGTCTCAACAATTCAAGCGATTCGTTATCACGCAGCGAGGCTGCCTGACAGCGCTCAAATGCCAGGCGGGTATGTTCGAGCGCCATCGTGCTTTGCAAGGGGCCAAGCCCCATTGCATAAATCATGCAGGGAATGTCCAATAATTTTGCCAACAGGGGCAGGCTTCCGTAGGCGGTAATATCCCTGCAGCCCCTGCGTAAATACGTCTCAGGCTCCATTCCCCAGTAATCCTGGAACAAGCCTCCCCCTCCCAACAGGATCAAGTCGGCTTGCTGACCTGAAGCCAGGATCCCGTTGATATCTTTCCAATGCACGGCATTTACATTGTATTGTTTGCTCGTCTGAGCGGGGTCCCATGATGTAACCGAAAATGAAAGGTCCGAGCGCAACGAACGCAAATCGCGAAGCATGGAATCCAAAATGGCTTCGTCTCCCAGATTCCCTGCCCCATAATAACCGCCTATGAATATTGTCGGCATGTTTACACCTGTTATGGAATATCGTTGCCTGGCTTGCCGCCCGACTTCCCGATCCTTTACTGCGATTTCGACAACTCGACATATTGTACTAGAAAACCGCGGCGCTCAAAGCCGCATCAAAACCGGACCCTGTAACTGGCTGCCGTTTTATAGGAGTGCCTCTCACCTCAGCATTTTGCCCATGACGATACACGCGCCGCAATCATGCGTCTTTTCAACCAAACAACAATGCCTTGATCCATTTCTTTACGAAGGCAGGAAGGATCCGTCCCATTTTCAAAACCGGTTCAGGAAGCGATGGTTTGTTAACAGCCTCGGCATTCCTGTCTTCAGCATAAACGTTTGCAGTTTCAAAGGCATTTGGGTCGAGCGCCTGATGATCAAAAAAATCATTAAGACCGGAGAGTATGATTCCCAGGCGCTTCTCGACAGAATGGCCTCGATATTCCGCCGCGGGATCGTTTTCCTGAATTTTCTCCTGCCACCCACTAACTGCACTTAAGATCCGTTCCACGTCATACTGTTTTGAATATACACGCAGTTTTTGGCAGTTGAATCCGGGATCCAAATAATCCGAAAGGGCATCATTAATGCTCGAAAATGTCACACAGCCGCATGCCAATGCTTCGAGCGGAGGCAGCCCAAAGCCTTCACTTAAACCATGCTGTGACCAATAATCGGAAGAATCGTACAGGTATACCTTGCTCCGGTTGAAAACCGCCGCCAGATCATCCACCCAGGAATCCAACACCAGAACGGAACAATGACGTTCCAATTCGGGGACCAATTCTTCGAGCAAATATCGCGATGATTTTCGCTTTTGAACCAGCACGTCAATATCCCGGCTTCGATGCAGGTTTTTGAATTCATCCGAGATAATGCCCGGCAGATGGTAGATCAGCGAATCGGGAGCCTGCCTGCCCCAATATGCCTGCGTATGCCGGCTGCCGGCAAGGATGGGAACGCGCGGCGGGATTTTGAAGCCGTACCCTGTGCTATAGGAAACATAGACCACATTTTTTTCTGCCAGCCGGTTGATAAGGTCTGGAACGTGAGGACCCCAATGGATGAAAAAAATAGCGTTTCGTGTGTCATCCTGTTCCAGGATTGAATTCAGGAAGCGCGTGCCTTCTTCCTGGGTCTCATAGGTTACAGCTTCAGCCGGGCAAAGGTTTTTGGCAACTTCAAGGAGTTTCACCTGGGCCAGGTGTCCGCCCACATTCAGGTTCATTCCGGGGAAGAGAAAGTAAATTTTTCGCATTCCGCGATTTCCTTGCATGGTGATTTGGGTCTTTGGCTAAGGGGATGGAGCGCTTACGAAACGGGAACAGGAAGCGGGGCGGAAAGAAGCGGGCGTGGAGTGGAAACGCGGCGCGGCGGAGAAGTCCTCGCCCCATCCGCTTGAAGGAGTAGGGCGAGGCAGTCGTCAAAGATTAGGGCAGGTTGAATGTCTTGACGAGGAAAACGGCCATTTCTGCGCGCGTGATGGCGTTATCCGGACAGAACAAATTTGTTCCACAGCCACCGGTGATGCCTTCAGCCGCTAATTGCTCGATCCACGCCGCGGCCCAATAGCTGGGCGGCACATCGGTAAATACTGTTCCGCTGGCAGGCGGAGGAGAGTAGGCGCTGCCATGTTCCGCGCGTAGTAGAAAAACGGACATCTCGGCGCGGCTGGTATATTGCTCTGGACAGTAGTTGCCGCCGCCACAGCCTACAGTGATGCCGTCAGCATATAGTGACTCGATCCAGGACGCCGCCCAATGAATGGGGGATACATCGCCAAAAATGCCTGTTGGGGAGGACGGAGTAAAAAGAGCGCCGTGAATGCCGCGCTCAAGGAAGACGGCCATCTGGGCTCGTGTGACTGGATCCTCCGGACAATAGCGCAGTGGGCTGGCAGTACAGCCGGAAGTTATTTCCGACCTATACAACCGTTCGATCCATGACCAGGCCCAATGGGAAGGCGATACATCTGAAAAAGTGGAGGCGAGAATGCGATAGATATTTCCGTTTCCATAATCTGCAACATATAGATTCCCGACTTCATCTTCCCCAAAGGTTGAAATAATGTAACCGGTGGAAGCAAGCTCAACGCTTGCCCAGTCTCCCGCACCCGACGAGGATACCCCCCATACCCTGCCGGTGCACAGATCGCCGTATAGATACGCGCCAAAGAGGCCGGGGTATTCGCTTCCGCGATAGACATAACCGCCCGATACGGAACACCCAATGCTGTCTGATGCGCCATGATTGTATTCAGTCACTGGATAGGTTAAAGTTCCTTTGGCGGTGCAATCGCTGAAACTGTTATAAATGTGATTCCCTTCGTAACAGGGCCAGCCGTAATTTTGTCCGCCTGAACTGGAGACCGTTTGAAAGTCAATTTCCTCCCAATCGTTCTGTCCGACATCTGCAATGAAGAGGTCGCCGGTTGAACGATCAAACGAGAAACGCCAGGGATTTCGCAATCCCAAAGCCCAAATTTCATCGGCAACCGCCGAGTCGGACACAAAAGGATTCGAGGCAGGAATGGCATATGGAGAATCGCTGTTGACATCAATACGCAGTATCTTTCCAAGCAGGGAATTCCCATTTTGTGAGTTTGCCCCGCCCGTGCCGCCATCACCCGTTCCGATGTACAAATAACCGTCCGGCCCAAATTGAAGTTGACCGCCATTATGATTGGCTGCGCCCGGATGTGGAATGACCATCAGGGTATTTCCCGATGCGGGATCTGCCACATTGGGGTCGGCAGATGTATGATATCGAGCGATCACAATGGCGCCATCCGAAGCGCGTGTGTAATAGATGTAGAAATACCCGTTGCTGGCATAGCCGGGATGGAAGGCTGCGCTCAACAGTCCGCGTTCACCGCCGGATGAAATCAGGGAGGCAACATTCAGAAACGGCGTGGGGAGGATTTGTGTCCCATCGTGAATAACGATCTGCCCGCCCTGAAGGGTAATAAAAAGCCGTCCAGATCCATCACCGGCATTAGTGATGGATACTGGAAGGGACAGGCCGTTCGCAATAGAGTTAAACTCGATCAGAGGCGGGGAGTCCAGCGCCGGCGTATACGGTGAAGTAACAGACGATACGGCATGAACGGGGCTTGCGGATCCCAGAAGAATTAGTATTAAAGCAAGGAAGCCGAATCTCGATTTGCGAACCATATTTTTCTTTCTATGGAAGATTAAATGTTTTCACCAAAAAGACAGCCATTTGAGCGCGGGTGACGGGATTTTCCGGACAGTAATTACCATTGCCACAACCAGCAGTGATGCCTTCATTTGCAAGTCGTTCGATCCAGTCTGCCGCCCAGTATGTAGTTGATACGTCGGCAAAAACACCCAGCGCATCCGCAGGGGTAAAGGATGAACCATACTTGGCTTTCAAAAGGAATACAGCCATTTGTGCTCGTGTAACCGGGTTTTCCGGGCAATAGTTGCCGTCGCCACAACCAGCGGTTGTGCCTTCAGTGGCAAGTTGCTCAATCCAGTCTGCCGCCCAGTATGAAGACGGCACATCGGCAAATTTACCTGTTGCTTTTGGCGGCACGTAACCTGAACCGTGTCCGGCCTTCAAAAGAAAAACAGCCATTTGGGCGCGGGTTACCTGATTATCGGGGCAGTAATATCGGAAGGTGATGTCCCCCACCGTCCCCGGTAAATCTACAACAGTGGCACTACATCCTCCCGTAATGCCTGAACCAGCAAGGATGTTTACCGAATCAGCATACCAGATGGAATTCAAACCGGAGAAGTCCGAAGCTGGCCAGACATCCTCAAACATGCCATTGGCCGGGTTGAACATGATGCTATTAACTTCCGGCGCAGTCGTGCTCCACTGTGCATAATCAAGGGAAGGATTGGTTACAGTATCCTTAAAACCATTGTAATTCTGCCCATAAAAATCCTGATAAATCCGATTATCGCCTTGCGAGGGACAGCCGCTTAGATTGCCGGAACTGGCCGCGTCTTCCCGGTTGAAGTAGATCCAACCGCGCAACCCCGGATAAGATGCGAGGTTTGTGAGCGCATCAGTAAGCCAGGTGTTTTTATCGCCAGGTATCAGCGTTGTTGGTCCACCCTCTGCTACAGTGCCAATTTCGGCAATAAAAAGCGGCTTGCCGGGCGCCATTACCGCCATGCGATCCAGGTATGGCTTATATATCTGATCGTAAGTTTCCCAACGCTGGTAGGCTGGCACACTGGGACAGCCTCCGAAGTTAAAGGAACTAAAGCCGACCGCATCCACATAACTATTGCCTGGATAATAGTTTTCAAATTCATGTCCCGGATGCGCAAAGCCGTTTGGCGCGAAGACCCACATCACAGATTCGCGAAGTACGCCTTCCTCTTTAAAAATCTGTTGAATACGATAATAAGCCAATTTGAAATTAGCCGCATCCAAACCATACGTATTCCACTCGCCGTTCATCTCCTGCAGTGGGGCAATCATCGCACGCTTTGCGCCATAATATGACCAGGCCTTATAAATGTTTGCCCACTCACGAATTTGGACATCAAGCTCGCCATTGGCAATTTGGGCGGCAGTAACCGGTACCGGGTTATCCCAAGGATAGGATCCCGCGCCCAGGTTTATAAAGGGGATATAGCCGGCATCCCAGGATGCATTCAGTTCCGCCACTATAAGCCAGGCTGGTGATTTCAGATCCAAAAATGTGCCCGCGATAGATACGGTAGGAGCCCCCAACCAAGTGTCCAAGCCTGAGATTTCATTCACCGTTGCATATAATTCTGCGCTGGGGTAAATTCCCACCAGAACGGGAAGATCAGTTGCCGGTGCAGAAGAGACTCGATTTCCTGGAAATAAGGATATTATTGCCAGAAGGATGAAAATTTGACCAAGAACCCTTGCAGATTTCATAGAAAATGACCTCTTTTGAAAAGTATGTTTGCTTGCAGGATCAGAATAATTTGCAAATTGCATCAGCAGAATGCAATTTGCTTTGGCAGATTACCAAACCCAACAAAAGGCGGGAGACTTGGTAATCTGCCCCAAGCGTTTTATGAAATGCCAAGTATATACTGAAGCACAAAAATGAGTTGTTTGGATGGCCTTCAGTGCAACTATGGTAATGGCGGCAGGTTAAAAGTTTTATCCAAAAATACCGCCATCTGTGCGCGGGTTACAGGATTGTCAGGACAATAGATTCCACTCCCGCATCCACTGGTGATGCCCTCTGCGGCAAGTTGTTTGATCCAGGCCGCCGCCCAATAATCGGCGGGAACATCGCTAAAACCAGTGCCAGTTCCTACTGGGGGAGGAGTATATGCAGTCCCATGCCCTGACTTCAGCAGGAAAACTGCCATTTGAGCGCGGGTTACAGGATTTTCGGGACAATAGACCCCGCTCCCGCATCCACTGGTGATGCCCTCCACGGCGAGTTGTTTGATCCAGGCCGCCGCCCAATAGTCTGTGGGAACATCGCCAAAGCCGGTGCTGGCCCCCACCGGAGGCGGAGCAAACGATGAACCATGCATGCCTTTCAGGAGGAATACGGCCATCTGAGCGCGCGTGACCGGATTATCCGGGCAATAGAGCTTGGATGGCGACGTGGCGCACCCTCCTGTAATGCCTGCCCTGTAGAGACCTTCTATCCAGCGCCATGCCCAGTAAGTGCTGGGAACATCCGCAAACGAAGTGGCATGGAAGACTAATGCCCCCCCTATCTGAGGAGGAACCGATGGTTCATTTTGAATAACTTCGATGTAGTAGGTGACGCCGGCAGTTACACCCAGGGTAAGCGTGGTGTCGTTACAAATTACACTTGTAAGACTACCGCGTGTTCCAGTCCAGACCGCCATTAAAGTATTGTAGTTTGAGCCAAAGGTGTCAAAGTACGCGATCCCATCGGCTGATGGAGTATAAGAATACCAGACGCTCGCAAAACCCTGGCCAGCTCCGCATTCGGGCACATTGGGATCGTCCACGGCTGTCGTTGCAGATGTGGTATCTGTGGAATGGGAATATGGAATACTAATAACTTTCGCGGTGTCGATATCATTAAACCCGCTATTGATAATGACCGGCCCATTGTTATTATTACTCTCAAAACTCTCTCCAACAATGCAATCCGCATCTGCATATATCCATAGATAGTGAACGCCCTCGGGAAGCCCGCTGGTGAAATTGGCTGTTTTCACAGTGGATGATCCAGCAGGCAGGGAATTTATGTAACGATCCCCAGGTTGCGTAAAATACCCGATCTCCGAAGGGCATCCTGTAAGCGGGTCGATAATATCCATGGGGTTTTGGTCAACATAAATATCGATGGGGAAATCATCCGCCGTATTTTCGCCGCCCCGATTCGTAATGGAGATAGTCACATCAAATGCCTGATTGGGATCCGGAGATTCGGGTGATAATGTGACGTTGGTAATAATTATGTCGGGCAATTGAATAACTGTCGTCAGATCGCTGGCGGTGTTGTCGTCCATTGTGCCACTTCCTTCTCCGCCGCCGCTGACACTTACATCGTTCGTCAGGCTTGCCGCCGCATCCACAGCGACACTTACTGTCAGCGTAATATTTGGATAATCCGACCCGGCGCCAAGCGGGTCTGCGCGCGTGCAAGTCAATGTACCCAGCGCACAACTCCATCCCGTGCCGCTCATGTCTGTGGCTGTCAGGCCGGGAGGCAAGGTGTCTGTCACAGTGACCGTTGTGCCATCGGTCGGACCACCCCCGACATTGCTCACGGTGATGGTGTAAATACCCACATCACCCTCGGTGAAATCGCCTGTGTGAACCTTGGCAATGATTAAGTTAGGAGGCGTGCCGGCTGCATGAACTGGATACCAATAACTTCCCATAATAAAAGAAAATATGAACACGCCAACCAGGATTGAGCGCAATAGCCGGTTGTTTACCTGGAGATAAAGTTGCTCTCGAGCGTACATGATTATCCTAGCCTTTCTTATAGATAAACTCGATGCAGTTCCCGATGTTTTCTTCTCATTTTTGCATCTTTTGTACTTTTTTCCGCTGTTCTGCGGAATGGACGCGAAAACCTGGGTCTTTAGTACCTGACAAGTGAACTCCTTGTTTTTTGCCTGCACTGAGCCGCAGGCACACGTGTGCAAGAATTTTTGAACCGCCAAGCACACAAAGGCCGCTAAGAAAAACCTTTAAAATCTTTGCGCTCTCCCTGGCACCGCCCGCCAGGGCAGGTGTAGCGGGCTTCGCGGTAAAACTTTTTCGGCTCGTCCGAGTTAGGTCTCGTGTGCTTCGATTATAGACCATTCAGAACCCAGTTGCATTATAAAACATGGGGCAACTGCCAACCCTTACGATTCCGTTAATGATACTTTTAGGTGATGCAACGGTAATTGACAATTCCTCAGGGCATATCCATTTTCCTCATCCCCTCTAAAATCCCTGCAATCCTCCCTGCCGTCTCCCCATCTCCGTAAATATCCTTTCTCTCGCCCTGCGGGAGCCAGTTCAGCACTGTATCCAGTATCAAACCCGGGTTGGTTCCAACCACTCGATTCCAGCCTGCCTGCACGGTTTCCACCCACTCGGTCTCCTCGCGGAGCGTGATACAGCGGACGCCCACCCAGTAGGCCTCTTTTTGCATTCCGCCGGAATCGGTCAGGATGCAATCCGCATTCGCCTCCAATTGCAGCATATCGAAATAACCGACCGGGTCAATTGCCCGAACGGATTCGGGGAGAGTCAGCCCATTTCGCTGAATCATCCCGCGGGTCCGGGGGTGAAGCGGAAGAATCACAATTCGATTTATTTTTCCGAACGTCTCAAGCAGAGTCTTCAAATTATCCAGATTATCGGTGTTTGCCGCGCGGTGAACCGTCGCCAGGGCATAATTCTTCGGCTGGACGTCCAGTTGCTCCAGGATTTTGCTTTTCTTCCGGGCGCGTTCCAATGACCGCTTGAGCATATCCCCCATGATGTCGCCTGCCACATGGATGCCCTGCGTGATGCCCTCGTTTCGCAAATTTTCCGCCGCATTTGACGTTGGGCAAAACAGCGCGTCCGAAACATGATCGCAAAGCACGCGGTTCACTTCCTCGGGCATGGCCTTGTTGAACGAGCGCAGTCCCGCTTCAACGTGCGCCACTCGAATGTGGAGTTTGGCGGCGGCCAACGCGCCTGCCAATGTGGAATTGGTATCGCCGAAAACCACGCACCAATCCGGTTTCTCGCGTTCGAGCACCGATTCGATTTCGATCAACATTCGCCCGGTCTGCTCGGCGTGGCTTCCGCTCCCGATTCCAAGATGGATGTCGGGCTGGGGAATTTTCAACTCATCGAAGAAAACATCCGACATGTTATCGTCGTAATGCTGGCCTGTGTGGACAAGGATTTCCTGTCCCTGCTGGCGCAATTTTTCAGAGAGCACCGCCGCTTTGATGAACTGCGGGCGGGCCCCAACAATCGAGACTACTTTCATCGTTTGACTCTTTTGTGAATATAAAACCGCTTCACGCGGGCGGTTAGCTTGCACTCGTTGCCCGGGCAATTTTCTCCACCTCCACACAGACTTCCTCAAACTGCGCGTTCGAGAGTTCCGGGTAGAGAGGAAGCGCCAGCAGGGACAAGCTGGCTTTTTCTGCAACAGGGTAATCCCCCTCCTTTTTACCGAGAGCCTTACAAGGGTCCGCGAGATGAAGCGGTTGTGGATAATAAACTTCGGTCGCGATTCCAGCATCCTTCAATTTTTTCTGCACTTCGCCGCGCCGACTGAATCTCACCATGTATAAATGATAGACGTGTGTGCGGCCAGGCGCTTCGACTGGGGTTTCCAAGCCAAACGCTTTCAATGTGTGCGAGTATTGGCGGGCGATTTCGCGGCGGCGGTGATTCCAATCGTCGAGATGTTTCAGTTTCACGCGCAGGATCGCGGCCTGGATTTCATCGAGACGTGAGTTGTAGCCGAGCATTTCCGGGAAATATTTTTTCTTCCAGCCGTGCGCGCGCAACATGCGCGCTTTTTCAGCCAGGCCATCGTCATTCGTGACGAGCATTCCACCATCGCCATAGCCTCCCAAATTCTTGCTGGGAAAAAAACTCAGACAACCCATATCGCCGATACTGCCGGTCTTTTTCCCCTTGTATTCCGAGCCGATGGCCTGGGCATTGTCTTCGATAACTTTCAAGTTGTGTTTTTTTGCGATGGCGAGAATCTCATCCATATCCGCAGGCTGGCCGTAAAGATGGACGGGGATCAGGGCTTTGGTCCTGGCTGTGATAATGGATTCGACTTGTGTGAAATCCATCAAATATGTGTCAGGATGAACGTCCACAAAAACAGGCGTCGCGCCCACATTCAGCACTGCTCCTGCGGTGGCGAAAAATGTGTAGGCCGGGACAATGACCTCATCCCCCGCGCCCACACCCGCGGCGCGCAGTGCGATAATCAACGCGTCGGTTCCTGATGCCAGGCCGACCGCGTGTTTTACGCCGAGATATTCACAAATTTCCTTTTCAAGTGCAGTTACGTTCGGGCCAAGGATGAATTTGCCCGATTCCAACACCCCTAAAACGGCGGCATCCATCTCATCTTTGATCGCGTGATATTGCGCAACAAGGTCCAAAAGCGGGATACTCATTTATTGATTTGCTCCTGTGAGAGGGGTTACAACCTGTCCTTCTTTTTTATAGCGGTCCCCGCATTGCGGACAGGCCGCGGTTTCAAAACCTTCGGTGCGCTTGAATTCCAGGCGTACCCCGCACTGACACATCCAGCCTTGCACGCGGCCCGGATTCCCGTAAACCAGTGCGTAGTTGGGAACGTCGCGCGTCACCACCGACCCGGCACCGACAAAGCAATATCGTCCAAGCGTAACGCCGCAGACGATGGTTGCATTCGCACCAATGCTCGCGCCGCGTTTGACGAGTGTCGTTTTATATTCATCCTTCCGGCTGACGTGACTGCGCGGGTTAATGACATTTGTGAACACCATGGATGGGCCAAGAAAAACATCATCCTCGATGATTACCCCCGTGTACAACGAAACGTTGTTTTGCACCTTTACATTATTTCCCAGTGTGACATCATTGGAGATAAGTACGTTTTGACCAATGTTGCAACGCTCGCCAATTACCGCGGTGCTCATGATATGGCAAAAATGCCAGATCTTTGTCCCTTTGCCGATCCTTGCCCCTTCATCTATGTAACTGGATTCGTGCACGAAGTAATCCACGCTCACCCCCTTTTTGCAATCAACATGGGATGCGCCAAAGTATCCAGCGGTGAGACCGGCGAAGTGCGGATGCGATGGGTCAATTCAATGGACGGCCTTGCATCCTTGATGCGAAAACCGCGTCCGGCTAAAACATCCTCGTAGACGCGCGTGTGCAGGTCCGTAAATCCTTCCGAGAACTCGATCTCCCGTCCATCCACCGTGATCGAGCGGAAGGTGGTTTTGCCGCCCGGTTTGGCGGCAAACGGCAAGTCATTGCTATCCACGGAAAGGAACCAGCGCACCCTGGCGCGTTCCAATTCAATAAACCCACTCATGCGATAATCATCGCTGTGATAAAGCCTCACGTCCACCACAGGCCCAAACAACCAGATGAGCAGGTCAAAGAAATGGATGCCCACATTTGTGGCAACGCCGCCCGATTTCTCCTGCTGTCCTTTCCAGGAAACATGATACCAATTGCCGCGGCTCGTGATATAGCTTAACACTACGTCATGCTGTCCCGTGCCGGGATCTGCATTCAGCGATTGCTTTAATTTCAATAGTTCAGGATGGACACGCAACTGTAAAACATTGTTTATCCGGCGGCCTGTTTCCATCTCGATTTCCTCAAGATGATCGAGATTCCACGGGTTGATGACCAGCGGTTTTTCACAAATTACGTCGGCGCCAATTCGCAGGGCCAGGCGGCAATGCGCATCGTGCAGGTAATTCGGCGAACAAACGCTCACGTAATGAACGCGGCTTTCCTCCGGCCCCCGGCGCAGTTTTTCCAGGTGGCGGTCGAACCGCTCGATCTCGGTAAAGAACATCACATCGAATCCGAATTGATCGAGCACGCCAACCGAATCCTTTGGGTCAACGGCCGCCGCCAAATGATTATTGGTATCGCGGATTGCTTTTAGGTGTCTCGGAGCAACGTATCCTCCAACACCGATAATGGCAAAGTTGTGTGTCATGAGTCAAGCCTTAAAGATTCTTCTGAGTGTGGGAAAGCGAAAAATATTATATCCCAGTAAATGGAGCGCGTCCGGTTCCATTTTGAATGTTCAACAATTTCTCCCCCATTCAATTGACATTTCCTCCCACCTCGTCTAAACTTCGTCCATGCTGTCCAGGGTGTATTCATGCGCAGTCATCGGCCTTGAAGGCGTCATCGTTGAAGTGGAAGTGGATTTCAGCAATGGCCTGCCCGGCGTTACCATCGTAGGCCTACCGGACGTTGCCGTGCAGGAAAGCCGCGAACGGGTGCAAACCGCGGTAAAGAACGCGGGCCTGCATTTCCCGCGCCATCGCGTGGTGGTCAACCTTGCGCCTGCCATTGTCCGCAAAGAGGGGCCAGCCTATGACCTGCCCATCGCGCTCGGCGTAATCATGCTCGCAGGCTTTCTCCCTCACGACGTTGTTGAAAACGCGCTCGTCATCGGCGAGCTTTCACTGGACGGGGTCGTGCGTCACACACGCGGCGTCCTGCCGATGGCCGCCACTGCCCGCTCCAATGGATTCAAGCGGATGTTCGTGCCCGAGGTCGACGCGCCCGAAGCGGCCCTGATCCCGGACCTTGAAATTTTCGCGGTCAAATCGCTTGCGGATCTTTACGACCATTTGGCTGGCCGCCGTTTAATCGAGCCTTATCAAGCCTCAGGCAATGATCTCGAACCCCTCTTCACCCCAACCAATTTCAGCGAAATAAAAGGACAGGAACACGTCAAACGCGCCCTCGAAGTTGCCGCGGCCGGCGGGCACAACGTCCTGATGGTCGGCTCTCCGGGAGCGGGAAAGACTTTACTTGCGCGCGCAATGCCCGGCATCCTTCCCGAGATGAGCATCGAAGAATCACTGGATGTGACCCGCATCTACTCTGTCGCAGACCAACTCCCCGCAGGTACGCCATTGATTCGATATCGTCCATTCCGCGCACCGCATCACACAATTAGCCATGCGGGTTTGGTGGGAGGCGGAAATATCCCGAAGCCGGGAGAAATATCGTTAGCGCACAGGGGTGTTTTGTTTTTGGATGAATTCCCTGAATTCGGCACGCGCGTCCTTGAAGTCATGCGCCAGCCGATGGAAGATAAAGTTGTCACCATCAGCCGCGCCAAAGGCTCGCTAACTTTTTCAGCGAATTTTCAACTCATTGCAGCGATGAATCCCTGCCAGTGTGGTTACTTCGGTGATTCACTCAAGCCTTGTACCTGCGCGCCCGCGACGGTGACCAAATACCAAAAACGCATCTCGGGGCCACTGCTCGACCGCATTGACATCCACATCGAAGTCCCAAGAGTAGATTATGAAAAGTTGAGCGGAGACCGCGTGGGGGAGTCAAGTGAAGCTATTCGCGGCCGCGTGCAAGCTGCGCGGGATATTCAAAACAAGCGCTTCTTAATGAATGGATCATCCGATATCGTCTGCAACGCGGATATGCGCGTGGGGGAGATTCGGCAATTTTGTCGGTTGCAGGATGAAGGTCAAAGCCTGATGCGGGCAGCGATGACGCAGCTCAATTTGTCGGCACGAGCCTATCATCGCATCCTCAAGTTAGCACGCACGATCGCAGATTTGGCGGGGAGTGAAGACATCCAGTCTGTACATCTGGCTGAGGCATTGCAGTATAGGCCGAAGTTAATGATGGGATAATTGCTGACCCATCTTCGTCTGCGATGCGGATATGCGCGTGGGGGAGATCAGGCAGTTTTGCCGGTTACAGGCTTGCCCTGAGCTTGTCGAAGGGATGAAGGTCAAAGCCTGATGCGGGCGGCGATGACGCAGCTCGATTTATCGGCACGGCAAGGCCAATCAAGATCATTGGATATCCGATTCACGGATCCATTCCTTTCAGATTCGTGTGTAGACGCCTGTTCGTGTGACCGGTAAAGCCCGTTGGTTTGAATACCTGGCGCCTTGACCAGCCCGATCAATTGTCCATCTCGAAGGGAAACATCGTCGCGAAGTCGCGCTTCATGCTGACGAACATCCAGGGACTCTGCGCTGCGGCGGTCATCACCGCATCGGTTCCCGCGAGGTATTCATACTCCCGCTCCGCATCATCGTGGACCAGCAACAAGACCAGGAACGGCCCCTTACTGGCGCCGGTGTACTGGAACATAGCCAGGTCTCCGTCCGAATTTCCGGCAGCCAGGATCGGGCGGCGTCCAATAACGCGCTGGATGTTGATCGGCTTCATCTCGGCGTTATTGAAGGTGGCGAGCTCCGGCAGGCGCACCAGGACCGGGCCGTCCGGCGTCTGGCGGAACTCGTACTGCAGGCTGCTGCCGATCACGTTCTGCAGCGGGATGCCGTAGACCGGCTCGGAGAAGGCGCGCATGAACTGTGCGCCGCCACCGGAGACAATGAAAGTCTTGAAGCCATTGGCTCGCAGCAGTGCCAGCAGCTCCAGCATGGGCTGGTAGACCGTTTCGGTGTAACGGACGTTGAAGCGGGGGTGCCGGGCGGTTTCAAGGAATGTCGTCGCAATGGCCGTGAACTCCTCTTCGGTCATGCCGGAGTGAGTCACGGCGAGCAGCTCCGCTACGTCCTCCTCGCTCAGAGCGGCGAGCGCCTGGGCGTCGTTTTCCAGCACTGCCTGGTACGGCTGAGTGGTTTGCCATTCAGGATGCCCGGCTGCCAGCTCCGCGATGCGGGCGAAGACGAAGGCCGCCTGGGCAGGCATGGGCTGTTCGGTCCACAGCGTGCCATCGTTGTCGAAGACGGCGATCCGTTCGGCGGGCGGGACGTAGGAGGCTCCTGCCGGGTCGGTCACGTCGGCCACGAACTTCAGGATCGTGTTCTTGGCGGGACCGGCATTCCAGGAGGGCAGCGGGTCAGTAACTGTTTCGCCGCTCACCTCTACTCCGCCCACCGGGCACTCGCCCCGGTACATGGCCCACTCTTCGCACTGCCGGTTATCATCGAAGAGGCATAAACCGTACTGGCTGCCATCTTCACTCTGAACGATCGAAACCTTCCCGCCTTGCTCTTCGCAGTACACCGAGGCAGGGTTGGCTATCCCTGCCGTGCCTTGCGTAGGAGTCGCTGGTGAGGCATCGCAGGCCGGCAGGGCCAGAAAGACAAGGATCAGAAGCACTGCGCTCAACGCCCGGTAGGATTTGGTTATCCTGTTCATAGATTCGCTCCTTTTGCGTGGCCTCGTGGTGTTATAGGCTGTTGTTCAACCCACAACACCACGAAGAAAAAACTTGTTACTGCAGCGCCATCGCGACGTGGTACCGCTCTTCCCCGGTCAGGATGTGATCCTGATCCAGCGCTTCCTTGTCCACATCAATCTCCACCCAGTTGACCTCGCCGTTGAAGGCGTTGCCGCGCGGCCCATAGTCCGGCGACACCGGTGAACCCGCTTCCATTCCCACGTCAACCGTTTCATCGGCAGAATAGGCGAAGGGCTGGGTCGTCTCGACACGGCCCTCACCGACCTTCTTGCCGTCAATAAAGAGCGACACCGTGCCGCCCTTGGCCAGGCCGCCGCCGTCGTAGGCGAACTCCATCCGCACCTGATGCTTGGCAGACGGAATCGCCTGCCCTCCCTCGACAATGAAGTGCCGCAGCCCCAAGAGGTTGTAGCAGTACCTGGGCTTGCCACCTTTGGCGTAGAGACTGAACCCGCCAGTGATTCCGCCCATCGCGACGATCACGCCTTCCGCCCCGGCTTCAGGCACCACCACTTCGGCCGTGATGGCGTATGACTTGTTCATCATGTTGACCAACGAACCCAACGACAGGCGTTTCATCCCGCCAAACAGGAGCTGCCGGTTGCCGCGGATCAACTGGGGGCGCCCGGCGAGCTCCGGGTTCAAGCGCTCGTACATGCGGTCGTCGAGCGGCACCACGTTGTGCTTGACCGCCTCGATCAGCCAAAGGCGCTGGAGCTCGTGCAGCTTTTCGGGCATTTCCTTGGAGAGGTCGTGCGCCTGTGTCCAGTCGGTGTTCGTGTCATACAGCTCCCACACGTCGTCGTCAAAGGGAACCGTCTTGATCGCGCCCATGGTCCACGGCGTGCGGTGCTTGGTGACCGCCGTCCAGCCCTTGTGGTAGATGCCGCGGTTGCCGACCATCTCGAAGTATTGGGTGGTGTGCCGCTCGTCGGACTTAGCGTCGTCGAACGAGTAGAGCATGCTGAAGCCTTCGTACGGCTTCTGCTGGATCCCGTTGACAAAGGCCGGCTGGGGCAGCCCGGCTGCTTCGAGAACGGTCGGCGCCACATCGATTACATGATGGAACTGACCGCGCACCTCGCCCCTGGCCTTGATGCCGTTGGGCCAGTGGATGATGGTGCCATTGCGCGTGCCGCCCCAGTGCGAGGCGACCTGCTTGGTCCACTGGTACGGGGTGTCCATGGCGTGCGCCCAACCCACCGCATAGTGGTTGTACGCAGCGGGTGTGCCGAACTTGTCAATGTTCGCTTTCAAGAACTCCGGGGTTTCCAGATGTCCGAACCCGTTGATGGGCAGCATCTCGTTAATGGTGCCCTGGAGCGTGCCTTCCGCCGAGGCGCCGTTGTCGCCGATGATGTAGTAGATCAGTGTGTCGTCGAGGACCTCGAGATCCTCAAGAGCATTTATCAACAGACCGACGTGGTAATCGGTGTGCTCGAGGAATCCGGCGTAGATCTCCATCTGCCGCGCCAGGATCGGTTTCATCTCGGCGGGCATCTCGTCCCAGGCAGGGATCTCCGGGTGGCGTTTGGTCAGCTCCGCCCCGGGCGGAATCACCCCCAATGCCTTTTGCCGTGCGAACGTCTCCTCACGAAGTTTGTCCCAGCCCCCGTCGAACTGGCCCTGATATTTCTCCGACCACTCTTTCGGCACGTGATGCGGCGCATGTGTTGCCCCGGGTGCGAAGTACATGAAGAACGGCTTGTCGGGCATCAGCGATTTCTGCTGGCGCACCCACTGGATGGCCTTCCTGGTCAGGTCGGTGGTGAAGTGGTAGCCCTCCTCCGGTGTCTTGTCCGGTTCCATCGGCGTCGTGCCTTCATAGATCGCCGGGTAGTATTGGTTGGTCTCAGCGCAGACAAAGCCGTAGAAATACTCGAAGCCACTGCCCGTCGGCCAACGGTCGAAAGGCCCTGCCGGGCTTGTCTCCCAGAATGGCACTTCGTGGCACTTGCCGAACTGCGCCGTGCTGTATCCATTCAGCTTGAGCGTCTCGGCCAGGGGCGCGCAGCTCTTGGGACGAAGCGTGCAGTTACCGGGCGCCGAGGTGGCCATTTCGGTGATGCCGCCCATGCCGACCGTGTGATGGTTGCGCCCGGTCAGTAGCGCCTGTCGCGTCGGCGAGCACAGGGCCGTCGTGTGGAACCGGTTGTACTTCAACCCGTTCGCCGCCAGATGCTCGGCCGTGGGCGTATGCACGGGCCCGCCAAAGGCGGATGAGGCGCCAAAGCCCACGTCGTCAATGAGCACGATCAGCACGTTGGGCGCGCCTTTGGGCGGGCGCAGCGGCTCGATCGGCGGGTATTTGTTATCTGGGTCCTTGGCGTCATATAGAGTCACCCCGACATGTGTAGGGTCGGGGATCGGGAGAATCTCCCGTTGGATGTTGTGATTTGCGTTCATCGTATTTTTTCCTTTCTGAAAACATACACCTAGCCGGCCATAACTTCCGGCACTTTTGGCACAAAGTCCAGCGGCGCCCCGGCGGGAATCAAAGGTTCTCGCTTGACGCTCTCCTGAAACTCCCTGATCAGCCGGCTGAAGTGCGCCGCCGTCCAGGAGTGAAAGTAGCGCGGCTCGACAGGTTGGGTCTCCTTCGGATCCCAGATCAGGTTGCGGCCGTTCGCAAATCCATACTCCGGGGCCGGGTCGAACCACGAGCGCTGCTCGACGAGGGCCATCTTGAAGTTCTGCCATTTCACGCCGTAAAGGCGCGGTCCCACCCAGTAAAGGAATCCCTCCCGGTTCGACCCCTCTTGTTGGCCGTAGAGAAATGGCGACTGATCTTTGCCGTCGATGACCCGGTCATCGGGAACCTGGAGCCCCGCCATGGTAATCAGCGTGGTGAACCAGTCCGTGATGTGAAAAATCTGGTTGCTTTTGCGCCCGGCGGGGATGTGGTCTGGCCAGCGGGCGATGCACGGCGTCCGCAGCGCGCCTTCCATGCCGGTGAATAACGTGCCATCGAAAAAGCCCGACGTTCCCATATGGAGCAGGCTGGGATCGTTGCCGTTATCACCGGCGAAGACGATGATGGTATTGCTGCGCAGGCCCAAGGCGTCGATCTTGTCGAGCAGGTCGCCAAAGTCGCCGTCGAGCTCCAGCAGGCTGTCCGCAAAGTCGCCGTTGCCGCTCACCCCCTTATATTCGTCGCGCGGCACCACGGGGATATGCAGCATGGTGTGGTTGAAATAGAGCAGGAAGGGCCGCTCAGCCGCTGCATTCTCCTCCAAAAAGCGAAATGCGCGGCGTTTGTACTCCACGTCAACATTGCGCCTCACCTCATAGGTGAGTTTTTCGGCTTCTCGCGGTGGTGATCCCTTTTGTGCATCGAGCATATAGGCCACGGGGTCGCGGCCCGGCACGTACCACGGGTCAGTCTCCCACAGCGCCTCGTCGTAGCTATGCGGCGGCCCATACCACTCATCGAAACCGTGATCGGTGGCCCAGCGGCCATCCCCATCGCCCACGTGCCATTTGCCCAGGCACATCGTGGCGTAGCCTGCCTCGGAACAGATGTCGCCCAGGGTCCGCTCCCAGGCGACCAGGCCGGTGCCTTCGCAGGCTCCGATCGGGACCGTGTGGGTGCCGGAGCGAATGGCGTGGCGGCCGGTGAGCAGCGCCGAGCGCGACGGTGTGCACTGCGCCTCCGGGGCGTAGTTGAGCAGTTGAAAACCTTCCCGGGTGAATGCATCGATGCGCGCCGTGTCGGCGCCGCGCAGCACGCCCCCGCCGTAACAGCCCAGCTCGCCGTAGCCCAGGTTGTCAACGTGAAAAAAGAGGATGTTTGGTCTGGTACCGCGTGCCATTTGGATTTTGTTATTTTCATTCATCGCATTCTCTCCTGGATATAGTCAAATCGTCTGATGATCGTTCATCTGGTAGTGCAGGCCGATTTATTCAAGAGATCTGGGCCTCCGGCTCACCCTGGGCAGGGGCAAGATCTTCATTGGCCTGTCCAGTAGCCTGGCAATATGCCTCCACCGCGAGGCGGTTGGTGGCGAAAAGCCCGTCTTTGCCGATCTTGTCGAGCAATCCGTATCGCTCCAACAGCTCAGGGACCGGCGCTTCCGCGCGCGTCAACGCAAAGGTGATGCCGCGCTGTTCCAGGTCTTCGATGGTATGCGCCAGCGCCTCGGCTCCGGTCGTATCGATGTCGCTGACCGCCTCGGCGTCGAGCACGAACCAGCGGGCCGGAGCGTTGCAGGCAACGACCTGCCTGACGCCCTCTTGAAAGGTATTGGCGTTGGCGAAGAAGAGTTGCGCGCCAAAGCGGAACAGGATCAGGCCTGGCACGGGCATGGCGTCCGCCAGGTCGGAACAGGGGATGTACGCGTCTCCCCCGGGCAGCAGGCGCATCGCGCTCATGTGCGGGTTGGCCGCCCGCCGCACCACTTCGATGGTCGAAAGCAGGAAGGCGATGATCACGGCTTCCAACGGTCCGAGCGCCAGAACGCAGGCCAAGCAAACTACCGCGATCCGAAATTCCGTGCGGCGCAGGCGGCGGAGTTCCCCCAGCCCGTGCACTTCGATCAGGCCAAGCACAGAATTGGCGACAATGCCGGCCAGCACGGCGATCGGCACGATCGCCAAAAGATCGGTCAGGAACAGTAAAACGATCCCGACCACGACCGCCCCGACGATGCCCGGGATCTGCGAACGCATCCCTGCGCCGTCCATCGCCGCGGTACGGGATGCGCTTGCGCCGACCACAAATCCGCCGCTCAGCCCGGTTGCCAGGTTGGCCATACCCAGGGCGAACAATTCCTGGTCGGGGTCGATCTCGTCGCGGTATTTGGTCGCATACTTGCGTACAAGCAGCAGCCCTTCGGCCATGGTGATGGCGGCGATCGCCAGCGCGCCGGGGAACAGGTTGAGATAGTCCACCCATCCGACCTGCGGGAGGTGCAGCGAGGGCAGTCCGGCGGGGATTTGTCCCAAAACCTTCACCCCGCGCTGCTCCAGGCTAAAGACTGGCACCGCCGCCGTGGCCAGAATCAGCGCAACCAATGCCCCTGGAATTTTGGGCGCATAGCGTGACAGCAAACGAATCACAACGATCGCGCCGGCGCCCAGGGCAAGGGAGTAGATATTTGCAGTGGGAATGCTCTGCACCATTTCCCAGACCTCGGCCAGCCAGCCGTTGGCTTCGACGTGGATGCCCAGGATCTTCTGCACCTGGCCGGTCAACACTTCCAGACCCAGGCCGCTGACCAATCCGAGCAGCACGGCCTTGGAGAGAAAGTCTGCCAGACGGCCCAGGCGGAAAAACCAAAAGGTGAACAGGATGGCGGCCGTCAGGAGCGCCAGGGCATAGGCCAGCTCCACGTAGCGCGGGTCCTGGACCGGCGCCAGGGTGACCAACAGCGAGGCCATCAGCGCGGTCACGGCCGCATCCCCCCCGGCGACGAGGTTGCGAGAGGCGCTGAACAGCCCAAAGAAAATCATTGGCGCCAGGCAGGCATACAGGCCAACCACCGGCGGCAGCCCGGCGACCTGGGCGTAGCCGATATTGAGGGGGATCATCAGCGCGGCCAGGGTAATCCCGGCGCTGATCTGGCTCAGCAACCCCGCAGCGCGCAGGTCGTGCAGGGCGGCCAGCATTTTGATCTTGGGCAGATAGCGCAGGTGGATCGAGTGGAACATCGTATCCTTATACCCAGGGTATTGTGCGCTGGACAGCAGCGCACAATACCCTTGAGAAATCAGAGAAATCCCTTCTATTGCCGGGTCATGGCCACGCGCAGGCGTTCTTCAGGGCTGATCAGATGATCGTGATCGTCTACACCCTGGTCGAGCTGCACCCAGTTAATCCTGCCGTTGAACTTGCCAGTCCTGGCGGTGTAGTCTTCGGAGACTATCGAGCCGCCTTCGCAGCCGATGTCCATCGTCTCGTCAGCAGAGAAGAGCATGGGGTGGGTTATATCGACACGCCCATCGCCGATCTTATTGCCATCCACGAAGAGCGTGACGCCTCCGCCTCTCCCGAGTCCGCCGCCATCATACGTGAACTCCATGCGCACCTGACACTTCCCCGAGGGGAGCGCTGAGCTCGCCACGGTATAGTACCGGCAGATCCCCAACAGGTTGTAGCAGTACTTGAGCCGCCCGTCTTTGGTATACAACGACCAGCCGCCGAAGCCGCCGCCCTGGGCGACGATCACTCCGTTGGCATCGCCATCTGGCAGCACCACCTCGGCCGTCACCGCATGCGATTTGTTCTTGAGGTTGAGGGCGACGTTTTCGGCAAGCCGTCCCATGCCGCTGAAGAGCAGTTGCGATTTGCCCCGGATCAGCACGGGCCGGCCCGCCAGGTCGGAATTAAAGCGCTCAACGCGGCGGTCGTCCAGCGGCAGCACGTTGTACTTGACCGCTTCGATCAGGAACAGGCGCTGCAGTTCGTGCAGTTTCTCGGGCATCTCCTTGGAGAGATCGTGGGCCTGCGTCCAATCGGTGTTCGTGTCGTACAGCTCCCACACATCGTCGTCAATCGCTGGCATCCGGCCGACGATGAATGGGGTGCTGTGGCGGGTGACCGCGGTCCAGCCCTTGTGGTAGATGCCGCGGTTGACGAACATCTCGAAGTACTGGGTTTCGTGCTGCTCGGCCGCCCTGGCATCGTCGAACGAGTACAGCATGCTCACGCCCTCGTACGGCTTCTGTTGGATGCCGTTGACGAACGCCGGCTGGGACAGCCCAGCCGCTTCGAGCACGGTCGGCGCTACATCAATAACGTGATGGAACTGCGAACGCACCTCGCCTTTAGTCCGGATGCCGTTGGGCCAGTGGACGATCGTGCCGTTGCGCGTGCCTCCCCAGTGCGAGGCCACCTGCTTGGTCCACTGATAGGGCGTGTCCATGGCGTGCGCCCACGCCACGGCGTAGTGATTGAAGGATGCGGGTGTGCCGAATTCGCCGATGTGGGCGCCGAGGTATTCGGGCGTCGTAACTGGCCGGATAAATTCCACGATCTCCGGTGTGTAGTTCATGCCAATCATCTCGTTGGGGGTCCCGACCGGGCCTCCTTCAGCGCTGGCGCCGTTGTCGCCGATGATGTAGTAGATCAGCGTGTCATCCAGGATTTCCAAATCTGCCAGGGCATCGATCAGCCGTCCGACGTGATAGTCGGCGTGTTCCAGGAAACCGGCGTACACTTCCATCTGGCGCGCCAGGATAGGTTTCATCTCGGCGGGCATCTCGTCCCAGGCAGGGATCTCGGGGTGGCGTTTCGTCAACTCTGCCTCGGGCGGGATCACGCCCAATGCCTTTTGCCGCGCGAAGGTCTCCTCACGCAGTTTGTCCCAGCCCTGGTCGAACTTCCCCTTGTACTTGTCCGCCCATTCCTTCGGCACGTGATGCGGCGCGTGGGTCGCCCCGAGGGCAAAGTAGACGAAGAAGGGCTTGTCGGGCATGAGCGCCTTCTGCTGGCGCACCCAGTTGATGGCTTTGTCGGTCATGTCCTCGGTAAAGTGGTAGCCTTCCTCGGGCGTCTTTTCTGGCTCGACCGCCTTCGTGCCTTCGTAGATCGCCGGGTAATACTGGTTGGTCTCGCCGCCGATGAAACCGTAGAAATACTCAAAGCCACTGCTAGTCGGCCAGTGGTCAAACGGACCCATGGGGCTGGTCTCCCACACCGGCACTTCATGGCACTTGCCTAACTGCGCCGTTGAATAGCCATTCAGCTTGAGGGTCTCGGCGAGCGGCGCGCAGGTGTTGGGACGCATGGAGGTGTAGCCGGGCGCCGACGTGGCGAGTTCCGTGATGCAGCCCATGCCGACCGTATGATGGTTCCGTCCCGTGAGCAGCGCTTGCCGCGTCGGTGAGCAGAGCGCGGTGGTGTGAAAGCGGTTGTATTTCAGCCCATCCGCCGCCATCCGTTCGGCGGTGGGCGTGTGCACAGGCCCGCCGAAGGCGGATGAGGCGCCAAAGCCCGCGTCGTCGATCAGCACGATCAGCACGTTGGGTGCGCCCTTGGGTGGTCGCAACGGCATGATTGGAGGATATTTGGTTTCCGGGTCCTTGGCATCGTAGGTGGTCAGCCCGACGTGTGGAATGTCGGGGATGGGCAGGATCTCCCGTTGGATTTTGTCTTGCGTATTCATTTTGTATTCTCCTTATTAACCTGGGCAAAAAGCTGAATCATTTTGCCTTCAATCGCAGATGCTTCACGGTCTTGACACGTGACTCTCTGAGCGTGTCTCGACGGCTGGCTGCTGCTCTCTTTGTCGCCTCAGCCGGGACACGAGCGGCCATTCATCCCAGGCGATGACTGTATAGATCAGCAGGGTCAACAGGATGCCGAGGACTTCGTGCCCAGACCCAATGACGATGCCAATAGCGCTCATCGCCCACAGACAGGCTGCCGTGGTGTGGCCGCGCACCTCGCCTGTATTAGAGCGCAGGATCACCCCGGCGCCCAGGAAACCGATGGCGGTCATGATACCTGCCGTAAGGCGGGCGATTTCATCTGGGAGCAGATTCTCAATCAGCGCTGTCAATACCGCCACGGTCATCGCGGCCAGGGCGATGGTCCGCGCCCGGATGGGCGCTCCGGCGGCCTTGCGCTCCCAGCCGATGAGCAGGCCGAGCAGGGCGGCCAGCGCCGCTCGCATCAGGATCGTTAATTCCAACTCAGTCAGCATGACAGCCTCCTTCGGCCTGGATGTTTCACTGTGTTCAGCATGGCCGGATCATTCATGATTTCATCCGCATAATGCCCGCGGCGCAGCAGGTCCGCCATACGGCGCATTGCCGGGTCGATGTGTTTGAAGAGCAGCTTGTACCCGGCGCACAAATAATTCAGCCCTGGCTGGCCATCCGGGGCGCGCAAGAAACGGTCCTTTGGACAGCCGCCGTGGCAAGCAAAGCGCACCGGGCATTCCCGGCAGGCGCGCGGCAACCTGGCGAGTTTGTCCTGTCCGAATTTACTCTGGCGCTCAGAGGCGATCAGCTCGATCAAATGCGTTTCCCGGATATTGCCCAGCAGGTAGCCGGGCTCGACGAAATGGTCGCAGGCGAAGAGATCGCCGTTATGTTCCAGGGCCAGCGCTTCTCCGCAAGTCGGGGCAAAGATGCACAGGCTGTGCAGGCCCATCCAACTCCCCAGGGCAGCGTCGAACATCTGCACGAACACCTTACCGACATCCCGCCGCACCCACTCGTCGAAGACGGCGGTCAGGAAACGCCCGTACTGCCTGGGTTTCACCGAGCGCTCCGTCACCCGGTCGCCTGCCTGTATGTAGAGCGGTCGCTCGCCGCCTGGGCGGTCGCTCCAGCCCTGGTTGGCAATGGGCAGGCTTTCTCGGGTGGCGCGCTCGATGATCGGGATGAATTGGATATATTCCGCATGTATAGTATCCCGGAAGAAGCGGTAGACCTTCAGTGGGTGATCGGCATTGGCGGCGTGCAGGGTGCACAGGATGTTGACATCCACTTGATGCTCCTGCAGAATTTTCCAACCGCGCATCACCGCGTCGAAGCTGCCCGCCCCGCCCTTGTTCACCCGGTAGGCATCGTGCATGGGCTTGGGCCCATCGATGCTCAGACCAACCAGGAAGTTGTTTTCTTTGAAAAAAGCTGCCCAGCGCTCGTCGATCAGTGTGCCGTTGGTCTGGATGGTGTGGAGCACCCTTTGGCCAGGTCTTTTGTATTTTTGGACCAGCTCGATGGAGCGCTCGAAAAAGTCCAGGCCTATCAAGGTCGGCTCGCCGCCCTGCCAGGCGATGGTCACCTCCGGCTCCCGGTGCGATTCGAGCAACTGCCGGATGTACAGCTCCAGCAGATCGTCTGCCATACGCAGGGGGCTGCCCGGGTACAGCTTTTCCTTGGATAAAAAGAAGCAATATTTACAATCCAGGTTGCAGGCTGCGCCGGCCGGCTTGGCCAGCAGGTGAAAAGCTGGCGGCGCCTGGGAAGGCTTGGTGGCAGGCATAAAGGGTTGGCTCTGGTCTATCATGGATTCACCCTTTCGCAAGCACGATCACGCGATCTTGCTCGCTGAACGAAATGAAAGCGGAGCGATCCGGGTTCAAGTGCACGCCTGAGAAGCGGCCGTCCTGGCCGGCTTCGGAAAGCAGGCGGTAGCCAAGGGCGGTTTCGCCCCTGCATTGAGCCGCCGCCATCAGCGTACGAAAGCTCACCGGCTCGCCAGGCAGCACGTAGTCTCCGACCGGCCTGAGAAAGATATGGCTTCCTCCCGGGAAGAGCAGGCTGACCAAAACCGGGGCCAGATCCTTATCTTCGGCGAGCTGGGCCAGGACCAGGGCCGCGATCCCTTCGCTGATCACTCCATCGCTGGCGGTGGATATCCCGGGCAGGTCCCGGCTGCGTGGCTCGACAATTTCCATCAAGATGGAGTAATTCTGAGCTGTCTTCCTGGCGATGTCCCGCAGGTGCAGGAAAGTCATCACCGTGGTTCCATCGGCCAACTGCACATCCGGGGTCTCGGGCGGGCTGAGGATCACGATAAAGGCATGACCGGTTGCAGCCAGCCTCTCCAGGGTGAGGCGGTCCAGCGGGTCGCCCTGCTCGAAAGTCACGCGCAGGGAGCCAGCATCTGCCCCAGCGCAACAGGGCTGAATTTCCCCGGTAGGAAAGAGCGCGCATACCGTGACTTGCGAACCAGGGGGAGCGTAGTGACTTAACTGTTCCAGGATGGTAGGTGCGCGCTGGTTCCAGCCCAGGATTAGCAGGTTATCTGGTGAGAGGGGAGCTGGTGACTCGCCGCGCATGACGCGGGAGCGCGCATCCAAATGGGTTGCGTGGGAAATGTGGACGGACTCGCCTACTCTTTGGAGCAGGATCAGCTGGTCGCCCGGTTGGAGCCTGGTATCCGCCGGTGGGTTGATCTGGACTGCTCCGTCGGGGGATTGGCGGCCAATCAAAATGGCATTCTCCATGCGATAAATCGCTTCTCCATAGGTGGCGCCAGCCAGGGTTTGAATTTCAGCGAACCGAATGGGAACGCCTTCGAAGCGCAACAGTTCCTCGTACACCGGCAAGAGACCCGGCTGGCGGCAGGCCTGGGCGATGAGACAGGCGATCAAGCGGTCTACCAGAAAGACCTGCGTTCCCTCACCGCCGATCATGCGCATGATTTCCAGGTTCGCCGGGCGCTGGATAGCTGCCACAATATGGTATCGTTGCTCCCGCTGCGCTCGATGGCAGGCTAGGGCCAGCAGCGCCTGACCAACCGGCAGGTCCGGGTGCGGGCCCCCGGTCGAGAGGACGATGATCGCGCGGGTAGTTTCAGGATGGGCGATCTGCAAGACGTCCGGGTCGAGCGGATCCCCACTGCGGCAGACCACGCGCGTGCCCAGCATGTTGGCTGCTTTGAGGCGGATTTCCTCTTCCATCTCCATCCGGTCCCGCTCAGCCAAGATCACCACGCAAGCGCGGCGCCGGCTTTCCGGGCCAGCCATCCTTATCAGGCGTCTCGAACGCCGGCTGCGATTGGCGCAGGCCAGCTCGTGCAAGATGGTGTAGATTTGCGGCGACCAACCCAGGATCAATGTGTGCCCGGTTTCTACTACTGGCGTGCGGCCCCGGCGCAGCTCGAAAAGGCGCCGGTCCAGTCCGCTGACCAGCACACCGATCAGCGCGCTGGTCAGGAAGATACCGCCCATTGTGACCAGGAACCCAACCAGGCGGTACGACCAACCGGTATCGTCTGCAAAGGTGCCGGGGTCCAGCGCGCGGGTAACTGCCAGCCAGATGGCTTCTGCAAGATTCAGTTCCCCAGTGCTTCCAGCCGGTTTCACACCAGCAAAAACCAGGATGGCAGCTGCGGCCAGGACCATGCACGAGGTCACGGCGAATAAGGCCGTAACCAGAGCAATCGTACCCCGGGTCAGAAAATTATCGATCTCGTAGCGCAGCCGGTTACCGAGAGCCATTTTCCTTCTTTCTTACTGATGGCTGGTCTTCGATAAACCACTTATTGAGCAGTCATGCCATCCCTGCTTACCGTGGGTTCCCGGCGAAGGTTCAGGATCAAGATATAGACGCTGATGATCAGCACCCAGGCAGGGAAGATCAGCACCATCCACAGGTTCTGGCTGACGCTCACCAGCATGACGACCACCACCGCGTAGGTGAGGTAGGACAAAATACGGGGCATCACGCCCGTGCGCAACCAGAGCGTGCTCAGCGAGAACATGAAGACGCCTGCCATCTTGAGCGCGTAAGTGTTGAACATCTGGCTGGTGACGGCCCGGCCAAACAGGTACACATCCATCGTCATCACTTGGCTTCCTCCGATCTGGTAAGCGGCGGACATGCCAGCCCCTACAGCGACGGCGCAGAAGGTCATCGCCAGAAATAGCAGCCCGCTGCCCAGGAACACCGTCGAGAAGAATTGGTCTTCGAATGCGCCCAGGCGGTCGCGCGCCACACCCACGAACCACAGAAAGGCGAGCCCCGCGAAGGGCATCAGCCCCATGGCCAGCGATACGCGACCCCGGGTCACATCCGTCCACCCGCTGATATCGGCCAGATCAGCAGGCATTGACATGCGGACGAGTGCAATGCTAAGGGTGAACAGGGCAGCAAACAAGATCCCGGCGATGGCCGCGGCGCGCGGCGTTGTGGTGGAATGTACGAATTTAATGGTTTCGGATTTATTCATCGGAAAGTCTCCTTATGCTGGATCACTTGCAATAGATCGTCGATCGTCAACGGCTGCGAAGTTTCGCCGGTCAGGGCGAGCAGCCTGTCCCCGGCCGGGTCCAGGGCGAGCAAGCTAAGCTCGGGATGTTTCTGGAACAGCGATAGAACCAGGTCAGTGGGCGGCTCGTTGATGTCGAGAATAATGACGCGGAAACCAGGCTCGTTCAGGCGTTGGCAGGCATCGGGAGCGCCTGGATGGATATGAACCACCTCCAGTCCCGGCTTCTCTTTCAAGCTCACGGCCAGTCCAGCCATTAAAAGGGAGCTGCCATACAGGGCCACCCGGATGTACTTTTCCATATTGCTCCTTCGCGACTTGAAATCATTTCCATGCTACCCACTTCCTCATCAGGCTTGAAGGTCCGCGAGTACAGTGTGGGCGAAAAAAAAGTACAGTCTCTCGAAAAAAGAGACTGTACTTTTGTGCAAATGAAAGAAGCGATAACAAAAGGAAGCGGAGACGCGGAGGAGGCTTCTATTCCCCGCGTCCCCCTCTCTTCTTAATCCTGTTCCGGGCGAACAAACCCCATCTGGGCGGCATAGGCAATCACCTGGGCACGGTTCGCCAGGTGGAGCCGTTCCAGGATCTCCCCCATATGATATTTGACCGTACGCTCGGCGATGCCGATCGTTTCAGCCACCTGCCGGTACGTCTGTCCCTGGGCAACCAGCGTCAGGATTTGCATCTGTCGCGGCGATAACGCCCCTGCTTCTGCCTGCCTGGCCTGGCCTGGCGGGGTGCTCTCGGGCGGAGAGGCAGGTTCCTGCGCCTGCTGGGCTGACAGCCGCGTAAACTCGCTCAAAAGTTTGGCGGCCAGGCCCGGCGAGAAGGGCAAATGGCCCGCCTCCAGGTCGGCAAGATACGCAAAGAACTGGTCGGCATCCAGCCGCTTGAGCAGATACCCCGAGGCGCCGCTCTTGACCGCATCGAACAGATCCTGCTCGTCTTCCGACATAGTCAGGATCACGATCTTGCTCTGGGGCATCTCGGCTTTGATCAGCCGGGTGGCTGACAGGCCATTGCAGCGCGGCATCTGTACATCCATCAGGATCACGTCCGGGCGCAGTCTGCGCGCCTGGGACAGCGCCTCCAACCCATCCCTGGCCGTCCCGACGACCTGGATGCCTTCTGAAGCCAGCAGATTACGGATCCCTTCAAGGAATAAGGCGTGATCGTCGACGAGTAAGACATGCATAGTCGTTCCTCCGGCGACCTAACCCCCCATCCCCCCTTCCCTATGAGGGAAGGGGGGCGCAGGGGGGATTGGTCGCGGCACGGTGAGGGTCACCTGTGTACCTTCGCCGGGCGCAGAACGCACTTCGAGGGTACCCCCGATATTCTCAGCCCGCTCCCGCATCAACTGCAGGCCAAACCCGCGGCACAGGCTGCCGGACAGCGCGGCCGGCTCAAAGCCCTGCCCATCATCCCGGATGACAATTTGCACATGGGTATCCTGAAGCGAGAAAACGACCTGCACACAGCGAGCGTTGGCATGCTTCCTGGCGTTGGTCAGCCCTTCTTGCAGGATGCGCAGGATTTGGGCCTCGGCCACTGGCTCGAAGGCGCCTTCCAGGCTCACCTCTGGCAGGATGATTTCGGTCTGGATGCCATATCGCTGTTCGAAGCGCTGCAGGTAATCCTGAAGTGAAGGGATCAACCCCAGACTGGCGAGGGTGACGCGCAGGCCCCGGATGGACTCGCGCAGGTCGGTATCCGCCTCATGGGCGGCTTCGACCAGACGAGCAACGTACTCATCCGCCGTGGAAACCTCCCCCCTGGCCAGCAGCCGGTGAACGGCCTGGCCCTGTGCGTTGATGAAAGCCAGCACCTGTCCCAGATCGTCGTGCAGCTCGCCAGCCAGCCGTTCGCGTTCCGAGAGCATCGCCAGGGCGCGCTGCTGTTCCAGCAGTTGCGCCTGCGCCTGCTTCTGCGCCGTCACATCGTGGAGCAGGAGCAGGTGGCCAAGAAGCACCTCGCTGCGGTCCTTGAGCGGCGAGAGAGAAAGCTCGTAATGGCGCAGGGCATCCCCCGCCCTCAGGCGGATTTCGGATTGCGCCTCCCCCACGCTTAACCCGGCGCAAGCGGGCAGGACCTCGGCCACATCGCGCCCACGCACGCCGGTCGCAGGCAGGCTCAGGATGTTTTCGGCGGCGGGGTTCAGGTCGACGATCTTCCCGCCGGTGTCCAGCACCAGCATGCCTTCGCGCATCTGCTCGATGGCCGTCTTGCGCGCCGCCGGGATGGGATCGAACATGTGGAAACGAAACAACGCCAGGGAATATATGATAAAGCCGATATTCATCGGCACGATGGCATAGTCCAGCGGCGCTAAGGGATTGCGATGGAGGAAATCGAGCAGGTAAAACGTGTGCGTAATAAGCATCGAGCAGAGGATGAGCGCAACAGGCCAGCGGTGCGATGGCGAGCGGTAAAACAGCCCGGCAAAGATCATCAAATTCACCAGGAACAGCAGGTAACCGAAGCCGGTCAGGATCCAGCTCCCTACGCCGAACGATGGGCGGATTGTTCCATCAAACTCGATCTCAAACCACATCCAGTGGTGGATATCATTGGTGAAAGCCAGCAAAAACTGCAATAGCGGGGGAATGGACAGCAGAACCAGGTTTCGGCGGGTCAGGAGGCGGCCAAGGCCCGCGTATTCCAGCACAAAACAAAACCGGGCGATGGCAAGCGGCATCAGACAAACGGCGATAATGGACTTGTACCAGAAGATCTTGGTTGGTATGTCAACGGCCGCCAGCTCCAGCGCGGCGCCCACCTCCCACAATACCCCGAACAGCATCATCATGGAGAGAGGCAGCGCGCCGGGCACGCTGCGCCGGCGCCAAGCATAGACCGCCAGCAGCGATATAAACACGGCCGTGGCGAGCATGGGCCAGAGGTAGGGAGTGTATATGTATTGCCAGTTCATGTCCATGCCCCGGTGAAAGCCAAGCTCTCTCAAAATCAAGAGCAATTCAACAATGGTTATCAGGAAACCAACGATTGTACTTCAAGGAATTGCTGATTTCATTGTACTGCTTTGTGAAGGTCAGGGCAACTGTGTTTCTGAGGTTCAGACATAAGTTCGGACAGGATGAGCGATGGAGGCAAAGGTCTGCAAGGCTTGCTGGCTCACCAGCTTGAATTTCTGGTAAGGCAAACTCCATTTGAGTTTCAGAAGAACGAAGAGCCCGGAGAAGAGCTTGTGTTTGCGCTGGGGTAGGGGAAACAACTGGGAACGTAAGGCTTCCCCCAAAACCAGGCCAATGGCATACGCGATGAGCACGAGAGCCACCATCTTTTCCATTAGATGCCGCTTTTTGTGCATCATCTTGTCGAAGCCCAATAAGCTTTTGAGGTCGCGGAAAGATTGCTCGATCTTCATGCGTTGGAGGTAAATGGATAGGCCTTGTTCAGCCGGTAGATTGGTCATCACCCAGAGGGGTTCATGCAAGCCCTCTTTCCACTGGCCGATCAGGTTCACAAAGACCTGGCCCATATAGAATACCTTGTTGAGAATACGGGTTTCGCCCTTCTTCACACTCAGTGCTACTGCTTTGCCTTCCGAATCAAGGAATTTGGCTCCCACTTTCAGCCGGATCACGAAGTTCAGCTTTTCCGTTACCAGTGCCTGCATCAACTCCAGGTAGCTGAATTCGCGATCCAAGACCAAGGGTTTGTCGCCCAGCAATTCCTTTAGTTCCGCAAAGGCTTGAAAATGGTAGCGGTTGCGGGAGGTGGCTTCCGTTCCAATGATCGTGGAAGAGTAGCTCACAAAATGACAGGGAAGCGCTCGTCCCTGGTATGGCGTAGCCAGCAGCAACAACCAGTAGCCGCTGGTTTCACCATCATGCAGAGTGCCCACATATCCGGTTTTCTTCGCCTGCGGGCGCGGCATTTCGGTGGGATCCCCGATCATGAAGTCCGCTTGCTCCTGATACAGCCGCTGCAAGGTTGAGCCCAACGACTGCTGGGTTAGAAACCGCTGAATGCACTTGTAGTTGGCGGCTTCCTGCCCAGGCATTTCCCGCGCAATCTCGCTGATCCGACACGAACGAGCTTTCAAGATGCCTTCCGTGATCACGTTTGCCTTCGCAACGGCCTTTTCATCATCGAATAGATATGCCAAAAACTCCGAAAGCTGAGTAAACTTATTCATGGAAACCTTCTTTCTGGATTGGGACGCCAAGCCCGCATATCCAGTATAGAAGGTTTCCTCTTTTTGTCCGAACTCTTGTCCGAAGGTCAGTGTTTTGATTGTATTGTTAGAAAGGGGAACGCTTTATACAGTCGTAGATCATATCATCAGATGTTCTATGTTTTATTCATGAAAATGATCCTTAAAATCACTCTTTTGCTTTTTACTGAACACGACAAATATGTCCGATTGTGTGTATCCCTGCCCTTGCGGCTATTATGGCGATTCACTCAAACCCTGCACCTGTGCGCCAGCAATGGTGACCAAATATCAAAAGCGAATCTCAGGTCCCCTGCTCGACCGCATTGACATCCATATCGAAGTCCCGCGCGTGGATTACGAAAAGTTAAGCGGTGACAGAGTAGGTGAAACAAGTGAAATGATTCGCGCACGTGTTCAGGCCGCGAGAGATATACAAAATAAACGATTTACAAACGGGAAAGCAAAAGACATCATTTGCAATGCAGATATGCGCGTCGGGGAGGTAAGGCAATTTTGCCAGTTACAGCCCGAAGGTCAGAGCTTGATGCGGGCGGCGATGAGCCAGCTCAATTTGTCAGCGCGCGCCTATCACCGCATCCTCAAACTCGCGCGCACGATTGCGGATTTGACTGGGAGTGAAGAGATACAGTCGCCACATCTGGCGGAGGCATTGCAATATAGCTGTCCAGAAAAGTTTTTTCCAAAAACTGAAAGGTCTTGCGATACACTCTGGGTAAAAAACTTCAGATAATATGAGGCAACCCAATGAGCAAAACAGAAAAACAAGTCAAGATTGCGCGTCTGCGAAAAATGT
>JACRLC010000064.1 GCA_016235425.1 Chloroflexota bacterium | reverse complement strand
TGCACCAGTTCAGGAAATTCCACCAAAGGTAGCATGTTGCACCTCCAGAATCGGGATCGTTACGAATTGTACAACTGCTCCCCCTTTTTGTCTGGTTGTTGGAGTATTTGGCTGGTAATGTGCTGCAAAAGTCGAGTTACCTCTGTAGTTTTTTTATCACCGCGAAAACCATGCCATCACGTTTGATTTCGTGCGCCGCCTCAGCGTCGGGATAAAGTTCCTTCTCCCAGTTGTAGCGCGCGACGACGATTACGTAATCGGGGTTCTTGTTTGCGCTGTCCGTTTCAGAGATGACGGTTATATCATCCCTCACGTAATTTTCAGCAATCTGCGCCGGCCCAATTGCCAGGACTTCCGCGTTGGCGGGCGCGTTCCTGTTCAACCAATTTGCGGCTTCGCGATACGAAACAGCCCAATAGTCTAACTCAAATTTCCCGGTTGGGTTGTTGACAAGACTGTTGTAATAAACATATTCATACGGATGCAGGCGGACTCCCGCGCACAAGCCGGGGAGGAGAAGAAGGGCAACGATTCCCGCCCTGACCGTTGGCCTGCTCACGCGTTTAAGAACAGAATCCACGCCCAAGCCTGCGACGAGGAACACCGGCGGCAGGATGAAGAAGATTTGCCGCGTGTTGTCGTAGAGCGGCGCGCGCGTGGCGATTAATGCGATCAGCGGGATGATAAACCATAACAAGGTTGAGATGAGCGCAAAGTTGTTCCTGCGAAGGGCAAAGAGACCAATGACAAATAAAGGCCAGATGGGTTCGGTGGATTGGATGAGGAGCAGGTACGGCAAATATGAAATTGGCAAATTGTTTGAAGCGTAGTAAGCGCCATTGAAGAGAACTTGTCCCTTCCACGGATATTGCGACATGACCTGAAAACTTTCAACCAAACGCGCGGGCGGATTCGGCCAGAGATACGGCCAGGTGGCGTACATGGTGATAACTGCAAGAATGGCGTAAATTGCCAACGCAGGAATGACCTGCTTGCCTTTGTTCCGTAATGCGTAATACGTAACGATAAGTCCTGCCAATGGGCCGAGGATGCGGATGGAGGTGGTCACGCCGAGGAGAATGGCGGCGGGAAGAACAGAAGGCAGAAGGCGGAAAGCAGAAGGAATGTGGCGATAAAAAAGGTAAACAAGTAAACAAGTAAACAAGTAAAAGTAGATGGCACGGATTTGGAGAAATAGGACGAAGAATTTTTGAACGTAAATCTCAGGCGCGGCGGTGCGGATGTCGGAGGCGAGGAGGGAGATGATGTTTGGTTCACCGTCTGCGGCGGATTGGACGAGATTCGCGAGGGCGGAGTGAATCAGATCGGTGGCCGCGAATAATCCGATAACGGAGGCAAGCCACAGGGCGGTCAGAAGCGAAAGATTCTTTTTGACGGAGGGAGTTGGAGAGTCGAATGAAACCGGTTTAACGGAGTCTGCCATCCTGAGTCCAAATGAAATGCTGAGCAAAAAGAGACTCATGAATGGAATGTCTTTTGGGCTGATGAAGGCGTGGCCGAAGAAGAGCGGCTGCGCGACGAAGAGCAATGCCGCGGCGAGGGCGGCGAGTTGGGTCATCCAGCGTTTGGCGAGGGCGTGAAAAGCCCAGATGCCCGCGAGGAAGGTGATGAAGTAAATGAAATGGCGGAGGTCTGTGATGAGCCAGTTTGGGTTGAGCGCGCGCAGGGCGCGGGCGAGGCTGGATGTGAAGATGACGAAGGCCGGGCCGTAGTTGTCGTAGGTGTTGCCGGTGGTGATGATTTCGCCGCTTTGAATCCAGGCGGCGTAGGAGGCGTGGGCGCGGTCGGCGTATTTGTAGAATTGAAGTTCGTCCCACGATTCGCCGAAGTGGCGCGTGAGGACGCCGCCAAGCAGAACACATGCGAGAAATGCGAAAAGGGACAGCCTGCGCGAAAAGAAATTTTTCACCGCACCCGTTCCCACACACAGATGATGGAACGCCCGAAGCGATAGCCCGCGAAACGGTCGAAGAATTTTGAAATTGGCACGATGTTTCGATCCCAGAACAGGATTTGCTTTTCACTGGGGATGGGCTGGCGGAGGAAGAATCGGTTGGCAAGCGACGTAAATATGCCGAGCAAATCAAGTTGAATTAATTTGACGATGCGGCAATCCGCAGGCGTGATGGCGGAAATGGATTTGTTCGCGTAACGCCGGTAATGGCCGATGGATTTGTCGAACGGGCTGTAGAGGAAGTTGTGCGCCGGTGAAAGGACGATCAGCTTTCCGCCGATGGTTAAATGTTTGCAGGCATTTTCGAGTTCGAGCCAGTCTTTCTCGATGTGCTCGAGGACGTCCATGTAGAGGATGGTGTCGAAGGATTCTTCGGCGGGCAGGTCGGAGACGAAACCGCCGCGTGCAGTGCAACAACGCGGAAATTCCCCGCGCTCAATTTTGGATCGGATCGTCCCTAAAAGCTCCGCATCCGGTTCGAGGCAGACCCACTCGGTTTGCGAGCCGTCACACAGGATGCCGGTGTTCGCGCCCAAGCCTGCGCCTACTTCCAAAACTCTCTTTCCGATGCAGGCGTCAATCTCACTTTTGAAATATGCTTTCCAGCGCAAGGCTTTGGCGAAGATTTCCAATTCCTTGCCGATGTAGGCTTGTTCGCTCATTTGCTTTTGACCCGCCTGAGGCTGAGGAGATAGTCTTTGTAATCCACGGCTGGGATGAACATCTTGACACTGCGATAGCTGAGGATGATGAAAGACAGCAAGCCCAAAAAGAGGAAGGCCTGGATCATGATGACCGTCAGGCCAATGGCTACGCTGGTCGCCCAGCCGGGGATGGCCAGCGGCGTGAAATAGCGGACGTACAAGAGAACGAGGAAACCGAGGAAGTCCAATAGCATGATCAGGAGCGAGAAGAAAATCAACCTCACGTAGGCGATTTCGACGTACACAGAGACGGCGCTAATTCCGTGCAGGACGAGGGCGACCATGTTCATGCGCGACTTCCCCGCATAGCGTTTGCCGCGCGTAGTGGGAATCGTTGTCCACGGCAGGCCCGAGTGCATGACCCCTGCGGGGAAGTGGTTCCAAATCTCTTGCAGGTGAACGATGCGATCCAGGCTGGCAGGCGGGATCAGGCAATAGTTCCCGAATGTGATGGACTTGCCGGTAAGGATGCGGAAAATCAACTTGAAGAAAAAATAGAAGAGGCGGAACAACCTGCTTTCAGACCGTTTGGCGCGGCGCGCGAATACGATGGCATCCGGGTCTTTTTCGCGTTCTGCGAGCAGGCGCAGGATGTCTGTGGGCTGATCTTCGCCATCGCAGTCCATAACGATGATGGGCAGGTCTTTTTCCATGTTGCTGGCAATGACCAGCCCAACGGCAATCGCGCGCTGGTGACCGAGGTTGCGCGAGAGCCGCGCAATCTGGACCTCCAGCCTGCCGCGCCATTCACCGGTCTTTATCTCCGGCGGGTTGGCGGAGCCATCGTCCACAGCAATGAGGTTTGCCTTGAAGTTGTGCAGGCGCGCCAGGCTGGCAATCTCATCCGCCAGGTGGTTGAAGGATTGCCAGTCATTGTAAACGGGGGTGACGATGATGATTTCCTGTTTCATAAAGGTTACGGAATATATTTAATCACAGTCAGCAACGCGCCTTGTTTTTCGACGGTGAATTGGACATCGGCATCTGTAAGGTAGTGCAGGTCGTTATCATTGCGGGTCAGCATGACGGCGTAAAAATCATCGGCGGGCGCGGCGCTTTCGCGAAAATCATACACGTGGATGTCCTTGCGGACAAAACGCCAAAGCGATGGAGCCGGGCCCCAAACCACAGCCTGCGAGTCCGCGGGGGCGTGGGCATTCAAGTATTCCGCGGCCTCGCGAAAGGACGTACCCCAGTAGTCCATTTCATAGCGGCGAAAAGCCCCGGCGACTCCGCCAGCAAACTGATTGTAGTAGATATATTCGTAGGGGTGCAGGCTAATCATGCCCCAGATTCCCGGCGCAAGAATCGTAGCCAGCAGGACAATCTTAACCATGAGATTGGAGATGCGCGTAAAAAGAAATTCAATCCCCAAACCGGCGAGCAGGAACAACGGCGGCAGGATGAACAGAAACTGGCGGAAATTATCGTAGATATAAGGGCGGCCAAGAATGGCGGCTGTCACTGGCGCGCCGAACCAGATGATTGCCAAACCGGGCAGCTCCGCGTTTGTTTTTCGTCGGAAGACCTGCCAGAGCGCAATGCCAAGCCCAAGCGCAGCGAGGGCCAGCAGGGGTTCGGTCAATTGTATGGAAAACAGCGTGGGAAGATACGAGCGCGGCAGTTCGTTGCCCGCGTAGTACGCGCTGTCGAACAGCGCTTCACCCGGCCACGGGAAACGCATCATCGCGCGCAGGGTAATCAACAGCCGCAAAAGCGGTTCGCCCCAGAGATAAGGCCACGTCAAATAAACGGGAACGAACGCCAGCCCAAAGTAGAGAAAAGCTGGCAGAAAAATCTTGCGTCCATGTTTCCACAGGAGATGAAGAATCACAATCCCGCCCGCGGCAAATCCCATGATGCGGATGCCCATCACCAGTCCCAGCGCGAGCGCGGCGGCGATGAATGCTGGTTGGCGGATGAGTCTTGCGAAAGCTGAAAGATAGGGCCGGGTTTCCATCTCCCAGAGGCGGTGTCTAAAATTTGGCAGGAACGGCAAAAAAATCACAGCCATCCACGCGAACATCAAAACGAAGAAAATCATCGCGGCCCAAAAGATGGACAGGATTGGCCGCAGGTAAATATCAAGGTCGCGGGCGCTGGATGTGTCGGCCAGGGAAATGCCGCGGGCGGCCCACCCAGCTTGAAGGTCAGGAATGAACGATGCGATGACGAAGATGCCGGCCGCGGTGAGCAGAGTCAACAGGATTTTGAGAAGCGGCGGCAGCCCGGCCCAATCCTGCCGCATCACGCGGGATGTTTGGGCTGATTCCGTTGTAGACGAAAAATCCTCCGCTGAGAACGCGTCGCTCCAACGCAGGCCGAAGTGAACCGCGGCGAGGAAAGTGGCCATGAAGGGGATGTCGCGCGCGTTGATGAAGCCGTGTCCCCACAGGACGGGCTGCGTGGCGAAGAGAGCCGCCGCGCCGAAACTTGCCCAGCGAGTCAGCCAGCGGCGCGCCAAACGATAAAAGAGAAACACGCCAACCAGAAAGATGACGAAGGTCATCAAATGCGCGGTTTCCGGGATGTACCAGTGCGGGACGAGTTTGGCAACCAGCACAGTGGACATCAGAAACCACGCGCCGTAATAACGCAGGGTGGGGTCACTGAAGGTTGGTGTGTATCCGGGCTGAAAGAGGTGCTGATAAGCCGAGAGCGACTCGCTGGCATATTGGAAGAAATTGTATTCGTCCCAGCCTTCGCCGTAATCGTGAATGGTGAACAGGCCGATTGCGAAACAAACTGCAATCAGCAGGAAAATTGGCAGGTTTTCAAAACGGTGAGACGTTTTCAATTTGCGCCTTTGTTCTACCTCATCAACTGCTCGACACGGCTTTCTCCCACCGAATAATACTTCGCGTCCTTGTGGTGGATAATGATCGCGGCAGTGGATTGTTCGGGGATGAGTTGATATGCCGCGCTCAAGCTCATACCGAGTTCCTTTTCAACAGGGAGCAGCTCAAAGACTTTCTTGTGGTCTTCAAGTTCAGGGATGGCAGGATAGCCCCACGAGTAGCGCTTGCCCTGTTCTTCGCCGAGACCAAGTTCGCGGCGGATGTGTTCATGGAGATAATTGGCGGTTGCTTCCGCGGCTTGAACTGCCAAACCATGCGTGAAGTAGCCTTCCGAGTAATCGCCCGCGGCTTGCAGCTTGTCGAAACGCTCTGTGGCTTCCAGCCCAACCGTGACCACCTGGAAGGCGGCCACATCCATCTTGCCCGATTCAACCGAAGCGAAGTAATCGGATAACGCGAGATGGTCATCATACGGTTGGCGCGGGAAGGTGAAGCGCGTCAATTCGTCGGGGGATGCTGTGTCAATGGCGGCAGGGTCGTAGATAACCAACTCATCGCCATCGGATTGGCACGGGTAGTATCCATACACAGCCTGTGGTTTGAGCCAGCCATCCTTGAGCGCGGCCTTCGTCATCTTTTGCAGACGGGCGTCGAACTCCTTCTTCAACTTGTCCCATTCCGCGCCGTGCGTGTTTTTCGCGCCCCACGAGAGACGATACAACTCATTGATGTTGAGATGCTTGAGGACGATTTCCAGCGGCATGTCTTTGACGATGCGCGGCCCCCACTTGAGCGGATGATTAATCGGCTCAGGCTGGACCGAGGAACGGGTTGCCGTTGTTTTGCGATGTTCGGGCGTTTGAGAGGCGCGCCCCATCTCCATGTCCGCTTCCTTGCGGACCTGTTCGAGAAGCGCGGGTTTGCGCTCGGAGTCAATGAGTCTGTCCATCGTCTCCAGCCCTTCGAACGCGTCTTTACAATAGAAGACGCCAGGCTCATAGGTATTGCCATCTTCCGCAAACAGGATGCGCCTGCCGAAGCGGCGGTTGATTGCCGCGCCGCCGACCAGCACAGGGATTTTATGTCCGCGGCGATGCATCTCGTTGACAATCAACGGCATTTGCTTTGAAGTTGAAACAAGCAATGCAGACAACCCAATCGCGGTGGCGTTGACTTCAACAGCTTTGGTGATGATAGTCTCGGCGGGAACCTGCTTGCCCAGGTCAATCACGGTATAGCCGTTGT
Source organism: Chloroflexota bacterium (assembly GCA_016235425.1). Taxonomy (GTDB): domain Bacteria; phylum Chloroflexota; class Anaerolineae; order Anaerolineales; family Villigracilaceae; genus JAKOVF01. Next base: position 41,592 of record JACRLC010000064.1, on the reverse strand, counting down.
TGGCAAGAATGGTTTTGACGAGATTCTTGCCGATGTCATGCACGTCACCATAGACCGTGGCGATGACGACCGTACCTTTGGTGACGCCTTCCATCTTTTCAAGATAATTCTCGAGATGGGCAACAGTCTTCTTCATCACTTCGGCGGATTGGAGCACGAAGGGCAGGATCAATTCGCCTGCACCGAATTTATCACCGACTTCCTTCATGGCGGGGAGGAGGACGTTGTTGAGGGTGTGAACAGCGGTTTCGTGTTGACACGCCCTCATCCCCAGCCCTTCTCCCCTCGGGAGAAGGGAGTCGGAGTCCCCCTCTCCCGCAGGGAGAGGGGTTGGGGGTGAGGGAGCGAGGCGGTCATCAATCACATTCCATAACTCATTCAGCACTTCTTCAGTTCTATTCAGAATATCACTATTCCAAAAACGGATGACTTTAACTCCATGCTGCTCTTCCAGTATCCGTGTGCGCTCTTCATCGTATACGACCTGGTCGCCTTCATTATGCTGACCGCCATCAAGTTCAACGCAGAGCTTGATTTCGTGACAATAAAAATCAAGAATATATCCAGCAAGTGGATATTGGCGACGGAATTTCATGTCGTGGAATCCGCGATTGCGAAGAATTCTCCACAAAAGCTGTTCGGCTTCAGTAGCATTACGACGAAACTCACGAATGCGCTCTTTGAGTTCTTCGGGAAGGCGTGGGTTGAATTTGAAGTGTCTCTCGCCCTCATCCCCAGCCCTTCCCCCGAGGGGGGAAGGGAGTCCCCCTCTCCCTGCGGGAGAGGGGTTAGGGGTGAGGGAACGATTGATGATTTCATCAATATCCGCTTCCACGCCCTCCTTGTGGCGGTGGACAATTTTCCAATGAAGGCGTTGTTCGGGGGTCATGCCTTCGGTTGGATCGGCGAGGGATGCTTCAGTCGTTGGGGTGACCTTTTCGTAGTATTCGATGTAACGCTGCAACGCGTCGGCGCGGCGGTTGAAGAGCAGGTCTTCAGCAAGTTCTTTTTCGTCAGCAGGGATGTCGGCGTAGGCAGTGACGTGGGCGGGATTGATGATGGCCATGTCCATGCCAGCCTGCACACAGTGATAAAGCATGATGGAATTCAAGACGGGGCGGGCGTGTGGCGCGAGACCAAAGGATAAATTGCTCACACCAAGCGAAGCCATTACACCAGGCAGGTTTTGTTTGATGAGTCGAATGCCTTCGATGGTTTCGATGGCGGAGTTGACGAATTCTTCGTCGCCAGTTGCCAATGTGAAGGTCAACGCGTCGTAAACCAAATCTTCGGGCTTGAGTCCGTGATTGTTGACAGCGATGTCGTAAATGCGTTTGGCAACCTCGAGTTTTTTCTCGCGGGTCTTGGCCATGCCGTTTTCGTCAATTGTCAGGACGATGACTGCGGCGTTGTGTTCTTTTGCCAGCTTGAAAATCTTATCGGCTTTGTCGCGGCCTGATTCGAGATGTGTCGAGTTAATCAAACATCGTCCAGGCGCGGTCTTGAGTGCGGCTTCGAGAACGTCGAGTTCGGTGGTGTCAATCACGAGCGGGACGTCCACGCCCATTTCAAGTTTCTTGACGACCTTGCGCATGAGTTCAACTTCGTCAGGGCGTTCGGTGACGGCGCAGGAAATGTCGAGGGCGTGCGCGCCGTACTCGACCTGTTCACGCGCGATCTCGAGAATCGAGTCGTAATCTTCTTCGAGAAGGAGTCGTTTGAATTTGCGCGAACCTTGTGCGTTGCATCTCTCGCCGAGCAAGGTTGGCGGAGGATCCTGTCGCATGGAAATGGCTGACATGGCGGAAGCCAGTTGAGGCGTCGCGTGAAGCGGGCGTTTCGTCGCAGGATGTGAATCCAGTTTTTGAATCAAGAGCCGCAAGTGTTCGGGAGTCGTCCCGCAACATCCGCCCACAACCGAGATGTTGTGCTTGGTCACGAATTCGTAAAGGTCGTTCGCAAACGGTTCGGGCTCGAGCGGATAAACAGCCTGTCCATCAACGTTTAATGGAAGCCCTGCGTTTGGGATGCACGAAACGGGGAGCGTGGAATTTTCGCCGAGAATGCGAATGGGCTCATGCATGTGCTCGGGGCCAGTGGAACAGTTGAGGCCAATGACGTCAATGCCGAGGCCTTCGAGGATGGCGAGCGCGGCGTTGACGTCGGTGCCGAGCAACATGCGGCCTGTCGTGTCAAGCGTGACCTGAGCCTGGATCGGCAAAAAGATTTGAGTCTCGTCGAAGGTTTTGTGAATGCCGACGATGGCGGCTTTGACTTCGAGAATGTCCTGCGAGGTTTCGATGAGGAGGACATCCACGCCACCGCGTATCAGACCAACCGCCTGCTCGCGAAAGGTATTGGCGAGTTCGTCAAAGCTGACGTTGGACAGTTCAGGGTCGTTGGCGGAGGGGAGTTTGCCCGAGGGGCCGATGGAACCGGCAACAAAGCGGGGTTGTTCGTAGGGGCGACCCTTCTCGGTTGTGCCATCTAGCTTTGACTGATCAGGGCGGGTCGCCCTTACAGAATATTCATCGGCAAGACGGCGTGCGAGGCGGGCGGCAGTTTCGTTGATTTCGATGACGCGGTCCTGCAAGCCGTATTCCTTCATCGTGATGCGGTTGGAACGGAAGGTGTCCGTTTCGATCACATCCACGCCGACTTCGAGGAACGAGCGATGGACTTTTTCCACGGCTTCGGGGTACGAGATGACGAGGTAGTCGTTACATCCGTTGTATTGCTCGCCGCCGAAATGTTCGGCAGTGAGGTTTTGGACTTGCAGGCTCGTTCCCATCGCGCCATCGAAGACGAGGACTTTCTTTTCGAGGGCGTCGAGGTAGCGGCGGTTTGTGTATTTGCGTTGGGTCATTGAGTACTCCTAAATATTTATCCGCAGATTACGCAGATTGTGCAGATTTTTCTTTTTCAAAGAGATGCGGCACGTGTTGTTTGATTTGTTGTCCGAGGTCGGAGTTGCGCCAATTTTCAGAAAAACAAGATAAGGGTACAAATGTTTCCTGTAAATTGAAGATTCTGGTTAGATATGATGCGCCAAATGTAGACATGGATTGGATTTTTACTTTTGATTTATCAACAATCAGGCTGTCTTGTTTTCCCCAAATAAACCATCGAGGGGAAATTGCTTCTGCGTCACTCCACTTTATTTCAAAGATAGAACCGCGCCTGTGATATTCAATTGCTTTGTCGTCCAAGACAAGATATTCATCATTAAGTGCATGAAAATTGCTGTAAAAATAAAATATACCTAGAACCAAAGCATAAATAATGAGACAAGTTGAACTTTGAAAAAGCCAAAGAAATATTCCTGTTTGAATGGTGATAAATACCAAGAATACTATTTTTGAAATGAACTTGAAGCGTGGTGTAAGGTAATAGGTTTGCATAGTTGTTCCTTAGCGCAAATCTTTTAAGAACATTCCTTCTGAATCTTCCAGCGCGGACCTCGCCCATGCGTTCACATCTTCACAATAAACTTCCGCATTCTCCACGCGGACATCCAATATCGTCTTCGTCCATGTGGTTTTATTGATGACAGGCAAGCCGTCTCTCGACTTAATTTTGAAATTTCGTTTGCCGCTGTCCACCAAGTCCCTGTTTTGCTTGCGGATGAACGAGGGCGGTTTCTTCTCCACAAGGAACTCTCTCAATAACTCTCGCTCATGGAGCCAGCCTTCGCGCGTCAACTTGCTGGAGTGCTGGAGCATGTACGCGGCCACGGTCAAGTGGTGGACCGCGCCGCAGCCCACGCCCTCGAATTCTTTGACGAGGAATTCGTGGAATCGAGATTCACATGCGTTGTCAATTGCGCCACATTCGGGACAGTTCATAATACTCCAAAGTTTCACAACAATCCTGGAACCACTAAGCACGCGAAGACATCCTTTCTGTTTTCTTCGCGATCTTTGCAGTCTTCGCGGTTAAATGTCTTTCGGCAGGGCCGCGCGGCCAGCCTCGGTCATTTTTCCTGCCGCGATCATCTTCCTCGCGCGTTCCTTGTTCGTCTCCGTCCAATTGGACTTTGGTCGCCGCGGTGAGAAGCGCGTGGCGTAGCGTTCCGCATCCATGCCTTTTTCGAATCCATCGATCCAGCCGAAGCAGATGGCTTCCTCCACCGCTTCCACATAATTGATGGACGGCTTCTTCGCGGCTTTCTTGTATTGAATCAACCAAATCTCTTTCCTGGTTTTGTGATTCTTCTGAAGCCACTTGCGAAATTCACCGCGGGCAGTCACGTAAAGTGTTTCGCCGATTTCCATAAATTCACACCTGCAACAAAATCGCCTCTCGCAATGAGAGGCGACATTTCATACAAAGTCATCTCTCATCTCCCAGACATCTGTCTGCCGAAATTGGCACCGTAATAAGTCTTGTGGTCTTTTGGCCGCATGGTCTCGTAGTCTCATGGCTATCTGACTACAAGACTAGTTGACTATCAGACTAGACGACTAACACCGGTTGCCGAGGCGTCAAAGGGTCGGTCCCTCAGCCTCTCTGGATGAGTCTTCCGTCAATTATTTGCGTTTTATATCATGGGCAGGGAAGCATGTCAAATAAAAATTCGCTTGACACCTGTTCAATTCGCCTGTAAACTCGCGATTAAGTTTTTCTTTAGCAACCATGAAAAACGTTCATCCCATTCAAAGTTTTGAACAGATAAAAATCCTCGCGGACTCCCGCCGCATGGACATTCTCCGCCTGCTGATGGATTCCCCCGCCACGCTCACGCATCTCGCGCGGACCTTGAAGCGGTCCCCGGCATGGATACGTCACCACATCCTCGCGCTTGAATCCGCGGACCTGATCGAAGTGGCCGAGATCCGTAAAATGGGCAAGGTGACGGAAAAGTTCTACCGCGCCAAAGCCGCTGGATTCCTCCTACAGGAGACCATCCTGCCGAAAGGCAGGAAGCCCGCGCTTATCTTTTCCGGCAGTCACGATCTTGCTTTGGAAGGCATCGCAGAACATCTCGAAAAGCACGTCACATTATTGAACATGCCGGTCGGTTCGCTGGATGGCCTGGTCAACTTGCGCCAGGGACTGTGCCAGATTTCGGGATCGCACCTTTTGGATGAAAGCGGCGAATACAACACGCCTTTCGTACGTCATTTCTTCCCGGACCGTGACGTTGAAATTGTCACCCTTGCCTATCGCACGCAGGGACTCATGCTCACATCCGGCAATCCCAAAGGCATCAAGAGGGTTGCCGACCTCGCAAATGCCAATGTCCGCTTTGTGAACCGCAACGCCGGTTCAGGGACGCGTTTGTGGATCGATGGTCAGCTCAGAAAGCTGGGCATTCCCGCAAATAAAGTCAACGGCTATGACGTAGCGGTCAAAACTCATAGTGAGGCTGCCGCGTTGATTGAAGCAGGTAAAGCGGACGTGTCCCTCGGACTGCAAGCCGCGGCGCACCTGCATAACCTTGATTTCATTCCGCTCTTTGAAGAACGCTACGATCTTGTTTTACCGCAGGAGAATGAAAAATCCCTTTCCCCACTGCTTGATTACCTGCAAACTGCCTCCTTCCGCAACGACCTCAACCTGCTTCACGGATACAACCCGTCGCACAGCGGTGAGCAGGTTTCAATTTAACAGGCGGACGCCATTTTAACGGCATATCCCGCGATCGCTCGCGGGACAGCCAAAGACCAACTCAGAGGGAGGAGAGAGAGTTTGTAAGGGGCAATTCGGAGGAATGCCCGCTTTTACACAAAGTCAACGTCAGGGTTTGTGCCGCACACGGCGCAGGAAGCTTTATCAATCATGTTACATTCGATGGCGTTGGAACAGCGATGGGCGATGATGCGGGGCGGTTGATCGGGCAGATGTTCGGCGGGGTACACTACTTCATTTTCAAGCGCGATCTCGTGGCCTACACGTTCACAATACTTGATCTGTTGTACCTGCCAGGTTCGCTCTGCCATATCAATCTCCTGACTAATGCTCACAGTTTAAAGGATGTCAGACATTACTGCCAGTGACAGGCGTCACAAATCAGCGTGACAAAGCGCGCAATTTGGAGTGTATAAATCATATTCACTTTAATACATCTTTCCTCTCCTATTGCACTTTTCCAATAAATGAGGCCTGGACATAAATCTTATGCGGCTTTGACGAGAACTTTGAGACCGAGACGCAAGTCCAGGTTGTGCAGATGGCAATAGAGAGTTGCCAATTGGTAGACAAATACGGCGCTTAATGAGTTGAAGATGGTCAAGGCGTTTTGAGACTCGTAACAAACAACGCCATACCACATCACGAATACAATTGGCTGATTCAGCGGCAAGATCAAGCAATGTCCAGTCATAATGTGTATCATTTTCTCGTTTATCGAGAAGTGGTTTTATGTCAGGATAAATCTTGTCAATTAATGGCTTGATTGCTGGATTATCATACTCCCCATCCTCGCAATCTCTAATTTGTGACGCCATATAATAGAAATCTTCATAGTTTGTCTCGTGCGAGTCTTCAGGGTAAAAGGCGTCAATTTCAAGTTTTATCCTTTCAAGAAATGCCTTGACTCTTGGAACATATTCGTCGGTCAGATTGTATCCAGATTGACTATCACCGAGATAATACGTTCCGTCTGTGGCGCGGACTATCCCTTCGCCACGAAGAAGGATCTGAGTTATATCCTCCGTTGAAGGCAATTCTGCTGGAATTGATATACCAGAGCCGAACAGAAAAACTATTTTTTCGCTTGTAGGCATAGCTATCTATCCTTGTGGCTGTAGGCGATGAAAACATCGCATTTGAAGTCTGTTTCTGCCATAGCCGTTTCCCTTTGGTGACAGTGATGTCCCTACTTTAGCACAAAATCCCCCGTTTGTTTAAGCCGAATTTTTACTGCGCAACCGCAGTGCCCCTGATTGTTCGAGTTGCACTATGTGAGGGTTCGTTTTCAGGATTCTATGCTATATTTCGGCGAAACGACAATAACAAGGTTATATTATGCTTCAACTCCGACACACCCCCTTCCACGAACGAACATCCAAACTTTGCCTCCCGCAAAACTGGCGGCGATGGGCGGGGTATTTGGCTGCTGGCTCATACGAGTTGACGCTCGACCGCGAGTATTGGGCGATCCGCAATTCGGCGGCGTTGATCGACGTCTCACCGTTGATGAAGTACATCATCAATGGACGCGGTGCGGCGCGCTTGCTCGACCGAGTCACCACGCGGAACATCCAGAAGATGAGCGTGGGTCAGGTCTATTACACAGGCTGGTGCGACGACGACGGCAAGATGATCGACGATGGCACCGTCTCGCGGCTGGATGAGTCCACGTTCCGCCTCACGTCCGCGGACCCGAACCTGCGCTGGCTTTCGATGAACGCGGTCGGCCTGGACGTGGGGATCACGGAAGTCACTGACAGCGTGGCGGCGCTCAGTTTTCAGGGACCCAACTCGAGGTCCGTTTTGAAGCGGGTTTGTGAGTCCGATGTGGACGGGCTGAAATATTTCCGTCTCATGCAAAACAAAATGGATGGGATCCCCGTCACGATTTCGCGCACGGGCTACACGGGCGACTTGGGCTACGAAATTTGGATGGATGCCGAACATGCGCTTCGCGTCTGGGACCTGTTGATGGACGCGGGCGCCGATTACGGAATCACCCCCGTGGGCATTCTCGCCATGGACATGGCGCGCGTGGAGGCGGGACTGTTCATGATCGAAGTGGATTACACGTCCGCGAGCCACGCGTGGATCGAGCCGCAGAAGTCGTCGCCGTTCGAGTTGGGACTCGACTGGACGGTGAACCTCGATAAGCCAGGTTATTTTGTGGGACGCCGCGCGCTGGAACGCGAGAAGCAGGAAGGCTCGGCGTGGAAGCTGGTTGGGTTGGAAGTGGATTGGGTGGGCATGGAGAAGTTGTTTGCCGAAGTTGGCTTGCCGCCGCAAATCCCTGGCATGGCGGTGCGGGCGAGTCTGCCTGTGTTGGTGGGGAATGTGCAGGTGGGATATGCGTCCACGTCAACGTGGTCGCCGTTGCTGAAGAAGTACATTGCGCTGGCGCATTTGCAGAAGCCGTATTATGAAATCCCTGAAGGGGGGGTGGTTGGAGCGAATGTGAGAATGGAAATTACGGTGGAACACCATCGTCAACATGCGCCTGCCCGCGTCGTTAAATTGCCATTCTATAAACCCGAGTGGAAAAAGAAATAGCTGCTGCGAAGCATCCGAAAGTGGCGGGGAGGGCGGGATTCGAATATCATCCCCCCTGTGGGGACGCGTGACCGAAAAAGAAAACACGCCCGAAAACCGAGCGTGTTCCTGTGGCGGGGAGGGCGGGATTCGAACCCGCGACCGAGTTACCCCGGCACTCACTTAGCAGGCGAGCCCATTCAGCCACTCTGGCACCTCCCCATAACGATTTACGATTATACGATTGACGATTTACGATTGTCAATCTGAAATCCAAAATCGTCAATCGTAAATGTACCTGGCGGAGGGAGTGGGATTCGAACCCACGTTGGTGTGACCCAAACATGTTTTCAAGACATGCGCCTTCAGCCGCTCGGCCATCCCTCCAGGCGGGAAAGATTTTACCATAACCGTATGTCATTGCGAGGGCGAAGCCCGCCTGCACCCTGGACTGTCCGTCCAGGACAGGCTGGCACCAGGCCAGGGAAGCAATCTCCCGGTGAGCGAGGGGACTGCTTCGTTTCGCTCGCAGTAACATGATAATTGGTATAATCTGCGTCCTATGAAATACCACATCTGGACCGAAGGCTGTCAAATGAACGTGGCCGACTCGCAACGCGTCGGCTCGTCGTTGGAGCATTTGGGCTACTCTTTTACCGATAAACCCGAAGAAGCGGATATCATCGTCCTCAACACCTGTGTCGTGCGCCAGTCTGCCGAAGACAAAGCCTATGGACGCCTGAGTTCGCTGCGCCCGCTCAAGCAGCAAAACCCGAATCTCATCATCAACCTGATGGGATGCATGGTCGGCGTGCGCGGTGCAGAAAAGCTCAAAGAGAAGCTGCCCTACGTGGACGTCTTCTCCCCGCCCTCCGACCCCGGCCCACTCATCTCGCATCTCACACAGGGCGAAGTCCATTCACTCGAAAACGCCGAAACCGCCCGCCGCTTCCTGATGATGGACGACGAACTCATCCTGCCTGCCGCCGAGCAAGATAAACTCATCAGCGCGCACGTGCCCATCGTCTATGGCTGTTCGCACGCCTGTGCTTTCTGCATCATCCCCTACAAACGCGGCATCGAGCGCAGCCGTCCCGTCGGCGACATCGTCGGCGAAGTCCGTTCGCTCGCCAGGCAGGGCGTCAAGGAAATCACGCTCCTCGGCCAGATCGTTGACCGCTACGGCAAGGATGTCCCCGACGGCCCCAACCTCGCCGGCCTCCTGCGCCTCATTCACGAAGTCGAGGGCATCAAGCGCATCCGCTTCCTGACCTCGCATCCCAACTATTTCGACGCCGATCTCATCGAAGCCATCGCCGAACTTCCCCGCGTCATGCCTCACATCGAACTCCCCATCCAGGCAGGCGATGATGAAGTGCTCGCCAACATGAAGCGCGGCTATACCCAGCAGGATTATCGCGGCCTCGTAGCCAAGATCCGCACCAAACTGCCGGACTGTTCCATCGCCACGGACATCATCGTCGGATTCCCCGGCGAGACCGACGAACAATTCATGCAAACCTACCGCGTCTTATCGGACCTCAAGCTGGATGTCGCTCATCTGGCACGCTACTCCGTTCGAGAGGGTACCGTTGCCACCCGCCGCATGGACGATAACGTGACCGACGACGAAAAAATGCGCCGCTTCCGCCTGCTCGAAGAATTGCAGGAGGAAGTCGTCGGCGAGATCAACACGAAATATCTCGGCCAGCAGGTGGAAGTCCTCTTCGAGGAAAAAGTAAAGGGACGCTGGCGCGGCCGCACTCCCACCAACAAACTCGTCTTCGTCGAATCGGACGAGGATTTACGCGGCCAACTGCTCAACGTCACCGTTACATGGACGGGGCCGTGGTCCATGCAGGCGACGCTCGCGGGAGTACACTCGCAAAAGCAACCTGCCTTAATTTCACTGTAACCAAGCAGGGCGAATTGCCAATTCGCCCTGCTTTTTGGAGGGAACATGCAAAACAAAATCCGTCCGATTGCCATCTGCGTCTTTCGCAACGAAGATAAAATCCTCGTTTTCGAAGCTTACGACCCTGCCAAAAAACAGACCTACTACCGCCCCCTCGGCGGCGGGATCGAATTTGGTGAATACTCGGAAGACACGGTTCGCCGCGAAATCAAAGAAGAACTTGGCGGGGAAATTGCCAACCTTCATTATCTCGGCACACTTGAAAACATCTACATATCCAATGATGATCCCGGCCACCAGATCGTGCAGGTCTATGACGGGAGGCTGGTCAACTCCGGGTTGTATGATCAGGCTCAAATGTCCGCGACCGAAGCGGATGGCAGTCAGTTCAAAGTGCTGTGGAAACGTCTCGATGAATTCAATCCCCAATCCCCGCTTTATCCCGATGGTCTGATGGAGATGTTGACTCTTCGTCCTGAGCGGAGGAGCCGGGTGTAAGTCGAGGTTCCACAGCCGAAGGACAGGCCCATCAAAATCAGCGTTTCGACTACGCTCAACGCGGATGATTACTTAAACAAAAAATCCTCCCATGCGGGAGGATTTGGAAGGTGAGCGCGGAGAGATTCGAACTCTCAACCAATGGCTTAAAAGGCCACTGCTCTGCCATTGAGCTACGCGCCCATAAATCAAGCGGACTGCATTCTATCACGCGAAAATATTACCGTCAACGTAATAGCGGCGGAACACGCCGCATCTAACACCCCGGAGGCAAAAATGGCTGAAATGCAATATGTAACCGAATCTGATTTTCAAGACGAAGTCATCCAATCCAACCTGCCTGTGCTGGTTGATTTCACTGCGGTATGGTGCCAGCCCTGCAAGATGATTGACCCGATTGTCAAGCAGTTGGCGGTGGAATGGGATGGCAGGGTCAAGGTGGTGAAACTGGATGCCGACCAGAACCCGAACATCATGATGCAATATGGCGTGATGGGCATTCCCACGCTGATGCTGTTCAAGGGCGGCGAAGTCAAGGAGCGTATCACAGGCTTCCAGCCGAAGGACAAGCTGGTCGCGAAAGTCACTCCCCACGTCTAACGAAAACGGGCTTCGAGAGAAGCCCGTTTTTATTCCCGTAAAAATTTCTCGAAATTTTGTAAATTCACCGGCGCAGTCATATCCAGTGAAATCGGCGTTACCGAGACCATGCGCTTGCGCCGCAAAACGTACACGTCCGTGTCCTCGAGTTCATTGTCCAGTTGGGCGGCTTCCCTGTAAGTGATAATGGCAGGCTGCTCCCATGAATCACGCTGTGGCGGCACGGGTTCAAAATATCGCTGGCGTGAGAGGCGGGTGGTTTGCCAGCCGGTCTCCCGCTTCGCATCGGATGGCACGTCCACTTTGAGCAGGTTGACTTCCGGCGTAAAGGTTTTGTTCAGCAACATCTTCGCGAAGTAGGCCGCAAAATATCCTGCCGCGGAAAAGTCCACATCTTCGGAATAGGTCAGGTGCAAATGTGTGGCGGCTTCGAGCGATATTGCCAAAGCCGGATAGCCCAGCGCGGCGGCTTCCATTGCCGCGCCGACCGTGCCGGAAATGGTGACACCCAGCCCGACGTTTTCACCGTAATTGATCCCGGATACGACCAGGTCAGGCTTGCGGGGGACGATCTCCAGAATGGCATGTAACACCGCCTGGGCAGGCGACCCGCCAACAGCATACACGCCCCATTCCTGACCGTTGACCTGCACCTTCTCTTCGCGGATGATCCCATCTGACGTATTCGGCAAACTACGCCCCATGCCCGAAGATTGGTCGCGCGGCGCGGTGACAGTCACGTAGCCGATCTCGGAAAGCGCGCGAGCCGCGGCCCATAACCCGGGTGAGCGGATGCCGTCATCGTTGGTTAGGAGAATGTGGGGACGATTATTATTCATGGCCTGATAACAAAAGAAGCGGGGATTACCCGCTCCTCTGACGTGGCGCCCTCGGCGCGACTCGAACACGCGACCTATTGCTCCGCAAGCAAGCGCTCTAATCCACTGAGCTACGAGGGCATCTTGTTAGCGGCGAGTATTTTACATTAGATTTAGGGGAAGGTCAAGCGCTTGACTGACTATGCCCATCCAAGTAAAATCTAGGTCTCATGCGGGAGTCGCCAAGTGGTAAGGCATCAGCCTTCCAAGCTGATATTCGCGGGTTCGAATCCCGTCTCCCGCTCTCAGGTTAGGTGCTTCAGTGTCACGTTTCAGGTGTCAGGCATCGTGACACATGACACTGGAGCACCTGACAATTAACCCGGGGCCCGTGGCGCAGCGGTTAGCGCAGGCGACTCATAATCGCTTGGTCGCAGGTTCAAATCCTGCCGGGCCCACAAAAGGCACTTTTTTAGAGCCGTTTTGTACCAATTCAATCTTTTATTTGGGGGAATTCTGCTTCAAAACCTGCTTCAAAAGTTCAATCAATTCATCCCTATTTTGGCTACCTGCTATAGTTTTGCCTAACTCCGTGATTTGTTCTTTCACGTCAAAATCCGACAAAATAGCATAAACCCCATCCGTAACGCTCAAATTCTTGTGCATCAAATTTTGACTTATCGCTTTTAGCGCAGGTACATCTTTCGCACCTTTCAAAGCATAAGTGGCGTGACCATGCCTAAATTTATGAGGAGAATGATAAAGCAAACCAACCCGACCAAGCCACGCTTGCAAATCCTTTCTCGCCCTCACATCCCGATGTTTTCCCGCCTCATCGCCTCCTGGAAGAATTTTTCCCGTTTCAGGGTCAACATGAGCAAACCAATATCTTGCACCAGCTTCCCGCACTTCTCTATCCCATTCCTGCACTACTTCCAACAAATCAGGCATATCTAATAAAAACGTAGTGGCGTGTTTCCCAAATTTTGTCTTTACTCCCAGCTTAGGCCATTGCTTGACTGTCCGGTTTTCTAAATCCACAGCAGACAGCGGTAAAGTAACAAATGCACCAACACGAATACCCGATAAAAACCAAAAGACCACGGAAGCCCTAATACGCCTTTCACCTATCGTTTCAACAGACGCACATGCCATAGCCCGTATTTCCTCCAACGTCACCGCTTCATGCTCTTTATACTCAGGATTACCCCTAGATGGTTTTAGCGTATCCAACCAGCCCTCAGTAATCACAGAAAATCCAATTTCATGCTTTCTAAGCCATCCAAGAAAGCGACGAGACGAGCGCAAAACATGAAGAACATAAATCCGTGACAGCCCCTGATTTTCCAGATATTCAGGAAACACAGGGCGAATACCCATCACCTTTGAAAATGACCGAGCATCAGCCCACTGCAACAATTGTCTAAGACGACTTTCCTCTAAGCGTTGAGAACTCTTGGAAATTCGATCTACCTCCCGCCGATACCTTAGATATGCTCGAACATATTTCCAATTATCACGATTTACCATTCCCCCGCTCCTCGATAAACTGTACCCTGCACCGTACACCGCCTGGCAATGTCAACTCGACCGTACAATTCTCGACCGCAGACCTATACAGACCCCTATTTTGACACAACCAAAAAAGCAACTTGAAAAAGACACCAAGAGAAGGAAGAGACTTTCCATTCTCCCAGTCCGAAACAGTTGCACGACGCACCCCAATAGCAGATGATACTTCATCCTGCGAATGCCAACCCCGCAAATGCAACAACTGCTCAGGCAAAACCCGCATCATTTGATAATCCAAACTATTACGCATTCTTCTTACCTCTTTTCCCTGTCTATTATTCTCGCAAGTGGACGCCCGCACCTGGGACAACCACAAACCCAATAACGCAAACGCCCTTTTCTACGCCTTTCAGGATTGACCATTTCCACGGCCTTTTTACAAGTAAGACAAAAAGCCTCATCTGGTAATAATGTCTGCTTTGGATAAGTCGCTTCATACCACTCCGCAAAGTCTTTGCCATTTATCCAGATGTGACCATTTTCTTTAGTTGACGGACAACCCAAAGGAACATAAACACGATAGATTTGACGAGTAATAAATCCTACTTCCTCGGCCAACTCGCTAGGCATATAAAGCATGTCAAGAAGTTTTCCGAGACGTGTTCTTTCACGACCATTCAAGCGACCTTTGAGAAGCATCACAACATCCCACCAGCATTCGCTAGTTGAAGAACAGCGGAGTAACGAGTACGGTCACGAGTAGCCCGCGCATGATTGACCAATTTCCCTATTCGGTCTCTTGATTGCTTTCTGCCCCAAACATCCTCATGCACCGAAAGAAATACGGCAACCTGCTTTTCAATCCAACTTTCGCCACGAGCAAGCGAAATCACGCGAGCAGACGAGACTTTTATATTGGCACTTTTTGCGCCTTGAATAAAATCATCCCACTGTGAGAACTCCTCGGTAAAGCGGATATATTGCGTCAAATGCTCACGAGCTTTCAAATCCCAAAATTCATACCGATAATTAAAAACATCCAACGCAACCACATGCGCACGCTCATCACGAAAGACAATTTCAAGACGATTGAAGCCACGAGAGTTATAAACACGGATGAAACGTTGACTTTCCTTACTGCCTATGTAACAGGTATCACAGCCAAATCCCGAACCATCTTCACGCACTGCAAACGGAGATTGAACCAGTGATAATGTCTCACGTTTTGCCAAAGTCACAGCATAGCCCCGAATAACTGCATGAGCAAATTCGACAGGCGTAAAAGGCAATCCGTCCCAGGCAACATCTATCCGCCTGACCGACCAACGCAAGCCCGAAGCACTCAACTCCCCGACAACATCCCGAAAAACCGTGGGAACAAGAGCATCACAAGCCGAGCCAGGTATCTCGAAATTGTAGTACTCCAACTTTTTCGGCTCAGGATCATCCTCACCTTTTTTCTTGGGCTGGATCGGAGAATAATAGAACTTCGCCTCGTTCAAAGCCACATCAATAGCCTCGAACCCTCGGCCCTTACGCTCAGTAGAAACCAACGCACCGAGCGAATGAAAAAAGTGACGTTGCCACAAAGCCCGACCATGAGCCTCGTCAGCGTGAACAGTAAAAGCAAACCAGTGTATACGCATTGATATTATCCTTTGTATAGACAAGTCTCGACCGAAAAACCAGACCGAGAAAGTCCAAAATATAACTTTACAAAACTCCGCCCCCCTATCAGTAGTGGGGGCGTCTTGTTATTTTGCAACTGCGGGCGGTACTCGAACTGCGGGCTTCGCTCCGCTCCAGTCCTCGTTCTCCGTTCCGTCCTCGACTCCATCATTTGCTAAATTTGCAGTGGCGCACATCCGCACAAACCCGACATCTTCGCTAAGTTAGCTCGCATAGAAAAGATATGCGCCACTACAAAACCAGCAAAGAACCAGTATCAACGCTTACACTATCGGCAACACATCACCGCAAAATACCAACGCCGCACCACTGCGTGAACTTCGGATACGCACTAAAAACAACAGACATTCCCTACCAAAAACATTCTACCGACACACAGGCGGAGAAGGGGTCGCGTAGCCAAGCCGAGAGCCGAGATCACAAAAGCACCTTTCTCACCACATCACCGCAACCCAGGCATTGCAAAAACAGGCATTCACGACGCTGGAAGATTGACAGTATCACCGGCATTTTCCGTTTTACCTGATGCGCTCTCGTCTGGTAAATTCTCGCTCCGATAGACATTGCACACGGAACGGCCAGACATTCTACAAGCGATTTTCAAGCCCCAGGCATTTACCGTTATATTTCACGGCGGAATGATTTGCACCGTCATATCGGCAGACCAATTCAACCGTTGTGTATCATCCAGAAAGTCCAGCCAAACCAAATCAGGGTACTCTGACTTGATGCAACCACCGCAGTAATCTATAACAAGATAGTCGCCTATCATTTCGACGGGAGACAAAACCCGAACCGTTGACCCAAGCGGGACAGCCTCAGTCCAAAGTAACGGTATCGCCACTCCCTTGCCTCGGTATTGCGACCAGGGCAAACCGCTCGATGTAGTATCCCGACAGCCGCCCTCGGGAAGCAGATTATCAGGATGACAGTTAGGGCCTAAGAGCGGCGGCCAGTAATATGAGTACTGTACCTTGATAGTCAAGACATCCTGGGTCGCCACCGGATAAGGCGTGTACGTCGGATAAGGTGTGTACGTCGGTTGCTCAAGCACAACCGTAGCCGTGACAGCAGGCACAGGAAGATTGAAAACCGGAGTAGACCCAGGAACAGAGAGACCCGTATAGCCAGCACCATAAACAGCCGTAGCAGGAGCAGGTACAAATTCGGCCTGCTCGATTGCGGTATCGGCAGAACTGAAAAACGGAATGTTACCAATCATCGGCAGGAACAAGCGCAACATAAAAGCGATATACATCATAAAGCCAATGAACGCCACCACACCAGCGGCATCAGCCCCGTTTCCTCCGCTTTGCACTTCGAGCAAGTACGGCCTCGAGCTCAGCGGTTTCTTCCTCCATAAGTGCCAAATTATCCTCACTGTCTCGATTAGCCCGAAGCGCACTTTGGAGCAAGTCTTGAACCCGTCTTTCTTCGGCTGTAAGCTTTTCGCCCTCCATCTTCCGAAGCCAGTCACCAGCGACAGAGCCGCCCTCTTGATTGTCGAGAACATCATCTTCGTCGTCATAGCCGAAGCGTTCCCGAAAAAGTTTGTTCTGTGCCGAAAGCCACTTACGAATTGACGCAGGCGATGCGCCAGGGTTTTGACTCGAATAAGTTCCATACATCTCCTGAAAAAGCACCCAATTGAAGCCGCCTTTTGTCTTGTACTGACCAATCTTGACATACCAGTCGAAATGTATCAGCGGAATTCCAGCAGACCGAAAACTCCAAGTGGGTTGCATTTGATAAATTTGCGCCGAACGATGCGGCGGATGAAAAGACGGAAAGCACAAGACATAATCCATCTTGCGGGGATTACGCAACAACTCCCGAATATCATCACCATCCGTAAAGTACTGCCCGCCCTCGTCAATCAGGATAAACGCCTTTAGATGACCGTTATCATCCATCCGAACATTGTCCAAACTCTCTTCTGTCCAGATAGAACGAGTATTCGAAACAAGCTTGTAACCTCGCGGCTGAAAGTACTGTGCGTAAATACCCATCGAAAGCAACGTCTTGCCATTGCCAAATGCGCCAGGTATCCAGACCATGCGATACCCATGCAGTGTAGCAAAAGCAACCTGCGCTCCCATGAACGGCATAATCAGCCTCGAAAAAAGCCAACAACCCACTTGACCAGTGTCGCCAAAAGCCAAACGCCCAACGCCGTCAGTACATGCGGGTTCATAAGGAACGTAATTTCAATATCGCCCATGTCATTAACCTTTCGTAAACATGCCGATCAGAGCGGCGGCCGCCAGAATGTAAGCAAGATAATCTACGTCCACGGCAACACCATAGTAAACCAGCGTGCCAAACGTAATCTCGGTAAAGCAAACCCGCAAACCAGGAAGATGAAAATCAGAAAGACCGAAAATACCGTACAGCGGAATATCCACCCCACCAAAATCAATCGGGCAGGTCGTGCCACCAATCCAAGGATCGGGTATCTCGAAATCACCATCACCGCCTGTGTCTGGATCAGGATCAACAGCGCCACAGTTGCTATAAGGTGTAGCGGTAACAACCGGAGTAGGCGTAACAGTCAAAAGGCCAAAATCCATCGGCACAGTAGAAACATATATGTCCATATCGTAACGATAGATAACACCTATCGCCCCGTCCAACTGTATGCCCGTAAAAATAGTACCCACCCAGTTAGTACTGGACGTGACCGCACTATAATCAAACGTAGCATCCCTCGTCGTCCCTGCCGATATACCCGTGACAGGGAACTGATAATTGATAAGGTTCACATTAGAAGTAGTCCTGTAAAAATCCGCCACGTTCTTACCTGACCCCGTCGTATTCTGCAATTCCGCATGCGTCACCCAGTAGTAAACATAAAGCGAAGCCCACGCCGACGACGTGCGATGATAGTTCATCGTAACAACAACCTGCGGATGAGTAGATACCAGAACCTCCCCCGCAAAATGTTGCATTATGGATGTATCACTCAACTCGACACAGCCAGGACTATCACAAACCAAAAGCGGATTGCCAGGAGTAGACGTACCAGCGATAGACGTGGCGGCAGGAGTAACCGTCACAGTCGCCGTACCAGGTGTAAGCGTAGAGACAGCTTGCGCCGTCTGTGTCAGCGGGATCATGTAAGTTGATACGGGATAGGGCGTCTCAGTCGCCTGCACTTGCGGAGTAACGCACACCTGACAATTGAGAAGCCAATACGGATCGGGCGTTACAGTCCCCCATCCAATCGGCTGAGACCCAGGACAGGTATAATTTTGCGTCGGTTCAGGCGTCATCGAAGGCCATAACGGATGACCTGTTGCCGTAGCCGTTACAGGCGCAGGCGTATCAGTCGGAGTTTGTGCCTCAACCCGTGAAACTGGCAAGAATAGCGGCAGGAATAATAAAAAGAAAAATGAAAGTGCCAGCATCCGGGTTCGGATAAACCGCCACAAGGCCGAGAGCCGAAACGACCGCGACCCGCTGTAGCTTCGACGAGAACGAAGCAACAAAGACGAGAACCACGAAGTAAGCAGGGAATAGATAATCTTGTGCATTCATTTTCTGCCTTTCAACGACGATTGACAAAACCCAGATACGCAAGCCAGGTAAACACAATGGCAATGACCGCTTGAACGGCCTGCCAGACACCCAAATCCTTTAGTAATTCAATGGCGGCATGTAACATGTTTCACCTCTTGAAAAATGCGCCTAAGCATTACTCAGGCGCACCTTCAAAAAATCCTCGACGACTAGCGTTTGAAGGACTTGTACAAATAGGCGGCGACAAACACAGTCGCCACAACGGTAACTACAGGCAAGAGACCCAAATCATTCAGCGCAACAATCGCGGCGGCAATAGTCATAAGATTAGGGGGCATGTATCACTCCTTTAAATGTGCCTGAGTGTTACCCCAGGCACATTCGATAGACAGCCCGTCAACGCAAAATTAGCGTTTGAAGGACTTGTAGAGATAGGCGGCAATGAACACAGTCGCCACGACAGTGATCACGGGCAGGACGCCCAAGTCAGTGAGAGCGGTAATTGCGGCGGCAATCGTCATGATGTATTCCTCCTTTCCTTGAAAGTCAAACGAGCGACCATACGACCAAGCCGCCCGATATGCCCTACTTCGGCTTGCTTCCGTTCAGTTGTTCAACATGATAGCCAACCGAGTTCGAGAAGGTACGACCCTTCACAACTGCGTCAATATTGACCTGCTGACCAACAGCCAGACCATGACCCTCGGGAAATGACAGCTTGACATCCCCGCCTGTTTCCATGTCAACGAACGTGATGTAATGAACAGGATTGGTCTTTGCGTTCCCGTTCTTGTCCTTGTCGCTGACGTAGATGTCACGAACGAAACCTTTGAATTGAACTTTCATCAGATAAACTCCTTTTTGATTAGCCCTATAATTTTTTGTGCCAATTCGGGCAAGTTGACACACAAAGCGGAACGTCCGCTAATTGCCTACCAAATCACTTGACCAAACCCAAAGACGATCCAGCACACTTTCAAAATACACCAGGTAACGCAGAAGCCCGCCACGAACCGATTGACACTCCTCAACCGTACCGAAGCCGTAATACCAGTGATGGACAGATGCGCCCTCGTCAAACATATTGACCTACTGGATTGCAAGCATTTCAACCCGTAAGCGCGCCGCTTTTTCTTTGCACTCATTTGGTTCATCGGCATAGATGAAAACCTTATTGACATTCGCTTTGAAAAACTCGAAGCGTTCCAACTCATGCGCCAAGACTTCTTCTCTCGCCTGCTGTAAACCTCCATCGGTTATGCCGTCATAATATTCTGCTTTTCTCTGTATCTCCTGCTCAATGAAAAAATCAGCGAACATCGGAACTTTTGCCTTCACGCGCCGCACCAATCGTTTCTTGCGAACACTGGCAAGCACTTCTTTTGACAATTCTTTTCCACTGGCTTCGGCTACATAGCGTATAGTCTTCGAATAACCACCACCGAGCGAATAAGAAAAGTTTTGAAACTCAATCGGCGTGTCTTTTTCGAGCGTGAATACTTCTGCCAAAATACGCGGCGCCTCCGCAGGCGGATTAGTGTGCGAGTTTGACCACTCGACTGAATGAAGCCAACCTGAAAACTTTGCCATTACAATAACCTCCCTTGCACAAAACCTGTGCAGGCAAATAAAAATCTATCCTTCACCTCATCGAAGGCAAAGAATAGACCTGTTTCAACACAACCAAGCGAGCGAGTGACACGAAATTCCCGCCTCAACTGCATGACGCCAAAAATCGCATCCATGGACGCTTGATGATGTTTATCAAATTCTGACCAGTCACCGGTGAAAAAGCCGGTCGTAACCAGTTCGCGAACGTTTACAGTAGTGTTTGTAGTCATGTCGGAATTTCTTATAATTTTATTCAAAACCGACCACACGTCAAGGGTAAAAATGCTACAATTTAACCAACAATTTTGCAAAGATGCCAAAGCAACAAGAAGACAACGCTATCAACAGATACATTCGGGGACGAATACTACAAGCACGCCTCGATGCAAACGAAAATCAAGGAGAACTAGCAAAAGCACTAAATAAATCCAGAGTAGCAATATCTGACATGGAAAGGGGAAAAACAGCTATCAACGCCTCCCTACTAGTGCAAATAGCCCACCATTACAAAAAACCAATCAGTTACTTTTACCCCTCCGAAACAATCATAAAACTATCAAGACTTGAAGAAGAAATGCTCGATCTATTCAACAAACTACCTACCGATGAAAAATTCAAAGAAATAGACCAAATAAGACTGAAACTAAAAAACATCAAAAAAGACACGTAAAAGGGAAATACAATGGCGCCACAATTCAAAAACATGAACGAACTCACAGAATACCTAACAAGCCTAGAACAACAAATAAAAACTCTGCAAGAAGAAAACCTAGAACTCAGCAAAAGAATATCAACAACAAGACCCCCAAAAAGCAATATTTTTAGCAACAAGTTTTTCCCCAGGGCCTTCGCAATCTGGGGACACTTTATGACAGCAAATATAATAATTTCAAGCATAGGCATAATCCTATACTTCTGTATAATCGTAACAGTCATAAATGCTCTCACAGGTTCAACAACAAATCCATCTCCAACCCCAACACTATGGCTTCCAGTTCAAATATCCCCTCCATAAAACATAAAAATATAGCCGAACTGGAACAAATTTCTCCCGCTTGGTCGCAGGTTCAAATCCTGCCGGGCCCACTTTTCTTTCCAGTTTCCTCATGAAATCCCCCCACACAATACTCACAATTTTATTTATCTTTCTTTCCGGTTGTAACACCGCGCCCACTGCACTAGTCAACGCGCCGACAGGTGATGAACTGAGTTTTGAAAATACCACCGTCAGCCTAACATTCGACGATGGCGATGCGGACAATTACGATGTTCGTCCCATTCTTGCCGAAAACAATTTGCACGCCACGTTTTACATTGTGAGCGGGTTTACCGGCACAGACGGCTTCATGACTGCCGACCAATTACGCGGTTTGTACGAAGACGGAAATGAGATTGGCGGTCACACCGTCAGTCACGTGAAATTGACCGAGGTGCGCGGCGCGGATTTGCGGCGCGAGGTTTGCCAGAACCGGCTGGATTTGATGTCGCTGGGATTTGACGTGGTCTCGTTTGCCTATCCATTCGGGCATTACGATGAAGAAGCAAAGCAGGCAGTGTTGAATTGCGGGTTCAACAGCTCGCGCGTCGTAACCGGTGGCCCTGATTCTGTCCCGCCCGGCGATGCGTACGCGGTACAAGCCATGCCGTATATCGTGACGGACACACGCGTAGCGAAGATGAAACGATATGTTACGCAAGTGGAAGATGACGGCGGCGGTTGGGTACTCTTTGTCTTTCACCACGTCTGCGATAAATGCGACCAGTATGCGATTGACCTTGCATTGTTCACGGAGTTTGCCCGGTGGTTGAACGAACAGCAAGGGAATGGTCTTATTGTAAAGACTGTTGGGGAGGTAATTGGGGGTGAGGTAAAACCGGGCGTACAGCCATAGAAAACATCCCCGTTTTTCAGCGTCCCTCTGATTTACAACAAAACCCGCCTCGAAAGATTAGCATCGAGGTGGGTTTTGTTTTATTTCAGCACATCCAGGATTTGCTGGTGTATCCCCGGCGCAGATGCGACGATGGATTGCGGCGATGAGATGTAATCGGGTCCGCCTCTTACGTTGGTCACCCGCGCGCCTGCTTCCTCGGCAATCAATCCGGCCGCGGCGATGTCCCAGGGTTTGAGGGTGAGTTCCCAGAAGCCGTCGAAGCGGCCTGCGCCCACGTAACAACAATCCAGTGCGGCGGAACCGAGGCGGCGAACACCCTGTGTCATCTTGGCGAATTTGACAAAGTTGTTGAAGTTATCGTTTGGGGTGTTCCATGCGCTCAGCGGCTTGCCGTTCAAGTGCGCGCCTTTGCCGCGTTCGGCGGAAAACATTTCGCCGCGAAGAGGATCGTAAACGGCGGCCAGCTTGACGGTCCCGCGTGAGGCGTAGGCTATCGAGACGCAGAAGATCGGGATGTGATGCGCGTAATTGACCGTCCCGTCCAATGGATCGATGTACCAGACGTGACCCTTGTCTCCAATTGTCTCGCCGCTTTCTTCCGCGAGGATATGGTGACCGTCGAATTGTTTTTGGATCTCGCCGATGAGATAGGCCTCAGACTGGTGATCCACTTCGGTGACGAGGTCAATCACGCCCTTGTATTTCACTTTATGTTCGCGCTGGTAACCGGCAGACAAAATTTCACCCGCACCGCGGGCTAATTGTTCAATGAATTTTAAGTTGGGCTGCATTTTATTTTTGGAATTCTTCAATGATTCGAAGGACTTCTTTGAGTTCTTTCTCGATTTCCCTGCGGTCCAGCAAGGCTTGTTGAAGGAGCGCCTCGTAAGCGGGCCTTTGATCTTCGGACACGGTTTGTACCAAACGCTCTGCGCGGGCGATCTGCGTCCGTTTGTAGCGGAGTTTGTTTTCGAGGCGGGCGCGATAGCCCATGTAAAAACTTTCCTGGTCGAGCGGGCGCGGGGTGGTGGGGGTGCCTTGCGTGAGAAGTTCGGCAATGGTGAGCAGAAATTCCTCGGTGTCAATCGGCTTCTCGATAAAATTGGATGCGCCGAGGCTGAGTGCGAAGGCCTTGTCCTCCGGTGTGACGTAAGTGGCCGAGAGGAAGATCACGGGAATATCGAGGGTCTTCGGATTGGTGCGAAGTTTCTGGACGAAGGAAAAGCCGTCCATCGTCGGCATGAGAATGTCGGAGATGATCAGGGCTGGCCGTTCTTCCTCGATCTTTTCGAGCGCTTCCTGCCCGTTGCGTGCGGTCATTACCTGATAGCCTCTAAACTTCAACGTGATCTCAAGCAGGTCGAGAATGCTGGGGATATCCTCCACGACAAGGATCTTGCCATCTTTATTATTCATATCGCAATTTTACCCCTTTTCACCGTTCGATAATTGCGACTACTCCATTGCAATTAAACTGTCATCCCATCCAAATGCGACTGCCCAGGGCCGTGAGGGCGAAGTCCACGGCGAGCAGGGCAGTTTGATTTTGTATATCGAGGATGGGGTTGACCTCCACCAAATCCATGCCGACCAGCCTGCCCGTTTCGGCGATGAGTTCACAGACGAGGTGGGCTTCGCGCTGGGTAAGTCCCGCAGGGACGGGCGTGCCCACGCCGGGCGCATGGCGCGGGTCGAGGGCGTCGAGGTCGAGGGAGACGTAAATGCCGTCCGTATCGCGGCTGGCGCGTTCGATGGCCTTTTCGACAACCGTGACCATGCCATAACGGTCGATCTGTTCCATGCTCATGACCATTGCACCGGCTTCTTGCAGGTTGGATTTTTCTCCGGGATCGAGATCGCGCGCGCCGATGACGGCGATCCGCTTCGGATCTATGACCGGGATTTGCTCGTCCCACAATTGAGTGAGACTCTGGTCCCCAAGCCCTGCAAGGGCGGCGAGAGACATGCCGTGGATGTTGCCCGAGGGCGTGGTTTCAGCGGTGTTGAAATCGCCGTGGGCGTCGATCCAGATCACGCCAATCTTTTTGTTGCGCGCCGCGCCGCGCACGGAGCCAATCGAGAGGCTGTGGTCGCCGCCGAGGACGAGCGGGAAACGTCCGCCCTGCACGGATGTGGCAACCGCGCCTGCCACGCGGCGGGACATTGGCACGATGCAATCAATGTACTTTAATTTTGGATTTGTGATCTTGCACATTTCGGCGATGGGTACTTCCACATTGCCTTCGTCCTGCACGGTGTAACCGAGCGATTCGAGTTTTTGTTGCAGGTGGGCGTAACGAATGGCGCTGGGTCCCATGTCCACACCGCGGCGGTCCGCGCCGAGGTCAATGGGCACGCCGATAACGTCAATTTGCATGGTTCTCTCCTGTTAGGGGGAATAGATTGTTACGCGATTTCTGCCGTTGGTTTTGGATTGATAGAGCGCATTGTCGGCCATTATGAGAAGCGTCTCGCCGGTGATGCCGTGCAATGGATAGGTAGCCAGCCCCACGGAGAAGGTATAGCGTAATTTCTTGTCTTCGTACTCTATCAGGCTATTTTCAAATCTTGAGCGGAAACTCTCTGCGCGTTCATAGGCAGATTCAACCGTTGCATCCGGCATCAGGATGACAAATTCCTCCCCGCCATAGCGGCAGACGATGTCGCCGCGGCGGGTATTGTCGTTGAGAAATTTCGCCAGCGACTGCAGGACCAGGTCGCCGCATTTGTGGCCGTAGGTGTCGTTGAATTGCTTGAAATGATCCACATCCATGATGATGACCGAGAAGGGAATGTTTTCGCGCACGGCACGCGCCACTTCCTTATCCAGCGATTCGGCAAAGAAACGGCGGTTGAACGCGCCGGTCAACGGATCGCGAATGGCCTGTTCCTGAAGTTTCGCCCGCAGGGACTCGATCTCGGCGAGCTGTATCTTCAAAGACTCGTTCGCCTCTTTTAAATTATCTTCCAGGATTTTACGGTCTGTGACGTCGTGCGCCACGATCACACGTCCTTCCAAAACGTTGAAACGATTGTAGATCGGCGTGATGACCAGTTCCAATGTATGCGGCGGATCCCCGGGAATCTGTATTTCCTCGCGCGTGTGTTCAGTAAAGAAGAAACGATTGAGCAATTGCGGCCAATTGCGAAAAACCACCACCGGGTCCTGGCCGGAAATCTCTTCGATGGTTTTTCCCAGCCATTTTTGCGCCATGGAATTGGCGTCAATGACACGATCATAGGTGTCGACAACAAACACCATTTCGGGGATATGCTCCATTACCGTAACGCGGGCAATCGGCACCAGATCGAACAGGCGCATTCCAAAGACGCTTATGGCAATCAGGATGGCCGTCAATGTGAAAGAGAGCGGGGTGAGATCGATGGGAGATGAAAAAAATGGCATGATGCCCGGAAACAACTGATATAGAACATTGACCATAAAGGGGATCAAAATCGCCCCAATCAGTAACAGCAGTTGTTTTCGGTACACGAGCCGGGACTGGATAAAACTCCAAAGAAGTACGCCCACCCCGGCCAGGGTCAAGGCATAACTCTGGATAAGCTGGACCAGGTACCACGGTCCGCGGCTGATGACGAGCGGGCCGCCTGTTTCGAGCGCGGTGTGAGTGGATGTGTAATAGAAATGGAACCAGCGCCCGGAGAACAACAATATCAGCGTCACAGCAGGGATGATCCAGAACACCGGCATGACTGGTTTTCGAGTCAGCCACTTGTCAAATTGCGTGTATTTCAATGTAAAGAAGAACCACAGGACGGGAACTGTGACGATGCCCGCGTTTTCCAATTTCAACCAAAGATGCTTGGCCTCGAGCGAGGGGGAGAGTGTGATCATTGCATAACTGAACGACCAAACACCCAGCCCCACCAGCAGGCAGGTCATCGAGTGAATGCCGGGAGTTGATGGTCTGCGTGCCAGCAGGATTGCAATGACCAGAGCCGCGATTGCATTCGTGATCAAAATACCGGCAAAGATAATCCACTGCATGTTCAAGGAAGTTTAGCTCTAAGTTGGTTTGAATTGGATCGGCAGGCGATCAGGCGCTTCGATAATAACCCACATCCACCGAGTAGACGCGTCCGTGTTTGATGACCTGCTTGACGAGATTCGTCCCGTAGCGATAACCCAAATGACGATAATCTGGAACAGATAGGATCAGAAGATCGGCTTGTTTGCCCGCTTCAAGCGAACCGATCGTATCGGACCTGCGGATGGCGTGCGCGGAATTGATCGTAGAGGCGGCGATGGCCTGCGCGGGAGTCAACCCCATGTAACGGCAGGCCAGTGCGATGGAGAATTGCATCGACTCGTTCCAGGATGTGCCTGGGTTGCAATCCGTTGCGAGGGCAAGAATTGCATCTGCCTCGATCAATTTGTGCGCAGGTGTGTAATCTTTTTCGGCGAGGCCAAAGGGCGTGCAGGGCAGGGCCACTGCAACAGTATCAGATTTTCCGAGCGCGGCCATGTCTGCGTCCGAGGTCTTGACCAGATGATCGGCGGAGGCCGCGCCCAATTCCACTGCAAGGCTCGCGCCGCCAAGGTTGTCAAATTCATCAGCGTGGATCTTGAGCGGGAATCCCAGCGACCCTGCTTTTGTCAGGATTTGACGCGACTGCTTGAGATCAAAAGCCTGGCTTTCACAGAAGACGTCCACAAAGGGCAGAGTCAATTTCGGGGCGTGAGTCCCCCACCATTCTTTGAGCATGGGAAGCATCGTCTCGCAGACCAGGTCGGTGTAGCCTTGCGGATCGTCTTTAAATTCGGGTGCGATGGCGTGCGCGCCGAGAAAGGTGATGGCAATATCGAGCGGGGATTCATCGTCGAGGGCGAGCAGGGCCTTGAGCAGGCGTAATTCGGTGGCGGTTTGCAGGCCGTAACCGGTTTTTGCTTCGGCGGTCGTCGTGCCGTGCGCGAACATACGGATCAAACGCGGACGAGTCTGTGCGATCAACGATTCGATGGATGCTGTGCGCGTCGCGCGGACCGTTGAGATGATCCCGCCCCCCGAGGCAAGGATATCCAGATACCTGGCTCCCGCCATCTTCATCTCAAACTCGTTGGCGCGGTCGCCGCCCCAGATGAGATGTGTGTGCGGATCGACAAAGCCAGGCATCACCACGCAACCTGTGGCATCGAGGGATGGTTCGTCGGGGTATGAGGCTTTCAGTTCTGCGGTCGGGCCGACCTGGACAATCTTTTCATCGCGGATCAACACCGCGCCTTTTTCGATGACCCCCAGCGTGCCGAGAGCGCGTCCGCGTTGCGGGCCGCCTGCAAGAGTGAGAAGTTGAGAGGCAGAGTGAATGAGCATGGTTCGTGACCGTTTGTACTTTTTTTCATTCGCACAGGCAGGATGATACTATTTTAGCAGATCGGCGCAAAAAGCCGTCTCCCGGGAGGCGGCAACCTTATCGAAGGATCAACTTCAACCGATGAACTGGAAATATCCGAATCCCAGCGCAAGAAGCAGATACACCAGGACAAATCCCCAACCCAGTGTACCCATCACGCCGGTGAGCATACCGCCGAGCGCCACGATAAAACCGATCCCATCGGCAATGAAGAAAGCCAGTGTCAGGGAACGCTGGGAGCGCAGTTCCTTTGTATTCATGGCGAAAAGCGTGAGCAAACCCGTGGCCAGCAGTTGAGCGCCAAAAAACTGCAACAACAACTTCTCTGTGGGATTTCCAGACAGGCTGAATAGTTCAAGCATGGGGCCGGGCATCAGCAGAAGGGCCAGCGAGAAGAATACTGAAATCGCCGAATTGACGAGAAACATGTTTTGAAGTGTCATGTGAAATACCTCATGCTTCATTAGTATAAAATTAATTTTAAACTGTGAGCTTAAACAGTAAAATGGTACAACTGTACCGAATGTTTCGGTTTTTTTAAATTTTCCTGGTGCCCCGTGCCATTTAAGCACTTTCATTCCTGTTAGTCTAACATAACTGTTAGGAAAATCGTTTTATAACCTCTTGTATTTTTTATGCAAGCAAGTACAATATAGACAATCTCAGGAGGCCTTCCTGGGAAATTCTAGAAGAAAGGAGACTTTCCCCATGTTATTTGCCCCCAAAGAAAAAGGCCAGGGTCTTGTTGAATATGCGCTGATTCTCGTTTTGGTTGCCATTGTTGTTATCGCGGCTTTGATGGTTCTTGGCCCGATCATCGGCAACGTCTTCAGCGACATCAACTCCAGCCTCGGCGGTGTGTAATCGCTCAATCGTTGTAGAAAAGGATCCTGTCGAAAGACAGGGTTCTTTTTTTATTCCTGCGCATTCAAAAATGAAGCCAGGTCTCCTTTTACAGGGGGTATCCGATATAGAAAGATCAGATTGTCGCGGTCAAAAGCCTCGGGCTGCCAGCCGGGCAGATCGAACGAAATCGTAATTACTCGCGCCCCATTTTTCAACTGGGCTCCCAATTGTTTTTGCAAATGAAATGCCTGGTCGGACGTGAGATATGCAAACACAACATCCGCCTCATGCAGATCGGCCCGATAAAAATTCCCTCGCATCATGCGGACCCTGGAACTGACCCCATTAAACCAGGCCATTACCCCCGCGAACATAACCTGCAAAAAACCGACCTCGATCCCCACTCCCTGCGCTCCGAATTCACGCGCCGCGAGGATAATGACGCGCCCATCGCCCGCGCCCAAGTCGTAGACAAGCTCATCTGGTCTCAGGCCTGCAAGCTTTAACGCTTTGCGGATTCGGTCTGCATGTGTTGGCCGCCATGGCACACCATAAAGGATGGGAACAAGAACCCACAGCCCTGCCAGTAATACAACGACCGCGGCAAGAATCGCCGGAATATACATGCCGTTCATGACCGCATCATTCGACGCAGGGCCAGCAAACTGAACACGTTGAAAATGACCGCGGAGAGCGCAACGAAAACGAAACCAAACTGCTGGTAGATGAAAGTTGCCAGCAGTGCTCCAAGCGCACGCCCCACGGAGTGACCGGCGATATTAAGTGACAACATCGTTGCCCGCGCCTTCGGAACCAATTCGGGCATCATCGGGATATGGCTGACCATCACATATTCAAAGGTGATGTAAAAGAAGAAAAGCCCAACCAACGCGCCGATTTGCGTCCTGCCGATGAATGGCAACAGAATGGACGCGATCATGTTCAATGCCAGTCCCAGCGCCAGGGCGCGCGGCTTGCCGAGCCGGTCCGTTGTGAGCGCAACGAGGCCCTCCCCGCCCAATTCCGAAACCCCGATCACTGTGGAGTCTCCTGCAAGCGCCGCAATCTTCAACCCAAACGAATCTTCCAGCCATACACCAAACACCAGGTTGACCATCTCATTCGCCGCGCTGGCCCATAACGCAATCGATACTCCCGCCAAAGCGGGGATGGAAGTGAATACCGCGTGGTAACCATCGCGTGAGTTGTTCATCTTTTCATGATGCTCGTCTTCATGCGGGACAATGCTCCAGATGACTGCAAACATCAAAATACTGAGCATTGCCAAAAGCGGAAACGGCGCAGACCAACCGTAACGTGCGATCAAAAAAGCTATCGATGGTACCCCCACGATAAACGCCAGTGACCAGGACATTTCCGCCACAGCCAGCGCCGTGCCGCGTTGTTCATAAGGTACGCGGTCGCCAAAATAGGCTTGTGTGGCGGGGTCCAAAAAATACTTTCCGAACAATGCAAGGATCAAACCGGCGGAGAGCGTGTACAAGCTGGGATAGACTGCAACCAACCCCACACCGAATGTAAAGATCACGATCCCCGCCAACATGCCAAACTTGCGCCCTTTTTTATCCGCGATGGGGGCAAAGAGCGGACCCAGCATCCCGGCGAACGAACGCACGGTAACGACCAACGATAATGTCGTGACATCCACACCGAGGCCGCGTGCAAAGACTGCCAAAAATGGATACACCATCCTGTGCATGGTATTCAGGATGGTGCGTAAGAGCATGAAAATGAAGAGTTGGAAGCGCAGGCGCATATGGAGGGATCAATAGGCGGTAATCAGTGAACAGTGATCAGTAACGGTTGTTATGAATTATTTTTTATGCCGAGGAACCATCGTGTCAGAAAATATGCCGCGACCCAGGCCAGCAAGTTCAGACCGACAAAGAATCCGATGATCGCATAATTCCCCGAATTGAAGATCGGCGAAGGCGGTGGGTGCATGATGTTGGATGCAGTGGAAAACACGAAGCGCAGGACAACAATGAAAATCAGGTTCGCCAGCGAAGTGACCCAGGGCATATTCATGACCCATAGGCCAACTTGCAGGAGAATGCCTACAATGGCGAAGGTCGTTGCCAGGCGGAAGCGCGGCTCGGCTAGGAAAAGTCCGTTCCAGTTGGCCTGCATGGCAAACAGTGAAAGCGGCAGGTACGTCAACCAGAAGACGATGCCGGCGCGGCCCAGCGCGGCGGACCAGGCGTGGAACTTTTCCCTTCGCGCAACCAGGCCGATCAATCCCGCGAGACCGGCGGCAGCGAATGCCATCTCAGCGGCCAGCACCCACGCGCCGTGCAGGTACACGATCCGCACGTTTGCGCCAAGCGATTTCTCCTCCGGCCCAAGGAAAGCCAACAGGGTAATTGCAAGGATTGTGATAAAGAACGATGCAAGAGGGGACTTGAGTTTGGGCATGGGCCAAATTGTACCCCACTCAAAGTTTCCACCGCAGTTCAACTGCGGTGGAACACAGCGCTATGGGTTGCAGATCACGCGGAAGTTGGTTTGCTCGCTTAAATCGTTTGGGCCGAGCACGTGCAGACCGATCCAATAATCGTTGGGAGCGCCAATCTGGTAGTAATCCTGGATCGTTTGCGTGCCCGCTTCCTCGAAGGCAATCGCATTATCCACGGACGACACGCCCGTGCTGGCTTCCCAGCGATAGGTCACGAGCGCAGGACCATCCGTGGTGACCTCGGCGGTGATGTAAACGACTTGCGGAAACTGACTGCACGGGACCACCATGCGGTTCGGCTCCACGACGACCGTAATATCCGTCACGGAGGGTGCGGGAGGTGAAACTACGGCCAGGGCTTCCGGGTTGCCTTCTATCTCGACTACATCCGCCGCGAGCCAGCAGAATCCATCCGGGTTGCCGGGGTCATGGACATAGTACCAGGCGCTTCCCGCGTCCCTGCCAACCACGCGGGCGCTTTGCCCCTCTTTCAGCTGGCCGATAACGATGTAAACAGTGCCAGGCCCAAAGCGGCAATTGATCAGTTCCTCTTTCGCGAACGCGGTCACTTCTTCGAGAGCGGGAGTTGCTGTGAGGGTGGGAAGATCTGTCGGCGGGATGAGTGGCGGTGGCGTGCTTGAGGGCTGAACCTGTAATTCGGTGGGCGAACCAGTCGTCGGCTCCGCGGAAAGCGGTGTGGTTGAGTCGGGCGATAAACTGCACGCGCTTAATGCCGCGGCCAACGCCAGTCCGACAAGACTTTGGCGGTTTCTCATAATTCTCCTAATATGTCGGCGTATTTTTATCTTATCCCCCGGCTCTGTGATATTCAATAGGAAGTGCGGGCTAATTATTTTTACGATCCAGACGATTACCAATAACACCGGTTTGGCAAAGGAGTAACGATGAAAAGTATTTCCCGATTGCCGGGCGGCCTATTGCCTGAAAAGGCGTTCGCACATATAATTCACAATAATAAGACTATTAATGTCCTCTTTGTTTATCAGTAATGTAATCGAGGATTTTGACAGTGACAATTTATTCGGTAGGGAAGTGCAAGGACCTTGAAAAAAGGTTTACGGCCTGCCAGCTCGACCGGCCCATGCGGGTTGAGCGGTATGACCCGGATGATCAACTCACATATGATGTGACGTTGGCCTCTGTTGCAACGCGGAAAAATTGTATTCGTGTTTCATTGGCTGTCGAACGATATGTCGGCGGCGGTTTTGCCGGGCAGGTTTATAAAGCCAGGGTGGTTTCGGTTGAAGGGGAAAATCAGGTATTCAAAGTCGGCCAGCCTTATGCTTTAAAGATATTTATTCCTCCGTCCCGCGGCGCGTTATTTTTCAGAAACCTGCTCTATGCCGTCGGTTTCCAGGGATCGTTCCAATTACAGGTCAATCCTTTGGCCGCCCGCGCCGGCGCGCTCTGGCAAAAGTTCATCCGCCGCGCGGCATCCCTGCGCTTTCGCGACGAGAATTCGGTCAACGATATCCACGGGACTTTCGTTGATCACACCCTCGGCAGTTGCGGAGAGATCAGTAACTGGGTGGAAGGGCGTACCTGGCGGCTGGAAGTGGACGAGCACGTAGACCAGCTCTCACACTGGGAAAGGGGGGAAGAGACGGAAAGCGTTTTGCTGGGTTCCCCGGAGTACCGTGCAAAGAAAACCTTCATGCGGGATTTTGTGTCGCTCCTGCACGAGATGGGCGCGCACGAGTTTGCCCGCCAATATGAATGGTCCACGTGGAAAAGCCAGCCAAACAGCCTCAAGCGCCTCGAATCGGACCCCGATCCTGCGCGCGGACTGACCGCAGTGGACTTCCGCGCAGGCCTCACTTTGCTCCCCTTCCTGCCCATGAGTCCGGGAGATGTGAAACTGATCTTTCAGGGGATCAAGCGCGGCAGTCTCGTCCAGTTTGACCGGGGCGATCTCAGCCGGCTTGAAGCCTTCGTGGAAAAGAACCGTGAAGATTTCGCGGATATGCTCCCGCTTCTCGATGAATTGAAAGAGTGCGAACGCATCTACAGAGATTCCGTCCCCAATGTGACCCACAATCGCATTCGCCTGCTGACCAGCAAATCACTCTGGGCGGCCATTTTCAGCAGCGCGGTCGGCGGCTGGCGCATTAAGAATATCATTGACGATGAAACCGAAGCGCGCCTGCGGGCCAACAAACTCTTTTTGATGTGCTTCATCCTGCTCGGCTTCATTCCTTTCCTCGGATCCGCCTTCCGAAAATACATTGGCAGGCCCGACTTTCGTTCACACTACCAAAGACTGCTTTACGATATCCCATATATCAAAAAGGCTCTCTTTGCCAAGCGGATCGAATCCCTCCTGCGCTGGCACCGGGCGGGAAGGGTCACGGAGCAGGCGGTTGATAAGATCTCCCAATCCCTGCTTCTCTATCTGTATCAAATCCCGCTTGCCAAACTGCCGGTCAACCTGCACCGCTTTCTTTCGGACCGCGAATTTTTCCGCCTCGAAGCGTATCGCATTTTCATACGGCCACTGCGGCTTTATTTCGATGCAGCCCTGCGGGAAGAGTGGCTGAAGGAAATGGTCGAGGAGGGAAAAGCCGCAGGGATCATCAGCGGCAAGGACGCGCAGGAAATCATCTCGCGGGTCAATGAACCGTATATCCACAAGTATTTAAGAAGCCTTGCGGTTCACGTGTGCCTCGCGCCGACGACGCACATTGTTTCGATCGGCCTCGCGGCCTTGTATCTGTTCAACAACCCGGATATGCCCAGGGCGCAGGCATACGCCGTGGCCGCGGGCATCATTGCGCTCTTTCAGATCATCCCCATATCACCCGGCTCGCTTGCCCGCGGCTTATACGTGCTGTACCTCGTCATCAAGGAAAAGAACTTCAAGGACTATAGCATTGCCCTCTTCCTGGCGTTTTTCAAATACGTCGGTTACCTGTCCTTTCCCATTCAAATGACCTATCGCTATCCCACCCTGGCCCGTTTCATGGCAGGGTTTTGGGCGACCCGAACGGTGCGGTGCCCGTCTTTGGCGAAAGCGGGGCTTTGCTCGAACAAAAGATCTTCACCGCCTTCTACAACCTGCCGCTTACGATCCGCCGCAAAATGAATGAACGTGAGGAATTGCGTAAAACACAAAAACCGCGCGCCTGGCATGCCGTCTTCATCGTATTCATTTTTGCATTGGTCGGCGGGTATGCGGAATATCTTTACATAACCAGAACCGGCCTGGAGTTGTCGCTCAAATATATTGCCCCAGCCCTGATCGTGAGCGGTTTTCTCGGTGGGGTTTTGGTGAATGTGGGAAGCGGGGGCGCATCATCGGTCAGGAGAGTCTTGCTGGCTGTGGTCAGCGGCATCAGCACAGGCATCCTGATCGCGGTGATGTCTCTCCTCATGGATATTGACGGAATCACCCCCCTGACATTTCTCTCCTACACAGTTTGGCGCTCATTTATTACCGGGACGTTGAGCGCTGTGGGCGCGGCTTTGGCTGAATTCAAAGTGTAAGCGCGGGATTCAAAATCCCCGCCTCCAAGCCGGACCTGAGGCCTGCTCCCGTTTCGATTTTCATTTTCCCATCTCCAGAATCATGTCCCCTAACTGCTCAATCGCGCGCTCGGTGGAATAATTGAACTCCGCGGCATTCAGGCGGATAAAGTTTGGGAACTGCTGGGTCGCCGAGAAGACGTATCCCGGCGCAAGCGTGATGCCGCCCTGCAAAGCCAGCTTGTACAGTTCGAGCGAGTCCATGTTCTCAGGCAATTGCACCCAAAGAACAAACCCGCCCGATGGACGCGTCACGCGCGTTTCGCCGGGAAAATAACGCATGACCGCGGCTGACAGCAGGTCCACATTGCGGGCGTATTCGCGCCGGATGTGCCGCAGGTGATGCTCGTAACCTCCGCTCTCGATGAATTCGGCCACTGCCATCTGCGGCAGGGTCGGTGACGCGGCGCTGACCGTAAACTTGAGCCACTCCACCTCTGCTTTGAATCGTCCGGGCGCAACCCAGCCGACGCGCAGTCCCGGCCCAATATCCTTCGAGAACGACGAGATGAGCATCACCAATCCTTTTTTATCGAAGGCTTTGCAGACCATCGGGCGCTTCTCGCCGAAATAGATTTCCCCGGAAACGTCATTCTCGATCAGCGGGATGTCGCGGCGCGCCAGCATCTCCACCAGGTCTTTCTTCCTGTCGTCCGGGATCTGGCTCCCCAGCGGGTTGTTGAAATTGGAAATGGTCAACACGGCGCGGATGGGATTATGCTCAAGTGCAAATTCCAGCGCAGACAGGCTGATGCCATCGCGCGGATGGGTGGGAATCTCCAACGCGCGCAGTCCATGAACTTCGAGAGTCTGGAGCGTGCCAAAATACATCGGGGACTCAATCGCCACAATATCCCCGGGGCGGCAGGCGGCATGGAGGCACAGGTCAATGGCCTCGATGCCTCCCGATGTGACCAGGATTTCATTTGGCGACAAACTGCAACCTGCGTTGACTGCGCGCCTCGCAATTTGTACGCGCAACGTGTCCAACCCCGGCGGTAGTTGGTATTGGTGCAAAGCCGCACTGTTGTGGCGGGTGATATTGGCAATGATGCGATTGATTTTTTTAATGGGTAAACAATCGGGGTTGGGAAGCGCCGCACCAAGCTGAACCAGCTTCGGGTCCCGTGAGTCGCGCATCAACATCATCACCAGTTCGTGCAGGCTCACCCGGCTGGGGTCGCGTCCCGGCGAGGACATTTCCGGTTCTGGCAGGCGTTTCACCACCTGGCCACGGACGAAATATCCTGATTGCGGGCGTGCTTCGATCAATCCATGACCTTCCAGCAAATAATAGGCCTGCAAGACTGTGCTGATGCTGACCTCTTGCTGTTTGCTCATCTGCCGCACAGACGGGATGCGTCCGCTGGGCGGGTAGGTTCCCTGCCGGATGAGTTCGGTCAGCCGGTCGGCAAGTTCCTGATAGCGAAGGGTTTTGGTGTTGGGCATGTGGCGTAACAGTTCTAGGTAATTTGACGAGTACAATTCATTGTAGCATAAACTGTTATGGTTACAATTTGAAATCTTTGCATCTGTACTCTTGCCAGGGGTTATGCCATACTGTTGAAGAGAGAGTCCATTAACAATAGGAGAAAAAATGAAACTTACCCTGCCCATTCCCAGAATCGAATTACTGCTAAAGCGGCACGAGTTATTGAAATTGGACAAAACCAAACCCAGCATGGCGATTGAATGCAAACAGGGTGTCATATGGATCACCAGTTCCGGCGATTATGACGATCACATGTTATCCGCCGGGGAGCGATATGCATCCGGCAATAACAGCAAGGTGGTGATCGAAGCCATCAACGACGCGTGTGTAGACATCGAGGAACCGGCCTAACCGCCTGCCCTCGATCTTACTCCTCCGCCTCTTTCGTGCCATCGCGGGGCAACCGGCACGGAGGAGGTATTTTTAATTGGACAAATATAGTATAATTATCTAGAACATCCATTCTGTTTACCGGTAAAAGGAGGCCGTGATGAGTAAAAAGGTTAAGGTCTTCGTTGGCACAAACAAGGGTGGCTTCATTTTCAGCAGTACTGCGGCGCGTAAGCGCTGGCAGGTCAGCGACATTCACTTCAAAAGTTGGAACGTAATGCACATGCAAATGGACCCGCGTGATCAGCGCCTGCACGCGGCGGTCAGTCATTTTGTTTATGGGGCAACCACCCACTATTCGGATGACCTCGGAAAAACATGGACACAGGCGAAGCAGGTTCCCGCACTCACCCGCGCATCGAAATCCGGCAGGCCGCCCAGCACGGTGGATGAAGCGTTCCGCGCTGAAGCCGGGGATGATATTAAGGAAAAGCCCGAGAAGATGATCCAGGTTTGGAACATTATGCCCGGACGCGCAGACGAGCCAAATGTGTTGTATGCCGGCGCCCAGCCTGCCTCCCTGTTCATTTCCCGCGACCGCGGCGAGACGTGGACTTTGAATGAAAACTTGTTCGACCACCCCCACCGCGGAGTCTGGAACCCTGGCGCTGGCGGACTGTGCCTGCACACCATCCTGCTGGACCCGACAAATGAAAAACGGATGTATATCGCCGTCTCGGCGGCAGGTTGTTACCGCACGGATGATGGCGGGCAGACGTGGAAGCCTTTCAATAAAAATGTCCGCGCAGATTTCATGCCCGACAAATTCCCCGAGTTCGGACAATGCGTGCATAAAATGGCAATGCACCCCTCGAACCCGCAGGTGCTTTACCAGCAGAATCATTGCGGCGTTTATCGCAGTGACAACGCAGGCGAAGATTGGGTTGACATCGGTGATGGCAAACTGCCTTCGCGTTTTGGTTTTCCTATTGCCGTCCATCCCACCGACCCGCGCACCGTCTACGTCGCGCTCGAAGAAAGCGACGAATACCGCATGAGCGTTGATGGGAAGTTTTCCGTCTGGCGCAGTCGCAACGGCGGGGACTCGTGGAAACGGCTGACAAAAGGCTTGCCCGAAAAAGCCCATCTGGTCGTCCTGCGCGAGGCCATGGCTACTGACTCCTTTGAAGACGCGGGCATCTACATCGGCACAAACACGGGACAGCTATTCTACAGCCGTGATTCCGGCGATAGCTGGAAACTGATGGCAGATTTCCTGCCGCCCATCCATTCGGTTGAAGCCGCAGTGGTGGAGGAATAACACGAAGCCAACATCTCCTGATGCTGAAAATCTCGAGGAACCCAAGAAAAAAGACGGAGACCAACAACCTCCGTCTTTCTCTCATTCGAATTTGGCTCTTCTGTAAAGTGGGTGCAAGTGACCGTCATCTTTCCCGTACAGAATCTGCACATGAGCCTCGAACTTATTCGACACGAATGTTAAACGTCAGGGTCTCCTGCGGGTCTGCATTGGGGTTGGGCGGATAATACCCAAACACAATCGTCGTATCGCCCGCGTCCACCGCGCGGAAAGTCCATACGTCCACGCCGCCGGAGCCGGGCATGATCGGTTCCTGGGCAGCGTACTCATTGCCAACGAGTTCAACGACGTGAGCATCCAGCTCCTCCACAAGTTCCCAGTGATAACCTGTGGACGGATTCGCGTCAAGCACGATGTCAAACGTCGCGCCTGCCCGGGCGATGATCGGCTGGGATGGATCGGTTTTATCCGGTACAAGCTTTGCGGGCTCGGCTGTCGGTTCGGGAGCGCAGGAAATCAAAAAAACAACAAGCAGGATTGCAACTATCAGGAAAAACCACATTCTCTTCATGGCGACCTCCTCCTCGATTATACAACTCGAAAAAACTCTAAACGACTCGCGTCAGGAAATCCAGACCATGACCTGTTCCTTGATGACCCATTCACCATCCTGTTTTTCCAGCATGTAATAATAGCCTGCGCCCATCAAGGGGCCTGCCACATGATGGGCGCAGGCTCACAATGACGGAGGAAACTGCCTCTTCAACATCCGATACTTCACGCGATGCCGAGTTAATCCTTGCGGAATTTTTCGATCATCATCGTCTCGTAATCGGACCAGTTGCCGATGAGGATTAACCCGCACGCAATCCCACAATGCCGATCACGCAAACGGCAATCATGGACACCGATAAAGAGAATAGAAGGAAGCGGATAACTCCTTCCTGCCTTGATGAACCCTGACGCCCCATGGCGGCAATCGGCATGAGTACGCCCGCTCCCCAAAACGCGGCGAGCAGGGTAGCCAGCCAGTTCGCAAAAGTGCCGTAGATAGCAAGCCAGAAGGTAATCACCAGCCAAATATTGGATAAATTGAGTCTCTGCCATAAAAGACCCAGTGCTACCAGAAATATGCCATTCAAGACTCCCTCCAAATGGCTGGCTAATCCCATGCGGGGATTTGCAAGTTTAGGAATCACAAATCCAGTCAACAAACCGATCAGGAATAGAAGGATTCCAAGTTGAAGCAGCAGGATATCCATTTCATCATCTCCTTAATACAGAACGATAAAGTTTTTGAATGCAAGTTCAACAAGAGCCTTGTCGCCCGAGATACTGGCGCGTTTCATGGCTTCTTCGTATGAAAAGCGCCCAGACACAAAGATGTTGAAATCCAAAGCGTCCATTTCTATTTCGGCTTCGGGGTTGCCCTTGCCGACCTTCCACGTCCCGCCTGCGACACCAGTAAGAACGAGCGTGATGGCGCGCGTACCGAGTTTGCCCTTCAATTTCTGCGCCGTCTCCATCACCACCAATTCGTTGATGCGCCCGTCGTGTTCGCGCGTCTGCTCAAATGGACGACCCGTGGCGCGGCAGATGTCAAGGCGGTGCATCCATGTATCGCGGCTGTGGATGACCCACAGCATATGGCGCAACGGTCTGACGCCGCCAATCGGGTGGGGAAAGGGCATGTACCTGATCAAACGGAATTGATATGCCCACTTTTGAATGGCAATGGGACCCACCTGATGCAGTTCTGCAATCAATTCTGACGGTGATTTATCCGCTCGCTCCCTGAGTTGGAGCGCGTTGATCGAATCTTCAATCAGCGCGCCGGGCTTGGGAATACTGTTGATGACTTGACGAATAAACTCCCTGTAGCCTGCGCCGCTGGCATAGCCGCCTGCCTGATGCGCCACCATATCGTGCACGTTCCACTCCGTGCAGGCGGTGGGCTGGTTCCAATCTTCAGGCTCAAGCGATTCGATCAGGCGCATGAAGCGGTCGAACGCAGTTTGCATCAAGGTAAAAGCCTCATCGGCAGTGACGTAGGGGATGCGCTCGGCAGATGCGGCGAGCGAGGAGGAAAGCGCGGCGTTCATTTATTCTCTCCTTTTTCAAGCAGGATCTTCTCAAGCATGGATAAGGCAGCAGGAATGAGCGAACCAAATCGCCCCTGTCCGACAGGGAGATGCGGTTCGTTCGCAATGTGCATGGCGGTGAGTCCGTGAGACATGGCGATCACGATATTCACGATCTGCTCACTGGAAAGTTCGGTATGCAATTCGTTCTTCATTTGTTCGGCGCGCTGGTAGAAGCGATTGAGGATGCCGAAACTCAGTTCGAGGCTTTCCTGCGAAGGGACGAAACCAGGAACGGGGCGCTCAAAACACAATTGGTAGAGTTCGGGGTTTTCCAGCGCGAAGGATATATAACTTTCGATGATGATCCGCAGTTCATCCCGCCAGCCTGTAGATGCTATCAATTTCTCTGTGAGGTATTCATCGTACAGGCCGAACCCGAGTCGAAATAGCGTATCGTAGATATCCATCTTGCCTGAAAAATAGTTGTACAGGGACGGGGCGCGCATATCCATGCGACGGGCCAGTTCCTGCATAGAGAGGGCGGCAACACCTTCTTCGCGCATGATGGCGCGGGCGGCATCCAGAATGGATTGGACGGTGGCTTCGCGGTTGCGTTGTACTCGAGGGGAGGAGGAGACAGTTTTCATTTTACTAATAATATTAGTTTTTACTAATTATATTAGGAAAACGGTGTTTGTCAAGGGGAAAACGTAGGGGCGACCTTTACGGTCGCCCTTTGATTGAATGGCCCAAACAGGTAAACGAAAAAGGGTGGACGCAAGGTCCGCCCGTACGCGTATTCCGTCATTGCGAGGAGGAGCGGAGCGACAACGAAGCAATCCCAGTGAATGAGAAGATTGCTTCGTCGCAGCGAACGCTCCTCGCAATGACGGATTATTTCTTTATCTCT
The DNA here is from genome assembly GCA_016235425.1 of Chloroflexota bacterium. GTDB lineage: Bacteria > Chloroflexota > Anaerolineae > Anaerolineales > Villigracilaceae > JAKOVF01. The sequence continues at coordinate 997 of JACRLC010000064.1, read as the reverse complement.
TCAATGTCCGATACTTCACCCGATGCGGAGTTAAATCCTTGCCGAATTTTTCCATCATCATTGCTTCGTAATCAGACCAGTTGCCGAGGTACATCTTGGCAACCGAATCTCCCTCAAATACAACCAAATGCGTGCAGATGCGATCCAGGAACCAGCGGTCGTGACTGACCACAACTGCCGTGCCTGCGAATTCTTCGAGAGCTTCCTCCAAAGCGCGGAGGGTGTTCACATCCAAATCGTTTGTTGGTTCATCGAGCAATAAAACATTCGCGCCTTCGGTGAGGGTCTTTGCAAGATGGACGCGGTTGCGTTCACCGCCAGAGAGGATGCCGACTTTCTTTTGCTGGTCGGAGCCTGCGAAGTTGAAGGAAGAGACATAGCCGCGTGAATTGATCTTGCGTTTGCCAAGTTCAAGTGTATCTGCGCCGCCTGAGATTTCTTCGTAGACGGTTTTCTCAGGGTCGAGGGTGCGGGATTGGTCAACGTAGGCCAGCTTCACTGTGTCGCCAATTTTGATGGTGCCGTTATCAGGCTTCTCTTTGCCGACGATCATTTTGAGCAGAGTCGTCTTGCCCGCGCCGTTCGGACCCACTATCCCGATGATAGAGCCTGGGGGAACAGAAGCAGAAAACCCGTCGAGAATGAGGCGGTCGTCATAAGATTTGGAAACTTTGTCAAACTCGAAGACGACGTCTCCGAGGCGCGGACCGGGCGGGATGTAAATATCCAGTTCTTCGCGGCGGGCTTCGGCTTCCTGCCCTAATAATTTTTCGTAGGCGGTGACGCGGGCTTGTCCCTTGGATTGACGCGCTTTGGGCGACATGCGAATCCATTCGAGTTCGCGGGCGAGTGTCTTTTGGCGCTGGCTTTCGGATTTTTCTTCGAGGCGCACGCGCTCCTGTTTTTGTTCGAGCCAGGCGGAGTAGTTGCCTTTGTAGGGGATGCCGTAGCCGCGGTCGAGTTCGAGGATCCAGCCTGCGACGTTGTCGAGGAAGTA
>JACRLC010000063.1 GCA_016235425.1 Chloroflexota bacterium | reverse complement strand
TATGATTTTCACCTGGTGGCCTCGTCTCCGTTGATTGACAGAGGTGAAAACCTGTCTGGTTTGGTGAGCGATGACTTTGAGATGAATATGCGCCCAGTTGGAAATGGATATGACATCGGCGCTTTTGAGTTTACAGCCATCACTTATCAATATCACGTGGAAACGCTCGAAGCTGAGTATGCAACCACTCCACCACCTACTGCAACATGGACAGTAGACGGCACGCTAGGTCCCTGATTATTAATTATGGCGACCAGAGAAGAACGATGGAAATTGCTGGCGAGTTGATGAATGTACGAAAAAAAGAGTCTCCATGAAGGAGACTCTTTTTTTCGTTGCAGGTTTGCACTCTCTTATGGAAGGCTAAACGTCTTTACCAAAAAAACAGCCATCTGATCACGAGTGACCGTACTAGCGGGACAATAGTTAGTTCCACCACAGCCACCTGTGATTCCCTCCGCGGCTAATTGCTCAATCCAACTAGCCGCCCAGTATGAGTCTGGCACATCGCTAAAGACTGTGCCAGTGGGCGTCGGAGGTGTATAGGCACTGCCGTGTTTAGCGCGCAAAAGAAAGACGGCCATTTGGTCGCGTGTGGCGGCTTGATCGGGGCAGTAATTGCTACCGCCACAGCCAGCTGTGATTCCCTCCGCGGCTAATTGCTCGATCCAAGCCGCTGCCCAATAGCTGTCCGGCACGTCGGCGAAGATATTGCCAGTGGGCGTCGGGGGGGTGTAAGCGCCGCCATGAATGCCGCGTAAAATGAAGACGGCCATCTGGGCGCGCGTGACCGGGGCAGTTGGGCAGTAGATGAGCGGAGAGGTACCGCAACCGGCGGTAATGCCGGCTGAATAGATGGATTCAATGTACTGCCAGGCCCAGTAGTTGGTCGAGACATCGGCAAAGGTTGTTGTGTCGATCAGGTTGTTGACCGTGATGGCGAACGTTTTGTTCGTACTCGAGGCACCGTTGTCTGTAGAGCGGATGCAGATACTGTAACCGTTCTTTGTCTCGTAGTCGAATGTGGCCGCTGTCTTAAGAACACCGATTTCGATGCTAAAGGATGCATCGTCCGTGCCGCCGCAGAAGGCGTAGGTGAAAGTGTCGCCTGTGTCCATGTCGGTAGTGGTAAGCGTGCCGATAACAGTGCCGACCGGTTGGTTCTCATTCACAGAAGAGTTGGAGAGGCTGATGTCGGTCGGGGGAGAGTTGACGGCGGAGACGATCAGCGTGCCGTTGACGTAAGTAAAGTTGTAGTTATTGTCAATACCGCCTGTGCAAACGATATCATATGTGCCTGGAGTGTTGTGCGCAACAGGCACATTGCAGGTGGGTGGGGTGTCAATGACAGTTCCATCATCGCCGCTAACGAAGCCACCATAGGAGAAAGTGAAGACCGGATCGGGATCACCGGTGTTGATGGTCTGAATATCAGCCGTCACTGTTAGGCTGGCTTTGTTAACCGTCAGCGTACCGTTGGCATAGGTGATATTGTAGTTACTCAGGCCTGTGCCGGATGCGGCGCTAGGTACGATGTTGTAGTTACCCACTGCCGCGGTTGAAACTGCGCCTGTGCTGGTGAGGGTTACGCTGTCAACAGAGTCGCCGCTGATCAATGCGGAGGTGGTGAACTCAGTCCCGGCGAAGGTTTGGGTATCACCGTAGGTCTTGCTGGCATCGCTGGCAGTGATGGTCAAGGCTTTGGGATTAACCGTCAGCGTACCGTTGGCATAGGTGATATTGTAGTTGCCCAAGCCTGTGCCGGATGCGGCGCTAGGCACGATGTCGTAGTTACTCACTGCCGCGGTTGAAACTGCTCCCGTGCTGGTGAGGGTTACGCTGTCAACAGAGTCGCCGCTGATCAGTGCGGAGGTGGTGAACTCAGTTCCGGCGAAGGTTTGGGTGTCACCGTAGGTCTTGCTGGCGTCGCTGGCAGTGATGGTCAAGGCTTTGGGATTAATTGTCAGGCTGGCCGTACCACTACTCGCGTCGTGGGTACCATCGCCTGCAAAGCTGGCGCCCACACCACTGGGATATGTGCCGGTATTGATGCCAGTCAGGTCGGCGGCAGGAATGTTTGCGATGCCGCTGCTATTGGTTGTAGCGGTGCCGACCGGAACACCGTTGAGCGTGAAGTTGATCAGTTTATCGGCTACTGCGGGTGATAGGGCGGCAATCAGGTTGACCGTGCCACCATACGTGCCAGTGGCCGCAGTAACAGCCAGTGTGGTGGCAGTTGTGCTGGCTGGATTGAGCGTGACAAACGAAACTGACACGCGGTTATTTGCCGACCATGTGACCGATGGATCGCTGCTGAATGCGGAGGCAAAAGCCTTGGATGCTATGCCCGAATTGTAACCCACAGCAGTGTAATCGCTATGCTCGGTATAAGTTTCGGTATCGCTGGTACGTGTGATCCCAGAACTACCCGACCAACCGTAAATGCCGTATCCACCCGCGTTCACGGTGAGCGGTCCACCAATAGGTCGGTTGTTTACGTTGGGGATGTATACGCCATTGGCACCTGTGATTGGTGTGGTTTGGTCTACCCCACTGTAACTGGCGATGTAGCCGACCACATTTGTATGGGGCCCAGTAACCGTAACCGCTACTGCGTCCCCAGCGCGATCGGCGATATCCGTTTCCTTTAGGTAGGCGATCCAGGTTGTAAGTCTGTTAGAGTTTTCGAGAAATGCTCCGGTTAGGGGTTTTCCGCCATAAGTAGCGCTGAATGTTTGTCCGCCTGAGCCGCCACTATTGTAACTGGAGACCAGCACCACCAGCAACCGGTTTGTGCCACTTGAAATTGCAAAAGCCCCGGACAGGTTTCCAGTGGTTGCTATCATTTGAGGGGTCGTCGGCCATTCATCCAGTGGGGCAACTGCTCCGGCAGCATAGGCCGGCGTCACTGGAAGGATTAGCATTACAATCACAAAGACTGCGACTATTGTCCGAGCCCAAAAAGATATACTAGATTTTGTGTTCATGTTTCTCCTTATTAGTGGATAGAGCTGGAGGATGATCAATTTCCCACCAGCAGGGATAGCCTCAAAGTGGTTTGGTTTTTATTTTCAGCTCTCTGGTATCAAGTGGGAGTGGGGACACGAATTACCCAGATTTCACAAAAAAAACTTAAAATCTGTGTACAAAGAGAATTTACCCACCAAACCCACAGAACCAATTTTCCTTCACCTCCTTTGGATCACATCAGTGACCAGAATATGAAAGACATCATGAAAATGAATACGCATTATTCACTGGGTACTTACTGCATCAGTAACCATTGAATTTAACTTTATCCAAAATGCTTATAAAGCAATTCGCCTGAGATTCGGCAAAACCAGGGCGGAGAATTTCTAATAAGCATACTTAAAAGTGCCGTGAGTTTGCCGGTGTAAACCTTCTTTGCATGTGGAACAAGATACGTGTAGGGCAAACAATATTCGCGCGCACCCCAACGGCTCTTGAATGCTCGGAGACCTTCATTTGAAAGAGTAGTTCTACCCAAGTCCAACTTGTTGAATCCGTTATTGCAGCCCCATTGTATTGCGGTCCACATTATCAGATTGTTGGGGCGAACCTGAAGGTCATCAGAAAGAGAAGCACCATACTTGTATGTCAATGTTTTTTGCCAATGCAAGAAGATGGCACCTGCGATGCAACGCTGATTATCGTAGGCTAACAAAACAAAGCCCAGGCCTTGTTCAAAAAGTTTTCTTAATGCAGCGAAGAATTTCCACGGTTGAATGGGAACACCCTGGCGACGCCGAGTTTGCAGATGCAGGTTGTAATACTCTCTTAGGTGTTCAGATGTATCGCCCCGGACAATCTGGACACCTTTCAGACGAGCAGTTTTGATGTTGCGGCGATGCATCTCATGCATGCGGGCAAATACTTTTTCATTATCCGGCTCCAAATCAAGCTCGTGGAAAACATAGTCTGATTCCGTAATAAGAGCAGGGTTGTCTGAATATGCCCCGCGGAGTTCAACGCTGTGAATGTGTTCAACTTTCGCCAGTGAGAGTAAGCTCTCGATTATTTGTCCATGATCACTATCATTTTCAAACAATGGAGAGCAGAAATCTGAAAATGGCAACGATACCCATCTTCTGCCGGTAATGGGGCTTTTTATCTCCATCATTGGTATACCTGCCCTATATTTATCATTTTCATCGCGCAAGCCAAGAACAAACGGTTGATAAGCATAACATTCAACCAATAAGCGCAACCAGGCCGGGTGATGGAAAATAGTCGCTCCGGCGTTGCTATTGATAAAATCTATCCAATCTTGGCTAAAAGGATCGTTTAATTGGGTCATAATTGATTTGAAATCCTAATTGAGTAGAATGGGTTAAACGATAATCTAATATATGGATGTGGGATTACGATGGTGATATCTTCATCCGATACTGAGCGTCCATGCTATAAGGAAGATAGGTCAATGGGATCTAAAATTGGGATATTCATTTGCTTTTGAGTAATCCTGCAGGATTTCCTCGCGGAGGCGTCTTTTCATAAGATAAAAACCTTTCCTTGAACCATAGAGAGAAATTGGAGGAAGTGAGTCACCTTATGCAAACGACCGCTCATCAATTACGGCGGGTTGCATCCAGTCCGCAAGAATTCGCTCGCGTTGGTTGCCTTCCATAGTAAGGGTTTTTGCAAGTTCGGTTTCGATGCATACTTGAGCATCTCTGCCTTGTAAGTAAAGTTTCCAAATCGAAGTTCCCTGAAATGTGCTCAACTTGCCCATCGCCTTGGCCAGGGAAAGCCGATCTGCCATCTCATCGTATCTAACGATCTCTCGCTTGTAAGATTCGTACAGTTTGGTTCCTAACACTTGCGACAGAGGTTCGTAGTCGCTATACTCGCCTGGTCGATGACGCTCAATGCCTGTTGATGCCGGATCAAATAAACAGAAAAGTGTCACATGTCCATTGTGTATATAAACTTCGTGCTTATTGCGAAGGAATTGTTGGGTCTGGGTTACCTCGTCGAAACGACACTCTTCTTCGGCCCCTCCTGCGGCTTCGTTTAAGTGGTATGTTGAGTCTCCATCAAGCGGGAACCATTGGCTCCAGAGTTGTTTCGTCCCTTTATACGGATGTTGTGCCATACGAACGCGGGTGGTTCCTTTCACATCGTAACAGACGTTGAACTCAGTTCGGGAATTGTAGGACATCTTGAACACCGACTCCCCATCCTCGTTTTTGGGAAGACCGGCCACGTCGAACATCGTGGTGCGAAACCAGGATACTGGGTTTCCGGATTTCGACAGAAGGATCGGATCATGGTGCAGGAAAATTCGACGGCTTAAATACTGGGGTGTGAGTATCCACCGCAACGATTGAGGCGCTGTAGCACAGGCTGCGAGAAACATTTCATCACGGAGCAATAGTTGCTTTCCACGCGCCTGCGAGGCTGATGTACACGAAACGCGCAGAAGTTCAGTCCCCGAATCAGCGTCAAGAACACTCTCCAGGCCAGGTGGAAGATAGAGGTGAACTCCTGCAACTAGGTGAAGTGGTTGTTTATTGTTGCCTGCCAGGTATAGCTGTCCGCTGCCTTGAAGAACACTGATGATGTGACCAACATTCGAATTCGGTATGAGGCTTCCAACCTCGAAAAAACGAATCCGATCGACATCTAACCCTTCGGGATGGATGTCATGACTAAGGATCTTGGCGTTAGCATAAGGCTTTCCAGATTCATAGCGCCATTCATTTTTGATGAGTTTTGGTATGGATATGTTTATCATGAGTCACTCAACTTCTTTCTATCAATCTTTCCAGATGAAGTCATGGGCACAGAATCACGGAGTTCGACAACCTCAGGTACCATGTATTTTGGCAATTGCGCAAAACAATGTTTCAAGATGTCGTCTTTTGTGATTTTGCCTGGCGTAAACGGAACGACGATCGCTGAAATCCTATTCCCTATGAGTTCGTCAGGAATTGGGATGACAACGGCGTTTTTGATTTCCGGGTGGTTGCATAAAACTGTTTCAATCTCTCCAATCTCGATCCTATAGCCCCGACTCTTGATCATATGGTCTTTTCGGCCCAAGAACACATAGTTGCCGTTGGAATCTCGGCGGACTAAATCGCCTGTCTTGTAGACTCTTTCATGTAGGTCGGGGCGAAGAGGATTTTTTACAAAGGAGTTTTCTGTTTTTTGGGGTTCATTCCAATAACCCGACGCAACTGTCGATGCCCTTACATATAGCTCGCCCTCGTGTTCAGGAGTATCAACATAATTGCCATTTTCATCCAAAGCGAAGACTTCGAAATTCGGGAGTGCCCTGCCGATGGGAAGCATTTCTCTGTCATCTGTAGGCAACTGGTCAACCCAATAATAGGTTGAAGAATTTGCCTCTGTTTGACCATACATATTGCAGAATCTTGCTCCGGGTATAACTTCCCGAAGAAATCGTAAATATTTCAACGGGAATAATTCCCCGGCGAATAGAATCAATCGCAAACTTGACAAGTCGCAAGTAACAAGGTTCTTATATGTTGCCAAAAGAGAAAGCGCAGAGGGAACAGAATTCCATACCGATATCTTCTTTTCTGAAATATATTGAGCCAGTTTTGCTGGGAAAATGGCAATAGTCTCAGGAATGATCACTACACAAGCTCCAGCTTTGAATGCGACGAATATATCGAAGATCGACATATCAAAATGCAAGGGAGCAATGTTAGAAAATCTATCTTCCTTTTCTATGTGGAAAAAATCACAAGCGGAATTCACGAATGTTATGGAGTTCAGGTGTGATATCACCACCCCTTTAGGATTTCCCGTCGAGCCGGAAGTAAATAAAATGTAGGCTATGTCAGAATCTATGACACTCACGACAGGGACATTTCCCCCAACTTCACGCAATACAGAGTAACCATTGATCAATTGGGTTGATCCTATTGACCCGGAATATTGATCGTTTTTATCCATCAGAATAATGCGTTCGAGTGGTGAATTTTCAGGAAATGCCTCCACTATCTTCGTCAGTTTTTCCTGGGTGGAAAGCAATGATTTTATGCCACATTTTTCTATTATATAAATGGCCCGCCTCAAAGGACTCGATGGATCTATGGGGACATAGATTGCTCCCGCCTTCAAGACCCCACAGGCTGAGATAATTGATTCGATACCTCTGTCGAAATAGAGTCCTACACGGTCTCCCTTCACTATTCCGAGTGCTACGAGTGTATGGGCTAGTTTGTTTGACTCTCTTTCTAATTCGGCATACGTGATAGTGCGACCTTTGAATGATATCGCCTCTCTATCCGGATATTTAGATGCACTTTCAGACAAAAGATGATGTAAAAGGAAGGCCATTATGATCTCCTTCTCTATCCTTTTTAGGGATATCAATGGCAATGTGCTTGTTGGTTATGGCCGTTTTCTAGGTATGTGATCCTAGTGTGGTCGAGGTACCTATGAAAGAGAGTTTTCTCATTGGCTTACAAACCTGCAAGGCGGGCGATAGTGTTGGCCTGCATCTCTGATGTACCCGAGTAGATCGTGGCGGCTATGCTGTCACGAAGATCGCGTTCTACCTCGAATTCCGACATATACCCGTAACCGCCACGGATTTGTACAGCATCGAGGCAGGCTTGCTTGAGACTCTCGCTGATAAAAAACTTGGCAACAGAAGATTCCAGTGCGGCGCGCTTCCGTTTATTTTTCAGAATTGCGGCACTATATAGTGCGAGTCTTCCCAATTCCACATTCATCCTCATAGTTGCTATCTTGTGGGAGATGGCTTGAAAGGTTCCAATGGACTGACCGAAAGCCTTGCGTTCTTTCGCGTATCGGATGCAATCCTCCAAAACCCGTTCCAATCCTCCTAGCAAACCTGCGCAAATCAAAACCCGTTCCCATTCCACGACTTCGCTGAAGAGGATTACTCCCTGACCTTCCCGACCCACCAAAGAAGGGCCGGGGACATAACAATCTGTGCAGACCAGTTCCCCGTTGGTCATGGTGCGAAGTCCCATCTTCTCCATCGGATTTCCTGCGGAGAATCCCGGATTCCCCTTGGGGACGAGGAAGCAAGAGATTCGTGCCAGCGTCTTTTTTGTCGGATTGGTCACTGCATATATCAGTGCCCGATCCGTAACCGGACCATTGCTAATCATGGTCTTGGTGCCGTTGAGAATGTACCCGCCGTCCTTCTTGGTTGCGGTTGTCCGCATGGCAAATGTATCTGAGCCTGAGTCTGGTTCCGTAATGCCTTGCGCATAGATGAGCGTACCTGACGCGAGGTCAGGAAGAAGACAGGCGGCCTGCTCCTGATTCCCTGAGAGTTGGATTGTAAGTCCACAGATTACCTGGGTTGCGAGCGAGAGAATAAGTCCAGAATCTTTACAAGCATATCCCAGGGCATGAAAGACTGCCACCGTGGTAACGAAGTCGAATCCATCTCCTCCATGTGCTTCGGGGAAAGGAAGGGCCATAAGCCGCATTTCTGCACACTTTACCCAAAGATCTCGCGGAAAGACGCCTGCTCGATCCCGTTCTATAATCCCCGGGTTGAGTTCTTGGCGAGCAAAGTCGATGATGGTGTTGCGGATTTTCTGCTGTTCTTCAGTGAAGGCGAAATTCATTGGTCCCTTCTCCTTACCTGGCCATCTGGCGTTCGACGAGAGCGGTGATAGTGGATAAAGATGCGAAGTTCTCCGGGATGAGGTCATCGTCGGGTATCTGAATGGAGAATTTCTCCTCAAGGAAGCTCAACAAGTTCATGACTCCCAACGAGTCGATAATTCCCGAATCGACAAGCTGATCATCATCGCCCAGCGGGGTTTTCAAGGAATCATGAAGCATTTCGTGGGTGATGAAATCGCGAATGGTGTTGCATGTGTTCACGGTTTTAATCCTCCTTATTGATTAGACTGACAATTGTGTTGTCAGGTGCTGAACTAGTTCTGATGGAAGGTTGAAGTATTTCATCGCAGAAGTGCCCTAAGAAATCTATGAGTAATCTTCAAGGTAGCTGAAGTGAGTTTTTATGAATCAAATACTTTGATTGAAGAATCAGGCTTGATAGCATTTTCCATGCTTTTGAGGAAAAAGAAACGAGACACGCGCCTCTTTGGCAGTTCTTTATACTTGAGCATGCGGTGCATCCAAAGCGCGGGAAGGTTGTCGTCCCAATAGAAGCCGTAGACCTTCCGAAATCCCTCCATCTTCAAGGTGAAGTGTAAAAAACGCTGGAGCAAGACCGCAAAGTTTTTCCCGCGATATATGGGATCAATGAGCATGTCGAAAGCGTAAACTTCCTTCTCTCCGCAACTGATTCCAAGCATTTTGAGATCGGGATGGGTGACGGGGTTCCCGTCCTTATGCGGGCTGGCACACCAGACATCACCCACCACAGTGGAATCTTTAACAAGAGCAAAATTACGCAATCCCTTTTTGAGATTGCGGTGAACCTTGAATCGACGACTGGATACCGCAAAAGACCATTTCCCAGCGCGGAGTTCATCCATTTTGAGTTCAACGAACCGATAGTCAGAACCTTGAAGAAAGTCTGCCGGGTGGGGGATAGTACCTGAGAGATCCATCTCCACCGGCGTTGCTACTCTCTGTCGGAAAACCCGTGGGCGAAAAATATCCCTCAAGCTCCCCCCTGTCCAGGCTTCGCGGATCTGATGATAGATCACCATGATATTTTCGAGCATTGCTGGTACTCCTTCTTGATTAGTTCTTCCTTTTCTTGAAATTGACGTCATCACTGTGTTCAAAGACGAGACATATCAAGGACTCCTGTAGCTTTTATTAGCTCTAAATTGTCTCAACCGGTTGGTTTGCCGAAGCATGAAAGACTAGAAATGGCTACTCATTGATGACAAAATTTGCTTCAGCGCTCATTCCCCAGCGGATGCCGTTCGGCTGGGAATTGAGCTTGATAATTACCTTATATACCCTCTTCTCTCCCAATATTGTGGCTTGCGGCGCAATTGTTACAACGATTCCATCAACTTTAATATCAAGGGATTCTATATGGATGTCAACAGGCTGACCCACATAAATTCGCGGAACATCCACTTCATCTAGGTCAAGTGTCTCAACTTGAAAGATTCGCAAATCTGCCAGCGTAATGATCGCCCTGCCAGGATTGACCGTTTCTCCGGGCAATATCTGTACATCTACAATAGTGCCATCAAAGGGAGCCGTTAATGTTGCCTGCGTCAACATGTAGCGAGCTTTTACCAGATCGGCTTCTGCTATACTGATTCTGGAATCTGCAACAGTTTGCAGTTCCGGTGGGTCCAGTAGACTTTTACGATATTCAGATTCTGCTTGTGCTGCCTGGAGGGCACTCTCGGCGCGGACCACATCTGCTTCCAGTAAGACCGTCTCAAGTTGGATCAAGGCGTCCCCAGTGTGAACTTCATTGCCAATTTCAACATACGTACTCCGAACGCGGCCTGAAATATTAAATGCCAACTGGATAATGTGTTTCGGTACAAGTATGCTTTTCGCGATAATGCCGGCATCTATTGTGTAGGTTGGCCTGGGGGGCGCAAGAGGTGAGGTAAAGGTGGAAGTTGGCGATTGGGTGCAACCTACCAATATTGAGAGTAACAAGGTGCAAATAACTATCTTGGCTTTGGTAATTGACATTGGATTGTCTCCTTATTTCTATATACTGATAATTATGGTAAGTACAGAGCAGGATTAGCTTGTGATGAAAAATTGTCAAGCTCAAGTGAGTTCTTGATATTGATACTATCTTCTGTCAATGTCGCATGTGCCATCAGGGATGCGATGCCGTCAATATTGCTCGAAAGAATGCGCGTTTTCCACCAGGAAGCCACCTGGCACGGTATTGCGTGCCAATATTCTCCACGTGCTTTCATCTCCTGCAAAAATGCTGCATAACACTGCCTTGCCATCCCACTGGCTGAGTAATCGGGATGCACGAGCATCAATGCCATTCCATAATATTTTCTGATAAAAGTAGTTTTCTCCAACCAGATCTGGGGAGAAGTTTCGCCCAAGACGTTGAATAGTGTTGAATCCTGTGGCAGGGTATAAGGCAATTCGAGAAAGCGGCCTGCACGAAACGGCCAAATGCTCATTACGCCACCCGGCATCGGTTCATAAGGATCGGTATCGAAAAACGACAAATCATATTCCAGGTTTAATAGTTGCATCCATTCCGGGTTGCGATGAGTATATGGCGAGCGGAAGCCCACAGCCCGAAACTTATGCAAATAACGATTAATTTGAATCGCACGTTTAGAAAAGCTGGTGTATGTACAAAACAACCTGCCGTCATGTTTCAACCCATGCACACCAATTTCAAAGCCGCGTTGCTGTAAATCCTTAATCAATCCTAAATCCAGCGGGTATCGTTCAGGTACAAAATTAAACGATGAGGAGAATCCTAGGGACTCCTCCAAATCAGCTAACACAGGTGCCAGATGTTGACCTTCGGCTGACTCAATGTCGTGTGTGAGTACAAAGGCAAATCTCTTGGCTTCTGGCCAGAAATGCTGAAATGCAATTTCTTGTTTTTTGGAAATTAGCAAAGCTTGACGAAGGATTTCCCACTGGAATTGCGCGAAACGAGGCTCAATTGGCCACTTCAGATATTCCTTCTTGTTTATAGTGCTAAATAAACGGCGCATTGGCCATGTGAAGGATTTTGGCAGAAGTGGTTTAAGCATATAGTATAGGTTAAGAACAAAGCCGAGATGGTGATGGTTAGGACCAAATTGCCTCTCACCAAGAGTAAATTCCAATAGTGAGTCGACATCCAACACAGTGTCGTTCAAACCCAGAAGCGGCAGAGCGCGGAAAATTGCTTCCTGCCATACTTCATCCGGCAAGTCCGGCTGGCAAAGCCAGAAATTTCGTGGGTGGTTGGAACTCCAAAGGTTTGTCATAAAACACCTTATCTGAAGTAAAGAACATCATCCTTGGTTTAGTGGATAACTCAGAACAGATTTAATTAGTTTCACGGCTCTATAATTCGTTCCCGTCATATTGCTTAAGATTTGAATATCGTAGCTAGTTTCATATGAAAATTTAAAATCCAAAACCTTATGAATACTTAGGTTTTGAAAAAAAAGAGATTCGCTAGAGAGACACAATGCTTTTGAAATATATAAGGGCGTAAAACATGATTAGATTATGCATTGTAAGTTCCATTATTTGATTCGCAACGCTGCCTCATAAGCAGAGAGAAGAAGCGGTTGCTGGCTCTCCCAGGATACTTCTGCAATTCTTTTTTTTGCAAAATTCGTAAGTTTGGTGCATAACTCGGGCTGATCAACCAGTTTCAGAATTGCCTCTGCAAAAGCATTCACGTCATCATGCGGTACATAAAGAGCAGATTCTTGTGCGGTATAACGGGTCTCTTTGAGATCATAGGCGATGATGGGTTTTCCCATAGCCATATATTCTGCAACCTTGATGAAAGTCGAATGCTCATTGAGTTCGTTATATGGTTCAGGTGCGACAAGGATATCTGCTGTAGAAAGATACTGACGTAGAAGATGCTTGTCGCGGATCATTCCTGGTAGTTGAACGCAATCCGTCTTCCAAGCCTTTACGTGTTCACAGGCAATGGATCGCACTGCACCATCTCCGAGTAGGACAAACAGAATATCGCGACGATTTTGATCCTGGATAAGATAACGAATTGATTCGAGATATTCCAAAACGCCATCTTGATAACCCATGACGCCCGCGTATACCACCATCTTGGCAAACCCACACTTCAAAGCTGGTTCAGGTGCTAAGGGAACAAATTCTGCCAGCCGGGGCCCATTTCTGACGTTGAATATGCGTTCAGATGGATACATTCCTCTTGTCTCAGCTATTTGCTGGAAGGAGCGATTGGTTGTAATAACCATGTGGGCCACGCGAAAGGTCCAGAACTCCACAAGCCGGCTGAACCAGTAGAGCATCTTTCCTCTCAGTCCATGGAATCTTACTAAAATCAATTCCGGGAAAAGATCATGGTGGTCAAAGAGTACTCTGACGCCAAGCAAGCGATAAATAAAAGCAATCGGAAAGAAAATATCTGGAGGATTACACAAATGGATGACTTTGAAATGGGTCTTGAGCCAAATGTGCCATGAGCGCAAGGCAATCCAATAGAAAGCTGCTAGGTATTCAATAAGGTAAGAGAAAAATCCATCTCCCCTATAAGATGAAGGATAATAGTAGACAAAGATACCTTCTCTGTTGTGTTGATGCCAGAAATTAGCAGAAGTGACATTATCCCCTTCATATTCTTTAAATAAAGGACATAACACAGACACATTCCACCCTGCATCCCGTAGAGAAAACGCTTCATTTTGAACGCGAGGATCGCAGAGAAATGATGAATTCTCTATGATTATGAGCGTGCTTCTTGAATTTTGGTTGTGAGAATAAGGTTTCATATTCATGGTATGTCGTCTTTATGACTTTTGGGCAACAACGTTTTGCAGGTACGCAAACGCTTTTTCCCATTTGATACGTTTCTCATTGTGCAAAGAGGCAATTTCGCCAATCAGCCGTTTTTCCAACTTCTGAAATTCTCTTACCCCGCGAGCAATGCTTTTAGCTTCATTATCAACAAAAACAACACCCTTGGTAAAGTATTCTTCCAAAGTCGGTTGCCGTGACAAAATCAATGGTTTGTCAATAGAGAGGCCGTCTATTGCACCAGCCATCAAGGAATATTCACGCGTCGTCAAAGCCATAACTGCGTTTGCAGGAAAGAGGCAATTCCAATAATCCTCTTTCAGTAGATACCCCGTGAACGTTACGTTTTTTGAAACTCGGGTGAGTAAACTCTGCCGGGCGCGTTTTGGGTCGCCGAGGATATACCAGTCGATGTCGGCACACAAAGTTGCTGCTTCAAGAATAATTTCAACTGGGTCATCCTCGGCAAAAGTATTGATAACTACAATGTTGAATCTATCCCTGGTTACATCCCTTCTCGCGGTGTCAAATTCCTGATATGGGGGTTTTTCGAGAACAATCGCTTCAGCATTCCACGAATTTAACAATCGTTTATTGCGTTCCTGATCAACGATGTTAATAATTGCGCGTTTTGCCAGGAAGCGCGTAACTGGTAGAAGCCATTTCCATTTTGTGCCATACAATGCGGAGTAGTGCGTATCCATTAGGATCTTAGCTCCTGAAAATACGCAATATGCCCAGACCACCAAAGGAGCAAATACGGGGGGATTCAGAATGTACACCGCGGTCGGATGTTCACGCATAAGGATTAGCCAAGTTCGAAGGGTTTGTGGGACATATTTTATAGGAGCCAGTGCTGGATTTTGAAATGAAAAGTAATGCACGTTGTAAAGTTGAGCGCCCAATTGGTTGGCATATTTCTCGACATGATCCTGGTATGGTGCCCACGCAATGGCTACAATCTTGGGGGGGTTACTCATGAGCACCTCTGCCTTCCGAAATCATTGTTGCGTTGACTAGCGCAGTAATAAAACCGGATGATTTTTCTTGGTGCAATGGGACCTCACATACTTGTAACCCGGGGAAATGATTCATTGACAGTGATAATATGACCATGTGAGGGGTTCTATCTTTTTTTGCCATTCGGTAATCCATTCTCTTGTGTAACCACTGTTAGATCGATACCTTTAAGTCTAGTAGGGCTCGTCTGGGGGAATAGCGCGATGCAAATCGTGCATGGTCATTCCCAAAATTGCTAATATGTTGTTCAACCATCTTGAATTTTTTCTAAATCATTTATCGTGTTAGTCGCGTATTGCACCTGAATTGATAAAGCGTAAATCGCTATTCGTTTTTTGAAGATATCCATTGTTCAAAGAAGTGCCATTTCTTGGTAATGTATGTTCGTTGTAGAGTGTTATGCCAAATTTTTGTGCCCAATCCAAAATCCTGAATTGCGTTTTTTCATCAAAACCACCTTTCCAGGATCCGAGCCTCTTGACAACATCCCTTTCCATTTTTCCCTTGTTACTTGACAACCGGCTTGGCTTATCTATTAATCTTTGAGATATATTTACTTTTTTAGCATCCAAGAACATGAATAATCTGGTTAATTCCTCGACCGGATTCATTGACAGATCTTCATATGTCAGGAAAAAGTACCTGCTATTCGATAACTGTTTTTGGGCAATATAATTTTCAATGGCCCACCAAACCGCATGAGCTCCAACCAGATCACTTTCATGTTCGATATCAGCTACCCAGGGTAGAAGGTGATCGTGAACGAGGTCTTCCTGTTTAAGGATATCCCGTATGGATGCTTGCCACACTTTTTGAACTTTCTTGATACGGGAATAGATCACAGCACAGGGATGTCGGATAATAAACACAATTTTGGGTTTAAAGTTCAGATCTATATATCCCAGCATCAAATTGGCTCGAATTTCCTTAACTAGGTAGATGCTTGGGAAATAAGACCAGCGCTCATGATAGTCTGTCCAATAATTCCGAAATCCACCGGTTAATATTCTGTGCCACAAATCCTCCCATTGAGGATATGACTCGTGTGGTCTTAGGTAAAGGGACCGTACATATGGATCTTTCTCATCAAATCCTGTCAGTTTTCTGATCTCTGCGCTGATAGTTGGATGGATCGGTTCAAATATTTCTTGTACACCTTTTCTTGAACCACAAATAAGGCCGGCTAGCCAAGTAGTTCCACTTCTTCCCGATCCTGCAAGTAGAATACTATTCGTGGGATCGGGTTTCTTGTAAAGATGGACGAAATCTTCCCCCCATTTTCCACAATTAATAATGGCAGTTTTTATTTCCTTTTCCAGGCCGAGCTTGCGAATGAATGATTTAAGGATCATGCGTTTATCCTTTATGTGTGATAGTCTTCTTCGTCAGACAAAGTATTACTTGTGCAGTTCCCGTAAAATAGGGAGGGTTGATTGGAAGAAGTCTTATTAAACATCGCTGGAATATTGAGTGAACAACATCATTCACTAATTTTTTGGGCTAATGGCGAGTTCGGTGGAAGTAATCCCACAAATAAATTAAGCCATACACGCCGAAGCCGCTAACAATTCCGATCAGCATCGCCCAAGCGGCCCCTAAGATGCCGTACTTGGGTATCAACAGCCAACAACCTATGACAGTCACCAAAACAATCATTAGGCGACTTTTTGTTTCCTCATGGGCACGGCCGCTTCCTACAAATACAGAGGTGATGATCCCGTACGTCCCATTCATGGTCATCACGATTGCCATTAGGATGAATAATCCTGGGACTGCCAGGTATTCAAGACCAAATAACTTTTCTACAAGCCATGGCGCAGTAAAAAAATACACTACAAGAAGAGAAATGTTTATCAGCATCGCCATCCCCAATGCATTTACAAGCAACTCCCGATGACGCAAGCCTGAGGCCCCGGCAATCTTTGGCATTAGGTAAGTAGAAAGTCCGGTCGGGAAAAAAGAAAACAAGATGCTCAAGGTGCCAGCAAGTGAGAATATGCCCACTGTCGTATTGCCCATATAGTGCTCCAGAAAGAGGATCGCGACATTCGTATAAAGCATATAACTGGCATGGGAAAGCCAGACAGGCATTGAAAACTTAAATATGTTCTTGGTAATAGCCTTGCTAATCAGTTCTCTTCTGAAGATTATCGGAAGTGGCCAAAAAGATTGCAGGAATATCAGGGGGACAAAGCAGGATAGTCCCTGGATAAACATTGCCAATAAGGTGGATTTCATGCCAAGTATCCCGATCAACCAGATGATCAATAACACCTGTATAAGATTGTTGCCAACGTCCACTATGACTAACCTACTCGAGGCCAGATAACCACGTGCTAGTCCCCAATATGCATAATAAATGCTTGTGCCAAAGAAAATTACCAGAATGCCGGAATTGAATTTTCCTGTGACCAGTAAAATGGGCACGCCTAGAAAAATTGAGACGCAAAATACTACTATCAACATAAACCATATATTTGACAGAGTTTTCTGTAGTTCTTCGGGCTTGTCCCTGCCCATGCCTACATAACGCGCAATCACATGTTGTCCTAGCGGCTGCATGCCGATGGCCAATAGGCCTGCCAGTGAAACGGCGTACTGGATAACGCCAAAATTCATGGGATCAAAGAAACGCGCTTGTAGAAATGACACAATAAATCCAACACCCCTTGCTAAGATCATGCCGACTGTAATTACGGCTGATCCTTTTAGCAAGGACCAGTCCAATCGGGATATCGACCTTTTCATACGTTCGACAGTATCGGCACTCACAGCACTGTTCCAATCATCTGGCGTAATAACCTGAAATTAGCCTTCCGCACCTTATATTTATCTGTGACCCAAGCAATAACAGAAATACGATTGTTCAGCATAGGATTCATTAGCTTTCTCTGATTACTCCGATGAGCCCGAGCAAGATCCATAAGTATTCAATCACGCCTGAAAAAGTAAAGACCGGGTTTGTCAAGCCCATAATTGAAAGTACAATAAAAAGTATGAAAGCACTGACAGACAGGGAACGACATAGATCATTACTTGTATGAATATTGCGATATAGCCACACTAGGGTCACCCCCACCCATGATATGTGTGCCAATAAAGAGAAAATTCCCGACCTGAGCAGTAGTCCAAGGTATTGACTTTCGGGAGATTGCCATGCGAGTGTTGCTGGTAGATCCGGGCGAAAGCCCCACAACCAGGTCTTCTGTATAATTGGCCAGAACACATCCTCCCAAACCATAAACCGATAGTCGAGTGTTTGCGGAATAAAGCCTCCATAACGAAATTGGAATGCAAATCGTATCAATATATTATCGCGCAAAGGAATTGCTAGAATGACAATACTAACTAGAAGGATTATTATTGTCATTCTGCCCCTGCTATCGAAAGTTTCAAATAGCAGCAGACCTAACGCCAAACCTATCAAGCCCGCATAAGAACCGCTTGCAATGAGGCAACCAGTGCAAAAGACCATAACAAGGAAAAGAGTTTTTTGGCTCATCAATGCAGGCTTGACAATACTTATGGCGCGAAGAACAAGCAGATTGAGCATGAGGAATGTGCCCAGGCTATTCCATGCACCCAATAATGAAGAAACCCGACCAGCTTCCAGCGCAGCTTCTTCATGACTGGATCTATACCAGGTGCCAAGTAAATTCAATATAAATTCCACCCGCATAGTTTGAAGTAGCCCAACCAACCCTACCACTGCCGCACAGACCATCATCAAGCGTAAAATAGCGCGTGCTTCCCCTTCATGCCTGGGCAGGTAACGAAAAATCAAATAGATCAATAAATATTGAAGAGGAGCGATCAAGGAAAATATCTCGTTAACGGACAGGTTAACCCCCCTGACCAAATAGATTAACAGAGGAAAGACTGATGTCCCTGCGGATAGAATAACTAATCCTGTTATTATCAATCCTGAACTGGATGCTTGCCGGCGTCTACTAACAGTAAGGATTGCCGGGAAGGCCAATGCAGTTACCAGGACAAGTACAGCCTCATTGGGAATCAAGTATGGAATTATTGCCCCGCGGATCATACCAGACGCAAGCACAGTGGTTAGAATCACTACGTAACACAAATAAACAGGTCTGGAAAGTGCCAGGATAACGAATAATTCGCCAATCGCTCCCGCCAACCCCAGCCATGGTGAGATCAACAAAAGCGTTCCAAGCCCCAATCCAGATAACCACATAAGAATGAGTTGCTTTTGGTGTTTATTAATAACTGGAATAGTAAATTGTTTTGTTAACATGGCTCCAATAATTCTTTGTGTTGACTGCATAGTGAATCTTTGTTCAAATCAAGAACTGTTCGGGAGTTCTATATAATTCAGTGATGTTGCTTGCTTGATGAAATTATTTAAGTGGTAATTGATCTTTTGTTGCTGCAAATGGTATGAGCTTCCGTTTACTGTAATGATAAAGACTGGTGGGTAGGATTTCCGTAGTCTGGTTAATGACCAAACCGAGAATGGCAGCATGCATTTTTTCAAGCTGTTGACACGTAGTCGTCAACGAAGCCTGCCGGGTTATTCCCAACCGAGCGACGAGCAGTACGCCATCCACCAAGGAGGAAAGTATCATGCTGTCAACCAGGCCAAGGAAAGCGGGCGTATCAAGGATCACATAGTCATATTGGCGGGTAAGCTGGCCCAAAGTTTTTTTCATCTGTCCGCCATCCAGCAGCAACTCTTCCAGATGGTCTGGCATGGTTCCATTGGTGATTATTGACAACCCTGATAAGTCTGTCTCACGAACGATATTCTCCAGCGGGACATTTGAGAATAGGGTATTGCTTAAACCTTGTTCGTTTGGGAGACCGAAGTAGCGGTGTGTCGTAGGCCGATGCAGGTCCGCATCTACCAGGATGGTTTTACAGCCAGACTTGGCCAAGCTGTAGGCCAGATTGGCTGCCACTGAAGACTTCCCTTCGCTCGGCTCAGGGCTGGTAACCATGATGGCATGCAACTTTTTCTCCTGTGCTATGGCCTGTAAGTTAATACCCAAACGTTGGAATGCATGGTTATATGGGAAGCGCCTGACGACTAATTTCTCCGCTCGCCAACCAGAAATTGAAGGAATATTGCCGAGGACCGGCAGACCGGATATATTCTCCACTTGCTTTTCATCGTACAAGCGGGGGTCGATATTCTCAAGCAGAAAAACCATCCCAATGCCACCCAGCAGTCCAACCAATACGGCAAGTGCATAGAAAAGGATAATACTTAGTGTAGATGGTGGCTCAGGAGTATTGGCTGGTTCCATTAGAGTAATGCGAACATCGCGGATGGCGTTATCATTAATCAAATAACTCACGAGAGTATTTGCAACATCAGTCGCCAGAGCGGGATCGTTATCCGCCACGCTTATCCGTAACAACTCGGTGCCGGAAATAATCTCAATGTTTACTGATGCTGGCTGATCAGGAGTCAGCCCCAGTTCCTCACGCAGATTCGACATTACGACTGATCCTGATCCGATTTCTACGTATGTCTTCATAATCCGGTCGGCATAAGCCAGTTGAGTAGAGGATGGGTTATTGGTGGAATATGGTACAACGCGCAGTATCGCAGTGGATTCGTATTTGACAGGCATTTGTAAACGCCCAATTACGGCTACAACAACTGTAACCAAGGCCACGATCAAAATCACCCGCTTTCTATGCTGTAGTACGTGTAAATAAGTTAATAGCTCCACGTTGGCTTATTCTTTCCTATGCAGGAATCAAAGTCTCTTTTTGGGCTATAAACTTCTTGATGGTCTCAACAACAAAGCCGATTTGCCCATCGGTTAATTCTGCATACATTGGTAGTGACAAAATTTCGTTCGCTACGCGTTCAGTGACCGGCAAGTCCCCATTTTTATAGCCGAGTGTAGCCACAGATTGCTGCAGGTGAATTGGCACCGGATAGTGTATCCCGGTAAAAACACCTTGCTCTTTTAAGTAAGCTTGAAGCTGATCCCGATTTGAAACCCGGATGACATATAGGTGATATACATGATGGTTATCGGTCAGCTCAACAGGTATTGTTAGCGGCAAACCCTCCAACAAGGAGTTGTACATTACGGCATGTTCACGGCGTTTCTCATTCCAGGAGGCAAGATGCGGCAGTTTTGCGCGCAGCACCACAGCCTGAATTTCATCCAACCGTCCGTTCAAGCCAACGATGTCATGGTGATATCTAACCCCTGAGCCATGATCGCGGATCTTACGGATTTTTGTCGCAAGTTCAGGATCCTTTGCCGTAATGAAACCGCCTTCGCCATACGCGCCCAGATTTTTCGAGAAGTAGAAGCTAAAGCCTGCCGCATCTCCTAGAGAACCCACTTTGTGCCCTTTGTATTCAGCGCCATGAGCCTGGGCACAATCCTCAACCACTCGCAATCCATGCCGTGATGCTATTTCCAGCAGAGGGTCCATATCCACTGCCTGGCCATACAAATGTACGGGCAAGATAGCCTTGGTGCGTGGTGTGATTTTTGCTTCAATCTGGGAAACATCCATCAGGTAGGTATCCGGATTAATGTCTACGAACACCGGCTGTGCTCCGGTCAGAAGAATTGCTTCAGTGGTGGCCATGAAGGAGTGCGAGACAGTAATTACCTCATCACCAGGCCCAATATCAAGGGCGCGCAGGATGATGTGCAACGCGTTTGTGCCATCGCTCACACCGATGCCGCACGGGGCACCACAGAATTGGGCAAATTCTTTTTCAAGTCCCTGGACATTTTCTCCAAGGAACAACTGCATGCTGTCAAAAACTTTGGAAATGCCGCTGAGAATTTCATCTTTAAGCGGTGCGTATTGGGCCTTCAAATCAACCAATGGGACATTCATGACAACCTCCTAATGATACTTATTTGGTTTCGGATTCTTGCACTGGTTCCACTGTGCGCAGAGTCTTTGCCGGATTGCCAGCCACAATTGTCCAGGGCGGAACATCCTGCGTGACAACACTGCCGGCACCGACAATTGCACCTTCACCAATGGTTACTCCACACAGGATGGTGGCATTGCTTCCGATTGAGGCGCCGCGTTGGATCAAAGTTGGAATACACGTCCAGTCCGCCTCGGTTTGGAGAGCACCATCTTGTGCGGTCGATCTTGGGTATTTATCGTTGATGAACATTACCCCGTGACCGATGAAAACTTCATCTTCAATAGTGACACCATCGCAGATAAACGAGTGACTTGAAACCTTTACCCGGTTTCCAATTTTGGCACCTCTTTGAACTTCCACGAACGTGCCAATCTTGCTTTCGTCGCCAATCTCACAGCCATACAGGTTGACGAAGGCAAAAATTTTGACATCCTTCCCCAACTTCACGTCAGGGGCGATACGGGCGAATTCTGCGTTCACCATTGGATCACCTCATGAGTCGAACCGTTCATCATAGACCGTTGAGCGGCTTCCAATATTTTGACGACTCTCAACCCGTCGTTTCCACAGCTACAGGGCTCGGTATGATTTATGATGCTGTTGATGAAATGCTGGCATTCCTCGCGCAAAGGCTCGGAGAATCGAATGTTTGGTATGGTGACATCCCCATGGTGATAGTTGAATTGGAATTCTCCGAAACCGTTTGTATATGCTGGCGCTTCAATGCCTTTGTCATAGATTCTGATTTTCCCATCAGTTTCCACATCGTTGTAGACCGCCATTTTTTTACTGCCAACGACGGTAACCCGGCGGACTTTACATGGATCCAGCCAGCTTACATGCACATAGGCTGGAATACCGCTTGGGAAAATCAAATTCAAGTAAGCGAGATCATAAATACCCTTAAAAATACAGGGAACTCCCTGCGCACTGACTGAGACCGGGGTCTGGTTAAGAAGGTAAAGCAAAATGGAAATATCGTGGGGTGCAAGATCCCACAGCACATTTGAGTCTCTTTGGAACAATCCCAGATTCAGCCGCGCGGTATCAATGTAATATATTTCTCCCAGTTCCCCGCTATCGATATATGCTTTCAGGGCTTGTACGGCTGTGTTGTATTCAAAGGTATGCCCCACCATCAGGGTCAAGCATTTTGAGTCCGCGAGTTCAATCAATCCCTTGGCCTGCTGACTGTCAAGTGTTAGTGGCTTTTCGACCAGGACATGCAAACCTTGTTCCAGGCAGTCTTTGGCGATGGTGTAATGGGTGGCCGGGGGGGTGGCTACAACAACCGCATCTAGTTCGAGTTTAAAGAGCTCGTGATAATCTTTGACCAAAACAACCTGAGGATGTTTTGCTTTGGCGCGTTTCAGTTGTTCTTCTTTGAGATCGGCAATGGCGATAACCTCCGATCCGGGAAGTTCAACAAAATTGCGCGTGATGTTCGGTCCCCAATAGCCATATCCAATGATCCCTATTCTGATCGTATTCATGCAAATTCTCCTCCGCTGTCAATATGCTCCCTTTGCAAAAAGGATTGCCAAAGGGGTCTTCAACATGATTTTGGTGTCAAGCCAAAGAGACTGATGCTCAATGTACTGGATATCCAATTGCACCTGCTGGTCAAAATCCGCAATGCAACGGGCGGTGACTTGCTGTAAGCCGGTGATGCCGGGTTGGGCCTCTAGGCGTCTCAAGTGAAACGGCTTGTAAACTTCCACTTCATAGGGTATTGCAGGTCGAGGGCCAACCATGCTCATATCTCCACGCAATACATTCAAGAGTTGAGGTAATTCATCAAGACTATATTTACGCAATAATTTTCCCGGGCGGATGATCCTTGGATCATTCACCAATTTACGGATTTCCGTCTCCTTGCCTTGTAGTGCCGCCATCTGTTCCTGATTATTCTCAATTAATGCCTTGACATATGCTTGATGTATCGAGGCATCCGAATTTATTTTCATTGTTCGAAATTTGTAACAAGGAAAATGCACCATCTTCCAGTACGAGTTCTTCCCCCGTTGTTCTCTCCTTGCACCGACTCGTTCCTGAATATAAAATATCGGGCCTGGCGAATAAATGAGTATTGCTATGGCGATGATTGCCATCAATGGGAATAAGATCGCTAAAAAAAACAGGGCAATTAGTAGATCAATAATGCGTTTGGTAATGTAATAGCCATTCCGTCCTTGAACCATATGTGAGGCGTCAGTTTCTCTTTGATTCGGTGCTAGTAAAATTTCGTTCTGCAAAGTAATACCCTCGCCACTGGCTAGATCTTTCGTAATTTCTGCATCCGGTTTAATCAAGGAAATGGAAGTGCCTTCGTCACAAGGCAATTGTGAATTGTTGTGTTTTTTATCTTGGCAAAAGCGTTCCGGTGGTAACTTTCAATACATCGGCCGCTTTACGGAGATTGCTTAGATAGATATCGTTGTCATTGAAATCCGTGAACTCCTCATAAACGCCGCGCCAGATTTTCAATGCGGTTTGCTCACTGCATCCTCGTTTTCGCATTTCGCCCACGAAATCATCGACTGTTATACTTATTTTTCGGGCTAATTCTTGAACTTTACTGCACATATTTCTCCTCGCGATGGGAAATTTAATCAACCAATCACCAGTAGAAATCATAAATTGGCAGTAACGATAAGGAATTGGGGATAAAAACACCTATAGAGGAAATTGCCTGCCCAACTACAAATACCTGTAAAAAAACCCTCTTGTTTGCTCTGAATATCTATGCAAGGACCGCTGGCACTTTATTGACTTGAGAAAGGGCTGATACACCCATTGAGAATTGGAATAATCAGTGGATATATGGAATTACAATTACTTTACCAAAAGTATTATTTGGGAGACTTGGAGATTCATTTAAAAATCCTTTGAATTCCCCCATTTTTTATCTGGTTTATCGGTCCGTTTGCCGCGGCAGGAACAAATACCCGCGTCCCCACTGCGTATGGATGTATTGATGGCCGTGCTTGGAATCCTCAAGCTTCTTCCGCAGGTAATAGATATAGAGCGTTAGCGTGGAGGATATATCTCCATAGGTACTTCCCCAAACCTCACGGAAGATCTGCCTGTGTGGCACGATTTTTCCCATATTTCGCACCAGGCATGCCAATAGGCTATATTCCGTCGGGGATAATTCCAGTATATTACCTGCCAGTTCCACTGACTGTGATTCCAGGTTGATGTGTAGAAGGTTGTCTGTGTAATTGGTAATATTTGATGTTTCGCTTCCAGTGTGGTTGCTGGAACGTCTCAACAGGGCGCATACGCGTGCGGTGAATTCATCCTTGTTGAATGGTTTCTTAATATAATCATCCGCTCCAACATTGAAGCCATGCAAAACATCGGATGGATTACCCCGGGCGGTAAGCATGAGAATAGGCACACCGGCCATTTCCCGGAGGCGCGTGCATACGTCGAAGCCATTCAATCCGGGCATCATAACGTCGAGTATGACAATATCGGGTTGAACCTCGTACGCTTTTTTTAACCCGGCACTGCCGGAACAAGCCTGAAAGACCATCAGGTCAATTGGTTTTAAGATGGCCTCAACGAGCTTGCCGAGATCGGGATCATCGTCAATGACAAGCACCTTTTTATTCATTACCTTCTCCCTCCCGGGGCGTCTAAGTGGGTTTGCTTGTATATCCTATAACTCTAAATTGGGCCTATGATTCTTATCCACTAAATCATGACAGAACCTTGGTTCCTGTCAATTACCATCCAAAATTATTTCAGTTGCTCACCCTGCGCATATGATAGCATAAATAGCCGGTCTGAACAATACGCCTGATTTTATTTTTCCCGCAACAAACCAGGCCTGGGGATGGGGCCTTTTCATCTCTTCCCAAAATCCACAACCAGGCATAGGGAGGGGGCGAATCATTAAAAATAGGGGACAGCCCATAACCTTTCTGCAATTTGTACGACTATATAGTTGGAAATCCAAACACAAACCATGGTCATGAGGCTTCCGGAGGCTAAATATGAAGACTGCGAAAACAGTTCAGGCGGTTGATATCCAAAGCGTTGCGTACCCAGGCCGATAAAGTCACCGGCCTGGGTGGTATACTCCGATGAAAGATCAACCTAATTCCACTTTCTTTCAACCGAGTACCGCGTATATCATGATTGCCCATAATGACAGACGCGCGCTGGATGGCCTGCAACAACTCGACTCGCAGGTTATCGGTGCAGTGTATGACCAGTATTTTTCCGAGGTCTATCGCTACGTTTTCTACCGTCTGAGCGACCAAACGCTCGCGGAGGATATCGCCAGTGACGTGTTCGTGCGCCTGCTCGAAGCCGCTCAAAGCGGACGCGCCCCGCAGACCAACCTGAAGGGCTGGCTGATTTCGACGGCTTCACATGCTGTGATGGACCACCTGCGCCGCAAATATCGCAGGCCGGTGGAAGCCATCTCCGAATCCATGCCGGACCTTGGGCCTGCCATACATACCGAGCTTGATCAGCGCGAACAGAATCGCTGTGTACAGCAGGCCTATGCCCAGCTCACTTCCGAACAACAGGATGTTCTGGCTTTACGATTTGGTCAGGGATATTCCCTGGAAGAAACTGCGTCTCACATGAAGAAAAATGTCAATGCAGTAAAAGCCCTCCAGTTTCGCGCGCTGGCCGCTCTCCAGCGCCAGATTGGCGAGGTGGATTATGAATAAGTTATATGAAGCACTAGAAGAAGGCTTGCAGGCAATCGAGCAGGGTACGGCTATCGATTCTATCGTTGCTCGATATCCCGATCTGGCCGATGAACTGCGCCCAATCCTTGAAGCATCTTCGCGGGCACGCGCGCTGACAGCGCCCGATCCCTCTCCCGAAGCCATGCGCCGCGGGCGTGCAAAACTGCTTCAACGCGCCGCTGAGTTGCGTGAAGCAAAAATTGCCCCGCGCCGGCGCGTGATTCCCGGCATCCAGCGATTTGCAATTTCCTTCCTCCTCGCCGCCCTTTTCCTGCTTAGCGGCACCGGACTTGTGAATGCTTCAGCCTCGGCTTTGCCGGGTGAAAGCCTGTACACGGTCAAACGTACCTGGGAGGATATGCGCTTATTCTTCATTTTTGATCAAAAACAGCGCGAGTCCCTGAAAGTTGAATTTGAGAATGAACGACTGCATGAGGTGAGCGAGTTGCTTGCCGAAGGCAGGCATGAAACGATCCAGTTCGCTGGTGAGTTGC
The DNA here is from genome assembly GCA_016235425.1 of Chloroflexota bacterium. GTDB lineage: Bacteria > Chloroflexota > Anaerolineae > Anaerolineales > Villigracilaceae > JAKOVF01. Next base: position 32,660 of record JACRLC010000063.1, on the reverse strand, counting down.
AGGTGCTCAAAGATCGGTATTACGTTAGCGGGATTCGCGTGGTGATCCTGGATTCCACGAAACTTCCGGCCGAGCCTTTGCAAAATGGCGCGGCGGTGGTGGTCACCGGCCGCACGAATGCGGAAGGGTTTGTGGAGGCCCAGTCGCTTAAATTGCTTCCTTCGGGGACTCTTGTGCCGGAGGGCAAACCTGTTGAAATGGATACGGAGGATGAGTCGCCTGCTGATTCACCTTCTGAAACGGAACCAACCCCGGAGCCCGGTGATGATGCGGGCGGCGATGGGTCGGATAATCAGGATGGCGGTGAGTCGGATAAGATCGAGATGGAAGGAACGGTTGAAACCATCACCGGCGATACCTTGGTTATCAACGGGCTGACGGTTTCCATCGCCCAGGCTCAGATCATAGGTGATTTAAAACCGGGCGCAATCATAAAAATTCAAGGCTATTATGATGCCAATGGAAACTTCATCGTGACCAGGATCGAAGTGATCGGGTCGAACTCTGGAGATGAGAACCAAAACAGTAACTCTGGCTCCAATTCGAACGATGACAACACCAACGACGGCGGCGGTGACGAGAACACCAACGATGGCGGCGATGATAATAGCAACGACGGCGGCGGCGACGATAACACCAATGGCGGCGGCGGTGACGATAATACCAATGACGGCGGCGGCGACGATAACACCAACGACGGCGGCGGCGACGATAACACCAATGACGGCGGCGGTGACGATAACACCAACGACGGCAACGATAATGACAGTAATGATAACGATAGCAACGATAACAATAGTAACGATAATGACAACAACGATAACGACAACGGGAGCTAGAACGAAAGGATCAAAACTGCGAGGCGAAAGCCTCGCAGTTTTTTGTTGCCATTTGGCATAAAATAGAGTAAATTAACCGTCTAGCACGTACGTTCTATTTGTGTGAGGAGAGACTCGATGGCAGACTCATCTTTTTATCTCGGCAGATTGTTCGACGCAAAAACCGGCAAAGTGACCGCGAGAGTTGTGGAGTACGATCCCGCGGACCTGACCACTCACGCCGTCGTCACGGGTATGACCGGTTCAGGCAAGACCGGCTTATGTATCGGCTTGCTTGAAGAAGCCGCCTTGCAGGGAATCCCCGCGATCATTATTGACCCCAAGGGTGATCTTACAAATTTACTTCTGCATTTCCCCGAACTTGCGCCGCAGGATTTCCAACCGTGGATCGAGCCGGAGATGGCGCGCCGCGCCGGCAAATCGCTGGAGCAGGCCGCGGCGGAGGCCTCGACCGCGTGGAGAAATGGACTCAAAGAGTGGGGCATTGGCCCGGATCGTCTCCTCGCGTTGAAAAATGCCGTACAGTTTGCAATCTATACTCCCGGCTCGGATGCGGGGATACCTGTCAGCGTTTTGTCGTCGCTTGCCGCGCCCGCCCTGGAATGGGATGGAAACCGCGAAGCCCTGCGCGAAAAGATTTCCAGCACTGTCATTGCCTTGCTCGGTCTCGTAGGTATGGAGGATGTTGACCCCATCCGTTCGCGTGAACACATTTTGCTTTCCAACATTTTCGAGAACGCCTGGAGCGAAGGCCGCGACGTCGAACTGACCGAACTCATCCTGCAAACCCAAACCCCGCCTTTTGAAAAACTCGGCGCGTTTCCTGTGGATACTTTCTTCCCGCCCAAAGAACGCATGGAACTGGCGATGATCCTGAACAATATTCTCGCCGCGCCCGCGTTTGAGACCTGGCGCGAGGGCCAGCCGCTTGATATCCAGTCCATGTTGTTCACCGCAGATGGCCGCCCGCGCCACAACATTTTCTACCTCGCCCATCTTTCGGATACCGAGCGCATGTTCTTCGTCACACTGTTGCTCTCCGCGGTCGAAACCTGGATGCGTACGCAAAGCGGTTCCACCTCACTGCGCGCGCTCCTCTACATGGACGAGATTTTCGGCTACCTTCCTCCCCAGCGCAATCCACCCTCAAAACAGCCGCTTCTGCGAATGCTCAAACAGGCGCGCGCCTTTGGCCTCGGCCTCCTGCTCGCCACCCAAAATCCAGTGGACGTGGATTACAAGGCCCTCTCCAACGCGGGCACGTGGTTCATCGGCAAACTGCAAACCGAACAGGACAAGAATCGTTTGCTCGATGGCCTCGAAAGCGCGGCGGGCGGCGTCTCACGCGCCACGATGGACAAACTCATTTCGACTTTGGGCAAGCGCGTCTTCATCATGCACAACGTCCACGAGAAAACGCCCGCGGTATTCCAGACTCGTTGGGCGATGAACTTCCTCGCCGGCCCTCTCACGCGGACTCAGATTCCCGCCCTCAACGAACTTGCCAACGCTGACACAACGCTTCGCACCGCCCCGAAACCTGCCACCGTTTCGAGGGACATGTCCGCCACTGTGAGTCAGCCCTCGATGGAGACCCTCCAACCCGTCCCCGTGCCCGACACCAGTTTCCAATCTCCAATCTCCAATTACCAATCACCCCCCGCCAATCGTCAATCGCAAATCGTAAATCGTAAATCGGAAATCGGAAATCAAAAATCCGACGCAAGTTTAACCAAGCCAACCCTCCCCGCCGGTATCCGCGAATACTTCCTCCCGCAGAATTACAGCCTGCCCGAAGCATTCTCCTCCGCACAACGCGCCATGCCCGGCGACGCGATGATTCAGGGCATTGTCTACAAGCCATCTCTGCTTGCCGCCGCCCAAGTCCGCATCCTTGACCGCAAATATGGCGTGGACACGGAAATTACGCGCGCCGCGCTGATAGCCTCACCGGATAAACGCGGCGTCATCCGCTGGGATGAATTCACGTATAACGGCCCCTCCCTGGACAAAGTGGAAACCATGCCCGCCGCTTCCGCGCGTTTCGGAACGATAGACACGCCGCTGAATGACTCCAAATCCATGACCGCTCTCCAAAAAGATTTTATGGATTGGGTCTTCCGCAATTCCGCCGTCACTGCGCGCGCCAATGCCGCCCTCAAAGTTTATGCCGGGCCGGATGTGAGCCAGGCCGAATTCATGAAAGCCTGCGCCGATACCGCCCGCGATGCGCGTGACGCTGAGATTGCCAAAAAAGTTGCCACACTTGACCGCCAGATCAAAACGCTCGAAGACAAGCTCGCCCGCGAAGAACGCGAACTCCGCGAGGATGAAGCCGACCTTCAAAACCGCAAAATGGAAGAAATGGGCACCCACGCTGAAAACGTGCTCGGACTGTTCACCGGCAGCCGCAGTACGCGCAAACTTTCCTCCTCCCTCAGCAAACGCCGCATGACTGAAAACGCCAAGGCCGACGTGGAAGAATCCGTTGACGCAATTGCCCAATTCAAAAAAGATTTGGCCGAAAAAGAGCGTCAGCGCGAAGAGGTTATCGCGGAGATCAACGACCGCTGGGGACGAGTGGTCAACGAGACGGGCGAAATCACCATCAATCCCAAGAAAACTGACATCTTCGTCAACCTCTTTGGCGTGGCGTGGATGCCGTATTATCTCGTGCAATCCGGTGCGGAGACGCTCGAACTTCCCGCGTTCGGCGCGGAGTAATGGCTGGGGAGTGCAAAATCTCCCGATTTTGCACCGAAGTTGGGAAACTTCGGACTCCAAAAGCGTTTGTAAGGTAGTGACGACTTATGTCGTCACTACGTGTTAAAGGATAAATCATTGATGAGCATTTTCTACCTCGCTCTCGCCATTGCCATTTGGGGAATCGTCCATTCCATTCTTGCATCAAACTCTGCAAAAGATTTCTTTCGCGGCGTATTCGGTTCCGGTTTCATGCGGATCTATCGTCTCAGCTACAATGTCTTTGCCGTGTTGAGTTTTTTGCCGATTTTGTATCTCATGGTCGCATTGCCAGATCGCCCTCTGTATTCGGTTGCATCGCCGTGGAATTTGCTCATGCCCGCCGGGCAGGGACTCGCCGCGCTTCTGCTTTTGGCCGCGCTTCTGCAAACGGACACGCTTTCCTTCGTCGGTTTGCGCCAACTTTTCGAAGAAGAAAAGCCTGGCCAACTCACCACCCGCGGACTCTATCGCTACATCCGCCACCCGTTGTACACGTTTAGCCTGCTTTTTCTCTGGCTCACCCCAACCGTGACGCTCAACTCCTTCACTGTCTATGCTGCCGCGACAGTATACATCCTCGTTGGTGCTTATTTCGAGGAACGAAAACTTCTACGGGAATTCGGCCAGACCTACGCGGATTACAAACGTGTCACGCCAATGCTGATTCCTGGGCTTAAACTCTAGCATGAGACTATTTCGCTTACCCTGGACAAAACAACTCCGAAGGCGCTGCGTTGAGCTTGTCGAAACGAGTGAAATGTTTATAGATTGAACGAATATTTGTGTGAACCCCGAAGGGGTGTCATGGATTTTTCACAGACCATGTCATCCCTTTGGGATTTCGGCGGGTCTGCGCTTATTCTACAGTCATTCCATCCCTTCGGGATTGCTCTCGGCGCAGCACGAGTACTTCACTTTTTCTCATATTTGTACTCACTTTAATCGTTATAATCTTTGCCTATGACTACCCTCTCTTACCCATTACCACAACGCCAGAACCCGATGGCTTTGATTATCACCGCACTCGCGGGCGGACTGGTGCTCTTTTTCGGCGCAGTAATCGTCTGGACGCTTGGCTATCAGCTATTGTATGCCGGGCGCATTTTCCCCGGTGTCTCGGTGGCAGGCGTGGATTTATCCGGTTTATCGCCCAACGATGCCGCGCTGAAACTCAGCCAGACCCTTTCCTATCCGATCACCGGGAAAATCCTGTTCCGTGACGGCGAAAAGATTTGGGTGGCTTCGCCCGCGGAATTGGGCATGGTCTTCGATCCCTCCTCCAGCGCGTTGGCCGCGTATCACCTCGGCCGCGAAGGTGGACTCTTCGGCGCGTTGGCCGGGCAAATCCGCGCACGCGGCGTAGGCGCGGACGTCGCACCGGTCATCATCTTCGATCAGCGCGTGGCTTACAGTTATTTGCAGAGGATTGGAACCGAAGTAAATCGCCCGGTTGTTGAGGCCAGCCTGCGCCTCGAAGGGACGAATGTCGTTGCTGAGCCGGGGCAGGTGGGGCGCATCTTAAATCTCGATGCCACTTTGATCTATCTCGGCGGGCAGTTGCAGTCTTTCCGCGATGGGGAGGTGCCGCTCGTTATTCAGGAAGCCGCACCCACCACCCTCGATGTTTCGGCTCAAGCGGAAGCCGCGCGGCGAATTCTCAGCCAGCCGCTTGTGCTTTCCCTGCCCAACTATCGTGAAGGCGATCCCGGCCCGTGGACTTATGATGTGCCGGTGGTGGCGAATATGATCGGGGTGAGTCGCATTGATAACGGCGGCCAGACCGAGGTCCGGGTTGGACTCGACCCTGCGGCGCTGAGAGGGATATTAAATGATCTCAAGCCGTTCGTGGATCGTCTGCCTGCGAATGCGAAGTTCATCTTCAACGATGCCACACTCCAGTTGGAATTGCTGGCTTCTTCGCAGGTGGGACGCGAGATGGACGTGGAAGCCAGCATCACCGCCATCAACGACGCGCTTTTGCGCGGCGAGCACACCGTTTTGCTTTCGGTCGCGGAGCAGCAACCCGCCGCACAGGATATCGCCACTGCCGCCGAATTGGGCATCACGCAGCTCGTCGGCCAGCAGACATCGTTTTTCTATGGCTCGAGTGAAGCGCGTATTCAAAATATTGTCGCGGCCTCCGAACGTTATCACGGCGTTTTGGTCGCGCCCGGCGAAACTTTTTCGATGGGTTCCCAGCTTGGCGATGTGAGCCTTGAAAACGGGTTTGCCGAAGCGCTGATTATTTACGGCGGGCGGACGATCAAAGGCGTGGGCGGGGGAGTGTGCCAGGTGAGCACTACGCTGTTCCGCACCGTATTCTTCGCAGGTTTTCCGGTGGCAGAACGCTACTCACATGCCTATCGCGTTTCATATTATGAGATGACGCAAAGCGGCGACCGGGATTCAGATCTTGCCGGGCTGGATGCCACAGTATATTTCCCGCTTGTGGATTTCAAATTTACAAACGATACACCCTACTGGATGCTGATGGAAACCTACGTTGATGTCGGCGCGCGTACGCTCACGTGGAAACTTTATTCCACCTCCGACGGCCGCTCCGTTACCTGGGAAACTACCGGGCCGGTGGGTATCGTGCCCGCGACGAAGCCGATCTTTGAAGAAAATCCCGAGCTGAGTAAAAACCAAATCAATCAGGTGGATTACGCCGCGGAGGGAGCCGATGTCACCGTCACGCGCACGGTCTTGCGAGACGGTGCAGTCTATTTTGCCGATACGTTCAAAACACATTACGAACCCTGGAGCGCGGTCTGTGAATACGGCCCCGGCACGGAAGACCCTGCCAAACAAGCCAAGAAGAAAGAATTGTGCCTCTCGCCAAGTTCGTAAAATAGACTTTGAAACGATGAGTGGCCGCCTCTCTACGCTCGTCGTTTTGAACATGGTTATAAGTAGACAACCGACCGCGTAACACCTGCACTGCGTTGGTGCAGTGCAGGTGTTACGCGGATTTTTACGAATTTGTTTCGGAGCGCGGACTTCCCTGGCACCGCCCGCCAGCCTGTCCTGGACGTACGGACAGTCCAGGGGGCAGGTGTAGTCTGCTTTGGCCTCGAAAAATTGCAGACTGAAGTCTGCATTCCGTGCAATCTGTGATTTACTGAAATTAGTTTTAAAATCCGCGTGAATCCGCGTAATTCGTGGCAAAATGCTCTTCATCGAAACCTCCGAAGTCTGCGTTTAAACACCATCTCAGGCATGGTACAATCCTCGCCTGATAAGGAGCAAATATGGTCAGTCAGGAACTGCTTGAAATTCTACGATGCCCAAACTGCGTTCGTGAAAAAGATGGTTTGCTTGTCTTGCACAAGGATTCGTGGCTCATCTGTCAGGATTGTGGCCGCAAATACCCCATTGTGGATGACATCCCCGTAATGTTGATTGATGAAGGGGATAAGTGGAAAGACACTGCGCAGGACAAACTTCCCGTTCCGCCTCCCGCAAAATAAGGTTTCGAGTGCCAAGTCTGAACGACCTCCTGGCCGAACTCACCAGCGGCGACGACTCCCGCGCCGAATCGGCCATCCCCGGCCTCACTGCAATGGGTGAGGACTCGATTCCCGCGTTATTGGATTTGACCCACTCCCCGGATTCTGATCATCGCTGGTGGGCAGTGCGCGCCCTCGCAAATTCGCCTCACACGCGGACCGAAAACCTGGTCCCGCTTCTCAGCGACTCAGCCCCCGAAGTGCGCGCGGCCACTGCACTGGCCCTATGCAGTCATCCGCACGAAAGCGCGGTCCCCGCGTTGATAAAGACCCTCGCCGATGAAGACTCTCTGACGGCGGGCTTGGCGGGGAATGCCCTGGCTGCCATCGGAGTCCCCTCGGTGCTGGCCCTGCTCGAGGTCATGAAAGAAGCGGGCGTGGGCGTCCGCATTATCGCTTTGCGCGCGCTGTCCGAGATCAAGGACCATCGCGCCATCAAAACGATGATGGATTCCATGAGCGACGACTCTGCCATTGTGCAGTACTGGGCGAAGGAAGGCTTGGACCGACTCGGCCTGAATATGGTATATATTAAGCCATGAAAATACTTGAATTTCTGAAAAACATCAAATTCCCAAATCTGAAAAATATCAAATTTCCAAAATTGAAACTGGGACGTCCCTCGGTGGGGCAGATCATTTTCTGGGTGGTGACCCTGGCTTTAGGCGTCGGCGCTTTTATTTTCACACGCGGGTTTACCGCCTGCTGGCTTCTCACCAGCCTGCCGGGCATTCCTCCCGCCAGTTGTGAAGGCGGGACGGTTGACGCATTATCTACGCCGGTATTGAATGCAGAGGGCACTCCCCTGGCGGTTGATGCCCTGCCTGCAACGCCCATTCCTGTGGCAGACAGCCTGCTTCCTCCCGCGTGGGACGGGGCCAGCCGCATCAACGTGCTTTTCATCGGCCTGGATTACCGCGACCTCCAAGCCAACGAGGGGCCGCCGCGTTCGGACACGATGATCCTGTTCACCATTGACCCGCTTACCAAGACGGCGGGCATGTTGTCCATTCCGCGTGACCTGTGGGTGAATATCCCCGGTTATGGATACAGCCGCATCAATACCGCGTATTCCACCGGCGAAGGCAACCAGCTTCCCGGAGGCGGACCGGGGTTGGCGATGAAGACCGTCGAGCAGTTGCTTGGTGTTCCCGTGCAATACTATGCCCAGATAGATTTTTACGCCTTCGCGGAAATGATCAACATGATCGGCGGCATTGAAGTGTGGCCCGAGGAGCGGCTCGTGCTCGATCCCATGGGCCCCGGTACGGATCATGTGGTTGTGACCCCCGGCGGGTATCGTCATTTGGATGGATGGAAAGCCCTGGCCTACGCGCGCACCCGCAAAACCGAAGGCGGCGATGTGGACCGCGCCAAGCGCCAGCAACAGGTCATCTTTGCCATTCAGAAAAAGGTATTCGACCCGGCATTCTTCCCCGTGTTGATTCCGCAGGCTCCGGCGATCTACGCAAAGTTGTCACACGGCATCCATACCAACATGTCGTTGGATGAGGCCATAAAATTGGCCGTTCTGGGCAAGGACATCACACCTGAGAATATCAAGTCGGGAGTCATCGATATTTCCATGGTCACGCTCGATAACGTGGTTTTGGGCGGGCAGAACGCCAGCATCCTGAAGCCGATTGCAGATAAGATCCGCGTTTTGCGCGACGAAATCTTCACCACCAGCGGTCCGCTTAGCCCGATCGCCAGCGGTGACCCGGTCACTTTAATGCAGCAAGAGGAAGCCCGAGTCCGCGTGGTGGACGGCACTTTCACGGGGCTCGAACAACGCGCAGGTGTTTTCTTCCAATCCCAGGGTTTGAATGTGACCGAAGTTGGCCCGGCGAACGACGTGTATGGGCAGTCGGTCATCGTTGTGTATGGGCCGAAGCTTTATACCCTGCGTTATTTGGTCGCCACGTATGGCTTTTCCAGCGCGCAGATTCGATTTAGTCCCGACCCGGCCTCCGCGGTGGATATTGAAATCCGCGTTGGGTCTGATTTGGCGGGAAGTATCCCGTAATAGTATGCGAAATTAATCCTGCATACACCTCTTGGGAATCAAAAAACTCACGGCATCATGCCGTGAGTTTTTTTGAAACAGGAGCAGGGATTACGCCCAGCCTTGATTGCGGATGAAGTCCGAGATCATCGGGATCTTCACGTCCTGTCCCTGGTAAGCCTGGTAAGCCCACCAAAGCATAATGAGGAAGAGAACTGCGCCAAAGCCGCACGTGACAGTGGAAAGGATCGAAAGTACCACGGTTGCCACGAGGGATTGCACGGCGTTAAACTTTACGTACGGGCGGGACTTTTTGTCTTCCATGAACAGAACGACAAGGGCGATAAGCGGAATAACGTAACCGAGCGCGGCCCACAGTTTGTCATCGCTCGTGACATCAGGGGACATGGGTGCTTGGGACATGATTTTTCCTCCGAATGAATTGATTTTTGATTTGCAGTATTTTACAACCATTCAGGGCAAAAAGCAACCAAAACATTCCGCCATTGGTACTGTGGATGTCAATGATGTCATTGCGACCTTCGGGAAGCAATCCCCCGTTTATTGGAGATTGCTTCGCAACGTGTGCTCGCAATGACGTGATATAAAGTAAAATCCGAATATGTCATATCGCATTGTATTCATGGGTTCGCCAGATTTTTCATTACCTGGTCTGCGCGCGCTTGCGGGCGCGTATGAAGTAGTCGGCGTCGTCACACAGCCGGATCGTCCGTCAGGCCGCGGGCGCGGGTTGAAAGCGCCGCCTGTCAAAACGCTCGCGCTTGAATTGAACATCCCTGTCATTCAACCTGAAAAACTTCGCGAGCCAACCGCGATGGATCAACTCCGCGCCTGGTCGCCGGATGCGATTGTCGTCGCGGCGTTTGGTCAGATTCTGAAAAAGGATGTTTTGGATCTGCCGCGCTTCGGCTGCATCAACGTGCACGCATCCCTGCTTCCGCGCTGGCGCGGCGCGGCTCCGATCAATGCCGCGATATTACACGGCGATGAAGAGACGGGTGTGACCATCATGAAAATGGATGTGGGACTTGATACCGGGCCGATGCTGAGTCAGAAATCCATCCGCCTCACGCGGGACGATACGGCTGGTTCCGTTTTTGAATCATTATCCACGCTGGGAGCGGACCTGCTGATCGAGACCCTGCCCGATTATTTTTCCGGAAAACTCCAACCGGTCCCTCAACCCGAAGAAGGCGTGACGTATGCCCCGATGATGAAGAAGGAAGAGGGCCGCCTTGACTTTACGCGCCCCGCCGAAGAGTTGGAGCGACGCGTGCGCGCGTTCAACCCGTGGCCGGGGACGTTTATGGATTTCGATGGGGGGATTCTCAAAGTCCATCGCGCGCATGAGGAGGCGGGAAATGAATCAGCGGGGAGGAGGCTGGTTTGGCGGAATCAGCCCGCGGTCGGCGCGGGAAGCGGGGTTTTGATCCTTGATGAAGTGCAGCCGGCGGGGAAGAAGTCCATGGATGGGAAATCGTTTTTGAGCGGGGCACGCGGTTGGGTTGAGATATAATTGTATTGTGTAAATTTTCTCAATCAACTTGAACTCAGGAGGTACCATGCCAAGCACATTGGATAATCTCAAAGAGGCGTTTGCCGGTGAGAGCCAGGCGAATCAGAAGTACCGCGCGTTTGCAAAAAAGGCTGAGCAGGATGGTTTTCCGAATGTCGCGCGTTTGTTCCGCACGGCGGCGGAGGCGGAAAGGATCCATGCGGCAGGGCATTTGGGCGCGATGGAGGGGCTCAAATCCACTGCCGATAATTTGCAGGCCGCAATTGACGGGGAGACATACGAATACACCAGGATGTACCCGCCCATGTTGGAACAGGCGGAGGCCGACGAACACAAGGCCAAACGGATGTTTGGGTATGCGCTGAAAGCGGAAGAGGTTCATGCCAGGTTGTATGCGCTGGCGCTCGAAGCGGTGAAACAGGGCAGGGACCTGACCGAAGTCGAGTTCTACCTTTGCCCGGTCTGTGGCTATATCGAGTTTGGAAAGCCGACCGAGGCCTGTCCTGTTTGCGGAACCAAGCCGGATAAGTTTATTCTGGTGTAAGTTGTCAACCGGTGGGTAAGGAATCAAAAAGGGCTGGGCTTTTTGTCTCAGCCCTTTTTTGTTTTACAATAGGGTATATCTCCCGTTTTGGAGGGCCGGCATGACCAAGTACATCGCTGCGATTGATCAGGGCACGACCAGCACACGATTTATTATTTTCAATCACGAGGGGAACATCGTTGCCGTGGACCAGAAGGAACACCAGCAGATCTATCCCAAACCGGGATGGGTGGAGCACGATCCGCTGGAGATTTGGGAGCGGACTCAACGCGTCATCCGCGGCGCATTGGAGAAAGCCGATGCAGAAGCCAGTGACATTGCCGCGGTGGGTGTGACCAATCAACGCGAGACGACGGTCGTTTGGGAAAAGGAAACGGGGCGTCCGATCTATAACGCGATTGTCTGGCAGGATACTCGCACAGATGCAATTTGCAATGAACTGGCGAAAGGCGCTTCGACTGCGGGACTCGCGAACGCAGTCTCTCCGCTCAACGCGAATAAGGGGCAGGATCGTTTCCGCGCGAAGACCGGCCTGCCGCTTGCGACATATTTTTCCGGCCCGAAAATAAAATGGATTCTGGATAACGTCTCCGGCGCGCGCGGGCGCGCTGAAAAAGGGGAGTTGCTGTTTGGAAATATTGATACGTGGGTGATCTGGAATCTCACCGGCGCACACGTCACAGATGTGACCAATGCTTCGCGCACGTTGTTGATGGATTTGTCCACGCTCGATTGGGACGATGAGATCTTGAAATTACTTGGCATCCCGCGTGCGATGTTGCCTGAAATACGGTCATCTTCGGAAGTGTACGGTTCAGCGAAGGGCGCATTGGGTGGTGTTCCAGTTGCTGGCGATCTGGGCGATCAGCAGGCCGCGCTCTTCGGGCAGACTTGCTATAGCGCGGGCGAAGCAAAAAATACTTATGGCACGGGATGCTTCATGTTGTTGAACACAGGCGGGAAACCAGTACCATCGAAATCTGGTCTGCTCACCACGCTTGGATATAAAATTGGGAAGGAAAAAGCAGTCTACGCGCTGGAAGGTTCGATTGCGATTACGGGCGCGTTGGTTCAATGGCTGAGAGACAATTTGGGGCTGATCAGCAAATCGTCCGATATTGAGGCGCTGGCAGGGACCGTGGAAGATAACGGCGGCGTTTACTTCGTCCCGGCCTTTTCGGGGCTGTTCGCACCCTATTGGCGAAGCGACGCGCGCGGGGTGATCGTGGGCATGACGCGTTACGTCAACAAAGGCCACATTGCCCGCGCCGCCCTCGAAGCGACCGCGTTCCAGACGCGCGAAGTGCTTGATGCGATGGAAAAGGATTCGGGCGTCACATTGACCGCTCTCAAAGTGGACGGCGGCATGGTTTTCAATGAATTGCTGATGCAATTCCAGGCCGATATTTTGGACGTGCCTGTCATCCGCCCCAAAATCGCGGAGACAACCGCGCTTGGCGCGGCCTACGCGGCAGGTCTTGCAGTCGGCTTCTGGAAAGACTATGATGAATTGCGTGCCAACTGGGGCCGCGACAAGGAATGGAAACCGCGCATGGAAGCCTCCGCGCGTGATGGGTTGTACGCGAATTGGAAGAAGGCTGTTACGAGAACGTTTGATTGGGTCAGTTAATTTTGCCGCGGATTTCGCGAATTTTCGCGGATTTGTTTTTTACAAAATTCTTGCACTCCTCTGGACAAAATTGCCAATTCGGGAGGTCCCATGGCTGAGTTGCTTTTTAAACAGTTGTCCTTTGCGATTATCGGCGCGGCAATGGAGGTGCATAATATTCTTGGCTCTGGTTTCCTTGAAGCAGTTTATCAAAAGGCTCTTGAAAAGGAATTAATGCTTCGTGGGATTCCATTTGAACACAAGGTGAAACTGCCTGTGATGTATAAAGGCGAATTGATCAGTGAATATGAAGCCGATCTTGTGGTGGATGGAAAGATCGTTGTTGAAATTAAGTCAATATCCAGACTCAATTCCATTCACGAAGCGCAAGCTATTCACTACCTGACCGCAACTGGTTTGCAACTGGCTCTTCTCGTAAATTTTGGCGCTGGCTCTCTAGAATATCGCCGTGTGATTAAATCGGAAAAAACAGACAAAAAAATCCGCGCAAATCGGTGAAATTCGCGGCTAAAGATTTTAGGAGAAACATGAACCGCAACGAAATCATCTCTTCTTTCAAGAATAATCCCCAAGTCTCTGTGCTGATCGTGGGCGCGGGGATCAATGGCATCGGCACATTCCGCGACCTGGCCTTGAACGGAGTGGAGGTGCTCATCGTGGACCGCGGCGATTTTTGCTCCGGCGCAAGCTCGGCTTCTTCACACATGGCACACGGCGGAATCCGCTATCTCGAAAACGGAGAATTCCGTCTCGTGCGCGAAGCGGTGCGGGAACGAAACCGCATGATCCAGAACGCGCCGCACATCGTCAAGCCGCTTCCGACGACCGTCCCGATGTTCAAATATCTTTCGGGCTTGCTCAACGCGCCGCTCAAGTTCTTGAAACTGCTGGACCGGCCCTCCGAACGCGGTTCATTCGTGATCAAAATTGGTCTCATGCTGTACGACGCCTACACAGGCCGCAAGGGGGCAGTGCCGCGTCATCAGTTTCTGGGAAGAGATGCTTCGCTGAAAAAATGGCCGCGGCTCAATCCGAAAATCGTGAACACAGCCACCTACTATGATGGTTCCATCCAAAACCCGGAACGACTCGCGCTCGAACTCGTGCTGGATGCCGAAGCCGAAAACCCGAAGGCGCACGCGCTGAATTACGTCAGTTTGGTTTCCGGGCAAAAGGATTCTGTCTTGTTGCGCGATGAAATAACGGACGAAACCTTTGAAGTCAGGCCGAAGCTCCTCATCAACGCCGCCGGGCCGTGGATCGACTTTGCCAACAAAAACATCGGCCTCTCCACGCGCTTCATCGGCGGCACAAAAGGCTCGCACCTCGTTCTCGATCACCCCGAATTGAGACAGGCGATTGGCGAAAATGAATTCTTCTTTGAAAACAAGGATGGGCGCATCGTTTTGATCTTCCCGTTGTACGACCGCGTCTTGATCGGGACCTCGGACCTGCCCATCGAAAATCCCGACGAAGCCTTTTGCACCGACGAAGAGATCGGATATTTTCTCGAAATGGTGGCGCGCGTATTTCCGGCCATCAAAGTCACGCGCGAGCATGTTGTGTTCCAGTTTTCGGGTGTGCGTCCGCTCGCGTACAGCCATGCAAAGACAACCGGCCAAATCACGCGCGACCACGCCATCGAGGTCGCCAGCGGCGAATGGACGGGACTCGACTTCCCGGTGTATTCGCTCGTCGGCGGCAAGTGGACATCGTTCCGCGCCTTCTCGGAGCAAACGACAGATAAGGCGCTTGCGCATCTCGACATTCAGCGCAAGAAAAGCACCGGCGATCTGGCAATCGGCGGCGGGCGCGGCTTTGCGCGCGACGCAAACGAGCGCAAGCGCCAAATTGATGTCCTTGTCGCGTGGACCGGAATAGACAAGGAACGATTGAATGCTCTCTACGACCGCTACGGTTCGCGCGTGGAAACCATTGCCGACTACATCAAACGCGCCAGCGACGCGCCGCTGAAATTCGCTCCCGATTACTCCCGGCGCGAAATCATGTTCCTTGCCTCGAATGAAAAAGTGCAGCACCTGGACGACCTCCTCCTTCGCCGCACCATGCTTGCCATGCTCGGACGGTTGACGCGAGACGGCCTCGAAGAAATCGCCGACGTACTGGCCGACACCCTTGCGTGGACGGGGGAGAAGAAAAAAGCCGAGGTCACGCGCGCTCTGTCCATGCTGGCAGGCAGGCACGGCGTCCGGTTGTGAGGCGGTTTTGGGGGCGTGGTAAAATCTTTTTAATGTCCTCAAAACTTGATCGCTCAGTCGATCTGATCATCCCTGTCTTCAATGAAGAAGGTGTGGTTGAAAAAACTCACACAAGGATTTGTTCCATCGTGGACGGACTCCCGTACGATTTTCATTTTCTGTACGTTGACGACGGTTCACGCGACGGGACGGCTGATTCGCTTCGAGCGATTTCTTCCAGCGATGGGCGTGTTTCCGTTTTATCTCTGAGCCGCAATTTCGGGCACCAGGCCGCGCTGACGGCCGGCATGGACGCTTCGAGCGGTGACGTGGTCATCACGATGGACGCCGACGGCCAGCACCCGCCGGAGATGATCCCGCAGATGCTCGATTTGGTTCAGCAGGGCTATGACGTGGTACAGACCCAGCGCATGGACGCGGCGCAGCCGGCCTCGTTCAAAAAATGGACGTCCGGGATGTTCTATCGGTTGATCAACGCCATCAGCGGGACGCGTGTCCTGCCGGGTACTGCGGATTTCCGCGCCCTCTCGCGCCAGGCCGTGGACGCGCTAAAGCAGATGCCGGAATATCATCGCTTCCTGCGCGGCATGGTATCGTGGATCGGCTACCCGATGGTGATCCTGCCCTACCAGCCCGCGGAAAGAATCAGCGGCCAATCCAAGTATTCGCTGGTAAAGATGATCGGCCTCGCGATGGATGCGATCTTTTCGTTTTCGCTTGTGCCTTTGTACATTGGTTTGAGCCTTGGGGGTATATTGTTTTGCCTGGCCGCGTTGGAGATGATCTACGTACTGTCGTTCTGGGTGACCGGGCGCACATCCAACCTTGCGCCGGGCTGGAGTTCTTTGATGTTTGTCATTTTAATTGTCGGAGGCATGTTGATGGCTTTGCTTGGTTTTATCGGCGTTTATGTTGGCTACATCTTTCAGGAAGTCAAGCGCAGGCCGGTGTATTTAGTGAAAGGGGAAAAGCATGACGATGGACAACAATAAACCCCGGTCTTTTGTATTTACCCTGCTTCGTCACGGCGAGTCTGTGGGAAATGCCGAGTCGCGCTGGCAGGGACAGTCCGATTTCCCACTGACGGAGACCGGGCAGGCGCAGGCGCATGCCCTGGCTAAACGCTGGAAGGCGGAGGGGATGAAGTTCGATTTGATCATCACCAGCCCCCTCGTCCGCGCGAAGGAGACGGCGGAGATCATCGCTTCCGCGTTGGATGTCAGCGTCGAGTCCGACCCCGAATGGATGGAAAGATTCCTCGGCGAGTATTCGGGCCTGACTTCGGTGGAGGTCAAGGAACGATTCCCCCGCTCCGAATTTTTTACGCCCTACGACCCGGCGACAGGTGACTGGGAAGGGGATTGGGCGCTCTACCTGCGCGCAGGACAAGCCCTGCACAGCCTTTTACAAAGACCCGCGGGACGATACCTGATCGTCTCGCATGGCGGATTGCTGAACCAGTTCATGCACGCAGTGGTGGGCATCGCGCCGCACGCCAATGACGCCGGTCCGCGTTTTCGGTTTGCAAACACGGGTTTTGCGCGTCTGATCTATTTTCCCCATCAACATCGCTGGGCAATTGACGCTTTGAACGATCATGCCCACTGGAATAACGTGACGGAATAATTCCCCGGAGTTTTCATTTTGCAACCCAATCATTCTTCCTCTTTAAAAATCCTTGTCTTCGGCGCGGGCGCGATCGGGACCTATTTTGGCGGCAGTCTCGCGCTCGCGGGGCATCACGTCGTTTTTGTGGAACAGCCCAAAGTGGTGGATGAATTGCGCGAGCGCGGTTTGCGTTTGGATTTGACGATAGATGAAAGAAGAAAGACGAAAGAAGCGTTTATCATTCGTCCGCAGTCTTTTGTGATTGCGCCGTCGTTGGAAGAGGCGTTGAAATACGGTCCGTTCGATGCGGCGCTTTTTGCCCTCAAATCCTTCGATACGCCCGCCGCGCTCGAAGGAATGAAACCCTTTGCCGAAAAACTGCCTCCCATCCTTTGCCTCTCCAACGGCGTGGACAATGAGCCTGCCATCGCGCGCGAACTCGGCGCGGACAAGGTCATCTACGGCACTGTGACCTCGGCTATCGGGCGGCGCGCGGCGGGAGACATTGTGCTGGAGAAATTGCGCGGCATGGGCATCGCGGCAGGACACGACTTGTCCGCGAAATTGGTGGCGGCTTTCAACGCCGCCTATCTCAATTGCCGTTTGTACCCAGACGCCCACAGCATGAAATGGTCGAAGATGCTGACCAACCTGATCGCAAATCCCACCTCCGCCATCCTCGATATGACTGCTGCGGAAGTCTTTGCGAATCCGAAACTTTACAAACTTGAGATTGAAATGCTTCGCGAATGCCTGGCGGTGATGGAAGCGCAGCATTTGGAAGTGATGGATTTGCCCGGCACGCCCGTCCGCGCGCTGGCGTTTATCGCGAAATTACCTTTGTGGCTATCGAAACCTTTTCTTGCCCGCGCCGCCGGGACCGGGCGCGGCGGCAAGATGCCGTCATTTCACATTGACTTGCACTCCGGCCGCGGCAAGAGTGAAGTGGAATATTTGCACGGCGCGGTCGTTCGGGCGGGGGAAAAAGCCAATATCGCCACACCAGTCAACAAGGTCCTGACCGAAACGCTGATGTCGCTAACCCGGAAAGAGATTCCTTTCGAAGAGTATGCCCATCAGCCGGAAAAACTTCTCGCCAGGTTTTCGTCAAAGCTGTAAAGCTAAATATCATTTTCTGTTTCAAAATGTCTGACATTAAATTGGTTTCCCCCCGTTCCGAAATCGAAATCCGCCTCCCGGATGGACGTGTCATATCCGGCCCGCGCGGTTCGCAGATCCGCGATTTTTTCAAAATCGTCGAATTTGATTCACCGCTGGTTGGTGCGATTGTCAATGGTGCCCTGCATGAATTGACGTATCCCGTCGAAATGGACGCGCGTGCCCAGCCCGTTACGATGGATATGCCCGATGGCGCGCGCATTTATCGCCGCTCGCTCACCTTCCTGCTCGAGATGACGTTCAGCGATTTATTTTCCAAAGGCAAATTGAACATCGACCATTCCGTCGCGTCGGGAGGATATTACTGTCATGTGACGGGCATGAAACCGCTGAATGAATCCGATCTTGCCAGGCTAAGGAAACACATGCAGGAATTGGTTGAAGCAGATCAGCCCTTTGAACGCCAGGAAGTGCCGATCAAGCAGGCCATCGAGCAATTTGAAAGACTCGGCTATTACGACAAAGTACACCTGCTCAAATACCGCAAAAAAGATTACCTCACCTTGTATCGCCTCGGCAGCCGCATGATGGACTACATGCACGGCTACATGGTTCCGTCCACTGGTTACCTGAAATGGTTCGACCTCACACCCATCAGCGGCGGCTTCACACTTCACTTCCCGCGCCGCCATGCGCCCACCGAAGTGAAGCCAATGGTCAATTACCCGAAACTTCTCTCCGCGTTTTTGCAGTACGGCAAATGGCTGTCGCGTCTCGACATCGACAACGTGGGATCGTTGAACGATGCCATCCAGGCCGGGCGCGCACATGAGATCGTTTTGGTCTCCGAAGCTCTGCACGAACAAAACGTCTCGGACCTCGCGCAGGAAATCGCAAAGCGCGGTTCGCAGATCATTCTCATCGCCGGTCCGTCCTCCTCCGGCAAAACCACAACCTCCCGCCGCCTGGCGGTCCAGTTGCTCGCGCTCGGCATCTCGCCGTATCCGCTTGAGCTCGATCATTATTTTATCGACCGCGACAAGACCCCCCTCGATGAAAAAGGCAAACCCGACTTTGAAACGATTGAAGCGCTTAACCTTCCCCTGCTTGCGGAGAATCTCGAATCGCTGGTTGCCGGTAAAAAAACCAAACTCCCGCACTATAATTTTCTAACCGGATTAAGCGAACCGGGCGACGAAGTGCAGCTCAAGCGCGGACAGCCGATCATTCTCGAAGGCATCCACGGGATGAACCCCCGCCTCATCCCGGACCGTTTGGCTGGCGCGGCATTTCGAGTTTATGCCTCCGCCCTGACACAGCTCAACCTTGACCGCCACAACAGGGTCTCGACGACTGATACACGCCTGATCCGCCGCATTGTCCGCGATGCACGCGAGCGCGGCTACTCCGCGCAGGATACCATCTCACGCTGGGAATCCGTCCGCCGCGGCGAAAAGAGACACATTTTCCCCTACCAGGAAAATGCAGATGTGATGTTCAATTCCGCGCTGGTGTATGAACTTTCCGCCCTCAAACCGCTGGCCGAGCCGTTATTGCGGCAGGTTCCTTATGGCACGTCTGAATACATCGAAGCCAAGCGGCTGTTGGCTTTTCTCGAATGGTTCCTGCCCATAGACCTGGAACTCGTCCCTGAAAATTCAATCGTTCGTGAGTTCCTGGGGGGATCGATTTTGAAGGATTTCAGGTTGTGGAAAGACAGATCGCGGTAAAGCAAACAGGTGGACTTGTTTCCCTGTCTATATCCTCACGGCAAATCCGCTTTTAGACCATCCACCCCATAATAGCGCGCCGCGCAGTTCTCTGAGAACTCCGTCATACCTTTGCCTTTTGAGCCGAACATGTCACGGGTGTGGATTTGCGCCGTGTCAATCACGGGGACCTCGACCTGCGTAATTCCCTGCGCTTTGGCCTGCTTGATGATGGCATCGCGTTCATCCCAGATTTGCGCGCGGTAGATGAAACCGGGGAGTTCCGCATAAATCGTCGAAATGCTGCGTGCCGTGTAAGCAAACCCAACAAATAAAACAACGATAAATGCAATCGCAAGCCGGTTTCCAGAAAGTCTGCCTGCAAGCCAGCTTCCTGCTGTCCATGCCATGACCATGATCCCAACCAAAAGCGTAAACCGCGAAAGAGACTGTCCGCGCGGGTCGGGCGGTGCGCTATAGAAATAGGCGCTGGGAGTTTGAATCGCGACGATGATCAGATAAGTGACGACTGCCGTTGCGGCAATCATCAGCAATGCGCGTTGAAAGGAGACGGTTGATCTATCAGAAAGAATCGCCAGAGCGAAAATACTGATCCCAAAAATCGCGTGCGGGATCGGCAGACTCCGTCCCGCGTCCACGATGAAAGCGAGCGCGTGGCGAAGTGACTTGACTGGGACAAGGAGCAGAGGGCTTTGCCTGGCTTCCATGTTTGCCAATCTCACGTTGGAGGGGGAGACGATCAAAGTGAGCATCCCAAGCAAAAGGAAGAGCCACGCGACGAGCGTTGTTTGAAATGACTTTTCAGCCCAGGCCTGCCCTCCTCGTTTTGCAAGCCATGTCCCCAGCAGAAGCAGGGTTGTGCCGCTGAAGAGATAGACACTGCTGATTTCGCCAAGTCCAGCCGCGAGGAAAGCCAGCGGCGCAACAACGAAATTCACCCACTTGACAGGCGCTTCACGGATCATTTGCCGGGTGATGAATCCAAGAATCAACAGCCAAAAGATGACCGCTGTGCTGTAAGGCAGAACACCCGAACGCCAGTACAAAATCTGAAAGCGTTGCGGGGAAAGGTAGAGGTTGTAGAAAAGCAAAAATCCCATTGTGAGCAGGATGACGCTGGTGGGCACAGGTCGAATCAACCGCGAGAGATTGCGCCCAATCCAAACCAGGCCGATGAGCCAGAGAACGATGGTTACTGTGGCGACGATCTGGTTGCCGAACATGCCCAGCGTGTTTTCCGTCAATGCGGAGAAGAAGGTGAGGGAATAACGATTGGATGAATAACCTGTGGTTTCGGTATCGAAATATTGCAGCGTGGCAGGCATCGTGCCGAGCGTACGCGCATCCGCGCTGTAACACCAGTCATCGGCCCAGTAGCGGTTGTAGAAGCCGAGATAGGCGAGCAGGGCGAGTCCCGCAAGGACAATTGCATTGCCAGTAATAAAGGCCAGTGAAGATGTTCTTTTCATCATTTATGCAAATCCCTGTTCGACCAGGCTTTCAGCCATGGAAAGAATGGTTTCTTCCTTTGAGCGAGGGTTCCAATTTAGGACGCGTTTGATCTTTTCGTTGGAGAGCTCGTAGTCCCAATCGAGATCGCGGGCAACGATGGCGATCTTTTTATCGAACAGCGCAAGAATGCGGACGAGAAATCCCGGGATCAGCATCCTTGGGATTTTATATCCGCGCCCTGCATATTTTTCCTGCAAAATATCCGCCATGTCTTTTATCCATGGTGTGGCAGTGGTGCAGAGGAAACGATGTCCTGCAGCTTCGGGAACGTTCATTGCAAGGACAAGCGCTGATGCCGCGTCGCGCACGTCAACGATGCCCATTTTTATCCGCGCAACCCCGGGAACCTGCCCGAGCATAAGGGTTCGGATCATTTCTGCGGATGTGGGGAAATCCTTGTTTGGCAGGGGGCCGAGGATAAGCGTGGGATTGATGGCGGCCATTTCCATTTTGTTCGCGTTCTCTGCGCCATTGATAAAGCCCCACGCGGCGCGTTCGGCGAGGGTCTTGCTTTTGGAATATGCGCCGATGTTGTTTTCAATCATAGACCAGTCGTTTTCGTCGAAGGTTCGGTTTTCGCCTTGATGTCCCGCGGAAATGGCGGCATTGGATGAAACCTGTACAACCCGTTTGACTTTTGCGTTATGCGCGGCGCACAGGACACGCAGAGTCCCTTGCACGGCGGGAATGATTAGTTCATCTTCGTGTTTCGGTTCATACAGCGGGAAAGGGGACGCAACGTGCAGGACATATTCCACGCCCTGCATGACTTCATCCCAGCCTGAGTCTTGCAATAGATCGGCAGTACCGATCTCGAGCCTGTCATCTGCTTTGACGTATTTCCCAACTGTCTCGCGGACTTCAGATTCGCGCGCAAGACTTCGCAGCGTTCCACGGACTTTGTATCCCTGCTCGAGGAGTTGGATGATGGTATGCAAGGCGAGGAATCCGCTTGCGCCTGTGACGAGGATGGGTTTGGAGGAGGAGGGCATGGTTTAAAAAAATCCTTTTAGCAAAAGATAAGTAAATACCCCAAACGCGCCGCACGCAAAATTGACCCAGTCATTGTCCAGCCACTTCCAGCCGCGGATGTGGACGGTCTCTGTGCCGCAGGTGTGGAGGGGATGTTTCTCGGTTTCCTTTTGGTCTTTCGGGCAGAAGTACATGGCTTGGACTGTCCCGCCGAGCAAAGAGTCGAACAGGGAGCCAGCGAGTCCTGCCAGGGTGATGATGAATGCCGTTTTAGCGGAGACAGGTTGAGGTCCAAGAAAAGAGGCGAGAATGCCGATTAAGGCCGCGCCTGCCAGGGATGCGAACGTGCCTGTGACTGAGATTCCGCCCGAGGTGCCTTTTTCCACAACTTTTCTTAAGTCGGTAATCATGCGCGGGGGATGCGGATTCAACACGCCGAGTTCGGTGGCCCAGGTGTCGGCGTTGACCGCGGCGAGCGAGGCGGCGAAACCAATCCACGGCCAGGCGGCTTCGGGTTGGAAAAAGTGGAGCGCGGCGAAAAGCGTGGCGATGCCGCCGTTGCCAAAGACTTGGCCCGCGTCGCGTTCGTGTCCCTTTGAAAATTTTTCGTTGAGGCCTTGCTTGCGTTTTTTGAAGGCGCGGCTGAGCACGGACGATGTGATGAAAAACGTGAGCAATAAAATTGCCCACTGCCATCCGCCGATGCCGAAGATGATGGTGCCCGTGAACGCGGCGGCGTATGCTCCGCTTTTGTTCAGGCTGTGAGCGCGGTAGGCGAGATAGGCGATGATGAGGGCGAGAAGGAAGCCGAGGGGGAGTTGATAAGTGAGAGGCATGTGGGAAGAGTGCGGCGTGGAACGTGTAGCGTGTTCCGTTGTTTACTTGTTTACGTGTGTACCTGTCTACGTTTATACGGGCGTCGTAACCACAAACATGACCGCGATGAGAAAAAGCAAACTTGTGAGAGTTCCCGAACCCCAGACGATGAAGGCAAGAGCGCGCTCCTTGTCCCAGCGATAGAAGTAGAGGCCAGCAAGCCAACCCGCGATGAAGAGGAGCAGGCTGGCGACGGGGAGCAAAATCAATTGCGTGGACGGAACCGCTTCGAGCGCGCCCTGCAATCCCAGCGCGACCTGCGGCGTGGACGGAATGACGAGACTGACCCAAACGAATAAGCCAAGGTTGACGAAGATTCCGCTCAGCCAGAGATAGCGGGCGAGCGCGCTTTCCCATGCCTGCGTGATGACGAAGGATGGGTACACCGATTTTGCTTCGGTGGGCATAAGGCTTCCCAACTCGGTGGCGCGGGCGAAGGTCTGTGCGAGCGCGGCGGGATGTTCGGGCGAGATGACGAAGACGCGTTTGGCGGTCGCGACCAGCAAAAGATTTTTTCGGTCGGAGGCGAGAAACTCGACTATGCCCAAATCTGGATGGCGGCGAACGCCGAGCAACGCGCCAGGGAGTGGAAACGACGGCAATGCAAGCGCGTGAGTCAAATCGTCTGCGGGGCGAATCCATTCGATGTCGGTCAGCGGGATGTCTTCGACGCGTAAGCCCCAACTCAGCGCGAGACTGTCGCGGTCGAGGTGATAATCCGCGCGCCAGAGGGAATAGGCGCGATAGCCAAGAAATGGAATCGGTGCGAACGCAAGTAGTGACGCGAGAAGCGACGCCAAAAATATTGGCCCGACTTCTGCGCGCGATAAAAAGACGAATCCAACCGCGGCGATGACGGCCAGCACGAGAATCAATGTGCCGTGCACCAACATGCCGCGGCGTTTGGATGGGGGAAAGTGTCCGACGTTCATACGAAAATTCAGAAGTTGGAATGAAGAATGCGGGATGGAATTCTGCATTCTTCATTTTGCATTCTTCATTGCCTTTTCATTTCCTCGTGGAGAATGTTGCATACCGTATCCACCTGCTCCTCGGTCATCACGCCGCTGAACGGAACCGCCAGCCCGCGCCTGCCCAGGTCTTCGGTCACGGGGAAATCGCCTTCCCTGTAACCAAATTTTTCAACCATGTACGGCTGCAAATGGATGGGCAAAAAATATGGACGCACAGGCACGCCGCGCGTTTCGAGTCGTTTCGCAATTTCATCGCGGTTGATCTTTTTGTCGAAGCGGATGACATACACGAACCAGGACATGCGCGTTGTATTGGATTCAACAAACGGGACTTCGACTCCCGCTATTTCAGACAGCCTCGATTCGTACCAGGCCGCGACCTGCTCCCGTTTCGAAAGCAGTTCCTCCAGCCGAACCATTTGCGACGCACCCAGCGCGGCGGACATCTCGTCAATGCGATAGTTGTAACCGAGATGCGTATGTTGCAGCCACGTGTCTCCAGGCGCGCGTCCCTGATTGCGGAGCGCGCGCATGAAGTCCGCGGCCTTGTCGTCGTCCGTGATGATGACGCCGCCTTCGCCTGTCGTGATTTGTTTGTTCGGGTAAAACGCGAAGACGCCGAAGTCACCGAGCGTGCCAGCCTGCCTGCCTTTGTATGTCGCGCCCAATGCTTCGCATGAATCTTCGATGACGGTCAATCCGCGTTCCTGCGCGATTGTGTTGATGGCGTCCATGTCTGCGGGCTGGCCGAAAACGTCAACGGGCAATAATGCTTTCAACGTGCTGCGTGTTGCGTGTTGCGTGTTGCGTGGGAGATATTTTTCAATATTGCGTGCCGCATCCGCCACCAACTCGGGATTGATATTTCCCGTACGCGGATCAATATCCACGAAGACAGGAACCGCGTTTTCGAACAGCAGGACATTCGTCGAAGCCACGAAGGAGAACGGCGTGGTGATGACCAGGTCGCCCGCGCCGATTCCCGCCGCACGGACGCAGAGGTGCAGACCCGCCGTCCCTGAATTGACGGAGATGGCGTGCTTCGCGCCAGTCAGGTCACAGAAGGTTTTTTCGAACGCGGGCGTATGCTTGCCCATGCTCAGGATGGGCGTGTTGATGACATCAATAACAGCCTGACGGTCTGCATCTGTCAGGTCGGGGGAGGACATGGAGATTTTGATATTCATATTTGCTGTTGCAGGGGCGATGCATTAGCATCGCCCCTGCTTCATTTCCTCAATTAATTTATCGAGTAAAGCACGTTTATTCTCTTTTTCCTTGCGCGGCTTCAATTCTACCATCCCCTCTTTGGGATTCTTTTCCCTAACCGTCACGCGGACTGGATACCCAGACAAATCCGCACTGTTGAATTTGACGCCTGCGCGCTTGTCATGGTCATTGAACAAGACTGAGGTCTTTGCGTAAGGCTGACGAAGATTTTTATTTGGAATTGAGGGGTTTTTGGGCGAGAATGAATAAATCGTCGCCTCGTCCATCGACCGGGTAACCATATGCGATCAACGCCTCAAAAAGGGAAGAGTAGTTTTCTTTCTTGTACACGCTCATGCAATGCACATCTTTTGCCTGAATTATATCGAATCCCGTGTTCGTGACTTCGCTCACCATCTCTTCCAGGGTATATTCTCGAACATGTAAATCATAGAACCATGGTGCCCTTTTATTCAGGATGTGCATCAGTTGCAGTACCGATACGACGTTCGGAGTGGTGGCAAAGAAAAAACCACCAGGTTTTAGAACACGGAATAACTCCTTTAGAGTATCTCGCAATCCCTTTTTATAAAAGCCCTCATTAAATATCTCATTTGACGGTTCAGAAAGATGTTCCAAAAGTTCTGTGCAGACGATTAGATCCAGGGAATTGTCCTCAGTTTTCCAACGATACCGCAAATCCCAGTTTGTGTTTTGCCATTGGAATTTTGGAAATTCGGTTTTCAAAAGGTCGGTGGCAACGCTCTCTACGCCCAGGTCAAAAACGATTGCATGTTCCGGAAGTCTGTCGGTGATACGATGTAACCATTGATGTGTGAGCAACAGGCGATAAGTGTGACTTTTCCAACTAGCGATGCTTTGCTGATCGTAATTTCTTCGTTTACAGGATTCGACGATATTATTTTCCATGAATTCCACATCTTTAGCATTGAGGGTTCTGACATCTGTATAGAGTCCGGAATGTGACGAAAAACCGTCCGCTCCGAAGGTCTTGTGCTGAAGCCATTTTGTAAATGGTTGGATGAAACGCCGGATTCTTGACTTGATGGATGTATTAAATGTCATTCCTGCCTCATTTTATTATGTCTAAAGGATGTCTAATCCAAGTGCGGACTTGATTTCGATAACAGAGACCTGCCTGCTGGATTTCTCTGAACGAAGTTTCAATTCTACCATCCCCTCTTTGAGATTCTTTTCCCCAACCGTCACGCGGATTGGACACCCAATCAAATCCGCGTCATTGAATTTCACCCCTGCGCGTTCGTCGCGGTCGTCGAACAAGACTGAAATGCCCGCGCTTTGAAGTGAGTTGTAAATTTCTTCGGCTTTGGCATGTGTGTCCATTTCCTTGCCAGGGATGTGCATAAGATACACGTCAAACGGCGCGGCGGACTTTGGGAGGGTGAGTCCCTTGTCATCGTGATAATTTTCAGCGAGGGCAAGCAGAATGTTCTCGAAATGAAATTCTCTGCGCGTAGCCAGGTTAGTAAATGAAGTGGAAGATAGATTAATGCAAGAGAGAACGGAAAATGGCTTACCGCAGTTTGGGCAACCGTCACCTTCCTGCGTCTGAACCAAGTCCGCGACGATTTCCGCTTGATAATCGCGTTCGTAGTTGGTGTTCTTCAAGTGATAGCCAGTTTCATTTGCACCTGCGACGAGATTCTGCGATTGCGGTATTAAGTCATCTACGACAATCAGCACATCCTTCAGCCCCACAGGTGACGCGTACCCCGCGGCCGCGCCTGATTTGCTGATTTCTTCCGCCGTTGCAGGGCGGACATCGCCGACGAGTTTCTTCAACTTGGCTTCGCTCATCTGCATGTCCCCGCGCACGACGACGAAGACGAATCTGTTGTCAGAAAGGCGCGTGCACATCAACGCTTTGGCAGTTTTTTCTTTGGGAACTCCAAGAAAATTTGCAAGCGACTCGATGGTATTGCAGTCGGGCGTCAGAACTTTTTCAAGTGGAAGTTGCTCTTCCCGCGGGAGCGCGGATTTTGCGAAACGCGCAAGCTCGAGACGCTCCGCATACTTGCACGCTGGACAATGGATGACTTCAACTGAGCCCGATTTGATGGGAAAGAAGATTTCGGTATCGTTGGTGATGGTGGGCAAGGAAAGATGAGAGAAGAGAGATTCGTCGTGTTGTTTGGCGAGTTCTCCCAGGTGATTGATTGCATATTCGCCCAATTGCGTCGGGACATTTTCACGGGTGAGATAACCCGCGCGGACAAGGAAGGAAAAACCTTCAGTCCGTGCGTTGTTGGGGGCTTCGCGTTGGGTTTGGATGGATAGGTCGTGGTATTTCATATTTATTGTCTGCGCGGGTGCGTCGCACCTTTCTAAATGAAATATTGCCTTCGGGGTGGACAATCCATTTTAGCGGATTAATTCGCTTTGTCTGGTGCGACGCACTTCTCCAGTAAGAGGAGTGTCCTGGTCGTCCAATCGAATCTACGGGTGGATTTCTTTTGCCAGTTTTCAGAAAGCGGCATGAATGTCGTGTGAGATGCTTTCGGGCCGAAATCCCAAAGTCCATCTCCGCCGTGTTGATTCCAAAGCCATTGGATAATGTCTTTTCCTCTCTCGCACCAACCTGAAAACCGAGACACAATTTCAAGTGACGTGAACCATCTTTCAATTTGGCTTGATGAAGAGCCGCGAGGAAGCGGTGTTAACGGCATTTCAAGATAGCCCATCCCAGTGTCCCTGCGCCAAAGCCAATTTAGCAGGCTCGTTTCAGTTTTATGGGAGAGGAGATTTGGACGTGAACTCAACAGGGCAATTTGATATTTACCGTGAAGTCTCAGATAACTATTCTTAACCGATGCACCCGTGAGTTGAAGATGCGCTTCAATCTCCGCTTCGGGATTGTACATTCCAGATGAAAAAGTTTTCTCAGCAATTGCAGACCATAATTTCAGGGATTCGTTTAGAGCGGGATGTTCAGGTTTAATGCGAGCCAGCGTGGATGCTGTGAATAATTTCGTACCTGTCGGCCAGCGGTCGTTGTTCTCTGGAGGGTCGGGGAAGTCAATTTGAACTTCGATAAGCCGGGCTAGATAATTTATCACTTTGTCTACGATTGGATGCGATTCGTCCAGTCCAAGGGCTTGCGCGTGTTCGACACCGAATTCAGTTGTGGGAATACTCTGCCTGTGTTTGGTGTCTTCTGAATGAAACCGTCCCCAACTGCCATCCTGTCTCTGTTCACTTTTTAGTTGAATAACCCAGCGGCTTTTATCCAGATCGGTTTTTGCTTGAATGAGTTGTGGGTCTTTGGGAGAAGAATGAAGGACATCGCGCAGGAGTCGAAGGCGGATTGCGGGGTCTGGGTCTGCGTCAAGTATTTGATTGGCGGTGTCGCGGATGAGGGGCACTGCTTATTTTTTCTTGCGTGCAATCTTCTGTGTCGCATCAGGCACGGGTTCTGGAACCTGCACGGACGGCGCGGCCTGGATGATGGCTTCTGCCTGGGCGGCCTCCGAAGGCGTGGACTCGGGAGCAGGCTCGAGGTCCAGTTCGACCGTTTCTTCCATCCGAATCTGACCGCGCAGGAACGCGCCTTCCTCGGTCACGAACGCGGTTGTGACCACGTCTCCCCAGACGCGGCCTGTGGCGCGGATTTCCAGTTTCTGGGTCGTGATGTTGCCGCGCACCGCGCCCGCGACAATCACGGTGTTGGCGCGCACGTTCTGGCAGGTGACGCGTCCCGTCTCGCCGACAACCAACATGCCGCGCAGGGCAATCTCGCCTTCGAACGCGCCCTCGATGCGGATGCCGCCTGAGCCGTTGATGGAACCGTGCCAGATGACGCCCGAGCCGAGCACAGACGTGATGCGCTCAACGGCCTGAACTTGTGGTGTGGATTCAGTGGATGGGGTGGTATTGCGTTTGAACATTATGCGCTGACACCTGCGGCGATTTGATATTCGACAGGTAAAATCTTTTTTAGGTTAAGATGTGCGGAAGCATCAAGAATTTCGATGCCAACGATTTTATCTTCCCTGCCCAAATCAAGCACAACATCTTCCGAGACCCGCTGGTTTAGTACATCCTGTTTCGCGTCGTCAAGACGAATATAAAGCACGTCGGTTTTGGGGTTATAAACGATTTGCATTTCAAGCCTTCCATTCTCCGTAAAAGACGTACACGGTAACAGTTACAAATTGATTTTCTTCTTCCACGTAAATTACTTCCACGCGTTTGTGCTCGTAATATTTTCCAAGCCGTTCCTGCTTGAAATCGTAGATTTTGGCTTTTCCATTTCGGTTGCCTCGGGCGGGAATATCCAATCCAGTTTCAAGAGTGTCTCGAATCTCGTTTTCGCTCGCGCCGCGTTATTCAGCGCGTTCCAATGTGTGCGGTTCGATGCGGATTTTCATGTTCCCTGTTTCCTTACTCCAATTTTACCGTTAAAACAAAAGGGTGGACGCTAGGCCCACCCTTCCAATTCTCTAATCTCCAGTCTCTCCTCTACTACTCGCTCTTCTCTTCCTTCGCGCTCATCTGCACGCCAATCGTATTGAAGCCCGAATCAACATACAACACTTCACCCGTGATTCGCGCAGACAAATCCGATGCAAGGAACACTGCCGCGTTACCCACGTCTTCAATCGTCACGTTTTCGCGCATGGGGGACATATCCGCGAAATGCTTGTACATATCGCGGAAGCCGCCTACGCCAGCCGCGGCGAGCGTGCGAATGGGGCCAGCCGAAATCGCGTTGACGCGAATTTTCTGCGGGCCGAAATCATACGCCAGATAACGCGTCGACGATTCGAGCGCGGCCTTTGCCACGCCCATTACGTTGTAATGCGGCGCGACTTTCACTGAACCGTAATATGTCAGGCACATCAGCGACGCGCCTGGATTCAACAAAGGTTGAAATGCCCTCGACAGCGCCACAAATGAAAATACCGAAATATCCATTGCGTTCTTAAAGCCTTCGCGGCTGGTGTTGTAATACGGGCCGGTCAATTCTTCGCGGCCTGCGAACGCAATCGAATGGACGAGCACATCAATCTTCCCAAAATTCTGCGCGGCCTTCTCCGCCGCGGCAGCAATTTGATCGTCCCTGGTCACGTCACATTCCTCGACCCATTTACATCCAACCTGTTCGGCCAGCGGCTTGACGCGCCGCTCGAGCATTTCGCCCGCGTAACTGATTCCAATATTTGCACCCTCGCGATGAAACGCCTGCGTGATTCCCCACGCAATCGAGCGTTCGTTTGCAAGACCAAAAATTAAAGCGTTTTTACCTTCAAGCAGTCCCATTGTTCCTCCAAAAGTTGTTCGTCATTGCGAGGGCGAAGCCCGAAGCAATCCCCTGGCAAGGAGGGATTGCTTTGTCGGCCTATGGCCTCCTCGCAACACTTGCACCTGACGCAAGTGCAGGTGTGACAGAAATATCTTTTACCAAAAACCGCCACGGCTTTGACAGCCACGGCTCCGGTGTTTTATTTAACCCCACACGGGGGCCAATCGTCACGCTCTTATTGGGGACGAAAATCCCCGCTTCGATCCATAGACTTTGGTTTGCTTCCGTTAAATCAACCCCGTTCTCCGTTTTGGTGATTCCCATCGCCTGACAGAGTTTCCCCGGCCCAAACGTATCGCGCCCCTGACGATTCTTCGATATCACTTCCACGCCCTCAATCGGTTGGATGGCGCGAATCAGCACCGCCGCGGGAAATCCCTCGCGCTCGGTGACCGCGTTCAGCATCCAGTGATTGCCATACGTGAAATAGACATACGCGTGACCGGGCTGGCCGTACATCACCTGCGTGCGCGGTGTGAGTCCTGACTTGGCGTGACAAGCCAGATCCTCTTCACCGATGTACGCTTCGGTTTCGGTGATTATCCCAACCAATTT
Source organism: Chloroflexota bacterium (assembly GCA_016235425.1). Taxonomy (GTDB): domain Bacteria; phylum Chloroflexota; class Anaerolineae; order Anaerolineales; family Villigracilaceae; genus JAKOVF01. The sequence continues at coordinate 1,733 of JACRLC010000063.1, read as the reverse complement.
CGCGGCATCCAGAATCCGAACCAACCGCGCGCCAATCAGTTCGCGTGCGACGGTCAATGTGGGGCGATCATAAAAGTCGCGGGGGAGGGGTTTAACCACAGGGTTCACAGAGAGTTTAGTTGAATCATTTAAACCTTGGGTCGCGCTTCAACGTCAACCTCAATCCCTCCGCGAGAGAGATTGAGGGGCGATAATTTAATTTCTGGCTGGCAAGCGTCAGGTCCGCGCAGAGGCGGGAGACGCCGCCGGATGTTTGGGTGTTGTAGAGCACCTCCGCGTTGCTTCCCGTCACATCCAACACGCATTTCACCAAATCGCGAATGTTGGTCTCTTTACCGGAGCCCACGTTGATGACGAGTCCGTCCACGTTTGGCGCGGTTGAGGCCGCGACCATCGCGCTGACCACGTCATCCACGTAGACGTAATCGCGTGTCTGCGTTCCGTCACCGTGGACGACGAGCGTCCCGCCGCGTTGCGCCTGTTTGAGAAAGTGCGGCACGACGGGTGGGTGGGAGGGCGGCAGGTGCTGACCCGGGCCGTAGGCATTGAAAATTCGCAGGCTGACCGTTTCGATTCCCCACAGCCTGCCAATCGTGCGGACGTAATATTCTGCGGCGAGTTTGGAGACCGCGTATGGCGAGCGCGGATTCGGCGCGGCGGACTCTTTGAGAGGCTGTTCGCCGAGGTCGCCGTAGACCGGGCCTGACGAAGCGAGAACGACGCGCCTCACGCCCACATCGCGCATGGCCTCCATTAACGCGACAGTTCCCCCCACATTGACCGCGTTGTAATCGCGCGGATACAAGATGGATTCGGGCACTGAGACGCGCGCCGCGAGATGATAGACCACGTCCACTTCCTGGAGCAGAGTCCACAACTTGGGACGGTCGCTCACGTCCCCGCGCGTGAAATGGACATCGGGTGATAACGCCTGTGGATCGCCTGTGGAGAGGTCGTCGAGGCCGCGCACTTGATGTCCCTCCCGGGCGAGATGATTTGCAAGCGACGAACCAAGAAAGCCCGCCGCGCCTGTGATGAGAAAGTTCATAGTAAAAAGATTATAGCATTAAGGAAATGGTGATTTGAAAACCTGAATATTGCCCATCAATTTTGATTGACTCACTCCAATTAGAGTGTTATATTAGGCGAAGTAGGATAACAGTAAGTTCGCGTTGGTAAAAGAACAGCAACGGCTCACAGTTATATCTGTGAGCCGCATTGTTTTTCCTCCGATGGAACAAAACAGAACACCTAAAAATCTTTAAATTGCCAAAGGAGGCAAATACAATGTCTGATCGAATAACTGGTACCGTCAAGTGGTTCAATGGCGACAAAGGCTTCGGCTTTATCGCTCGTGAAGGTGGAGCGGACGTCTTCGTCCATTTCTCCGCCATCCAGGGTGACGGTTTCCGTAACCTTCAGGAAGGACAGAAGGTTGAGTTCACTGTCGAAAAAGGCCCCAAAGGCCCACAGGCGACCAACGTCACTGTTCTGAGCTAAACGAAAAGAGCCTGATGCGAAAGCGTCAGGCTCTTTTGATTCATCGCTACTTTTAACTGAAGCCGCTTAATCAGTTTCTTGTTTGAGAATATTGGCTCTACCGTTTTTGGTGTAAAAAGTCGGCAAGAGTGCTAACATTGGGGTGGAAGGGAATACTCCAATGATACAGAATGACTTTGTGGATGAACTTTTGGGCATCAAGAAATTACACGTGATGCACACAGAGATCAATG
>JACRLC010000061.1 GCA_016235425.1 Chloroflexota bacterium | reverse complement strand
GTTGCACCAGTTCAGGAAATTCCACCAAAGGTAGCATGTTGCACCTCCAGAATCGGGATCGTTACGAATTGTACAACTGCTCCCCCTTTTTGTCTGGTTGTTGGAGTATTTGGCTGGTAATGTGCTGCAAAAGTCGAGTCATTATACGGAAAAATTCCCAATTCGTTTCAGCCAATTCCCCTTTTGTTACGTCATTCTGCCTGCACCGCGCACAGGCACGTGTGAGGAGCGGAGCGGCGAAGAATCTCCGAATGAAGAGCGATTTTCAATTACAAGAGATTCTTCGCTCCCGAATTTCCAGGAAGGCGGTCGGCCTCCACAAATGGGTGACGGAACCTTCGTCCCTGGCGAACGACCCGAAGGCGGCGGCTCAGCCTTTGGGTGGCTAGGTCACCTGCTCCCAATTTCAATTATCGTATTCGTCGTTGTGGTCATCGAACGCCTCTGGGGCAAAATCTTCAAACCGCGCCCTGCCCACGTCCCGGTCGAATAGCATCATCCAGCACCGTCCCGCAGGTTTTTTGATTACGGCAAACTGCCGGAGATAAACCTGCGGGACGTTCTTTATTGACTCAACAACGAAAGCAAAAACTTTCGCACATCCCCTGCCATTTGACCCCACCTCGGCTGGTGCAAATACCTCTCCCTCGCGGCCAGACTCATGCGGACTAAAATTTCCCGCTTCTCTTTCAGGACCCTCAACCTGCCTGCCAATAAACCAGAGTCTCCAGGCTCGATCAGGAATCCGTCAACCCCATCGCTGATGATCTCTCCCGCCGCCCCGGCAGTCGTCCCGATGGCGGGAAGCCCAAACGCCATCCCCTCGAGATAGACAATCCCAAAGCCTTCGTAGGACGATGGCACAACCAGCACATGCGCGGACTTGAGTTCCTCGATGAGCGGTTCTTTATCCAGCGAGCCGTGAAATTTGACCACAGACGACAGGCCATTGACCGCGACAAACTCCTGCATGTTCCGTGCATACTTCGGCTCGGCAGCTAATGAGCCAACCACGTCCACCCTGACATTCGACTTTGGACTTTTGACTGCTTCCAGCAAAGTATGCAACCCCTTGCGATAAATTACATTTCCTAAAAACAAAATTCGCAACTCATCGCTCTTCGCCCGCTCGATGATTTCACTTTCCGAAATCGCATCCCCAAACCTGTCTGTTGGCGGATATGCCACGATACCCGGTTTGTCCTTCCCCAGCAATTGATGAACTGCGTTCTTCGTCGTCTGCGAATTGAAAATAAATCCGTCCACAAAATTCAAATATCGCTTTTCGACTAAGCGATAAAAATCATTCAGCCGCTTCGGTCGCAGTTCGGAACATCTCAAATGGTGAACGAGACTGATAACGGGATAATGCCGCGGACGCGCGTTGGCGGATAATAATGAAGGGTGATTCAGTTCATCCTGGATGATCAGGTCAAGGTCACGCGGGAGGCGGAAGTGCAAATTGTCCGCAAGATGTGCGGCGTAGTTTCGCCACGGCAGCGAGATGACTTCCACCGTGTCCCCCTGTCCGCGTAAATATTCGACCAGTTTGCGGTCATACAAATATCCGCCGCTGAGTGTATTCAGTGAGCCGTAGATAACCAGGCCAAGTCGCATGTTTTTTGGTGGTCGAGTAGGGCGGTGCGGGGTTTCGATACGGCCTATCGGCCACTCAACCGCCGCACCGCCCGTATCGAGACCCTAACGTTTAACTGAATATGCCGCCCACGCGTTCTCGTGTTCCCACAAAATGACTTTTAGCTTGGTGATGTTTTTAGCAGTGATGCACTCATTCAAGGAAGTGGCAAGGATGCGCGCAAAATGTTCAATGGACGGATTCAAGCCCGCGAACTTGGGCTTCTCGTTCAACATCTGCTCCTTGTAATATCCAACAATTCGGTCGAGATGCTTTTCCACTTCCATGATGTCCACGAGATAACCGTGTTGATCGAGTTGCTCACCTTTGAGTTGCAGTTCAAGGACGTAGTGATGCGAATTGGGAAAATTCTCCGCTCCCCAATCTCCTCCGATCAAAAAGTGACGTGCGATAAATTCGCGGCGGACGGCAAGTGTGTACATGAGGTTCTCCAGTGTCAGGTATCAGGGAGTAACGGCGCGTATCACGAAACGCCCGTTTTCCTTTGTAACTGGCATGGCAAAGTTGAAGCGATCAACGTCAACGCAGTATGCGAGATCTGTTTCGGGGAATTCCGGCATGGCGGGGTCAAGATGAAGCTTCGCATCTCTCGAGCCTCGGACGCGCTCGATGAAAGGCTCAGGGTCGAGGGCTTTGTCGAGGAACAATGCCTCCAAATATTCCGCGCAAGCCAGGTCTTCTTCGCCGCCTCCTTTGAAAGTTTTTCCAGTCACCACAAACGTGATTTCCTCCGGCTGGTGCATTTGCACGTATTTCACGGTTGCGCCGGCTACCACAAGACTCGCGGCCGCCATCTTCTCCGCGTTCACGCTTCGGACGATTCCCTGCGTCCCCGCACCTGTGCGCTGGACAAGTGTCCGCCCGTGCAAGTCGAGTTCCAGCGTTTGGGTGGGGGAGTTGCCGAAGTCAAATCCTTCGGGCGGGATTCCGCCCACCTCGCCGCAGGCCAGTATTTCCGGTTTTTTCTGTTTGATTGCCAGCGCCTCTTCAATCGTTGAAACCGGATAAATTTTTTCGATGCCGCCATTGAATACGTAGGCGGCATTGGAAAACGCGCGGATCACATCAATGACGATGACGAGACCGGTCGCTTCTGAACAGGTTTCGATGTCTGTGTAATGAAATTTCATGATTTGTAATCGAAGATAAATTGTATCGTCTCTTGCGGATTTTTATCCAGCAAAGCATAAGCTTTGCCAGCTTCGTCAATTGGAATACGGTGCGTTATCCACTTCTCAGGCTGGATTCGGTTCAGTGCGTTCCACACAACATCGAACCTGCGTGATTTGTCCCAGCGGCCGCTCAATTCGGGCGAGATTGTGCTGACCTGCGATGAAATCAACTTAATCCGCGAGCGATGGAACGCGCCGCCCAAATCAATCTGTGCTTTCTTTTCGCCGTACCATGAGCCAATCACTATGCGCCCGCTGAAAGCAGTGAGCTCGATGGCGGTGTCGAGCGCGGCAGGGTTTCCAGACAATTCGAGCGTTAAGTCAGCGCCTGTTTTTAGCAGGGATCGTGCTTGCGAGTGAAAACCCACTGACGAAGAATCAAGTGAAACATCCGCAGGGGACGCTTTTCGCCGCAATTCAAAATGGTCAGCTGAAACAAGTATTTCGAGCGGGAATTCCTTCAACAAAGCCGCCGCAAGCAATCCAACCACACCCTGTCCCAGCACAAGCACCCGTTCCCCCAGAATCGGTGCGGCATCCTGCACGAGATTGACCGCCGTTTCCATGCTTGGCAAAAAGCAGGCGGTTTCAGGGGAGATGCCTTCGGGTAAAAGGATGAAGGATGAAGGATGAGTGATGAAATGGGAAGTATGTGGCTGGAACGCAAAAACCAATTTGCCCAATAATGACTTGTCTATTTGTATACCTGTTTCCCTCACTACCCCTACGCACGCGTATCCATATGCCAGCGGGTAACTCAAGTCACTGCTGATGCTGTCGTGCAGATCAACTGCCTGCGAGAATTGACCGCGATAAACCAGCATCTCCGTCCCTGCGCTGATGGCAGAGACGATGGTTTCCACCAGCACTTCGTCTTCTTTCAGCGCGGGCAGGTCGCTTTCCCGGATTTCGGTTTTGTTGGGTGCGGCGAAAAGGAGCGTCTTCGCTTTTGGCATGGTTGAAGTTTAACGCCTTTTTTCTGATTCTCTACCGTACAAACTACCAATTTTTACCGCAAAGAACGCGAAGAACGCGAAGGTTAAAAGGGGTTCCTGTCTCTGTGGACTCAGTGTTCTGGTATGAAAATAGGTGTAGGGCGTCATTTATGTCGTCTTGCCTTTGCTGGCGACATAAATGTCGCCCTACTTTTACGGGAGAGAGCCAAAAAACAAAGCCCCTGAGATTTTTTCTCAGAGGCATGGGGATTCGTTGCATGTCAATTTTTGGTGGCTGGGGGTTTGATTTGGTACGGAGGCATGTTGCGCTGAAATTCATACTTTTGCATGATCGCTTGGATGATGTCGGATTGATCGGGTTTCACATCCAAAAACTCAAAGCCCACGTTGAAATAGTTTGGGCTGAGGTCCTGCTCGCTCCATGCCACGCGTGAGGGCAATACCATGCGTGTGGCTTTGACGCCTTCCAGTTCGGGTAATTCGATTGCAAGCGTAATATTTGTATCCGGCATGATCGGCTTTTCGCCGATGACCATCGCACCCAGTAAATTTAAATCGCCGAGATAACCAAGCAACTGCCCGCCATACAGGTCGAAGACCTGCGTATAAGCCATGAGAGATTTTCGCGGCGCTTTGCGTCTATCGTCCATAGTTCATCCTTTTTTGATGCCATTAGTGTACATGACCTTGAGTTGAAAATCAATTGCGGTTTTGTGGTAAAACTGGCGGATGCGCTGGATTTATTTGTCTCCTCACCTCGACGATGCCGTCCTGTCTGCGGGCGGCTTGATTTATGAACAGGCGAAAGCTGGCACGCCCGTGGAGATTTGGACGTTCATGTGCGGCGTTCCCGAGGAAGCCGAATTGTCCATGTTTGCACGCGTGCTTCACTACCAATGGGGAACGACAACTGCCGAGGAAACCCTTCGCGTCCGCCGCGCGGAGGATGTGAAGGCCGCAGGCATCGTCGGCGCGAAGGTTGTCCATTTTGACTTTTTGGATTGCATCTACCGCCGCGGCAGGGATGGGGACTGGCTGTATTTGGATGTGTATCTGCCGCCGCACGAAGACGACGCGGACCTCCCGCGGCAAATCGCCGAGTCAATTGCCCCTCGCCTCACGCGGGACGATGTGTTGGTCTGCCAGCTTGGGCTTGGTTCACACGTTGACCACATCCTTGTGCGCCGCGCCGCGGAAATGCTTGGCCGTCCCCTGCTTTATGACGCGGACATCCCATATGTCTTCAAGAATCCTGATTCGCTGAGTCCGAACGCGGCTGGGATGAAGGAAACTGTTCATCGGGTCACGGAATCAGGTTTGAGGTCCTGGATTGAGGCGGTGGACGCGTATGCCTCGCAGTTGAGCACCTTGTTTGAAAGTCCCGAAGATTTGCGCGATTCGATCCGTCATTTCTCAGAAGAGAAGGGCGGAATCCGGCTCTGGTCGCTTGAATAGACATATTTAAACGGGGCTTGAAATGGATTTCGAAACGTGATATATTAAGGCGGCTTTCAAGACTTATACGGGAATTTCAAATTGCATCTCTTCCGAGAGATGCAAAATTCTATCTAGGCAGGACACCATGCCAACCAATTTCCTGACAAAAGAGGGCTTTCAGAAACTCCAAGACGAGCTTGATTACCTGCGTACCGCCAAGCGCCAGGAGGTGGCGGCGCGCCTGCACGAGGCCATGGAAGGCGGCGAGTTGATCGAGAACGCGGAATATGAAGCCGCCAAAAATGAGCAGGCCTTCGTCGAGGGGCGCATCCAGGAACTGGAAATGCTGCTCGCCACTGCCCGTGTGATCGAAGACAATGGCAAAGGCAGGAAGAGCGATACTGTTCAAATTGGCTTGAAGGTGACCATCAAAGAAGGCAACTTTGAAACCGAGACTTTTACCATCGTGGGCGCGGCGGAAGCCAACCCGCGCGATGGAAAGATTTCCAACGAATCGCCGATTGGCAAAGCCATCCTAAATCACAAGGTTGGTGATGTCGTGAAGGTGGAAACACCCGGCGGAACCTATAACGTTAAGATCATCAAAATCGGTTAAACAGGAGCGCAGCCAGGAATCCCCGCGCACCTGTTTGGGTGCGCGGGGATTTTGTTTATTCCCACTTAGCGACTTGGCGCCTCTGCGTTACAATCCTGAACTGTAAACCCTCACACCTCCCCTCTCCCTCGAGGAGAGGGGGAAGCAAGGAATCATGTCCGAATACACCTCACTCGAAAAGATTCGTCTGCAAAAAATCGAAGAATTGCGCGCAGAAGGGATTGAACCCTACCCCACCCGCGCTGAACGGACTCATACCAGTGCGGAGGCAATTGCCGCGTTTGAAGCCGCCGGGGATGGAGTTGAAGTCAAAGCCACGCTGGCGGGGCGCATCCGCGCGACACGCGCCATGGGCAAGCTTTCCTTTGCCCACATCGAAGACGGCGCGGGCAAAGTGCAGTTATTCTTCCGCATCAACGAATTGACCCAGCCGCGCGTGGACTTCTTCAACAAGATGTTCGATATAGGCGACTTCATCCAGGCCTCCGGCGTGATGTTTCGCACGAAGACTGGTGAGGCCACGCTTCACGTCCACGACTTCAAACTGCTCGCCAAATCCGTCAGCCCTCTCCCCGCTGACAAGGACGTGACGCAGGAGGATGGAACTGTCGTCCGCTTTGCCGCGTTGGAAGACCCCGAACTTCGCGCCCGTCAACGTTACGCGGACTTAGCCGTCAATCCCGAAGTGCGCGAGACATTCCGCAAGCGCGCCGCGCTCATCAAAACTTTGCGGACGTTCCTCGACAATCATGGCTTCCTCGAAGTGGAAACACCCATCCTGCAGCCGTTGTATGGCGGCGCGGCGGCCCGTCCGTTCGAGACGCATCACAACGAACTGGATCAGGATATGTACCTGCGCATCTCGTTCGAGTTGTATCTCAAACGCCTGCTCGTCGGGAATCTGGAACGCGTCTACGAAATCGGACGCGACTTCCGCAACGAAGGTGTTTCATACAAGCACAACCCTGAATTTACACAGCTCGAGTTCTACTGGGCTTACGCGGACTATTTACAGGTGATGGAACTGACCGAGCAAATGGTCTCATACGCGGCTGAAAAAGTGAGCGGCTCCACCAAGGTCAAATACAGCGAGCATGAGATTGACTTTACCCCCCCGTGGAAGAGACTCGAAATGCGCGCGGGAATCAAAGAGACCAGCGGCATAGACATCGCCGAACATCCCACTGCCGAGTCGCTTTTGAAGGCCATCCTAGCAAAAGGCAGGACGCCCGATCCCAAGTCCACGCGCGGCAAGCTGATAGACTTCCTGCTAAGCGAATATCTCGAACCCACGCTCATCCAGCCAACCTTCCTCTACAATTACCCGCGCGATATTTCTCCGCTGGCCAAGTCCATGCCGGGCGATCCGCTCACCGTGGAAAGGTTCGAAGGTTATGTCGCGGGCTTCGAGCTGTGCAACGCCTTCACCGAATTGAACGACCCGCTCGACCAGGAACAACGCTTCCTCGAAATGGGACGCGACTACGAAGCCGGCGACGAAGAGAAGCACCCCATGGACGAAGATTACCTGCGCGCCATGCGCTACGGAATGCCGCCCAATGGCGGCTTCGGTATGGGCGTTGACCGCCTCGCCATGTTGCTGACGAATAAACATTCCATCCGCGAAGTGTTGTTGTTCCCTGCCCTGCGAAAAGAAGAGTTTGGCGAATAATAATTGTAGGGGCGCAGCATTGCTGCGCCCCTACGGGAACACAATATCCATGAAAAAATCCACCCTCATCCTCGGCGACATCCTCGCCATTGCCCTCCTCACTGTCATTGGATTTGCCTCCCACGGTGAAACCGGTCTCTCTTTTCTCCCGCGCATGGCTACGACATTCTTTCCCCTCCTCGTTGGGTGGTTCCTCGTCTCACCCTGGCTGGGGTTGTTCGACGAGCAAACCGTCAAGGATCGCCGTTTGTTTTGGCGGCCTGCGCTGGCGATGATCCTTGCCGCACCGATGGCAACGATCCTGCGCGCGGCCCTGCTGAACGGTGCGGCGCTTCCGTTGTTCACGCTGATCCTCGGAAGCACCGGCGCGCTGGGCATGGTCATCTGGCGCGGACTTTATCTGTTCTTTACCCGGCGAAATAGATTGTAGTGCGGGATTAATCTCGCACTACCGCATGTGGCTCAGTGATAAAATACCACCCATGAACGAACCTGCCCTCATCCAGGACGCGCAAAATGGCGACCTCGACGCGTTCAATTCCCTTGTCCTTCATTACCAGGATATGGTCTTCAACACCGCCCTCCGCATCCTCGGCGATGACGACCTTGCCGCAGATGCGGCGCAGGAAGCGTTCATCTCAGCCTTCCGCAGTATCTCAACATTTCGCGGCGGATCGTTCAAGGCATGGCTATTGCGAACAGTCACCAACGCCTGCTACGACGAACTCCGCCGGCAAAAACGCCGTCCCACCACAGCGCTCGAACCGGAAACCGAAGACGGCGAAGAAATGGATTCCCCGCGCTGGCTGGCCGATCCCAACATGACCCCCGAACAAAAAGCGGAAGCCGATGAACTCGAGCACGCCATTCAACATTGCTTGAATGCACTGCCTGTTGATTTTCGCACGGTAGTGGTCATGGCCGATATTCAAGGCCTTGATTACACCGATGTTGCACTTGCCGTCCGCGTTCCGCTTGGAACCATCAAAAGCCGCCTCGCACGCGCACGCCTGCGCCTGCGCGAGTGCCTGCAAGGCTTCTGGGAACTTCTGCCCGCCGCATTCCGTCTCCATGAAGAGACACACGCATGAACTTCCGCGATATCGAACTCCTCTCATCTTATTTGGACGGACAACTCAACCTGTCCGAATCTGCGCGACTTGAAACCCGCCTCTCTTCGGACCCGAACCTGCGCGCCGTTATGGACGATCTACGCGCTGCCCGCAGTTTACTCCGTCAACTCCCCGCGCGCAAAGCGCCGCGCAACTTCACATTGACCCGCAAAATGGTCGGACTCAAGCCGCCCCTGCCGCGTAGTTATTCGACATTCCGCTTTGCAACCGTATTGGCAGCCTTGCTCCTTTTCGCCACCTTTGCCTTGAATGGAATTGCTCCTCGCCTGACCTTTGGTGCGGCCGCGCCAGCCGCCCCTGCTTACGGAATGGGCGGCGGTTGTGATAATTGTAATGGCGAGTTTGAATCACTCGAGGCTCCTGCCACCGAAGCGCCAGCGGCTACTGAAGCGCCTGCCGTGGAACCATCTCTGGATACTCAAAGCTCACCGACGATTATGCCCACTTCGACGGAGGAGACCGCGCGCATTGCCGAAACACCCAGCGCGAAAACAGGGGAGTCCGAATCTGCAGGGCAGGACCAGGTCCCATCTGGCGGATTTGTGCCGGCCTCTTTGCAGGTCGGATTGGCTGTCTTTATTCTCCTAAGCGGACTCACTGCCTTCCTCATGAGGCAGTCTGCAAAACGCAAGTGGCAATAATGCCATTCGAGTAAACCTTGTCACGTTCCAGCGATGTCCATTTCTGCCCGCGTTGCGGCGCGGCGGTGACGAACGAAGAACGGTTTGGTAAAGTTCGTCCCGTTTGCCCGCAGTGCGGGTGGATTCATTTCGCAGACCCGAAAGTGGCCGCGGCTGTTTTAGTGGAGCAGGATGGCCGCGTTCTGCTCGTGCGCCGCGTCAATGAACCCTTTCGCGGGTTATGGACTCTGCCGGCCGGTTTCATTAATTCGGGCGAAGACCCGGCTGAGGCGGCCGCGCGTGAATGTTTGGAGGAAACAGGCCTATCGGTCCGTGTGACGCGGGTTTTGGAGGTGGTGGCAGGCCGCGAGCACGAGCGTGGCGCGGACTTTATCATCGTCTATGAGGCCGAGGTCCTCGATGGAATCTTGACTCCCGCGGACGATGCCGACGCCGTTGAGTGGTTCACGCGCGGGCAATTGCCGCCGCTTGCCTTTCGAGCCACGCAAATCATTTTGAATAAGTCGTTTTGAAATTGGAATAAGTTATCCCCCGAATTTACTAAGCACAGACTTTTATTCCCCCCAGAAACGACATATAATAATAAAGATCAATTCAAACCAAGAGGAGAATAGAATGAAACAAAGTACCCTGCGCCTTTTTGCTTTCGCAGCCATTATTATGGTCGTAAGCCTGGCCTGCATTGGGAACATAACAACTCCCACACAAGCGCCCGTGGACAACCCGCCTGTGAATAATCCGCCGGTTGAAAACTCGCCTGTCCCGCCACCCGAACAACCCACCCCCGCGCCCACCGAACCGCCTGTGGAGCCTGTATCCGCACAGGATTACTTCACCGAAGAATTCGATGGAGATATCAGCAATTGGTCGTACTTCACCACCAAAAACGATTCAACTGCCGACGATACCGGCGCCCAACCGTTCACTGAGGATGGTTTCCTCGTGATGGACATTGGCAAATACCTGAATGTTTACGCCCTGTACGATCCGTACATCTACGATAACGTCCGCCTGGATGTTCGCGTGGATAACCGCGGCACCAATAATAACAACATCAACCTGGTCTGCCGTTACTCCGATGAGGGCTGGTATGAGATCGCCATCGCCAACAACGGTCTGTTCTGGCTTTATGCTTACGATGCCGCCAAGGGCAACTACGTCAAACTTGCCGATGGCGGCTCGAACAAGATCAAGGCCGGCAAGGAAGTGAACGAATATACTTTCATCTGCAATGATCGTAACCTGAAGCTATCGATCAACGGCTTTGAAACGACCACTTACACTGATAACCAGTTTGTCTTCCGCGATGGGCAGATTGGGGTTGGCCTCTCCTCCTTCAACGATGTTCCCGTCAAAGTTGAATTTGACTGGATCAAGATCGGCCAGCCGTAGTTTAAGAATGTCATTGCGACCTTCGGGAAGCAATCTCCTGTTCAATGGGTAGAACAGGTTGTTTGGAGATTGCTTCGTCGCAACTTGCGCTCCTCGCAATGACATAAAAAATACAGGAGACCGGCGATTCGCCGGTCTCTTTTTATGCTACAATCTTTTTGATGGACATGCTCGATCTTCGTCCCTCCCCGATTGCCGGTCAATGGTACGACGGGAATCCCAAAACGCTTGCGCGTAGTGTGGATGATTTTCTCGACCGCGCGGAGTTGCCTGATTTGGATGGGGACATCATCGGGGTCATCGCCCCTCACGCGGGACATCGTTACTCGGGCGCGGTGGCAGGCTATGCCTTTGCGGCGCTTCGCGGCCGGACACCGGAACTGGCCGCCGTTATAGCGCCGATGCACCACCCTTATCATCAACCGTTAATCACAACCGCGCACGAGGCGTACTCCACGCCGCTTGGAAATGTCCCAGTTGCGCGCGAAGCATTGACCGAACTTGACGTCGTCCTGAAATCGGAACTGGACTTTGGCTTATCCCCCGTCTCGCGTGATCCCGAACATTCGCTTGAAATCGAACTGCCGTTTTTGCAGCGCGCGCTCGCGGGCGAATGGAAATTATTACCTGTGATGGTACGCGCACAGGACCCGCGCGTCTCGGAAGGGTTAGGAAAAGCCCTGGCGAATGTATTGCGCGGCAAGAATGCCATCCTCGTTGCCAGCACGGACTTGTCCCATTTTTACGACCAGCAAACCGCCCTGACTTTTGACCATGCCATGTTGCACGAAATCGAATCCTTTTCACCTGAGGGCGTCTTTACCGCCGAATGGAATGGCAAAGGTTTCGCCTGCGGACATGCCGCTGTTGCCGCAGTCATGTGGGCCGCGCGTGAATTGGGTGCGGACGCCATCAAAGTGCTCAAACACGCCACCTCTGGTGATGTGACGGGGGATTACTCGTCAGTGGTGGGATATGGGGCGGCGGTAATTTTAAAGAGTAATTTGTAATTGGCAATTCAAAAGCGGCTCGAAAACGGGCCGCTTTTTCAGAAAAACTTCTGAAGTCTGGGATTACTTATTCCACTGCTTGACAGCTTCCGCGAAAGCCTGCTTCAACTTTTCATCTGGCAGGGCTTTGATGTCGGTGTATTTTTCCCCGTTGACCCAGATTTCAAGTCCGCCATCTTCGCTTGTGCCGAGGTCAATTTCAAATTGCTTCAAATGCGGGTCGGCATCCATGCGGGCGCGCAGGATATCTTCGATCTGTTCAACAAAGGGTGATGCGATTTTTTCACCCTTATCATGGTCAAAGACGGTAACGCCTTCGTTGTCCGCCAGGCTTGCCTTGCTGGAGGCTCTTGGGGGAGTCTCACGCATCCAATCGGGTTTGTCGTCCGTTTTGCCGGTGAGGTTGACCTTGCGCGATTTTACGAAGACAGGATAGAGAAACGCCAGCATGACGAGAATCACGATCCCAGCGATTACGAGCGTTGAAGTATCCATTATGACCTCCGATTCGTTTTGTGGACTATAACAGGAATGGTCATGGCGGGCAAGATTATTTTCGTTTCACTTTCGTATGTGATGGACTCCAACATTTTCCGATGTTCCAAAATCAGGAGATTTTGGACTCCAGCAAAGTTTTGACTCCAGCAAGGCTTTATAATCAGACCGATGTTCGCCTCAATTGCTGTCAACGTTCCAACTGTCATGGGGTCTTTTGATTATCGCATTCCACCTGAACTAACCGCACGGGTAAGTGCGGGACAGTTGGTAACGGTTCCATTTGGCAAACAGACTGTGCAAGGGGTCATCCTTTGCTTCATTGATACACCCTCCGTTGCTGAACCGAAATCCATCATCGAAACGCTCGACCCTCAGCCTGTGCTTACGTCCGCGCAAATCGCGTTGGCGGAGGAGTTGGCCCAGTCTACGCTTTCGCCGATTGGGGCGATTGTTGGATTGATGTTACCGCCTGGGTTGAGTCAGCAGGGGGATGTGTTGTATGAAATACGGACAGTGGACGGTGGACGGTGGACGATAGACGATGGTCTACGGTCTACGGTCCATGGTCAGGGAACAGTGTCATCCCGGCTTATCAAGTTGCTTGAGGAACGCGGCTCTCTGCGCGGCAGGCAAATTGACCGCTGCTTCGGGCCAGTGGACTGGCGCAAGACGGCGCAATATCTGGTAAGGCGAGGGGTGCTTTCGTCACAGTCCGTTTTGCCTGCACCGCGGGTGAGGCCGAAGTTTGTGCGAACTGCACAGTTGGCTGTTGCGCCTGAGGCTGCTGAGGCCGCGATGGGTGATTTGGGCAAGACGGAGGCAACGCAGAAGCGACGCGGGGCTGCATTGAAGTTTTTACTGCGCGCCACAGATGCGGTCAATGTTTCGTGGGTGTATGCCGAGAGCGGATGCAACATTGCGGACTTGCAGGAACTTGCTGAACGCGAGTTGATCTTGTTGCGCGAGACAGAGATTTGGCGGGATCCGCTGGAGAAGACAGGTACACAAGTAGGCACGTACACAAGTAGGCGCGGAGAAATTGACCTAACGCCTGAACAAGAGTCTGCTTTTGAGCAAATTAGACAGGCACTCTTGTCACTTGCCACTCGTCACTCGTTTCTTTTACATGGCGTGACCGGTTCGGGTAAGACTGAGATTTATCTGCGTGCGGTTGATGAAGTTGTGAAACGCGGCAGACAGGCGATCATCCTTGTGCCGGAGATTGCGTTGACGCCGCAGACTGTCCGCCGGTTTTTGGAACGATTTCCAGGACAAGTTGGATTGGTGCATTCAAAACTGTCAGAGGGGGAGCGATATGACACGTGGCGGCGCGCGAGGATGGGTTTACTCAAAGTGGTGATTGGCGCGCGGAGCGCGTTGTTCACACCGTTGCCAAATATCGGCCTAATCGTTGCAGATGAATGCCACGACTCATCGTATTATCAGTCCGAGCCGCCGTTTTACCATGCGGTAACTGCGGCACAAATGTGTGCTCGAATCGCGGGGGCGGTGTGCATATTTGGAAGCGCGACTCCCTCTGTCTCACAACGGTATCAGACCGAGGTCGGGGAAAGTGTCCGCCTGGAATTGCCGAGGCGTGTGCCCAATGCCGGTTTAACGGGATCCGCTTTGGGTTTGCCGCCTGTCTCGATCATAGATATGAGGGAAGAGCTCAAGGCGGGGAACCGAAGTATTTTCAGCAGGGAATTGACGGAGGCGTTGGGGCAGACGCTGGCGCGCGGCGAGCAGGCAATATTATTTTTGAATCGACGCGGCACGGCAACGTATATTTTCTGCCGTGATTGCGGGCACGTGTTGAAGTGTCCGAATTGCGATACGCCATTAACTTTGCATGTTGAAAAATTGGAAGGTCTGCAGGTCGGCAGGTTGTTGTGTCATCGGTGCGGTTATGAACGACAAAAGCCGAAGACGTGCCCCGTGTGCGGGAAGACGAACATTCGCGAGTATGGACTTGGAAGCGAGAGGGTGGAGGCGGATGTGAACGCGTTGTTCCCGAAGGCGCGGACGCTGCGCTGGGATTGGGAGACGACCCGACAGAAGGACGCGCACGAGATCATTTTGACTCATTTTGCATCGCATCGCGCGGACGTTTTGGTTGGTACGCAAATGCTGGCGAAGGGACTCGACCTTCCGCTTGTGACTCTTGTGGGCATTGTCCTGGCCGATGTGGGTTTGTATTTGCCCGACCCGTTCGCGGCGGAGAGGGTTTTTCAGGTGCTGACGCAGGTGGCAGGGCGGGCAGGCCGGAGCGAACGCGGCGGGAAGGTTTTATTGCAAACGTTTGATTCGGAGAACCGGGTCATTCAGTTCGCGTCGCGGCACGATTACGCCGGCTTTTACGCGAACGAATTGGAGCAGAGGAAGCGGCTGGGCTATCCGCCGTTTGCGCGGCTGGTGCGGCTGGAGTTTCGTCATCGTGAGGCGGAGAAGGCGGATGTGGAAGCAAAGAAATTAGCGAAACAAATCGAAGGGTTGTTGGCCGCGGGCGACAGACAACAGACGACGATGATTGGGCCAGTGCCCTGTTTCTTCGCGAAACAGGATAGTCAGTATCGCTGGCAGATTGTCCTGCGCGGGGCGCGGCCTGTTGAGTTGTTGCGCGGTCTCAGATTGGATGGCTGGCGGGTTGAAGTAGAGCCTGTAAGTTTGCTATAATCTGATGGATATTGCAATCCGCGTTGTGAAAAGGTGCGGCTGATGAAAATCACTGGTGTGATATGGCTGCGAAACATTGTTGACAAACTGTCCTGGAAACATAACATCAGGACAGATGAGGTTGAAGAAGTGTTTACCCTTTCTCCTCATTTTCGCTACATCGAAAGAGGCAATGTTGATGGAGAAGACGTGTACGCCGCATTCGGACGGGCCGAATCTGGCCGATATTTAATTGTATTCTTCGTTTATAAACCCACTGGCGAGGCTCTTATTGTCAGTGCAAGAGACATGACGAAGAGCGAAAGGAAAATTTATGCGAGAAAATAAAACGAAACGCGACCCTGTTCCAAAAAACTTCAAAAACGTGGAAGAAGCATCTGACTTCTGGGATACTCATGATTTGTCGGATTATTTGGATTCGACAAAAGAAGCGTATTTCGACGTGGATATTCAACGTCGGGTTTATTTAACCGCCTTGGAACCACAGTTGGCAAGGAAGTTAATGGAAATTGCCCGCAAACAGGGTATTACAACTGAAACGTTAATTAATGTCTGGTTGACTGAGAAAATGGAAGAAACCGTTTCATAACGTTTGTTCGTAATAAAAGTTGGCAGTTACTCACTTTGAAGTGACTGCCAACCAGTTTCAATTCAATCGGAGGCAAGGATGCAAAGTTTTTCCCGCGGGTGGTCGTTTTTGCAACAGGCTTGGAGCATGGCATTTAAGGACAAAGACCTGCTCAAGCCAAGTTTGTATGCGCTGGTGGTGGGAATGGTTGTTTCGGTGATTGGAATTATTCCGATTGCTGGAGCGGCTTTTATTTTCGGCACGGAGAATATCATTGGGCGGGGAATATTATTTGTGTTTGGCGCGCTTCTCGTTTTTGCCCAATTTGTGGTGAGCTATGTTTTCTCGGCGATGACGGTCTATCTTATCTTCGGTTACGTCTCCGAAGGCGATGGCCGCATGGACAAGGCGTGGGCCATTGTCCGCCGTGATTTCTTCGACATTCTCACTCTGGCGGCGGCCTCCACGGCGGTGAACTTGATCAAGAATGCCGCGAACAGGAATAGAAACCGGCGCGGCGGCATTGCGGCAGGGCTTCTCAGTTCGGCGGCGGGTCTCTTTGAAACCTTGTGGACGGAGGCGTCGTATCTCGTGCTCCCCGCGATGGTGATTGATGACCTCAATCTCAAAGACGGCATGGCGCGCATTTGGAAGATCACCAAAGAGAATTTGCTTCTGGTCGGCATCAGCACGGTGGGCGTGCGCTGGGTGACAGGCTTGATCGGCTTTGCTCTCGGGTTTATCGGTATTGTGTTGGGACTCGGTATTTTCTACGTTGTCACGGCGGTTCTGGGTTTCGAAGTAGCTGGCCTGGTTATAGGCATTGGGCTGGCTTTTATCGTTGGTTCGATCTTCTTTATGGTGGCAAGCGTGATCGGTTCGTATACCTCCACTGCGTATCATACGTGCCTTTATATTTGGGCGCGTGATGTGGAAAAAGCCAGGGTTGGGCAGGAACAGGGTATCCCTGTCAATATTCCTGCGCCGGCGCCGCTGGCCGCTGTGTTGAGGCAGTAAAAGTTTAGACCCTAAAGTTTTTTAAAACCTTTAGGGTCTGCTTATAAAAAGGGAATCATCATGCCAGTAGAACCGCGACGTGAAATGATTACATGGGAGGAGGTGGATCGTCTCATTGACCACCTCCTGCCGCAACTTAAACGCGAATTTACCGCAATGGTGATGATTACACGCGGTGGGATCATCCCGGGTGGAATGCTCGCGGAGGCGGCGGGTATCACGCACATATTGACTGCCGCCGTGGATTTTCCCGCCCAGATGAAGGGCGATAAGTCCAGCCTGATGGTGTGGCCCGAGTTCATTCAGTTCCCATCCGATGACAAAGTGCGCGGACGACCCACCCTGATTGTGGATGACGTGTGGGGTTCCGGGCGGACGATTACAGCGGTCAAGAGCCGTGTCTCAGCGGCGGGCGGATTCCCTGAAACATGCGTCCTGCACTTCAACCCGTATCGCAACCTGTTCGGCTCGGTCCGCCCTGATTATTACGCGGCAGTCACGGACGCTTTCATTGTCTATCCGTGGGAAATTGACAGGGGGGCAGACCAGGTTCTGCTGGGTGAGGTTTAGTCTGATCAGGCGGCAGTCAAATCGCGAAGCATCCCCGTGGGACTGCCGCCTGATTTTTATGAAGCCTTTGCCGTGAGATATAATCTCTTTCATGAAGCAGATTGAAGTCAGTCTGGGCGTCAAACTCCAGACCCTCCGCATCAACGAATATTTCAACGACCTGCCCGAAGAGATGTTGAAGGAAATTGCCGCGCACATGCACTTACGTGAATATCAGCGCGGCGATGTGTTCTTCTGGGAGGGCGACCCGTGTACTGGCTTGCATATCATCGAGCAGGGGAGCGCGAAGATTTACCGCCTCTCTCCGCAGGGACGCCAGTACATCGTCCGTGTGTTGCAGGAGGGCGATACTTTCGCCGAAGTGCCAGCCTTCGATGGCGGAACAAATCCCGTCAACGTGGACGCGTTGGAAAACTGCCGGGTGTGGGTGATTGACAGCGAACTTTTACGCAAGTTGATTTTGCTTCATCCAGTCTTCGCGGAAAAAGTTCTGAAAAACTTTGGACAGATGTTGCGGGGCATGGTTCATAAAGTCAGTGAGATGGCGTTTTATCAGGTAACTCATCGGCTGGCGCGTTTGATCAGCGAACTGCCGCAAACGGACAAGTCCCCGCATTGGACACAGGAACAACTCGCGGCGCGGCTGGGAACTGTCCGCGAAGTGGTAGCGCGGTCACTGAAGGAGTTGGAGCGCAGTGGGGCAATTCGTATTGAGGACAGGCGCATTCACATCGCCGACCCCGCGGCGTTGGAACAGTGGACGCAACCGTATAATTAATTCCTCCCCGCTGAACGGAGCGCAGCGCAGTCGAAGCGCGGGCACGCGGAAATGAAAGCTTGCATGAAACCTTTCCTTCGACTGCGCCGCACATTCTTCGACTACGCTCAGAACGAATCAATATTGAAACAAAAAGCAACCTGTTTCGGTTGCTTTTTGTTATCCTTACTTCATCACTTCGAAATCTGAAACTGTCAACCCCAGTTCATCGTCAATGGCTTCTTTGATGCGGTCAATGCCGATTTGTTCGGGGAAGCCGTAGGCGGCGTTGTATGTCACAGTGACCTCGTCTGCTTCTCCATCGAGATCAGCTTTCAGTTCGGAGAAGAGGCGCTCAATGGTTGCATAACGGGAATAGAATTCGAGCTGGATATCCTCCGCCGAAACGGGAGTCCCATCCACATAGGTCATCGAAACAACTTTGCCGTCTTGCACTTCGATATTGAGCGGCATTTTATCCGTGCCCGGGCAAAAGCATCCGACAAATAGCGAGAAGCGGTAATGAGTAATGTTTGCGTTTTGCCATTTATCGAGGTTGGTGTCGTATTCACTTTTTGTGCCAGCCGAGCAGGCGGTGAGAATGAGCGCAAGCAACAATAAAATCATCTTTTTCATTTTGACTCCTTTTGCATGATGGACGATTAGCCCGTTTGGATAGTTCCCCTGCCCGACCGCCCGCTTCTCTTTCCGCCCCTCAACCTGCCCTCGTTATCAGAGACATTTTCTCCCCTAAACAAATGCTTCACACCCTCACAATTAAACGAACTCCGCTCCCAGATCTGGGAGCGGAGTCGACGAGATAAAAAACGCGCAAGTCAGAGTCTAGTGATTCGAATCCATTTCACCCGCTTCCTCCTGCACAGGAACGGTGAGAATGATATCCTCATGATTCTTGAAATGTAATGTGACCTGAACTTCGTCACCCGCCTTTAAATCCTGCTTGAGGCCAATGAACATCACGTGCAGACCGCCCGGTTCAAAATACACTTCCGCGTCCGGGTCGAGGATTACGGAAGCAACTGGCGACATTTGCATCACGTCATTATCCATCGTAGTCTCATGGATTTCGACGGCGTCGGCGATATCTGATGACACGCCAAGCAACTCGTCGCTTTCCGTAGCGTGATTGTGAAGCAACATGTACAGGGCGCTGTTTTCGCCTTGCGCGGCAGTCCGTATCCAGTAATCGTGCGCTTCCACGCCTTCCCCTTCTGCCTGTGGCTGGCAGGCGGTGAGCAGACTGGCTATGAAAAATATTAAGACAAGAATTCGTTTCATTTTATGCTCCTCTAAAATTTTTTGCTGCACCGCCATCGGGAGAGGGGTACAGGTTGAACCCTACTTTGAAACGTTCCATTCACTTCCATTCGCCGTTTGCCCCGCAGGTTACCTGCGGGGCAAACGAAAAAAATCTATTGCATTTCCTTGATTTCCACTTCAACATCCATATTGCCGGATTTTTCAAAGGATAATGTCAATGTGTATTTATCGCCGACCTTGAAATCCGCCGCTTTTTCCATGCACATCACATGCAGACCGCCCACCTTCAACTCTGCGGAGCCGCCTGCGGGAATTTCTATCATGCCGCCTTCGACAGGTCTCATGCCCATTGTGCCATCATCCATCATGTAGGACTCGTGCAGTTCCACCATCCCACAGGCAGGAGACATTGCAGAGACCAGCTTGTCCGCTTCATTGCCGCTGTTCTTGATGGTCATGTAAAAAGCCCCCGCGGTCGCCACCATGGGTGACGAACGTCCCCACGCGCCCTCCACGCTGATTTGCGGGCCGGTTGCCTGCGGCTGGCACGCGCTTGCAATCAGAGCGATTGCAAAAATAACAAACCAAATCCTCTTCATTTCTCTTTTATCCTTTCAGTTTTCACACAAATTTATAGGACTCAACTTGCATTGTGCCCTCTCCCATAATACGCATATTCATTCCCGCTTCATTTCTGTTCTGAAAACAACCCTACTCTGAATGCATCATATTTTGGAGGTGGTGTATCGTCTCATTCATGTAGGTTACTTTTCCTCCAAAGCCCTTTGTAAATCTCTCCGCCTCCTGCTGTGATCCAAAACTCAACACGCTTGGCACACAACAGATGTTCAACTCGCTTTGAACCACGTAAAATGCCTGGTTCGCGCTGATCATGTGTCCATGCAAAAAGTCCGTTGTCATGGATTGCCACAGGCCCTCGGTCTGTACCTGCAACATCAGGCCGCAATGAGCGCAACAGGCCCGTTTTTGTTCCTGGTTTACGAGGCTGATGACATAGGCCGTCCGCTCGGATACAACCTTGCCGCACATGGCGCAATTGTCTGGGGCAGTCTTGCCGGATTTTGTTGGGAGCGTCACCTCGCCATGCGCCTTTGAAACCAGCCCTTCCGCAGACATTTTGTTCAAGTCGCGGTGGATGGTCATGGAGGAAACATTCAGCGTTTCGGCGAGCTCCTTGATGGATACGCTTCCATGTTCCTGCACTTGCTCAAGTATTTTCTTTTCGCGTTGGGAAGGGTGTGAGGGCATGTGTTATATAATGTTATCTATAACAAAATTTTTCAGAATATAACAAACGCCCCCTTATTTGTCAAGCTATTTCCGCCAAGTGTGTCAAATTAATAACTCACCTTATTCAGTTTCTCTCCCTCATCCCCAACCCTTCCCCCGAAGGGGAAGGGAGTCCCCTCTCCCTTTGGGAGAGGGTTAGGGTGAGGGTGCGTAACATCAGTTAATAACTCACCTTACGCAGTGTCATGCTGCCTGCCCTGTCCCGTCCGGGCCAGGACGGGGCGGCAAGGTGACATGTTCTTGAGATGGATTTCATAAAAATTGCCTAAACCCGAATTCAGGTTTTTTACTTCGGCGAATACAACCGGCCTTTCCATGTGACCCCCTTGCCGGATAAAACTTTCCATGCGGATGTAAGCATCATTGCCGCGAAGATGCCTGCGCCGAGCGGCGTGGTGAACGCGTACCAGGCGGGGATGCCCATGCCGCGTGCGGTCAGTCCGCGGGCGAAGAGCAGGGCGCTCCAAACCAGCAGTGATTTGACGATGACACCAATCGCCAGCCAACTGCCGCCGTTGAGATACCAGAGTATTCCAAGCAGGGGCCAAACCGGGAGAAACAATGCGGCGATGAGTGCCAGCGTCGCACCGAATGCGCCGAGCAGTAACATGGACGGATGGTCGCGCAAGCCGAGGTAGATATTCTTCGTCCAGCCTTCCCACATGGAGGTGAGCGATGTGTACATGCGCGTCTGCGCGACCTGCTTCCCGTCGGCCACGATGAGGCGATAGCCACTCCATTTAACTTTTTCAGAGATGGCCTTGTCTTCCACGATCTGATCTTTGATGGCTTCATGTCCGCCGATTGCATTGTAGACTTCGCGGCGGATGAGGATGAACTGTCCATTCGCGACCGCGTCGCGCCGCTTCGGGTCATTGACTTTGCGCGGGGAGAATCCTACCGAGAGCGCGGTCATCACGAGCGGCATGACGACCTTTTCCCAAAATGTTCCCATGATTTGGCGCGTCATGATCGTGAACAGGTCTGCTTCCGTTTCGATGGCTTTGGCGCAGCAGGAGGAAAGGGCGTTGGGTGCGATGAATGTGTCTGCGTCTATGAAGCAAAGCCATTCGCCGCGCGCGTCTGCTGAGGCCTGGTACAAGGCATGGGGTTTTCCAGCCCAGCCTGAGGGGAGGTCGGAACCGTGAATGATCTTGAGTTTGTCATTCTGAGCCGCAAGCTGGCGAAGAATCTCGGAGGTCAAGTCGGTCGAGCGGTCATCCAAAACAATGACTTCGAAGTTCGGGTAATCCTGCGCGAGCGCCGACTCGACACATTTGCCGATGTTGCTTTCTTCGTTGCGGGCGGGAATGCAAATTGAAATGAGGGGAGCGGGCGAAGGCGGGGGCGCTGGCTCGACGACGATGTCGAGGTGATATTGTGTGTGAAGCCAGTAAATGATGGCGAGGCCGAGGAGGAAGAAGATGGTGGAGAGGATGAAGTAGGGCATGATGTGTGTTGCGTGGTGCATGTTGCGTGAGACGGAACACGTAACACGCTACACTTTAAATAACTTTTACGATGCTTCCCCGCTCTGTCTTTTCCACTTCAATTCGATTTGGGAACGCATCCTTCAGTTCGTCGAGATGGGTGATGACGAGGATTTTGGCGAAATCATGTTTGACGAGGTTGATGGCTTCGATAAGCCGCTGGCGGCCCTGGATATCCTGTGAGCCGAAACCTTCGTCAATGACGAGGGTTTGCAGGCGCGCACCTTTTCTCTGCGCGAGGATTTC
This sequence comes from Chloroflexota bacterium, assembly GCA_016235425.1. Taxonomy (GTDB): domain Bacteria; phylum Chloroflexota; class Anaerolineae; order Anaerolineales; family Villigracilaceae; genus JAKOVF01. The sequence goes on along the minus strand of JACRLC010000061.1, from coordinate 9,210 downwards.
AGAAAGCGCGAGGCGAATCGCAAAATTGACGCGAAACGCTTCGCCGCCTGAATACATCTCGTAGCCGCGCATGCCCGCCGAGTCGCGGATTTGAATGTCGAGGGTCTCTTTCAGATCCTTGCGCTTCTCGTCTTTATACGCTTCCTGCGTAACAAAATGGACTGACATTTGCCCATCGCTCAGGCGGTCGAGCAGATCGTTGGCGCGGGTTTCAATCTGAGGAAGCGCCTGTTCGATGAGCAATGCAGGGACGCCGTCCTTGCCGAAGGCCCGTTCGAGCGTTTTGTGCTGCGCCACCAATTTTTTGAGTTCTTCGCATTGTGCGTTGTATTCGAGCTTGCGGCCCCGAAGCGTGGCAAGCACGTCCACGCGCTGGCGCGCCATGCCGACTTCGTCGCGCGCAAGGTTTTCCTGCTCACGCAAACGAAAGAGTTCGCGTTCGGCTTCGTCGAGATTCGGGGATTGCGCTTCGGCTTCCGCAAGCACGGTTGAGGCAGTGTCATAATCTTTTTGCTGTTGCGCGATTTCCTCTTTTCTCTTTCTTCTTTCCTCTTCCAGGTTGGTTATTTCGCCTTCGATTTGTTTGCTGACTTCACGGGCTGTCTTCAGGTTTGTATGTTCCTCTTCGGCGCTTCGCCCTTCGATTTCCGCCTGCCGCGCTGCATCGTGTGCGGATGCGTCGTAGCCGAGTTTGGCGAGTTCCTTGTTAATCTTGGTGAGTTCCTTTTGCGCGTCGCTGGCGTATTTGCCGCTTTCCAGTAATTTGGTCACTTCCTTGATGCGCTTCGCGCCTGTCTTTTCCCATTCAACGGATTGTTTCTGCAAAGCCTCCAATCGCTCGGTGAGCTGCGAGACGGTGTTGGAGTGGGCGAGGCGGTCGTTTTCGGCAGAGGCAAGTTGCGTGGCGCGTGTTCCGTGTTCCGTGATTTGTTGGGCGAGGTCGGCGATTTCTTTTTGATTTGCGCGGTAACGGTCGCCGGAGGCTTTGCCGTCCCGCTTAAGTTGTTGGAGTGTCTGCCTGCGATGTTCGGGAGTGAGCGGTTGCCCGCAAAGCGGACAGTCTGCGCCATCGCTTGATTCGAGGCGGTCTATGCGCGCCTTCATTTCGTCCATCTGCGTTTTTAGCGCTTCATTTTCGGCTTTGAGTTCAGCCTGTCTTTCGCGTGCAGATGAAACCGCTTTTTCCAACCCGCCGCGTTCATCGAGTTTTGCTTCAACTTCAGCCAGCGCTTGTTTTGCAGTCTCAATCTTCCTGTCCAATTCACTGCTCACTGATAACTGCCCACTGATGACTGCATTCTGCTCCTGCAACCCTGCCAGCTCCTGCTCCAGACGCGCCTTCTCCGCTTCGATCTCGAGCAGCAACGGCTGGCGTTTCTCGTCGTGTTCGCGGAATTGCGCGGCGATACCGTCCATTTTCTCGACTTCGGCGCGCGTCTTCCGCCACGCCTTGTACGCGGACTCGATTTCCTTTGTACGGTTGACGAGGTTGATGCGTGCTGCGTGTTCCGTTTCTTTTTCGGCAAGGCGGGATTCAAGCCCTGCAAGAGCCGAACGCGAATTTTCCAGTGACCTCGAATACATCTCCACCAGTTTGCGTTGTTCGTTCAACACTGCCGCAGTCTTCCTGATGTTTTCGAGAATGGTTTCCTGTGTGATGCGCGCAGACGTGAGTTGTTTCAGACTGGCATCGAGTTCTTTCAGCCGCGCCCTGCGCGCATCCTCCTCGGCAAGTTCTACGTCAATCTCCGCGATGCGCCCCTCAATCGCAGTCGCTTCATCTTCAAGCGTTTTGCGTTTTTCGGCGGTGCGTGTTTTATAAGTTTCCCAAATCTCAAGCCCCAGAATTGAACTGAGCACTTCCTTGCGCCTGCCCGCGTTCTGCTGTGTGAATTGATCCGCCCTGCCCTGCAAAAAGAAGGAGGCGTTCACAAAGGTATCGTAATCGAGCCGCAGGGTTTGCTGGATGCGCGCCTGTGTTTCGCGGGTGGTGCGCTCGGTCAATGGCCTCCACCCATCACCATTTTGAATCTGAAATTCCAGCATTGTGCTTTTGTTGCGCGGCAGTGATCTCTGCACACGGTATATATTGCTTTCATACTCAAACGTCAGGGCAACTTCCGCGGCTTTCACTTCCTGGTTCAAGTTGATGATATCACTGCTTTTGCCGCGCGATTCACCGAACAATGCCCACGTGATCGAATCAAGCAGTGACGATTTGCCCGCGCCGTTCGAGCCTGAAATGCAAGCCAGGTCAAAGACGGTGAAGTCAATATCCACCGGGTCGCGATAAGAAAGAAAACCTGCAATGTGAAGGTGAAGGGGAATCATGCGAAGCGTATCCTGTAATGATTCGATTATAATCGAACCATTATGTTTGACGCTGACACGCCGCGCGCCCGCTTACGCCTCACCCTCATCGCGGTGATCCTTGCAACCATTCCGTGCTATTGCCTCGGCTCGATTGCATTGATGCTTGCCCCCGACACAAGCGCGACAGCCACTCCCACTCCCACAGCCACCATCACGACGACAAACACGCCTCAAACTCCGACCTTGAGCCTGACTCCGTCAATTGTGACAGCATCCATCACCCTGACTCCCACCGTTTCATCCACGCCGACGGCTACGTCCACGCCCACCATCACGTTTACGCCGTTCCAGCCGAATACAAACACCCCCACCTTCACTCCAACATTTACACCGACCTTTACGTTCACGCCAAGCCTGACGCCAACGGCCACTTTTACTCCCACATTTACTCCTTCGCCTACCGATACCAACACGCCCACGTTCACACCCACGCCTACCGAAACCCCGCCGCCTTCGCCGACAGAGTTTCCGATAAAGACACCGTAAAGGATGCGCTTCCCGGCGCATCCACATTTTTATGACAGACATCCTTCCCTTTCTAAAATCCATCATCTCTGTTTCCGGCTTATCGGCTTACGAAGCTCCCGTTGCGCGGCTCATCGAAAATCAATGGAAGCCGCTCGTGGACGAGATCACGGTCAGCCGAATGGGTTCCCTGCATGGACTCAAAAGCGGGAACGGCAAATCTCCGCGTCCATCTGTGTTGATCGCCACGCACATGGACGCGATTGGTTTAATGGTCTCGCGCATCGTGGATGGATTTTTGCACATCACCGAGATCGGCAGTATTGACCCGCGCGTCCTGCCCGGTACGCCGGTGATTGTCTATGCTTCGGGGAGCGGGGAGGATTTGCCCGGTGTCATCGCGATGCCGCCTGCGAATCTTTTGCCGGGCGGCAAAGGGAACGGCGCGGTCGGTTTGCAATATCTGCTCGTGGATACGGGACTGACTCCGCGCGAAGTCTCGAAGCGGGTCCGCGTAGGGGACCTGGTCGCTTTTAACACGGAACCAGTTCAAATGTCCGGTGAGACCGTGAGCGGGCATTCGCTGGATAACCGCGCTTCGGTCGCGGCGCTCACAGTCTGCCTCGAGGAACTGAAGTCACGGTCGCATATTTGGGATGTGTGGGCGGTCGCGTCCACCCAGGAGGAAGTGACGTATGGCGGCGCGCAAACGTCCGCGTTTCATTTGCGCCCGTCCATCGCAATTGCGGTGGATGTCACGTATGGCAAAGGGCCCGGCGCAAATGGATGGAACACGTTCGATGTCGGCAAAGGCCCCACGCTCGCGGTTGGGCCGAACGCGCACCCATTTTTGCACGAGCGATTCAAGGATGTTGCGAAGAAGGCCGAGATACCGTTTGCAATTGAACCGATGCCGGAATACTCCCTGACCGACGTGGACGCGATGCAGGTCACTGCCGCCGGTGTGCCGACGATGATCGTGAGCATCCCACTGCGAAACATGCACACGCCGGTGGAACTTGTTTCATTGAAGGATATTCAGCGCGCGGGCAGGCTTCTCGCAGAGTTCGTGGTTTCGTTGGAAGAAGATTTTGTTGAAATGATCGTTTGGGAATAATTTATGTTATCCATCGGCGCGAAGCAATTCAATCTTCTTGAACGACTCTGTAATGCGATGTCCGTCTCCGGTGACGAGAGCGAAGTCCGCAAAATTGTGCTGGAGGAAGTGAAGCCCTATGCGGACGAAGTCAAGGTGGATGCGCTTGGCAGTGTGCTGGTCACGAAGTGCGGCGCGGGAAAGAAGCGCCTGCGCGTTCAACTCGACGCACACATGGATGAAGTCGGTTTCATGATCGTGGATGACGAGGGAGACGGGATCTATCGCTTCGAGGTGATCGGCGGGATCGACAGTCGTCATTTGCCGGGCAAGCAGGTGATCGTCGGAAAAGATCATACGCCTGGCGTGATCGGCGCAAAACCATATCATCTTTTGTCGGACGACGAAGTGGAGCAAAAAATCAGCCTCGACTCATTGCGAATTGACCTCGGCCCAAACGGCAAGGCAAACGTGGGTGACCGCGCGGCCTTTGCAACGAAATTCAAACGCGTCGGCCCGTCCATCCTTTCCAAATCCATTGATGACCGCATCGGCATTGCCATCCTGATCGAATTGCTCAAGCACGCGCCCGCGAACATTGATCTGTGCATCTCCTTTTCCGTGCAGGAGGAAATCGGTTTGCGCGGCGCGCAGGCCGCCGCACATTATTTCAATCCCGACCTTGCGATTGCCGTTGACTCGACACCTGCGCGTGACCTGCCCGATTTCGATGGCAAGGAAAACCATTCGTACAATACAAAGCTCGGTCTTGGCCCCGCGATATACATTGCCAATTCATCCACGCTGGATGACCCGCGCCTTGTGCGCTTCCTCGAAGAGACCGCCATCGAGGAAAAAATCCCGTATCAATTTCGCCAGCCCGGCGGCGGCGGGACGAACGCGGGCGCGATCCAAAAATCGAGCGCGGGCGTGCCGGTCATTTCGGTTTCCGTGCCGCATCGTTACACCCATTCGCCCATCAGCATTTCACGCGTGAACGATTGGAAGAATACGTTGAATTTATTGCACGCCGCGTTGAAACGAATTTACCCGTCACTGGTACAATCCAGATTATGAACAAAAAACGTTTCGGGATTTTCCCCGATTTTAACTCGTTGCCAGCTATTTTCCAAAAATATTCCGGCATTCAGGCCGTTTATGTGTTTGGGTCGGCGGCCAGCGGCAGGCTTCATGATGAAAGCGATCTGGATTTGGCTGTGTATTCCCATGATTCTTCAATCCATGCCCAACGGCTCGATATATTGGCAGATTTAACCCGACAAGGCTTCAACAATGTAGATTTGGTATTTTTAGATAAAAATGATGTTGTGCTTAGATTTGAAGCTGTTCGTCAAAATCGGCTGATCTATTGCGCGAAGGATTTCGATGCCAGCGCATTCTTTTCACTGGTTCTTCGGCAGTACTTTGACTTTGCACCTTACTTGAAAACCCAGCGCGAAGCATACAAACGGAGAGTGCTCCATGATGGTCAGAACCGAAGTTATTCGTAAGCGGCTCAATAAATTGGATGAATACCTGGGCATCCTGCACGGCTTGAAAAAATATTCACTCGAAGAATTTTTGTCCGACCCTGAACATTACGGGAGCGTTGAAAGATTTTTACAACTGGCGATTGAGACGACGACTGATATTGGGAGTCGCATCATTGCCGATCTTGGGTTGGGAGAGGTAAATTGGTATAGTGATATTGCCGCCACGCTGGCGGACAAAGGCTATATATCAATTGAGTTGCGCGAAAAATGGATCCGCATGGTTGGTTTTCGCAATATTCTTGTTCATGATTATTTGGAAGTGGATCTAAAAATCGTTTACGATGTTTTGCAAAACCGTTTGGAAGATCTTGAGGAGTTAAAGAAAGTTTTTGCATCCTTCCTGTAAAGTTTTAGAGGTTCCCATGAATGGTTTAATCGCTTTACTCGGTTCCGGTGAATATCTCCCCGTAATGGATGACATTGACAGGCATCTGCTCTCGAACAGCAGTGCAAACGGACGCAGGCCGTGCGTGGTTTGTTTGCCGACTGCCGCGGGACGCGAGGGCAGTACGAGCGTGAATCGCTGGTCAAACATGGGCGTCGAACATTTCACCCGCCTCAACGCGGACGTTCAAGCTGTTCCCGTTATTGATAGAGAATCAGCCAACGATCCCCAGTGGGCCGACGCGATCGAGAGCGCAGATTTGATTTATTTCTCCGGCGGCAACCCGCAATATTTATTTGAAACCATGCAGGGCAGCCGCGCCTGGGACGCGGCTCAAAAAGCCTGGGCGCGCGGCGCGGTCTACGCGGGCTGTTCGGCGGGCGCGATGATCCTCGGCGGGCAGATCCCTGATTTTCGCATGGCGGGTCTGCGTTCGATCTCCGGCTTTGGAATCGTCCCTGCAAAATTCATCACGCCGCATTTCGACGCCATTCCGCGCGTTTGGAAACCGCTTATTCACACCCTGCACCGACGCCTCGATGAAGGCGAGAAGATGCTCGGCGTTGACGAGAATACGGCCCTCGTCGGCAAACTGGGCGGCACATGGACTGTGATGGGCAAGTCTCAGGTGCATGTGTTTCGCAAAGACGGGAGCAGGAGCTATCGCGCGGGCGAGCAGGTGGAGATGTAATGTCATTGCGAGGAGCGTTCGCCTGCCCCGATGGTCTTTCGGGGTTGCGACGAAGCAATCCCCAATTAAACGGATAAATCTCACCGAGGAGATGCTCGCGTTTACCGGAGATTGCTTCGCCGCTTGCGCTCGCAATGACATATAAAAGGACTTCATGAAAAAATTATTGCAGACCCTCACTGAAACTTTCGGCCCGTCCGGTTATGAAGATGCCGTGCGCGCGGTGGTGATGAAGGAGATCAAACCGCTCGCGGATGAGGTCCGCGTGGATGCGCTGGGGAATGTCATTGCGCGGGTGAAACCGTCGAAGGGCGCGAAGAAGCCGAAGAGGGTCATGCTTGCCGCGCACATGGATGAGATCGGCTTGATCGCCAGTCATATTGACAGGAATGGCTTCGTGCGATTCATCAACGTCGGCGCGGCGACGGGGCGGTATACGCTGGGGGCGAGAGTCAGGTTTTTAAACGGGATCAGTGGCGTGGTCGGGTTTGACCGGCTTGAAAATTTCGATGAATCTGTTTCGCTCAGTAAAATGTTCATTGACGTGGGTGCATCCAGCCCGAAGGATTGTCCAATAAAAGTTGGGGACGTGGCTGCGTTCGAGCGTCCATTTGCAGAAATGGGGAAACGGCTGGTCGCCAAGTCCATGGACGACCGCGCGGGTGTGGCGGTGTTGATCGAGACGATGCGCGGATTAAAATCTACACCACACGATGTCTATTTTGTGTTCACCACGCAGGAAGAGGTGGGCACGCGCGGCGCGGCGACCGCGGCCTTCGGCGTTGACCCGGATATTGGCATCGCGGTGGATGTGACGCCGGTGGGGGATACGCCCGGCTCGATCAAAATGGAAATGAAGCTGGGCGCAGGGCCGTGCATCAAAATCCGTGATGTGTTTATGCTGGCTGACCCGCGTGTAGTGAAGTGGATGGTGAGCGCGGCGGAGAAGGCGCGCATTCCATTTCAGCGTGAAGTTTTGTTGATTGGAAGCACCGATGCGCGCGCAATTCAACTTACGCGTGCCGGAGTCGCGACGGGCGGCTTGTCCATTCCAATTCGGTATACTCATTCGTCGTCCGAGATGGTGGATTACGAGGATTTAAAGAATTCGGTTAAGCTGCTGGCGGCGCTGCTGGGCAAAGCGGTTTCATTTTAGTACCTGACAAGTGAACTCCTTGTTTTTTGCCTGCACTGGGCCGCAGGCACACGTGTGCAAGAATTTTTGAACCGCCAAGCACGCAAAGGCCGCTAAGAAAAACCTTTAAAATCTTTGCGCTCTTCGCGGTAAAACTTTTTCGGCTCGTCCGAGTTAGGAGAATAAGATGGGTGATTACAGACGATCTTCATGCGAATGTAAATTGGAAGAGTTGGGACAGGAGATGGCCGCGGTGGTGAATGATCATTTGGAGAAATATAATCTTGGCCCGATCCTGGATGATGCGTTGATTTGTATCGAAGTCACTTCTGAAAAAATCAAGAAAGGACTCTTTGCAGGCCCTGGTGGGAAACTTATCCGCATGGGGATTGTGCTTACCCCGCGCTGGCTGGTGCAGGTCATCAAGTCGGATGGTGATCCCGCGTTTGCGCGTTCGGCTCGTTTGGAAGATATCGCTGTGTCAGATTATGAGAAGAGTCCGTTTTATGCAAAAATTCCCGATACTGGCGTGGACGTGACCGGCAGGTTCACGGATGCAAGCGAGAATTCATCTTCGTTCATTGGCCTCGGAAAAGATACGGCGGGGGAGAAGTTTAAGGGATTGATTTTGAAGACAGTGATGGAAGCCAGGAACAAATAGCAAACTGACGCGTAAGCAAAGATTGTCTGAAATAGAAAGCCGCCCAGGTAAATCCTGGACGGCTTTCTTCCCTCTTTCCTCTTACTCTCTGATGTTACGCCCCGTCCCGCCCCGTCCTAGCCCGGACGGGACAGGGAAGGTTTGAGCAGCTCAACAAGGTTTTTCAAGGAAACCTTCGGGACGTTTTCCCAAAGGACATCGGGACGATGTGCGTAAGGTGAGTTACTTTTTCTCTTCGCTTGTTTCTTCCTTCTTTTTTCCCGACCCTAGGAAAGCAATCCCTGCGCCGAGGGCGAATGCGCCTGCGGAACCGGGGCTGGCGTAGTTCGTCAGGCCGACCATCATAGCGAATATCCCAAGCGCCAGGGCCACCTGTACCTGCCAGTTGCCTTTCTCGTAAGCATTCAACGCGAAGCGGATCGCGCCGAAACCAAACAGCGCAAAGGCAACCGCGCGTAACAGCAACCCGAGCAGTTCAAAGACTTGATAAGCGATTTGCATGATATTTCTCTCCTTTTGTCTATAGTCAGTACTTCACGAAAGTTGAAAGAATTCCCGAAAACAGGGGTGCGGGCGTACGCCCGCACCCCTGTTTTCGGGCTTCTCCTGGTCGTTTCGTGATCTACTGATAGTGTGATGCACTCTCAAATTCAAAACTCGACTTTTGCAGCACATTACCAGCCAAATACTCCAACAACCAAACAAAAAGGCGGAGCAGTTGTACAATTCGTAACGATCCCGATTCTGGAGGTGCAACATGCTACCTTTGGTGGAATTTCCTGAACTGGTGCAACACTATGCGCCTTTCTTTGAGAGTGTCTTTTCTGAACAGGCATTCGTTGAATTTCAAC
>JACRLC010000075.1 GCA_016235425.1 Chloroflexota bacterium | reverse complement strand
TACATTTTTCGCAGACGCGCAATCTTGACTTGTTTTTCTGTTTTGCTCATTGGGTTGCCTCATATTATCTGAAGTTTTTTACCCAGAGTGTATCGCAAGACCTTTCAGTTTTTGGAAAAAACTTTTCTGGACAGCTATATAGTTGAATAGTTGTGTAGTTGGATAGTTCGGGTAGTTCGGTAGCCGAATGGTTCAGTAGTCGGGCAATTAAAAACGCTGGTTGAATCATCGAAACGCAACTGCTCGACCAGCAACTACCAAACTGCGAAACTACCAAACCAAGAACTACCCCACTACCGACAATATTTCGCCAACCCGTCATTATCCAAAATCGCGATGCGCCCATCTGAGTCGTCAATCAGTCCCTGCTCCTTGAACGAGACCATCACCTGATTAACGCGCTTTCTGGAAGCGCCAACCAAATCAGCAATGTCACCTTGCGTCAACGCGGTTTTGATTTGCAATACGCCGTCCTTTTCGCGGCCATATTTTTCGGCAAAGGCCAGCAGTTGACGCGCGACGCGTCCGTAGACGTCGAGAGTTGCAAGCGCGTGAATCAACTGGTCGGAAAGTCTCACGCGTGAGGTGAGTATCCGCACGAGGTTGCGCGACACCTGGGGAAAATTATCGAGCAGATATTCAAACGTGGCCTTGTCCATCCACAGCATAAGCGAGTTTTCCAGCGTCACCGCGCTGGCGGAACGTCCCACGCTGTCAATCAGGCTCATCTCGCCGAGCAAATCGCCGCTCCCCAAAATGGACAGGATCACATCGCGCCCGCCCTGTTCTACGTGTATCTTCACTGTGCCGTGCAAAATGATGTACACTGCCTCGCCAGGCTGCTCAATCGTCAGCACGTTCGTCCCCGCCGCGAAGATGCGGCGATGTGCGCGCTTTGCCACCCAGTCGAGTTGCGTAGGCGTCAGTCCCTCGAACAATTGGATGTCCGAGAGAATGTTGCGGGTGTCGTCCTTCTTTAATTCAGCCATTCTCAACATATTTTACCCTGCCCTCTCCGCCCTCACCCCTCGCCCCTCTCCCACTGGGAGAGGGGTTGGGGTGAGGGAGATGACCAATCCCTCGTACGCGGCGCAGACATTTGGAAAAACGCTTCTCGCGCGGACCTCGAGGCCTGCCACCGTTTCATCGGCATAATTCGGGTCGTGATGGAACAGCGCCAACTCGCGCACGCCCGCGGCATTCGCCAACTGACAAGCCATCTGCGGCGTCGAGTGACCGTATCCCTGCGTGGAGGGTAAGTTTGCGATTTGCCCGCGATAGTGCTCCTCGCTGTATTGCGCGTCGTGGATGAGCAAGTCCGCGCCGCGGGCGAATGCGGCCAATTTCCTGTCGCCGCCAACGTAGCCTTCGGTGTCCGTCGCGTACACAAGCGAGCGACCGCGATAGTCAATGCGATAGACGTGCACTCCGCCTGGGTGGGCGTAGGAACGATAAATTTTAACGGTAGCAGTTTCAGGGTCAGAAGAAGAAGCGTTGATTCTTACACCGGTCGAGTCAAAGGTCAGGGTGTCTGTTTCTCTTAAGGAGCGGATTTCCTTTGTCGCGTTCATGTCATTCAGACCGATTGGAAACGTGCGCGGTGATTGATTCAAGTCGAGAGTCTCGGCGGCAGTCGTTGGGCCGAAAATATGGAGTTGCGCGCTTGGAATGTAGGCGGGAACAAAAAACGGAAAGCCCTGCGTGTGGTCGTGATGCAGGTGACTGAGGAGAATGGTCGCATTCAGTTGTTTGGCGCGGGCCAATTCCTGGCCGAGCGGGATGATGCCCGTGCCCGCGTCGAGGATGATGATGTGTTTGCCGGCGCGCACTTCCACGCATGATGTGTTGCCGCCAAAGCGGACTGTGTTTTTCCCTGGCGCAGGATAACTCCCGCGCACACCCCAGAATTTGACCGTGAACCTTTCAGACATCTGCGCCTCCATTTCAAGTTGCATCCACATTATCTTCGGCGGGGGATTTTCTTCAAGGAAATATTTCCCAGTATACGTGGGAAGTTTGGGAAGGCATTTATCCGCTGATCCCCGCGGATTTTCGCGTATAAACTCGATGACTTAATCATTCGCGAAGATTGGCGTAGATTAGTGGATGAAAAAGGGCGGCCTCAAGTCCGCGCTCCGCGTTATTCTGGTTAGAAAATTTGTGCTATACTCTGCCCATGCCCATTACTCGCGCTTCCGACATCGGAAACTATCTCTACTGCCGCCGCGCATGGTGGTACCGCAAAAAGGGAGTCGAGTCCGAGAACCAGGCCGAACTCGCGGCTGGGACGGAACTCCACCAGAAGCACGGACAACAAGTCCTTGCTTCTGCTATCACACGCGTGGTCGGGATGATTCTGTTGATGGCCGCGATCCTGCTGCTGGCCGCGTATTGCACGGCACAGATTTTGTAGGGGCAGGGTCTTCCTGCCCCGGGCGGCAGGACGCCGCCCCTACGGAGGTCTTTCATGTCTGTTCTTAATCGTCTCGCCTGTTCACTTGGCCGCCGCGATGAAGTGCCTAATCAGGAACTCGCGCGTGATTTAGCCGCAAGGAAAGATAAAGCAGGCATTCGCGAGATTGCCGAAAACCTGTGGAACAAGGACAAAAACATTCAGGCCGATTGCATTAAGGTCTTGTACGAAACGGGTTACGTCGAACCTGCATTGATTGCTCCGTACGCGGAAGACTTCGTCAAATTGCTGAAAAGCAAGAATAATCGTCTCGTTTGGGGCGGGATGATTGCACTGGGTGTCGTCGCCAAACTCAGCGCGGATGAGGTCTTCAAGCACTTCGAGGAGATCAAAAAGGCGATGGACGCTGGCTCGGTCATCACGAAGGACAACGGTGTAAAAGTTCTGGCGGACGCGGCTTCGGCAAAGGCCGAATACAACAAAGTCATGTTTCCGTATTTGTTGAATCACCTCAAGACCTGTCGTCCAAAAGACGTGGCGCAACATACAGAAAAGACATTACCCGCCGTAAATGCGTCAAACAAAGCAGAATTTATCAAGGCATTGGAAAAACGAATGGAAGATTTATCTGGTTCAGGTCTCACACGCGTGAAAAAAGTTGTCAAACAAGCTGCAAATCTGTAACCCTATGGCATTCTCCAATCTCTAATCTCCAATTACCAATTACTGTGTTCTATCTCGCTCTTTTTCTTTTCCTCCTCGCCCTCGTCTTCTTCTGGCAGTCCAACCGCCAGCGCAAGGACGCGGGTCTGCCAGGCGGCCGCGTCATCTACACCGATACGCGCGGCTGGGGCAAGGTGGAGAAACCGTTGTTTTATCCCGCGCTCGAATTAACAGGCAAGCCTGATTATCTCATCCAACAAAATGGACAGATCATTCCCGTCGAAGTCAAAAGCGGACACACCCCCGATGCACCATACGATTCGCACATCTACCAACTGGCCGCGTATTGTCTGCTCGTGGAAAAGACGTACAGGAAACGCCCGTCGTATGGAATTATCCATTACGAGAACCGTGACTTTGCCGTGGAATACACACACGAATTGGAGGAGTCCCTGCTGGATTTGCTGGCAGACATGAAACGCGACGAGCACAAAAACGATGTCCCACGCTCACATGAACAGGCCGCCCGCTGTGCGAAATGTGGTTTCAGGAAGGTATGTGACCAGAGGTTATAATACGCAATTATGCCCGACGCGTTCATCCCCAAACGTCCCGTTGTTACGGCTTATCCCAAGATGGCTGATGCCTTCACCGAGGCGGAAGCCATCGCCTCCTATCTGAAGGACCGGGGACTTGAAACACCCTGCGGTTCACTCTACGATGAGAGCCTTCGCAAGCACGTGAGAAACCGTGAATTCGACATGCTAATTGCAGTCGGCGGCGATGGGAGCATGTTACGCGCGGGCCACCTTTGCGCCCCAAGCGGTGTGCCAATTCTGGGAGTCAATTTGGGCAGGCTTGGCTTCCTCATTCAAATCGACCGCAAAGAATGGCGCGAGTACTTTGAAAAACTATTCAACGGCGAAGCGTGGATTGAGAATCGCATGATGCTCTACGCCGAACACATCCGTGCCGGGGAAAGTCTTGGCGGCTGGAACGCATTGAATGAAGTCGTCGTTGGGCGCGGAGCGACGTTACGTCCCGTGCGGCTCACCGCTTCTGTGGATGGACGTCAACTTACAAGTTACGTTGCCGATGGGCTTATCGCTTCCACGGCAACAGGCTCAACGGCTTATGCGCTCGCCGCGGGCGGGCCCATTTTGCCGCCTGAATTGCGTAACATCCTGCTCGTCCCGATTGCCCCGCATCTCTCTGTGGATAGGGCTGTTGTGCTTTCGGAAGGTTCTTCAGTCAGTATCATTGTGCGCGGCGAGAATGCCGTGCTTAGTATTGACGGGCAACCGCCCATCAATTTAATGGAAGACGACCACGTAGATGTGCGCGCCGCCGAAGTGACCGCGCAGTTTGTCCGCTTTGGCGACCCTGGCTACTTCTATCGCAACCTGACCGCACACATGAACGAAAACTCAATAGGATTGCCGCGATGACCGAATCAACAACGTTGTATTGTTATGTCCATCCAACTCGAGAAACCGCACTGCGCTGCAACAACTGTGACCGTCCCATCTGCGCGTCGTGCGCCATTCGTGTGCCGACGGGTTATCGGTGCAGGGAATGTGTGAAGGGCCAGCAAAGAATCTTCGACACAGCCGAATGGTATGACTACGTTCTCGGCTTTATCATCGCCGGGACGCTTTCCGCTGTTGCGGCTTTTCTGGTCACTCTGATTGGCAGTATTGGTTTCTTCGGATGGTTCCTCATCGCCGCGGGCGCGCCGACCACCGCAGTGACCATTGCCGAAGGTGTTCGATTGGCCACGCGTCGCCGCCGTTCACGTCCGTTATTTATTACGGTTGCCGTTGGCGTTGTGCTTGGTGCATTGCCTGTGATTCTCTTTCAGGTTTTCACCCTCAACCTTTTTGGTATTCTGTTTCAAGTTATCTATCTCGTGATCGCTGTCCCACTCGTCTACACCCGACTTTCTGGAATCCAATTGTTCAGATAACCTATGCTAACCGAACTCCGAATCCAAAACTTTGCAATCATAGACAAACTCGACCTGCGCTTCGGCAATGGCCTCATCATCCTTACAGGTGAAACGGGCGCGGGCAAATCCATCATCCTCGATGCCGCCGTCATGCTCATCGGCGGAAAAGCAGATACAACCTTTGTCCGCACTGATTCAGACGCCGCGTTCGTCGAGGGTGTGTTCCATCTCAAAGGTCCGGAAAAAGAAGCGGTGCATGAAATCCTCAACCGCGAAGAATTGATGGACGACCCCGATTACGTCGTGCTGATGCGCGAAGTCCGAAAAGAGGGACGAAGCATGGCGCGCGTCAATGGCCGCACGGTCAACGTTGGATTGTTGAAGGAACTCGGTGCGATTTTGATTGACATCCACGGGCAGGCCGAACATTTATCTTTGCTCGATTCACGCGCGCACCTGGGCCTGCTTGACCGTTATGCAGAAATTGCGCGGCCCCTTAGCGACTACCGTCAAACCTACCATGCGTTGTTGAATCTCCGCCGCGAGTTGGGTGATTTACGCAAAGCCCAGGCGGATGCAGACCGCCGCGTGGAGATGCTCACCTACCAGGCCGAGGAAATTGAAGCCGCAAGGTTGAAGCCCGGTGAAGATGAAGACTTGCGCAAGGAACGTGACCGATTGGCGAATGCCGAGTCGCTTGCGCAGAACGCGCAGGAAGCGCTCGCCGTCCTGGACGAAGGCTCGCCTGAAATGCCCGCCGCAACAGATTTGGTCGGGCAGGCCGCGCAGGCGCTGGCGTCACTCGCGAAGATTGACCCCGCACAAAGCGAACTCGCCAACCAGGCCGAACTCATGCTCGACACGATGTCCGAGGTGATTCACGGCTTGCGCGATTATCTCGAGGAGATTGAATTCAACCCGAAGCGGCTCGACGAAGTGGAAGAACGGCTGGATTTGATTCACTCGCTCACACGCAAATTCGGCGGAAGCATTCCCGCAGTCATTGCGTATGGAGCCGAAGCGCGCAAGCAACTCGAAACGATTACAGGCGCGGCCGAACGAATCGCTGAACTGGAAATGCAGGAAGCGAAACTGCTGGAGAAACTTGCGAAGCAGGGAGCCACGCTGACCGAGAAACGCAAATCCGCCGCGGCCGCGATGGGCAAGGGCATTGAAACCGAACTCGACGATTTGAAAATGGCCGCCGCCAAATTCAGCGTGGACTTCCAAACCAGGCCCGATCCGAACGGTGCGCCGCTTGCCGATGGCACGCGCATTGCCTTCGACCAAAATGGCTTCGACCGCGTGGAGTTTTTGATTGCCCCAAATCCTGGCGAAGGGCTCAAGCCGCTTGCGAAGATTGCCTCAGGCGGTGAAACGTCGCGTTTGATGTTGGGGCTGAAAAATGTCATGGCTCGTGCAGACGAAATACCAAGTCTCATCTTCGATGAAATTGACCAGGGTATTGGCGGCCGCGTCGGTATGATTGTCGGCCAAAAACTATGGAATCTGTCGCGTACACATCAAGTCTTCTGCGTGACACATCTTCCCCAACTCGCAGTCTTCGGTGACCAGCATTGGCAGGTGCAGAAATTGGTTGACAAGGGCCGCACCCTCACCCGCGTCGAACAACTCGACGGCGAGCCGCGTCTGCTTGAATTGTCACAGATGCTCGGCGAAGTCGGCGAAGGGACGTTAAGGTCCGCGCATGAATTGTTGCAGGTGGCGAGGCAGATGATAAAGGATATGAAGAAATAAGTAGAAGATTGCTTCACTTCACCGAGCTACATCTGTACCTATGCCAAGTGCAATACTGCCCTCCTCACAATTACATAATGAGTATGAAGCGGATGTTTCCACATCCGCTTTTTATCCTATGCGTTTCGATTACGCTCAACGCGAAACAGCAGGATGATTAAATAAAAAATCGGCGTTTTTCAACGCCGACCGCTGGCTCGTTAAATGATGGACGCCAGGGTGAGGGGGGCACCCTAGCGTCCATCTTCTATATATTACTATAGCCTGTTTTCTTTTGCAAGGGTTAAATGTGTTTTAGTTTTATTAGAGTTTCTTAATTTGGAACAGGTGCCCCGGATAGGAATCGAACCTATATCTAAGCCTTAGGAGTGCCTTGTTCTGTCCATTGAACTACCAGGGCGATGCGGAAATTATACATCAAGATTTATCACTAAACAGGGGATTGCTTCGGCACACCGTCCTGCGTCCCCGCACCTTCGTTGGATTGGGAATGAAAGGTGCGGGGCGTTCAGTGCAGGGAAGAGCGCCTTGCAATGACATGAGTACACTATATTCCATCATCCTTCGGCGGGATGGTAGGACCATAATCCAGAACCTGCCTGACTTGTGTGCCGCCTTCAGGCGGGCCGACGATGCCCTTGTCTTCCATCTGGTCAATCAGGCGGGCGGAGCGGGTGTAGCCAATTCGCAAACGTCTCTGCAGCATGGATACGGACGCGCGCCCTTCTTTGCGGATAATGTCCACGGCTTCGCTGAAAAGCGGATCACCTTCAACCTTGGCCATCTCTTCCCATAACGGAGCCTGTTTCAATGGGACGCCAGCCGGAACTGTATCAGCGGGCATGCCTGCCACCGCGTAAGGACTTGCGCCGCCCGCGAGACTGCGCCAGTATTCAACCAGCCTTTGAATCTCATGGTCAGAGACAAATACGCCTTGCAAGCGTGCGGCGGCGGGGGCGTCGGGAGCCTGGTAGAGCATATCACCGCGGCCGAGCAATCGTTCAGCGCCGGGCGCGTCGAGGATAACGCGGCTGTCAGTGTTGGAGGCGACAGCGAAGGCGATGCGTGCAGGGAAGTTGGCTTTGATCAGACCAGTTACAACATCCACAGATGGGCGTTGCGTTGCAAGAACCATGTGAATGCCCGTAGCGCGCGCGAGTTGTGCGAGGCGCGTGATCGTCTTTTCGGTTTCGTCGGGGGCAATCATCATCAGGTCGGCCAACTCGTCAATGATGATGACAAGGTTGGGCAGTTTTTTTTGTCCCGATAATTTTATCTTGGCGTTGTAGTCGGTGATGTTGCGCGCGCCGACCTGCGCAAACAAGTGATAACGTTTGTCCATTTCACGCGTCATCCATTGCAGCGCGCCGATGACTCTATCCATCTCCACAACCACGGGGCCGAGCAAATGCGGGATGCCGTTGTAACCTGTCAACTCGACGCGTTTGGGGTCAACAAGAACCATGCGCAAATCATCGGGTGTGTTGTAGAGCAACATGCACGTCAGAATCGCATTCACGCACACAGACTTACCAGAACCCGTCGTGCCTGCGATCAACAGGTGCGGCATGTTTTCGAGGTTGGCGATAATCGGGTGTCCCGCCACGTCGCGGCCAAGCGCGAAGCCCAAAGCCTTTTTATTTCTCGTAAAGGTTTCGCTTTCGAGAATGTCGCGTAATGCGACCAGCGCCATCTCTTCATTTGGGACCTCGATGCCGACGTAACTATGCCCTGGCACCGGAGCCTGAATGCGGATGCGCGGCGCGGCAAGCGCGAGTGCGAGATCATCGGACAGGGACGCGATTTTGCTGACGCGCACCCTTGTCCTGCCGCCTCTTGTCTCGACGAAGAGAGGCTCCACACCGAATTGGGTAATCGAAGGCCCGCGGCTGATTGCCACTACCTGGGCGGGAGCGCTGAAGGATGCCAATGTCTCTTCAATGAGACGGGCGCGCTGTTGGATGAAATCCTCGTTGACCGAGGGCGCGGTCCCTTCATCGAGGATGTCGGCAACGTCAGGTAATACCCATTGAATGACAGGCGTGCCAGTTGTGGTTGTGACTGCTGGAGTGGTTGGAGCAGGGACAGCAGGAACGGGGGCTTCGGCAGGATGTAACGGGGTATATCCGTTTGTTTCAACGGAATCAGGTTGAGGGTCGGTTTGACGCGTTAGAGGCTTGTTGAGCCACATCCGCAGTTGATGAGTCAAAGGCCCAAGCCAGCGGAACAAGTCCTGTACGGAGATGTCGAAGGCCAGTGTCACGCCGATGATGAGCCATGCGATCAATGCGATGATCGAGCCGCCCGTACCGAGTCCAAACCAGAGGATGCGTTGGAAGAGGCCGCCCAGCGATCCGCCGCCAGCCCCTGTGAGCGCAACGGCTTCGGCAGTATCTGCGGTGGCGACGAACGCATGCAAGACGGTCAGAATCCAGAGGAAAATGATGATACTGCCGACGGCGCGTTCGAGGGAGAGAGGCGGGATTTTTTCGATTTTTCGGAAGACAAGCCAAAGGCCGAAGATGAGCAGGCCGATGGGAAGAATATAGACGCCCCAGCCCAAGATCTGTGCGAGGAAAAAGATGAAGCCGCCGATAAGCGCGGAGCGGTTGGCGGAGACCAGGCCAAGCAGGAGAATGATGCCGATGAATGCGAGAATGATGCCAACCACGTCGAGGCGGCGTTCAGGGGAGAGTTTATCCCACCAGGATTCGGACGGAGGCGGCGGTTCGTTTTTGTGAGATGACTTTGCGCGCGAGGCTTGTCCCTTTGGTGAGAGTGTTTTGCCAGTGGGCTTTTTCTTGAGGGGCGCGGTTGGCTTAAGAAGAGGCATGGGATGAGATTACGGGTTAAAGTTGCGTGTGTGTGTTCCGTTTTTTTACCTGTTTACTTGTGCGCTTATCTACTGTTACGTAATTGGTAATTTTCAAAAAGATTATAGCACAAATGGTCTGTATTCCTTTGAGGTACAATTGTGGGAAGTTTTTTAGATTAGTGCGAATATTTGTCGCTACATTCAGAAGGAATCACATTGTTCGAAATTCTTTTTCTTGGCACATCGGCTTCCGCGCCTTCGGCAAAGCGCGGACTTTCGGGGCAAATCGTTTCCCATAACGAGTATCGCTTTCTCATTGACTGCGGCGAAGGCACACAGAGACAAATCCTGCAATCAGGCATTGGCTTCAAACGTTTGACGCGCATCCTGCTCACACATGGTCACCTTGACCATATCCTCGGCCTGGGCGGATTGCTGTCCACGTTTTTGCGGTGGGAAGCGATTGACGAACTGGAAATTTTCGGCGGGCGGCAAACGCTCGACCGCGTCCACACACTTTTGTACGACGTTGTCCTGCGCGGCAACCAGCCTCCCATGCCATTGAAAATGAACGAAATCAAGGCCGGCACATTCTTCGAAGCGGAAGATTTCACTGTGACAGCGTTTCCTGTCACGCATAAAGGCCCCGACTGTTTGGGTTATCTTTTCGAGGAAAAAGCGCGGCGGCCATTTCTCGCGGAAAAAGCGGACGCGCTCGGAGTTCCGTTCGGGCCCGAACGCCGCGAATTGGTCGCGGGAAACGCGGTGACTCTACCCGACGGAAAACGCGTCACGCCCGACGATGTGCTGGGTCCCGTTGAAAGGGGCAGTAAATTCATCCTTGTGGGGGATGCCGGTAAAACGGATAACCTGCTCGAGGTCTGCAAGGATGCGGACGGGCTGGTGATCGAGTCCACATATCTGGATGAAGAAGCCGACATGGCGAAACAGTTCTCGCATTTGACTGCGCGCATGGGAGCGGAACTGGCATTAAAAGCCGGGGTTAAGAAGTTGATTCTCACGCATATCTCGCGCCGCTATCGCGAAAAGGATGTTTTAGCGGAAGCCCAGTCTGTGTTTCCGAATACGGTCGTAGCGCGCGATTTTGATAATTATCAAATTAAGAGAGAAATGCAGGATGGCTACAGGTAAATTGACGATTGGTATTATGACTTCCGGCGGCGACGCGCCGGGTATGAACGCGGCAATCCGCGCAGTGGTGCGAACTGCAAGCGCCAATGATATTGATACGATTGGCATCATGAACGGTTACGAAGGTTTGATGAATGGTGAGTTCAAACCGCTCGGCCCGCGCGATGTGGGCGGGATTCTGCAACGCGGCGGAACCATCCTGATGACCAGCCGGAGCAAGCGATTCATGGAACCGACGGGACAGCGTCAGGCCATCCGCAAAATGAACGAAGCGCGCATGGATGCACTCGTGGTCATCGGCGGTGAAGGCTCGATGAATGGCGCGTACACGTTGTCACAGCAAGGCATCAAAGTGATTGGCCTGCCTGGAAGCATTGACAACGACATCTGGGGCACGAACATCGCCATCGGCACGGACACAGCCATGAACACCATCATGGACGCGGTGGATAAATTGCGCGATACGGCCTCGTCACACCAACGCGCATTTCTGATTGAAACAATGGGACGTAACAGCGGTTATCTTGCCGTGATGGCGGGAATTGTCTGCGGCGCGGAACTGGTGCTTGTCCCCGAAGTGCCGGCTAGCGTGGATGAAGTCGCAAAGGCCGTGGAAGATGCCTACAAACGCGGCAAAACCCACGCGATTATCATTAACGCCGAGGGCTCGAATGTCCGCACCACGGATTTGGCGGAAGCAATTGACAAAATGGATGTAGGCTTCAAAACGCGCATGACCATTCTCGGTCACATCCAGCGCGGCGGCTCACCAACAGCCTACGACAGGTTGATCGCTTCGAGGATGGGAGTCAAGGCAGTGGAGGCGCTCATGGAAGATACTCACGGCGTGATGACGGGCATACGCGGCCGCGGTGTGGTCTATACCCCGCTGGTGGATGTAATTAGTAATAAACGAAAAGTGAACGAAGAGTATTATCACATGACGAAGGTGCTGGCGAGGTAAAGTGTCGAAGTGTCAAAAGGTGCCGACATTGTTCTCTGACATTGTCGGCACCTTTTTGATGAATTCTGTCTCATCATCTCCAATCATTCAGCCAACGAGTTTGACCGACCCATTCATCCGCATGTGTCTCTCGCAGAATGCGGTCCAGTGCATTGATGGTTTCATTCAGGCTCATGCTTTTTTGATAGGCAAGGATGATTCCCGCGTGATAGGGATAGCGTTCCCCCAGAACAATAAAATCGCGAATATTATATGTGAAAATGGCGCGGCCTTGAGCGGTCGCGCCAAGTAATTGTTGTTCATCACTCGCGTCGAGCGGCATCCATTCAGTGGGTGTGCGTGTTACGTCATGTCCGCGTTCCAGCAGTGCGTTGTATAAGGCTTTGCTGGAAGCGTCCGCGTCAAGATGTAAATGGACTTTCTTATTCACTCTTCGGCTCCAACGCGGCTTCAGCTTGAATGGTTGCGTCAATTTCAGCGCGATGGGCCTTGTAAAAACTTAATGCTTCCTGAACCTGTGCTTCGTTCAATTCGTAATCTTTTGCGATTTCAGCGGGGGTCATATTCTCGAAAGCGATGACAATGGTTTGCACCCGAATTCCTGTTCCGCGTAGAATTGGAGCAAGGACGCCAGAAGAGCCGCGACGGTAACTGATGTTTGGGAAATTGGGGTCATCCAACCCTTGAAGAAGCCCACCCACTTTTTCTGCAACTGACCAAAGAATGAATTGATTAAGCGAAACGCCCTGCTGTTTGGCAAGTCGTTCAGCATCTTTTTTCAGGCCATTTGGAAGGCTAAGGGCATAACGTGTCACAGAACCTCGCTTTATGATGTCGTATACAACATCATAAGTGATGTCCCATCTTTGGTCAAGCCGAAAGTGAATTCAGAGAGTCTTTACGGCTTCACAGTGACCTGAATCACCGCTGTCTCCACCACCTGGTCACTTCTCACCACCTGCAACTGCACCGCGTACAACCCGCTCAAACCTGTCGTATCCCACTCTGCCAGCAGACCATCACTCACAGGCGTGGATACATCTTCCCCAACCTGAATCCACTGTTGCGGATTTAATCCTTTCCCCACTTGGACACGATAATAAGCAAAGTCATCTCCTGCCGCTGTGCCTGCGATTCTGACGACACCGTTCACTTCCGCGAACAACGCGGGCGATGTGATATTGACATTCGGATTCACAGGCGGCGCTTGAATCGCATCGAACGATGATGGCGGAATATCCAGCCCCGCGCTTTCGGCCCATGTCCGCGCTTCTTCGGGAACAACCATGTAAACGCGCGTCTCGATTAATTCGGGCGGCGTGAAAACTGTTGCAAGAAAACCCGTCTCGCGATTGACCGAAAATTCGCGGAACAAATTATCCGCTTGAATCGGTTCGTTGCCGTTCAGAAAAACTTCGCTCACCAAATTAGGACATTCGCGCGTTGACAACATCCCCGACGGGTCGCAGACGGTCATCGTGGTCACGCCCTGCGGTGCGATCCAGCCATTGGCAGGCAGGCCGCGCGAGGCGTATTGCATGAGTGCGCTCCACAACACGGCGGACAATCTCGGCGAGACAACATTACTTTCACCATGTGCGCCCGTCCACGTCACAACTACACGCGAAGGAGTGTAACCAATCAGCCACGCGTCGAGTCCGTCGGCGGTCTGTCCCATCTTCACACCCGCGGGCCGGCCAATCTCCGTCACATTCGGCCTGCCAAGCGACGGCCAACGCGCGGTCTCGTCGCTCAATGCGTCGTTCGTCAGATACGCGAGCGCGGGCATCACCACCGCACGCGCGTCAGGCGTCGTCCAATCGAGCCACACGGAATGGTCAGCCGCTTCCACGCGCAAAACCGTCACAGGCGAAAAATCATCGTTCAGGCTCTGCCCAAAATAAACGCCCTGCGTTCCAAACACGCCGTACGCGCCCGCGATTTTCAGCAGGTTCGCGTCAGAATTCAAATCAATGCCGAACGACGACGCGATCTTCGTCACGTTTTCCATGCCCATCTGCGCGCGCACCCTCTCAACGGGGATTTGATAATCATTCGCCAACGCGACTCGCAAACGCATGGGGCCGTGAAATTGCCCGTCAAAATTTTGGAGGATGTCTTCGCTGGGGATGTCCCACGTTAAAGAGGCGGGACTCAAGCCGCGCGTGAATCCCGTCAAATAAACAAACGCGTCGAGGCTGGACCCTGGCCTGTGCGCCGCGAAAAGGGGAGTTTCCACGCCTTGAAGAGTCTCACCGACCACTGCAAGGACATGTCCCGTTTTGGGGTCGAGGATGATGGCGCTTGCGGATGAATCCGCAATTGTGATTCCCGGTGGCAGTGACGGAAGGAAGCGCGCCGCGTCACATTCGGATGCCGGTTCGGGCAAACCGGCTAATCGTGTTGCATAAACTTCCGTCACGCACGAGGCCTGTTTTTGCAAATCAAAATCGAGGGAGGTGATGATGGTCAAGCCGCCGCGTTCGATTCGGGCGCGGGGGAAACGGGAATCTAATTGAGCGAGGACCAAATTCACGAAAGCGGGAGCAGGTTGAGGGTCTGCTTGAGGCGCTGGCTGGATGGCAGGAGTCTCTGCCAGAGCGTTTGCCGCGTCTGCCGAGTCGACGAGTCCTAAAGAATCCAGAATATGCAGAACTTCGCGCCCGCGTTGAATCGCGGCCTGCGGCGCGTCGAGCGGATTGAGCGACGGGGTTTCGCTCACGGCCGCGAGAATGGCAGATTCAGCAAGCGTGAGTTCACTGGCAGATTTGCCGAAATAAATCTGCGCGGCGGCATCCGCGCCGAATGCGTAGCGGCCAAAATGCGCCGAATTCAAATACCATTCGAGGATTTGCGTGCGGCCAAAACGCGAGGTGATTTGCGCGGCGAGGATGCGTTCGCGGAGCGCGCGTCGGAGGGAAGGCGGCTCGTTGTAAATCAACAAATCCGCGACGAGGCGCTGCGCGATGGTGGGATGACGTTCGGGTTCATCGAAGCCGTTGATGGCGTAGCCCGAGTGTTGCCAGAATTGCGGGTCGGCCATCGCGACAACCGCGTCGGCGAGGGATTTGGGGATGCGCTGTGGATTTTGTTCGTTGAGGGGAATGTAGCGGCGCGGCGATTCGTTTGGTGCAAAAGTGAAAAGATTATGCGTGCCCGTGCGGTCGTAAATTTGCGTGGGCTGGAGCAGGAGTCCGTCAGGCGGGTTGAGCAAGCGCGGCAGGATTTCGATGGAGGGCAGGCCGCGCGTGAGGTCTGCGTAGGCGAGGGCCGATGCAAGAATCAGCGCGGCGAGAATGATGGAGAGGACCATCCCCGCGCTGAGAAATGTGCTGCGTGTTCGCGCAGAGGCAGTGCGTTGTCTGGCAAGTCGCCGTTCGCGGCGAGCGCGAAGGACGGGGATGATGTTTCGCATGGGGGAAGTATACAGGGAAATGGGTAAAGTTGACCATTGCTAAAAAGACATAAGGCCTTATAATGATGTTTGTAGAATATACGTGCTATGAATTTCAAGCTTGACGAGTCTCCCGCAAAATTACGCGGCGGTTATTACACTGACCCCGACATTGCAACATTCCTGCTGAAATGGGTTCTGGGTATTCACCCCAAATCCATCCTGGAACCGAGTTGCGGTGATGGTGTTTTTCTGCGCGGGTTATCGAAACTACGCACCAATGGTTTGAAATCAGTACAGGCATTTGAGATCGAGCCTGGTGAGGCAGGGAAAGCAAAACTCTCTGCAAGTGAATTCAAGAAGGTTGACGTTCAGATTTCAGAGCGCGATTTTCTTGGATGGTCACTCACCAGGTTATTAAATCCGCCGCAATTTGATGCTGTTGTTGGAAACCCTCCGTTTATTCGCTATCAATATCTGGATGGCGACTTGCAGGGCATTTCGGAACAGATTTTCAGAGTGTTCCACCTGCCATTTACAAAACACACCAACGCGTGGGTTCCATTCGTCATTTCATCTTTGGCGTTACTGCGTCCAGGCGGCAGGCTGGCGATGGTGGTTCCATCGGAATTATTGCATGTGCTTCACGCAGAGTCTTTGAGGGCCTATTTGACCAAAGTTTGTTCCCGCGTCTTGATTTTCGACCCACAGGAACTATGGTTTGAAGGGACACTTCAGGGCGCAATTTTGCTGCTTGCCGAAAAGAAGAACGCACCCAATGAACATTTTCAGGGCGTGTCTATTATTCCAACCCGGAGCAGGGATTTTCTCTCTGAAAACCCGGAGGAGTATTTTGAGAAGGCGAAATATACTAACGGGGAAACTGTAAAAGGCAAGTGGATGCTCGCCCTGCTAACAGAAGCAGAACGTGAAATCCTGATAAAAGCAAAAGCAAACCCGGATGTTTATCGCTTTGATGACATTGCTGAAGTTGCTGTTGGCATTGTTACAGGCGCAAATAAATTCTTTTTGGTTCCAGACGAGACGGTTGAACGCTATTCCCTGCAAAAATGGGCACGCCCCATGTTTGGAAAAAGCGAACATGTCCGGGGTGTGGTCTTCGATAAAGAAGCAATCATACGAAACAGAAAACTTGGCCTGCCCACGAACTTTATCTGGTTTTCAGACGAAAAGTTGAACGAGCTACCTGAGCCTGTAAAAAAATACATTCGACTTGGCGAAAAACAGGATATTCACAAAAGATATAAATGCAGAATTCGGGAACCCTGGTACAGCGTTCCTTCAGTTTATGCCACTTCTCTTGGAATGCTCAAGCGAAGCCATGATTACCCGCGCCTGGTTTTCAATAAAGTTCAGGCATACACCACAGACACAACTTATCGCGTACGCAGTAAGAAGTTCAATGAACCTACGATAGTCACTTCGTTTATTAACAGTCTCACCGCATTAAGCGCGGAGATTGAAGGCAGGCATTATGGCGGCGGCGTTTTGGAACTCGTCCCGTCCGAAATAAGAAAGTTGTTGGTGCCGATTCGACACTTCGATGAAAAGGCAGTTTACATATTGAATTCTGTCATCCAAAACGGAATCGTTTCTGAAGAGTTGCTGACTCAACAGGATGAAAAAATTCTAACCCCGCTTGGTTTCACTAAGAAAGAGACCAGCCTGCTTTTACAAGCATGGTCACGTTTGCGCCTGCGCCGACAGAGACAGGACGCAGAGAAAGTTTCGGACGAGGAAGAAGAAGTTACGCTACTTCGATAATGAACGGCTCAGTCTGGCCTTCCGGGGGAGAATACAGGTTGAAAGTTTTTCCAACAAGATTTAACTGGCGAATTGTCTCTGCCAAATCGCCCCAGTGCAAAATGGTTGTGTAGTTATGTTGTCCCGCCTCACCGCTGGGCTTATGGCTTATCATCAATCTGTGAACGCCATAACCGTTTCCGAGCAGGTAGACATCGAAATTGGCTTCTGCCATTTCACTGAACGGCCTTGTCTTCCACATTGACCACGACAAATGCCCAAATACGTCATGGCGGAAATACTTTGTCTGGTCAATGAAGCTTCCAGAGACCTTCCACTTTGCCTGCACCAAACGCAAACCGCCAATGACATTTCCTTTTTGCCTCTGCACATCTGACGCGGGCAATTTTGTTTTTTGGGCTCTACCGTTTTTGGTGTAAAAAGTCGGCAAGAGTGCTAACATTGGGGTGGAAGGGAATACTCCAATGATACAGAATGACTTTGTGGATGAACTTTTGGGCATCAAGAAATTACACGTGATGCACACAGAGATCAATG
>JACRLC010000087.1 GCA_016235425.1 Chloroflexota bacterium | reverse complement strand
CGGCGGTTTCTTGGGGCGCAAATCTGATGGCGAACCAGGCATTGTCGTTATTTGGCGCGGATGGAAAAGATTACAAGATTTGGCTGCAACTTGGAATCTGATTGCCGAGACTCGCGTTCAAGTTGTGGGTAATAGATAGAAGTCTATATACCCTAGAAGTTTTTCTGTCTCTTATTTGTAAAGCGCGGTTTACACGTCTTGCATTCCAGACAGTATTCAAAATAAACTCGAAGTTACTGGTGGAAAATTCTCTGAAAACATCATTCACTTTTGGAGTGACTATTTTTCTTTGTAGACCCTCATTAAGTAGAGAGCGATACTCAAAATCAGAATGCACTGCGATGCTTGCTCCATTGCCAAGCAACAGACAGTCGTTGTATTCACCCTTAATATCTTCCCACTTGTTCATAACTACACCTCACACGATTTTCGCCCCTTTGCTTCTGTTGTGCTTTTCACACAGGAGTTCGATGTTTCTTGCTGTGTTGCTTCCACCTTTAGATACAGGGATAATGTGATCAAACTCCAAGTTCACGCGGCTGCCGCATTTTACACACTTCCCTCCATCGCGACGCCATACTTCAATGCGAACAGACTCTGGAATTGGAATCCTTCCCGAGTGTTCTTCTACATTTCCTT
Source organism: Chloroflexota bacterium (assembly GCA_016235425.1). Classification (GTDB taxonomy): domain Bacteria; phylum Chloroflexota; class Anaerolineae; order Anaerolineales; family Villigracilaceae; genus JAKOVF01. Next base: position 14,264 of record JACRLC010000087.1, on the reverse strand, counting down.
CATGTTGTTGCTTTAAGCCCTCTAATTCGTTTCTTTCCCGATTAAATGCATCAATTACTAATAAACGAATATGCTCTTCGCTAAGAATTTCCGTAATTTTATACACGTTACCTTTGAATATCCACCAAACCTCTCTCCACTTATTGCCCTCTGACCATTCTACAGGATTTTCTTGAGAGGCTTTTACTAAACTCATTGGTATTGACGTAGGCGGAATCCTAGCAATACTGTCACCTAATCCACGAATAATGCGGTTTAACTTTTCCTCTAACGCAGCAATATTAGGTTCGTATTTCTTCAATAAAATTACTGTTCCGTTATCTGAAAATGTGCCTATCTTCTTGATGCCTCTCATAGTCCTTTCCTTTCAACACCCCGCGTCATCTTGGATAGTAATCTTGTCTTCTTTATTCGGCACAATGCACAGAAACTCAAATGGCTCCTCACCAATGTTCTCGTAGAAATGTACAATGCCTTCAGGGATGAAAACCACGTCGCCCTGTTTCACCTCATAAACCTCTTCGCCGATCCCGATCCTTGCCTGACCGCGCAACACATATTGCTCGTGTTCCACCGTATTGGTGTGAAGCGGCATCCCGCCGCCTCTTTGCATGGAAAACTTGCGAAGGGCAAAGTTCGGCCCTTCCTGCGAAGAGATCAATACCTGTATCGTTGTATCTTTTCCTGCGGCTACATTTTTGGCTTCCACATCGGTTGTATGTTTGACAGACATGTTTTTATCCTTTCAAATTCGTTGCGCGTTACATGCTCTTATTTACCACCCCTGCCTGCACTTTCCAGATTTCGGCATGTTGCACAAACTCAGGCGTAAACAGATTCAAATCCGTTGTGGTGAGAAGCACCTGCTCGCTTTCACCGACGTATTTCAACAAATCCGCGCGGCGCTGCAAATCCAACTCGGCCATCACCTCATCGAGCAGGATCACCGGCCATTCACCCGTGCGTTCCTTCATCCATTCCACTTCGGCAAGTTTGAGCGCCAGCAGGGTCGTTCGCATTTGTCCGCGCGAGCCGTACGCGCCGAGGTCCACTTTATTGACGATGAAGCGCAACTCGTCGCGGTGCGGACCAATCGTGGTCACGCCGCGGGCGATCTCTTCATTTCTCACCTTCTTCAACTTTTCGAGGAAGCCGCTTTGGATTTCGTCCAACTCAAACGATGAGCGGTCGATGACCGTGTCCAATTTCAGGCCAAGTTGTATTTCCGGCTTGGTGGGATCGTAGGCAGGCTCGTAGGCGAGACGAAGCACCTCGGTTCCGCGCGTCAACTCGTGATGGACGCGTGAAGCGAGTCGTTCGATCTGCTGGACGGCTTCGATGCGCCACAGGATGATCTGCGACCCGAGCCGCGCCAGCGCATCATCCCAGACTTCGAGCTGGCCGCCGGTCCCCTTCGACATGTTCAAGCCGACGCCTTTTTCGTTCAACGCCTTGAGCAACGCGTTGCGCTGACTCAGCGCCTGGTTGTATTCGCTCAACACGCGCGCGTAGGAAGGGACAGCCTGCGCCAGCGCCAGGTTGAGATAACGCCGCCGCTCATCCGGTCCGCCTTCGACGATTTGCGACATCTGCGGCACAAAGATGACCGCGTTGAAATGACCGATCACATCGCTGATATGTCTCTTCACACCGTCGAGCAAAATTTCCTTGCGAAGCCGCTGACCGTTGACTCCGGTCGGCTCGAGGATCAGCCGCGCTTCGAGATGATGTTTGCTCCTGCCGCGCTGGTAATCTGCCGCGAGCCGCGTCACAGCCAGCGGATTCTTCGCTTCGTGAAAGTTGACCATCTGCCGGTCAACGTGGGTTTGGAATGACGTGAACGCCGCGAGAAAATAGATCGCTTCGAGAACGCTGGTTTTCCCCTGCGCGTTACTGCCCACTAATACGACCACCCCGCCTGCTTTTTGCGGGGCATTCCGCCGCGGAAATTCCACATCCAGGCGGGTAAGACTGCGAAAGTTGGTGAGGGAGAGATGCTTGAGGTACATTGATTCCTGCACCGTCCCGCAGGCTGGTCTTGAGGATATGCCTGCTGAAAGGAACCTGCGGGACGTTTTGGTTATAACAGCATTTCCAATTCGATCTCGTCGCGCAACGGGATATTGTTCGCACCGATCAAGGGAATTGATGGTTTGATCCTTCGGGACTCATTGACCGCGCCGCGGCGGAGGACTGCCAGTTCAAAGCCGCACTTTTGATAAAAACCGAGCGCGTGCAAATTATCGTTTGTGGTGGATAAAAAAACGCGCCTGCATTTTCGTTCTTTCGCCGCATCAACCACTTTTTCGATCAGCCTTCCCGCAATCCCCCTGCCTTCCTTCAAGCTGTTCAATGAAATGATCTCACACCCAGTTTCCGAAATCAAAAACGTGACCAGGCCCACCCATCCTCCCTGCCCTTCCGCGACAAAACCGTCCAGTTGATCTGTCCGAAAAACGACGCCATGCACCACCATTTCCGGGCCTCCCCAATGCTCGATCCAGAATTCATTCAATTCAGGCAGATCGGAGGAAGTGATGCGGCGGAATTTCATATTGAAGGATTAAACCCGGTCTTCCTCTTCATCCGGTTCCGGTTTCCAAACGCGCTTGGCGCGATCCGTAAACAGGACGCCGTTGACGTGGTCAATTTCGTGCTGGAAGATGCGCGCCAGCCAGCCGTCCACTTTGAGCTTCATCGGCTTGCCATGACGGTTGAGTCCCTTGAGCTGAAGCGCCTGATGTCGTTCCACTTCACCGACCAAACCGGGGATGGAGAGACAACCCTCCACGCCCATGACCATCTCATCCGATGCCTTGACGATCTCCGGGTTGATCATCACGAACAATTTCTTCGGCGCAGGCGTTATTTTTTCAGCCCCTTCAATTCCTTCGTCTTCATCTTCTTCCGAATATTCAACGACGATCAACTGCTCAGGCACATTGACCTGCGGCGCGGCCAGCCCCACACCGGGAGCATCGCGCATCGTCTCGATCATGTCGTCGATCAGTGTTTGCAGGTTTTTATCGAATTTGGTAACAGGTTTCGCCTTGCGGCGCAGGATGGGTTCGGGCAGGGTAACAATGGTACGTAAAGTCATGCGTTATTCCTCTAATTCAGCTTCTGAAAGTCCACCGATTTTACTCGGAAATTTCATCCCCTTCGCCTTCGGTCAAGTCCAAATCCAAATCCTGTGGAGGCTGGGGGATCGGCGCGTCAAATTCCTCCTGGTTCGAGTGGTAGGCCGCGATCCACGTCGCCATGCGCTCGCGCTCCACGGCGGCGGTCTCTTCGCTTTTCTTGGCGAGCCGCGCCATGCGGCGGCGGTTGATGTCCGCCTGAACACCCGCGGGATCGAGCACATCCTGGAATTCCAGTTTTGTGCCGCCCACCGAGATGTACACCGTACCGAAGTTGAACACGTAACCGATAAACCCCACGCGTTTGTATTCGGTGCTGAGAATGTTATCCAGCGCCGCGGCGCGGCGTTCCTCCGTGCCAAGCGGCTTTTTGTCAATATCCAGGATTTCGTCGGGTGTGACCATGAAGATGTCGTTTTTCCAGTCAATGTATTCCCAAACGAGCCAGCCAAAAAAGGGAAGAATCAGCAAAGGTAACGAGATCATGGTCGTGTCCAGCGAGAAGCGGGCGGTTTCCGTCGCCGGTTTGATCAGGGTTAATTCAGGAGATAATGCCAGGACGACCGCGCGGTAGATCATCCATCCAAAAAGGAAAAGAATGGATACGAGCGGTTTCCACAGTTGCTGTAGCAGGATATACCAATGCTTGTGATAGACAACCGTGCCGCTCTGTTCCACGCGCAGCTTGAACATGTTCCTCAGCACGACCCACGCCAGCGAACGTTTTTGCGGAGCCGGGCCTTCCACCACAACCGGCGGAAGTTCCTCCTGCGGTTTTGTGACAACCGTGAGGCCAAGCTTCGAGCGGATGGCGTTCTTCATTGCTTCTTTTTGCGCCTGCACGCCCCTGACCTTCGTGCGTTCCCAATATTCACGGATCATTTCGCTCGCCTGCGTGGGATGATCCACGTAGTCGAATTCGATCTTGCCCACAAAAGTCCGCACAATCACGTTGCCATAATCGAACGTGCGGCCAAGCATGTCCGTTTCCAGGCCGACGGACAGGATCGTGCCGAGCGGCGCTTCCTGGCGGCTGTCGTACAGGCCGATCACCTTTTCCAGCCAGATCACGCGCTGGTTGGTGACGATGTAATAATCGTTGCTCCAATCAATGGCATTCCAAATTCCCCACAGGATGATCCCGATCAACACGATCACGCCCACCGCAAGCGGCGTGGTCGCATCCGACAGAAATGACCAGAAGATTAAACCGGCTGGAAATACAAGAGAAAGTACAGGGCCGGCCAATGCCTGGTACAAGCGGATCTTGTGCCTGCGCCCCATGAAATAGATAACTTCCTTCGGCCCCAGCCATTTGAAGCGCGCCTGGCGCGCCAGGCGGCGGCTTTTGATCGCCACCAGAAAATTGGGTTTGAGTTTCGGGTATTGTTCGAGCAGGTTATTGAAATGTTCGCGCGAAAGAAATAGTAATATGGAATCTTCGTCTGCTGTCACTGTGGCCGAGCGTTTCCTGTTCGCGAACAATGCCTCTTCGCCGAAATAATCTCCCGCCACCAACCAGGCAAGAAAATCATGTCCCTTCTCGTTCGGGCGTGTCACTTGCACGCGCCCGCGAAACACCATGTAAAAACCATCCGGATCCGCGCCGCGTTCAAAGATGGTTTCACCCGGTGCAGCCACCCGTTCCTTGAGTTTTACCGCGATGGCCGCGAGTTGATCTTCCTTCAAACCATTGAAGAGATGGATTTTATTCAGAAACGGGACACGATCTTTAAGTTCGATCACGGTTTGATTCTATCAAATTTCACGGATGATGGTGCACCCATACGCGGGCGATTCTGTCAGCGTAGGCAGATGCCCCTCGAGCAGGGACTCAACCGCCTCGTCCAGAAAGCGCCGCGCTGAGCCTGTCGAAGCGAAACGGGTCGGCGTCCTTTGCCGAAAAGTGACATCGTCCACCGCGCCGCGGTAGCGGAGGACTCCATCGCGGTCAATCACATAGACGTGGGGAGTCGTCTGCGCTCCAAATAGATCTGCGACGAAACAACCCGCATCCAACAGGACCGTGGGCAGGCGCCGCGTTTTAGCGGCCTCTCTCACCGCCTCAACAGACTCGCTCCGATTCGACGCGATGGACAGCATCGTCACATCCTTGCGCCATTGCACGAACATCGCCATGATGGCCTTGTCGGTTCGCTCCGAATGCGGGCACTCGCACGACCAAAAATTGACGATGACGATCCTGCCGCGATAATCGCTCAAGCGATGACATCTGCCTTCGAGATCGGGCAATTCAAAATCGGGCACGGGTTGGTTGATTTCCATTTTGTGTAGGGACGAGGCTTGCCCTCGCCCAGGGCAGGGGTGAACCCCGCCCCTACATCATCAATCCAAAATCCCAATCCCCGCGAGTTTTTCGATCACACCCACCACCGCGGAGTTGTCCAATTCGCCCATGCCCAGGTCAATCATTTGCTGGAACAGCTTTGTATTTTCAACTGTACCAGAAATGGGGATGTCAAATTCCCTGGCGGTATCCAAAACGATCTTCATATCCTTTAATTGCATGTGAGCCTTGAAACCGGGCTGACGATTGCCGTCGAATAAGCGCGGCGGCTTCACATCCAGCGACCAGCATTGCGCCGCACCCGCCTTGATTGCATCCACCACCTTGCGCGGGTCAACGCCGGCTTTCTTCGAGAAGACGAGCAGTTCACCCATCGCAACCATCTGCGCCGCGACCATGATCTGATTCGCCGCCTTCGCCACCTGCCCCGCGCCCGCATCGCCGACGTGGGTGATGGTCTTGCCCATGGCCTGGAAGACAGGCATGGCCTTCTCCAACGCGGACGCATCGCCGCCGACCATGATCGTCAGCGTGGCATTGCGCGCGCCGATGTCACCGCCTGAGACGGGCGCGTCCAAAGCGAGCACATCCTTCTTTGCGAGTTCTTCCGCGATCCTCCGCGCAGATGCGGGCTTGATGGTGGAATTGTCCACGAAGATCAGTCCCTTGTGCGCGCCTTCGATAATCCCATTTTCGCCGAGAGCTGCTTTTTCGACATCAGGGGAATCGGGTAAATTGGTAAAAATAATGTCAACTTGCTTCGCCGCTTCTTTGGGAGAATTCGCGGCCACCGCGCCTTCCACCACCAATTCATCCACCGCCGCGCGCGAACGGTTGTGGACAACGAGTGGAAATCCCGCCTTCAAAATATTCCGCGCAATGGACTTGCCCATCAGGCCAAGTCCGATGTAACCGACTTTGAGCATGTAAAACTCCTTAACGTAGGGCGGGATTGTATCCCGCCGGGATAGTTTGGAGATTATAACCCTGTGAGGAGAAAGGAATCCACGAATTCTCACGAACCCTTCAGCAAGGTTTCCCTGGCCCGAACACCAGGACGGGCGGCAGCGTTTCGATAAACTCAACGCGGCGGCTCAACGCAACGGCTCAGGACAGGTTTTCGCTAATCAAAGCCAATTCGTGAAAATTCGCGAAGATTAGCGGACAAAGCAAAAAATAAAAACCTGCCTCCATAACGGAGGCAGGTTATCGGTCAAGAAAGATGCGGTTACTTGAGAGTGTAAGTCAAACTCACGGTGACGGAAATTGTCAGTTGGCCGGGTTGGATCGGCACTGCCGCAACGTCCAGCGCCACACCGCCGCCGCCCTTGCCGCCTTCCATGTAGGCATAGGGACTGCTGTCGTAGAAGTTGATGGTCTGGATGTCGCCGAGGGAAAGACCGGCGGCTTCGGCAAGCTGCTGGGCCTGAAGTTTGGCATCCTCAACCGCCTTGGCGCGAGCTTCCTTCAGGGCATCAGCCTTGTCTGCCACGTCGAACTGGATGCTGTTGATGCTGTTCGCGCCCGCAGAGATGGCGGAGTCGAGCAGGTCGCCGAGGCCATCGAGGTCGCGCACAACCACGTAGACCGTGTTATCCACCATGTAAATCGTGCTTGTGGGCTGGCCTTCCGGGCTGTACTGCGTAGAGGGATAAATGCTGAAGTTGGTGGTGCGGATGTCCTTATCTGCCACACCCGCGGACTTGAGAGCATCGATCAAAGCGGTCGTCTGAGTCTTGTTCGACTCTACAGCTTCAGAAGCGCTCGCGCCTTCGGTATGCACGCCGACGTAAATGTAGGCAATATTGGGCGTGAGATAAGCCTCGCCCACGCCGCTCACGTTCAACGTCCGCAGGTTTTCAGGCGCGGCCTGGTTGATGGTGGTCGGCCCACAGGCGCTCAGCAAAAGCGCCATGGCGAGAATTGCAACGAAAAATTTGGTACGCATATTGTTCTCCTTGTTTGTAAATTCAGGCATTAGACGATGCGCCAATAAAAAAGTTCCGGCGCTTGTGTTTTCCGTGGTTTGCCTGTAAAATCTTTGTACATTTGTTCTATCCCCTAAAGGGGATGATATGCCCATAGACTACCAGCAGATCTACACCCGCATCAAAGAGATTGGCGCAGGCGCAAAAGAGCGGAGAAAGAAGATTGAGGAAAGACGCACTCAAGCCCGCGGCCTGCTCGATACCTTCGCGTCCGAATTGGAATTATTACGCTCCAAAGTGGACTCCGCCAAAGCGGTTGACGCCAACATCCGATGCGCGCTCCCGCTAAATGAGTCAATCGCTTCATCCCACCCCGCGCCTGCTTCCGTTAAAGATACAGTTCTCATCGCCGCGGATGGCTCCCAGATCAACCCCGACAGGCACGCCTCCGTGCAATTTGGTCTGATCAACGTCGGCGCGATCACCATGAAATTGAATTCGGGCGAAGCGCCGGAAATTTCCACCGAAAGTGAACTGCTCTATGGCGACGACCTTCTGTCAAACGGAATCCCCATGTCCGATGGCATGGTGGCTCTCAAGCGCGATTTAAGCGAACGGATCAAACTCGACGCATTATCGAAGGGGATCAAAGGCCCGGTGGTTACCTTCACAGACGGGCCCATCGAACTCTGGGGTGCAAAAGGTGATGATGCAATCTCGTATGAAGACTTTGTCAGAAAATATTTGACCATCCTCTCGCGGCTTCAAACACGCGGCGTGATCAACGCAGGCTACGTGGACAAACCGTCCGCCGACCTGGTCATCCGCCTGCTCGAAATCGCGATGGCTGACAATGAGCAAATCCAAAAACTGCGCGAGTTTCATCCCCTGCACGGCGTGAGTGACAGGTGGTTGTACGGCGAGCGCGAGAATCCGTTATTGCCGCCCGGTCATCGCTCGGCGGTGTTTGGGCTTCAATCCGGTTCGGAAAAGAAATACACGGGCGTGCTGTCCCTGCATTTCTTCTATCTAAACGTGGGCACGGAGGGACATCCCTGGCCGGTGCGCGTCGAAATCCCGAAATGGGTGGTGGATGATAAAGAGAAACTGGATCTACTGCACGGCGTGCTGGTCGAGCAATGCAGGATGATGGGAAACAGGCCGTATCCGTATCTCTTGCATCGCGCCCATGAGACGGCGGTTGTCAAGCAGGAAGAGAAATACCAGATCGAGCAGATGCTCCAGCAGGAATTACGCCGGAATAATGAAGAGATTGACGAAGGTTCGAACAAGCAATCGGCAAAGGATTTGAAGGGAAGAACGAGAAGATAAATCGTAGGGGCGAGGTTCTCTCGCCCACCTGTGCCTGCGCACGGTGCAGGCAGGGCGGCAGGACGCCGTCCCTACGGAGGAATGAATCATGTCACAACAAATCGAAATTGGACGTTTACTGCGCGCAGGAACAACGGGCTTTATTGCGGGATGCCGCGTCAACCAATTGGATGCGCCTGCGTTTGGCGCATTGGTGCGCGCACCTTTGGATGAAGGCTATCAGGTGTACGGCCTCATCCACGACATCCACATTGACGATGACGGGCTGGTGCGCCAGCTCGTGACAGCGGACAATGTCAGCGATGAGGTAATGAAGGACAATCGCGAGCGGAGGATTGTGCCGGTCGAAATGTCCGTGCTGGCGGTAGGATACGAACAGGATGGGAAGATTTATCATCTTTTGCCGCCGCGTCCGCCGCTGAGTTTGGATCTCATTTATTTGTGCGACGAAAAGGATGTGGCGCGGTTTACCGAGAAATTCGGATATCTCAGGCACATTCTGAATTCAAAAGATATTCCGATTGGCGAGGTGGTCGCCGCGCATATTCAGCAGGCGCAGGCGGCGCATAAAGATAAATCGTGGAAGGACAAGGTGGTGCAGGAAGTGATTACTTTGTTGAGGGATGATTACCCTGTACTGATGGCCGTGCTCAGTGCCATAAGCGACAGTTATTAACGAAGTTGTATCAGTGAGGTTCGAGATGCTTTTCAATACAATGCCCGATCTTTTAAGTTCTGAAATTGCCGAGATAAAGAAACTTTCTTGGAGAGTTGATTGCAGTTCAATGGCAATAAAGAGTCGGTCGCAAAATCCTGTGAACTTTTATGGCCCAGGTACAATCTATCAGACTCAGAACGGAGAGTTGCGCTTCAAACTCTATGTTACTCGAAAGAAAATAAAACAAAATAGAATAACGCCTCATCTGAGAGCAGGACAGGTAATACCAGACAGTGCATATTTCGATTTTTCAGCAATAGATCATTATGGAAGAAAATGGAAATCAGAGCGTATTCGATTACGCAACTCTGATTTTATTTTTATTGAAAATACTGCTGTTATTGATGAGCAATTATCAGAAATTGCTTGTCATGCACGCGCACCTAAGAGTCTGACATATAAAAATGACAGTCTCGCTATATGGGTGTTCGATGACATTGAGATTCCTTGTAACGAGATGACAGTTGAGAGGAGATCAATTGCTCATAAACGAGCGGCATACTCTGGGATTCTGAACGCTTGGAAATTTAGAACACTAGGAATCAATTTTCTTTTGATTAAGAAAGAGAAGGAATTGCTTGAGGTTCGTTGTTCAACAGGATTAGGGAAATACCCATTCCTATTAGAGGATAGAGTTATAGAAGCCTTACAATTTATGTTGGGTAGACCAATTCCTTGGACTATTGTAAGAATGCAAAAGAGGCAGAATCTGATCACAAAAATATCTTCAAAAAAACATTTAATCGGTAGGTCAAGGTTACAGCCCCCACTTCCTGCAAGCTCAATTGTCAAACCTGGAACAAGAAGAGTAACGACAAAATATCATCGAAAGCTTTTTGAATGTTACCTGATGCATTCACTAACTTCAGGTTTTAAGAGGCATCCTATCTGGGGGTTTCTAAATGCAGTGTATGAAGCTGGCACATCATCATTTATTGATTCAGAAGCCTTGACACTTGTGGTAGCCATAGAGGGATTAATACAATCCGAATTTTCTGGATTGGTACACCTTTCCAAAAAGGATAAAAAAGCGATTTCCAATTTGCAGACGTATATTGAAAATTGGGACGGCGATACCACCATCAAAAAACGTGCAAAGGGGACAATTAGCCAATTTCATAGAGTTAGAGTGGGTGACATTATGCTGAGATTGGAAAAAGTTGGGGCAATTACAGTTGAACAGAAAGTCAATTGGGAGGTGCTCAGACATCCAAGTGCACATGCCTTTCAAACAGGGTCTCTGTCTGGGGACAAAATGAGAGAACTATTACCAAGTGTAAAGTTGCTGTTCTATCATCTGATTTTTTATGCTATAGGCTATCGTGGCCTTTACATGGATATTTCATCGTTAGATTGGCCTCTGAAGGAGTATCGTCCGAGAGCCTTGAGAAAATTAGCTAAAAGGCGTGACATGTAAATGAGGTAATCATGGAACAACGAACTCAAATTGGCTATTTGGTCGGCGATGGGCTGAAAGAAAATTTCCGCGTGCGTCTCGTTCTGTTGCGTGACAATTATCCAACTTTAATGAGTATTCTAGCAGGTTGTCGGAGTGAAAATGTGCTACCCCAATTCCCGACCGTTTTTCGCCATAAAGTGGGGGGCAAGCCAGCATTTTGGCCCTGAAAACGCAGCGAAATGGGACTTTTCTGAGCGAAAAAAGTTCTCTCCGACAGGCTGCTAGAAACGTTGGGCGAGGTGGTGGAGTAGCTCGGTTATGCAAAGCATGTGTTTTCTGGAGAAAGGAGAGCCAGCCATGAAAACTACAAGCACAATCCAATGCAGGGATTTTTCCTGCGCTGATATTCGACGTGAGAGTTTCATCGTTCCCAAAGTGGACGTGAATCCAAACAAGATTTCCATCATGATGATCTCGGAGGCCGCTCCCGAGAAACGCAGTGACTACTATTATGCAGGCCCCGAGGCGCTGTTTGAGCAAACGACGGTGCTGGCCTTCAAGGATGCCGGGGCAGACGTTGGATCGGTTCAGGATATCCTCGGCATCGGAGTGTATCTGACCACTGCGGTGAAATGCGGCAAGACTGGTTATGGAATTGCGACGGCCACCATTGAGCACTGTTCGCACCTGCTCGAAAAAGAGATCGAACGGTTTCCCAACGTCAAGGTGTATATGCTGATGGGCGACGTGGCGATCAAGGCCTTCAACATGATCGCCAAACGGATGGGTGAACCGCGCGTCATCCCTGCTGGCCCGACCTATAAAATCCGCGGCGGGGAATTCTATTTTCGCGGCAGGCGGGCAATCTCATCATACGTGCAGGCAGGCCCTGCCTTTTTCGTCGAAGAGAGTAAGCGCAAGATGATTGCTGAGGATATCGCGCGGGCGTTGCAGATCGCGAACCGGTAACCAAAGATCATGAGATGAAATCCCGAAGGGATGTAATGATTGTAACGACCGAATCCGCGTCAATGAACAATCCCGAAGGGATGGCATGATGCCGTGACGATCTATGACACCCCTTCGGGGTTGAGAACGTGGATGATTCATCGATCTACAATCGTGACACCCCCTTCGGGGTTCTCGTTAGGAGAAGATTATGGCTGACAACAGAACTCAAATCGGTTATCTCGTCGGCGGAGGATTGAAGGAAAATTTCCGTGTGCGACTTATCGTCTCTCCGCAGGAGATACAGGAAGGCGCGTTCGTCGTGATCCAGAGCGGTGACTGGAATTACTACGGCATCGTCACCGACATCCAGCTCGGCGCAACAGACCCGCGCTTTGCCGATGAGCAGACCGAAGTCCGTTTTCCCGCGAATATCGCCAAGGCTTTGCACGGACAGACGTTGTACGTCAACCTGGAAGTCCTGCCAAATCTGATGCTGGAGATCGGGCCTGAACCTGGCTCGCCTGAATATAAAGATTGGCAGGGAAAGATCAACGCGGGGTTGAAGGATGCGCCGCGTATTTTGCCCGTCAAGAATGTGCCGCCGCATCACGCGCAGGTCTATTTGGCGGATCAGGGTGACATTGCGGAAATCTTCGGTGACCCGAACGAGGGTGGCAACTTCATCATCGGGTACACGCGCGAGCAGAACCATCCCGTGTGCATTGACCTGGAGAAATTCGTCCAGAGGTCGTCGGGGGTGTTCGGAGCCACGGGCACGGGCAAGTCGTTTTTGACGCGGCTCGTGTTGGCGGGACTCATGCACTACAACAAGGCGTCGGTGCTGGTGCTGGATATGCACAACGAGTATGGCTTTGACGATGTGGCGTCAGACACGAAAAAAGCCGTGACGGGACTGAAGACCAAGTTCAAGTCGAAGGTAAGAGTCGTTGGCTTGGGAGCAGGATCAACCATCAGGGGGCAGGCCCCCGACTTTAATCTGGAAATCTCAACGGGAGACATTTCCACAGCAGACATCGAAACGCTCACCCGCGAATTGAATCTGAAAGAGACCACGCCCACCACGTTGAACGCGTTGTATGGGTCGTTCAGGGACAAGTGGTTTGCAGAGTTCCGCGCCATGAGCCGCGACCAGGTGGTAATTGAAGATGAAAGAGGAAAGAAGAAAGAAGTGCCCGCTGAGGGAAGCGTGGCGGCATGGGCAAACGAGAATGGCGTGAACGTTGTGGCGGCGGAGGCCCTGCACGATAAACTGCGCCGTCTGTTCAATAAACCTTATATCGTCGAGAAGCCCGCCGCGGACAGTGTGAGAGAGATCATCCAATCGCTGGAGAACGGACAACACGTGGTGCTGTCGTTCGGTGAACACGAGAGCGACCTGGATTATCTGCTCGTGTCGAATTTGCTGACGCGCAAGATCCGCTCGGCGTGGGAACATAAGACGAACGAGTTCCGTTCGCATGGGAAGGTGGAACCGAGGCAGCTTATCATTGTGGTGGAGGAGGCGCACAAACTGCTCAATCGTGAGATGGCCGCGCAAACGACGTTTGCCACGATTGCGCGTGAACTCCGCAAATATTACGTGACGCTCCTGATCGTTGACCAGCGCCCGTCGCAAATTTACGACGAGGTCATGTCGCAGTTGGGGACGCGCATATCAGGCTGGCTCGGCGACGACGATGACATCCACGCCGTGCTCTCGGGTCTTTCTGGACGTGAGGCTTTGCGCGGCATGTTGGCGCGGCTCCAGCCGAAGGAGGAAGTTTTGCTGTTGGGCTGGGGTGTGCCAATGCCGTTGCCTGTGAGGTCGAGGCGGTATGACGATGCGTTTTGGAAGGAGTTGCTGGGAGGAGGCGGGAAGAGGAGCGAGGGGCAGAATTTGAAGGAGTTGGGGTTTTGACAACATCTTTGAAGTAAAATAGGAAAATATTTGCTTGACAGCATCGCTACTTTTGGCGATAATGGAGGCGTACCCCCCAGTAGTAGCTTCGGCAAACCTGGCGCGAGACCGCCTCAAGGCGGTCTCTGTTTTTTAAATCATGATAACCAACGTTTACATCGACGGTTTCAATTTTTACTACGGCGCAGTCAAAGGCACGCCTTATAAATGGCTGGATTTTGCCGCGCTTTGTAGAATCCTCCTCCCGCAACACCAAATTAAAAGAATCTACTATTTCACTGCTCTAGTGGACTCCCGCCCAAGTGATCCCGACAAAAGAACACGGCAAGAGACATATATACGAGCTTTGAAGACTATACCAAACCTAAGAGTTGTGTTTGGCAGTTTTTTATCGCACATAACCAACATGCCACTGGCAAACGGTAAGGGCTACGTGTCGTGTCCGACGACATCGGGCACAATTAAGTCCAGAGACATCGAACACATTTTTTGGATCGGGGGAGTCCGGCGTTGGGTTAACCATAGCCTCGGTGGATATTTTCGTTCATACTGCCTCTTTGAGGAGGTCCT
>JACRLC010000079.1 GCA_016235425.1 Chloroflexota bacterium | reverse complement strand
TAACAACGGCTTTGCCGAAGGTGTCAATCTGAAAATCAAGATGCTCAACCGACGCGGCTATGGCTATCGCAATTTCGACTCCTTCCGTTTGCATGTCCTAGTCAGTTTTGGCTAGTTCTTACAGCAAAAACGGGAGAGCCGATTTATCCCAAAACCAAATCCTGAAGGCGGTGTGTTGAGCCTGTCGAAACAGATGACATGATTCGGCAGAATCCTGACACCCCTTCGGGGTTGGAAATTCCTGCCGTTCGATTCTAAAATCAGCTCACCCCTTCGGGGTTGCTGTACTCCAAGGAATAATCCATGACAACACAAGCCAATTCCCGCTTGTCAATTCTCTTCAGCAGAAACCGCGCATCACTCATCACCTTGTTAATTCTCATCCTGCTGCCGTTTATCGTCGGTCTCTTCGAGGGCGCGTCGCCTGCAACAGTCTTTGTCAACGGAAGCGGACAATCCAAATTCATTCAGGGACTCGCCATCGAAATCTTCATCCTCACCCTCTATGCCCTGAGCTACGACCTGATCTTCGGGATTACAGGCCTGCTCTCCTTCGGCCATTCCATGTTCTTTGCTGTTGGCGCGTACCTGACGGGTATTGCCATCAAAAGTTTTAGCCTCTCTTTGCCTGCCGCGTTGGGATTTGTTTTTATCGCGGCCATTGTTCAGGCCTTGCTTTTTGGCATCGTCCTGCCGCGCGTCAAAGGCATCACGTTTGCGCTCGTCACGCTCGGCATGGGTTCCGTCTTCCACATCGTGGTCATGTCACGCGAAGCCGGCGATTACACAGGCGCGGACGTGGGTTTGCAGGGCATGATCGTCCCCGCATTCATCAGCCCCGCCAATGAACGTCTGCGCTTCTATTTTCTTGTATTGGTGGTCATGGCGCTGGTCTATTTGCTCTATCAACGCTTCGTCACATCACCAACCGGCCGCGTCTGTGTAGCCATTCGTGAGAACGAGGGCCGCGCGCGCATGTTGGGTTACAACACGTTCTATTTCAAACTCGCCGCGCTGATGTTATCCTCCCTCACTGCCGCGCTGGCGGGGTTTTTGCATGCCCTCTACCAACCCATCGTCAGCCCGAACGTGGCCAGCCTCGGCTTTACCGTTACAGCCTTGCTGGTGATCCTGATCGGCGGTGTGGGCACGCTCAATGGCGCGTTGATCGGGGCCTTCGTCTATCGCCTGCTCGACTTTGGCCTGCGCCGCTACATCGGTGAGAGCGCCAGCTTCATCAATGGCGCGATCTACATTGCCTTCGTGCTGTTCGTTCCATTTGGCATTGTCGGCACGTGGCGGATGAAGTCTTTGCAGGTCAAACAAGGTTGGGAGAGATTGTCAAAATTGATTTCAAAATGATGGGGCTTCAAAGCGACTTCATTGCTCTTTCTGCCGCATCCACAGTCGCGGTAATCACTGCCTCATCGTGCAGGATCGAAATGAATCCCGCCTCGAATTGTGACGGCGCGAGATAGACTCCATTCTCCAGCATCTTTTGGAAGAATTTCCCGAAGCGGACTTTATCCGCACATTTGACCGTGTTCCAATCTCTGGGCATGGTCTCGCTAAAGAAGATTGTCCGCATCGTCCCGACCCGCGTCTGGGTGACCGCGACCCCGGCCTTTTTCGCCGCTGATTCGATTCCCGCGTCCAGTTGACGGCCGCGCGCTTCCATCTCATCCCAAACTTTTTCATCACGGATCAAATCCAAAGCGGCGATGCCCGCGCTCATGGCAAGCGGGTTGCCCGCCAAAGTCCCTGCCTGGTACATCGGCCCTGCGGGCGCGACCATTTGCATGATCTCGCGCTTGCCGCCATACGCGCCGACGGGAAGTCCTCCGCCGATGACCTTGCCGAGCGTCGTCAGATCGGGCTGGATGTTGTACAACGCCTGCGCGCCGCCTTTGTGGACGCGGAAGCCTGTCATCACTTCATCGAAAATCAAAACTGTTCCTTCGCGTTTGGTGACGGCGCGCAAGCCTTCGAGGAAACCTGGCAGGGGAGGCACGACTCCCATGTTCCCTGCCACTGGCTCAACGATGACCGCCGCAATTTGATCGGGATATTTTTTGAACAAGGCTTTGACCGAATCAAGATCATTGTAGTTTGCGACCAGTGTATCCTTGACCGTGTCCGCGGGAACGCCAGGCGAATCGGGCAAGCCAAGCGTTGCCACACCAGACCCCGCCTGCACGAGCAGCATATCTGCGTGACCGTGATAACAGCCCTCGAACTTGATGATCTTGTCGCGTTTGGTATATGCCCGCGCCAGCCGCAACGCGGACATGGTCGCTTCGGTGCCGGAGTTGACGAAGCGGATCATCTCGATGTTTGGCATAAAATCCATGATGCTCTTCGCCAACTCAATCTCAAGCGGACTTGGTGCACCGTAGGATGTCCCTTTGCACGCAGCTTGTTGAATAGCTTCAATAACTTTCGGGTGAGCATGTCCCGTGATGAGCGGCCCCCATGAAAGAACGTAATCAATGTAACGATTGCCGTCCACATCGAAGAGATACGGCCCTTCGCCGCGCTCGATGAAGAGCGGTTGTCCGCCTACCGCGCAGAAGGCGCGTACGGGTGAGTCCACGCCGCCGGGGATCAATTTTTGTGCTTCTTGAAAAAGGGAAATGGATTTGGTGATGTTCATAAATTCTCCTGGTGAAGACCATGTAGTGCGACATTCATGTCGCTTCTGCGAGATAAATCTCGCATTACTTGTTCAACCGCCAATTCGCCAGAATGAATGCAATCGGGGATGCCGATGCCGCGATAGCCGTTTCCAGCCAATGCAAGCCCAGGATATTTTTCGAGCGCGGAGTCGACCTGCTTCAGTTTTTCGGGATGACCGAGGTTGTATTGCGGCATGGCATTTTCCCACATAAAGACTCGGGAAAGGATTGGCTTGGCGGTGATGCCCAAAGTTAGATTCAATTCTTCCTTGGCAAGTTCAAGTAAGTCGTTTTCGTTCCACGGGATATCCTGTCCCGCGCGGCCAACGAAGACGCGGATGAGGGCATAGCCTTCGGGCGCGCGATGCGGGAACTTGGTGGAAGTCCACGTGCAGGCGAGGGCGCGGCGTCCCTCGCGGCGCGGGATGACGTAACCGTAACCGTCAAGTGGACGCGGCAGGTCACTCTGTCGGTAGGCGAGGGAAACGGTGGCGGTTGAAGCGCAGGGAATGCTCTGTAAAACGGAAGCAAGCGACGGGTCGAATGAGGCGAGCAGAGTCCCGCTGACAGGTGCGGGGGTGGCTAGGATAACGGAATCAGAGTCGAGGCTTGAACCATCCTCCAATTCCACAAGATAACGAGAATTGATATCACCCTTCGGGTACGATGTGGATATTCGAGAGACGGATGTGTTGAGGCGAAGATCAACATTGCTGACTTGAAGATGTTTGACCAGCGCTTCGACGATTTCGGCGAGGCCGGTGGTGGGCGTGAGGAAGGCCGAGCGCGAGCCAGGAACGGAGTCCGACGACTCCCGTCGTCGGTGCGAAGTCGGGAGACTTCGCACTCCGTTACCAGACATTTTCTTACGCATCGAAATTGCGCCGCGCGCAAGACTGCCGTGATTGAGTTCGAGATCACGCAGATATGGAAAGGTGGATGCGAGCGAAAGCTGGTCGCCATCGCCCGCGTAAATTCCAGACATGAGCGGCTCGATAAGATTTTCATACGCGGCGCGTCCAAGCCGACGACTGACAAACGCGCCGAGAGACTCATCGCCATTGGGAGATTTCGCGGGGAGCAGAAAATCGAGTCCCATGCGCGCTTTGCCAAACCACGAGATGAGACCCGAACGCAGAATGGACGGAATGTCGGAGGGGATCATCATGGCGAGACCATCGGGAAGCGGAAGCAGGCGGCCTCTGTTGAGAACGTACGTGTTGCGTTGATTCGGATTCGTGCCGTGCAGCCGCTCGCCGAGTCCGAGCTCTTTGCAAAGCGCAACTCCCCATGGTTTGCTTGCAAGAAAAGTATCGGGGCCGCCTTCGATGATGAATTGTCCATCGTCAAAGGTTACTCGGCCAGTTGAGATCTTTCCGCCCCAACGGGAATCGGATTCGATCAATGTGATCTGCACATTCGATAATTTCTTTGTCGCATAATAGGCTGCCGATAATCCAGCAATGCCGCCGCCAATAATCGTTAATTTCATAAATGTGGTGCCTTCCATTTTTTGATGATCTCGGTAAAGGGAACTTTTACTTTATCTGCGTTGAACGGAAACCAGCCCAATTCCGCACGGACGGCTTGTTCTTTGAGTTCTGTGCTTCCCCAGACGAAGGTCGCACCGATGACAGCGACAATGACACACAGCCAATTGTTTTGAATGAATAGCGAAGCAAGGATGATAAGAATTCCAAGTCCCATCATATAGGGCCAGCATAAATAGCCGAAGGTTCTTTCGCCGCGAATGACGAGCGGAAAGCCAAGTCCGATGATGAGCAGGGTGGCGATGCCGACGAGGATGCCAAAATAGTTCATAGTATCAGTGTTCAGTAATCAGTTATCAGTGGTACGTGCAGCGTATTCCGTTGTGTGCCTGTTTGCGTGTCTACTTGTGTGCCTGTATACCTGTCTGCGTTTCGCGAGGTTCGCGTTTGAGCAGGTCAATTGTGGTGGCGTGAGAATTGGGTTCAGCAAGGATGCGCGCGTGGCGCGGATTGTTTGGATTCGCGGGCGCGTGTCCCTTGATGATGCGCTTTTGCTGGCGGGTGAATTCGAACGCGTCGAAGAGGAGGGTAATGCCGAGGATGCCGAGGGCGGTGGAGAGTGATAAGTTATCGGTGATCAGTGACCAATATTCAGCAGCCAGTCCCAGAGCCGCGAAGATGATTGTTGGTATCCAAATCGTTGGCGATGCGAATTCGATCTTGCGAACGGCGACATGTCCAAACCAAATGCTGAGGAAGGCAGCAAGTGCGGCAGTTAATCCGAGTGCGTTGATTTCCATATTTTCACTACCAAACTATCGAACTACTCAACTATCGAACTAAACTCATGCACCATATCCACAACCGCTTTCACGTTATCCACAGGTGTATTTTGCAGGATGCCGTGTCCAAGATTGAAGATGTGACCGGGCTTGCCATCCGCGCGGCGCAGAATATTGTGGACGCGTTGCTTGAGTACGGGAAGCGGCGCGAAGAGCAGGGCAGGATCGAGATTGCCTTGCACGGCAACGTCATCGCCGAGAATTTTCCAGCCATCGTCAAGCGGAATGCGCCAGTCGAGTCCGATCACGTCGCCGCCTGCGCGCTTCATCAAAGACAGAAGAGTCGTTGTGTTCGTGCCAAAGTGAATGACAGGTACGTTTTCATTTTTTGCGGCCTGCAAAACTTTTTGCGAATACGGCAGGACGAATTCTTCATAATCCTGCGGGTTGAGCGCGCCGACCCACGAGTCAAAGACCTGCACGGCTTGCGCGCCCGCGCGGATCTGTGCCACGAGATAATCGCTTAGCACTACAGCGAGTTTTTCCATCAGTGTGTGCCACGTCTGCGGGTCGGAATACATCATCGTTTTTGTTTTGAGAAACTCACGGGATGAGCCGCCTTCGATAATATATGAAGCGACAGTAAACGGCGCGCCGCAAAAGCCGATGAGCGGGACATCTTTGAGTTCGCCGCGTAAAATCCTGATTGCGTCCATGACATAGCCCAAATCTGTTTCGGGATTCACGGGGTGGAGTTTTTTTACATCCTCCATTGTGCGGACGGGATTCTGCAAAACGGGGCCTTCGCCTTTGGCAAATTCCAAACCAACGCCGAGCGGGATGGCGGGCAGGAGAATATCGGCGAAGAGGATCGCCGCGTCCACGCCGAGGGCGCGCACGGGTTGCAGCGTCACTTCGGCGGCGAGTTCGGGATGATGACAAATCTCGAGCAGGGAATATTTCTCGCGGATGGCGCGATACTCTGGCATATAACGTCCCGCCTGACGCATGAACCAGACAGGGGTGATATCGTTTGGTAAACGGCGGCAGGCGCGGAGGAAGGGAGAAGCGTAATCAGAGATTGGAGACTGGAGATTGGTTGTTTGTGGTGTCGTCATTGAATCTCCAATCTCTAATCTCGACTCACCAACACACAGGCAGGATCACTTTCCAGATAATCGCCCGTGATTCCATACGCGCGGCCGCGCTGACCGCCGCACACGTCGCGGTATTCGCACGTGCCGCACACACCTTTGTATTTATTGGGATTGCGCAGGTCTTTGAAGATTTGAGAGTTGCGATAGACATCAACCACATCATTCTCGCGCACCATGCCCGCAGTGACGGGGAGAAATCCGCTGGGCTGAATCTCACCGATGTGCGAGATGAACAAAAAGCCGTTGCCGTCGTTGACTCCTTTGGTCGGGCGATGAAGCCCGTCCGCGTATTGGAAGCCTGCACTTTGGAAAGTGACAGGCTTGCCCTCGCTCTGCGCGCGCTTGCGTTCAATTGCCACGCGGCGATACATCGGCGCGGCTGTGGCTTTGATGTCGAAGGGCGCGGTCTGGGCGAGATCGTACAGCCAGTTGAAAACTTTCTCATGTTGTTGGGCAGTGACCATCTGTTCGGCCATGGCGCGTCCTGTCGGGACGAGGAAAAACACCGACCATTGCACCGCACCGACTTCCTGAATGAACGGAACCATCTCGTGCAGGATGTCCACGTTGTGTTTGGCGACCGTCGTATTGACCTGCACGCTCAGGCCAACGTCGTGGGCGCGGTGGAGCGTGTCCATTGTGCGCTGCCACGAGCCTTTGACTTTGCGAAACTCATCGTGGATTTCGGGGCGCGGCGCGTCGAGCGATAACGCCACGCGGCGAATGCCCGCTTCACGTGCCTTTTCGAGTCGTTCCTTCGTTGGCAAGGCGGTCGCGGTGGGTGTGAGCGAACAGCGCAGTCCGCGCTCGGCGGCGTACGCGATCAGTTCAAAGAGATCAGGTCTCATCATCGGGTCGCCGCCCGTGAAGATCAAAATGGGATTGTTTCCAAACGCGGCGAGTCGCTCGATCAATGCTTTCGCTTCATCCGTCGAAAGTTCACGCGGGTCGCGATGATGTTGCGCATCCGCGCGGCAATGCACACAGGCATACGCGCAGGCGCGCGTCACTTCCCAGGCGATGGTAAAGGGAGCCTGGTCAAAGTCCGCGTGAACCATGCGTTCGTTTTGATATTGCCGCTCGGCGGCGGCGCGCTCAGTTAAGTTTGCTAAGGTCATGTTGTCTCCTATTTCCCTCACCCCAACCCCTCTCCCAGCGGGAGAGGGGCAAGGGGCGAGGGAGAATTATTTCAACCACTTCGCCGCATCCACGGCGTGATAAGTGATAATTAAATCTGCCCCTGCGCGCTTGATCGAAGTCAACGTTTCGAGCGTGGTTTTGGCTTCATCAATCCAGCCGTTTGCCGCGGCGGCTTTGATCATCGAATATTCGCCGCTGACGTTGTACGCCGCCATTGGCAATTCAGGGTGCGCATCCTTTACCACGCGGATCACATCCAGATACGCCAGCGCGGGCTTGACCATCAACATGTCCGCGCCTTCATCCACATCGATCGCGGCTTCACGCAACGCCTCGCGTACATTAGCGGGATCCATCTGGTGAGATTTGCGATCCCCAAATTTCGGCGCGCCCTCGGCGGCGTCACGGAACGGGCCGTAAAACGACGACGCGTATTTCACCGCGTAAGACAAAATCGGAATATTTTCAAAACCCTTTTCATCCAGCCCCGCGCGGATCGCCGCCACCATTCCATCCATCATCCCGCTCGGCGCAACAATATCCGCTCCGCATTCGGCGTGCGAGATGGCAACCTTCGCAAGCACATCCAGCGTCGAGTCATTCAGCACGTAACCCTCAGGCAGGTGCGCGTGCAGGAGTCCAACGTCTCCCGACGTTGGAATTCCAATATCGGGAGACATTGGACTCCGTGTATTCAAAATCCCGCAATGTCCGTGGTCGGTGTATTCACACAAACACACGTCCGTCACCACAGCCATCTCTGGGATTTCTTTTTTTATGGCGCGAATCGCCTGTTGGACAATTCCATCTTCCGCGAAATTTTCCAGCCCGATCGGATCCTTCTCTTCGGGGATTCCAAACAGGATGACAGCGTTCACACCCGACCTCGCGGCGGCTTCCGCTTCACGGACACTTTCCGCCACTGACAGTTGACTCACGCCCGGCATCGAGCGGATCTCGCTTCGACCTTCGCCATGCCGCACGAACAATGGATAGATAAAGTCGCGCGCGTTGAGTTCCGTCTCGCGCACCATGGCGCGGATGGAGGGGGTGGCGCGCAGTCTTCGTGGACGAGTAATTAGTGATTGGTGATTAGTAATTAGTTTTTGTTTTTCAAATTCAAGTAGAGTCATAATGCCTCCAAATTATTTAGGATTTGAATCAGACCTTCAGTTGTGTATTCTTTCGCAGCTGCAAGATTAGTAAGTCCTGCTTCCCGCGCGGCTTGTTCTGTAATAGGGCCAATGCAAGCAAACAATGGATTGTTCGGCAGGTTCAATGGGTCGAGTTTGTTTTGGCGGACGATGGTGAAAAAATTTTGCACAGTGGATGGGCTGGTAAAAGTGATAACGTCCACGCCCGATCTCAAAGCAGCCAAGCCTTCGTCGTCTGGCGTAGTGGGGATGGTGTGATAGACCGTGATGGCACGCGCGAATCCACCCGCCGTAATGATGGCATCCTCTAAAACTTTGCGGGCAAGCTCGGCTTGTGGAAGCAAAATACGTTTACCGCGCACATCTCCCAGACCAGGCAGGATATCTTCAGCTTTATATTCAGCGGGAATGAAATAGGGTTCGATATAAAACCTGCGCAGCGCTTCGGCTGTTTTAGGCCCAATTGCCGCGATATAGGGAAGAGGCGTCTCTTGTGTTTGGTACTGTTCGAAAAAAATATCCACCGCGTTGGCCGATGTAAACACGATCCAATCGTATTTTGCCAGGTTTTCCAGCGCCTGACCGAGTTCAGTGTTATTTTCCATCGGGCGTATTTCGATGACAGGGAAGAAGATCGGCTCGAAGCCCGCCGCGCGTAAAGCACTGGCAAATGAAGTAGATTGAGCGCGGGGACGAGTGACGACGACTTTCATGTGATCAATGTTCAGCAGCCAGCTTGAGAATTTCATCTGCACCTTGCGCGATGGCTTGTTGAGCAAGTTCGTTTCCGAGGTGCTGCGCGTCTGTTCCTTGACTTGAAACTTTCACAACCCTCTTTCCATCTTCCGAAATTACCAGACCAGCGAGACTAATCTCTAATCTCTGATCTCCGATCATCTGCGCATATGCCGCCACTGGCACCGCACATCCTCCGCCAAGTCCGCTCAGGAAGGCGCGTTCGGCAGTGACAGCTTTCCGCGTGGCGTCATTTTCCAGCGCGGCGAGCAGGCTGAGGGTAGTCTGATCGTCGGCGCGGCATTGGACAGCAAGCGCGCCTTGTCCAGGTGCGGGGAGCATTACATCCAACGCGAGCCATTCTGTCACATTTTTTTCCAGACCTAAACGAGTCAATCCCGCACCCGCCAGGATGATCGCGTCGTATTGACCATCCAGCGCTTTTCGCAAACGTGTATCCACGTTGCCGCGCAAGGATTCGGTTTTAATGTCTGGGCGCAGGGAAAGGATTTGGGCCGCGCGGCGCAGGCTCGAGGTCCCGATTGAAGCGCCGTGGGGTAAAGTCGAAATTGTGTAACCGCGAGCAGAGATCAAAGCATCGCGTACTTCAGCGCGCGCGGGGATGCATCCAATCGTGAGTCCCGCAGGATTTTCAACGGGCAGATCCTTGAGCGAATGAACCGCGCAATGAACGGCTCCGCTCAATAATTCAGATTCGAGTTCCTGCGTGAACAATCCCTTGCCGCCGATCTCGGGCAAAGGCTTATCGAGAATTTTGTCGCCTTGCGTTGTAATGACTTTTTCTTCGTATTCCAGATCGCGATGAATATTTCTCAGCGCATTGGTGACCCACCGGGTTTGCCAGCGGGCAAGTGCCGAAGGTCTTGTCGCAAAAATCAATTTCATGTGTACCTGTTTACTTGTGTACGTATTTACTTCTCAGTCAGCGGCGATGGAGGTTGGACGTGTCTGTTCGTCGGACAAGTTGAAGAGCGTGCGGGCAACTGCCGCATATTCGGGCGCATGCGGACAGGCGGCCTCTGCGCGCAAACGGCGCGTTGGGCTATCGAGCAATTTCTTTACCAGCGATTGAGTCAGGGCTTCGATACGGACGCGTTCGGCATCCGTCAGATCAGGCATGCGGCGCAGTGTTTTTTCCAACTCCGCCGCGCGGATCGCCTCCGCCTGCTGGCGAATGTCCGCGATGATCGGCAGCATCTCCAACGACTTCAAATAATTTTCGAACTCAAAAAGTTCCTCTTCAAGGATCGCCTTCACGTGCGGCACTTCTTTTATGCGGCGCGTCAGGGAATCCTCAAGCTGCGCGTTCAACCCATCGATATCAAAAAGTTTTACCTGGGGAACATTGGCCGCATCGGGATCAATATCGCGCGGCACGGCAATATCAATCAAGACCAACGGGCGTTCCGGCCGCGCCGCCATGATTTCACGTACCATCTTCGCATCAACCACCGTATGAGGCGCGCCTGTGGACGAGATCAAAATATCGGCATCACGCAACGCTTCCTGGAGAAATTCGAAAGTAGCGGACTCTGCGCCCCAGCGCTGCGCCATTTCATGAGCGCGTCCCAGCGTTCGGTTGATCACCCGGATCTTTTCCACCCCGCGCTTGCGCAATGCTTCGACGGTTAACTCCGCCATTTCGCCTGCTCCAAGCACGATCGCACTGGCAGTTTTGATGTGGCCGACAGCCTTTTCTGCCACCGAGGCCGCCAGCGACGAGACCGAGACAGAATTGCGGCTGATGGCCGTCTCGGTGCGGGCGCGTTTCCCCGCGTGAATGGCGGCCTGAAAAAAGCGATTTAGCACCGGGCCGGTCGTATTCTGCCCGCGTGACAGCTCGAGGGCGCGCGTAACCTGCCCCAAAATTTGCGGCTCGCCGATGACGAGTGAATCCAGTCCCGATGCCACCTCAAAGAGATGACGGACGGCTTCCATGTCTTTGAAATGATACAAGTGCGGATGAAGTTCATTGACGGGCACACCGTGCGCATCCGACAAAAAAGCCCCCAACTCGTCAAATGCCAATTTGTTGGAGGCCGCGTAAATTTCGATTCGGTTGCAGGTGGAGATGATGACCATCTCTACGAGCGATGAGGCGATGTGTCCGCATGACAGGCGGGAGAGCGAAGCGCGAATCTGTTCTTCACCAAAGATAAGTCGTTCACGCAGGTGAACAGGTGCGGATGTGTGATTAAGCCCAAGAGATAGAATGTGCATTGTTGGTGACTGCCATGTTTTTTTATTTACAGTACTATAACAAGGATGAGCATGGCAGTACACGCAGATTTTTTTAGGTTTAGGTTAGTAAATAATAAAATCAAGTAAGTGTTTGCTTATAATTTTGGAGCCATCTGGAAGAAAGTCAGGTAGTTACCGGATGATCATCATGGATAAAAATAGGACAGCCCCAACATGCCTGTTGAGACTGTCCTATGGTGCCCTATCGAAGCGGCCCATGCCTCGAAAGGAGAATGCCAGATTAATGTTGCGGCGGAAACGGAAGCGATTCCTGCTCCGCGTTTTTGGCGGATGTGATCCAGCGCAACAGCTTATTCCTCTTCGCTGTGTTCATGCAAAGCAGGTGTGGGATAAGTATATGTCACGCCCCGTTCATCCTTTCCTGCGCGGATGCTGCGCAGCGTAAGGAAATAAAATAGCAGTGATGCAGTACCGGCAAAAGCAACGATGGCGCTACCCACGCCGGGCGTGTTGACCAGCCAATGAAAAAACTGGAAAATGGGATATTGCATTGGAAAATTCATAATAGCCTCCAAAGATCAAACGTAAAGTCCGGCGCGGCAATCCAGGCAAAGATGTTGCCAGGCGGCTTCACCGATTTGAGAGACGATATATTTCATTTCAGCCTGACTGGCAATTGATTTTCCACAAGTCAGACAGCGGGCATGCGGCGATTGACACAGGATTTGGCCCTCACCCATATCGCCGCTCGCATGGGGAGATGGAGAACTCATCACCATCGCGTGAAATTCACAGATACGCTCGCATTTGCCACAATGAATGCACTCCATTGGATTTAGCGATAAAAAGTCGTATTCCTTATTTTGCATGACCTTCAGGGCACGCGTTGGGCAGACCTGGGCGCAGAAGCCGCACAGGGTACAGTCGTCGGGATTGGGGATGATGGGGATGAACGTGTTGCGTGCCGTGTGTTGCGTGTTGCGTGGTGCGTCCATTCGACTGTGCTCACCTGTGCCTGCGTCACTGGTGCAGGCAGGATGGAGTTGCATTTGTTCGGTTAACCAATCGGCCAGCAAAGCGCCAATGCGCGCGTAGACGGGGTCGCCGGATTGCCCCAGGGCGCGGCCAAGATCAATCATCCACGCGCCGTGGTTTTCGAGAAATTGCTGCTCGTGGGACAAATTGCTTGTCCTGAGCGAAGTCGAAGGGGCAATTTGTCCCGCCAAATACGATAGAAAAGTCAGCTCCAGCGAGATGTGGTCGGGAAGTTCCGCACCAGCCGGTTCCAATCCTCGGGCGCGATAAAGCCGCGCCATTTCAAAAGTTTGTGGACCGAGAATCTTCCCACTTCTGGCTGCGGATTCGTACAACCAGAAACGCGGCCTGCCTGAAGCAAAGAGGGCGTCGTAACGTTTCCGGCGCTGATTCAGCCCTTCGGAGGGGATGCCAGCCAAAAGGTCCAGGTGACGACGCGCCGAATCAGACTCCGCCGCGAACTGGGTCAGCAAGTCGAATAGCGGCCACTCCCGTCCAGACAGGGACATCCAGTCCAGCGGTTCCGCCAGCAATTCAGCCAACAAAGCATATAGTTCAGCGCGGCGCGAGTCGGTCACATTAGTCTCCGGAAATCTCCGGCTGTGGGATGACCACTCTGGACTGTGCCTGTTCGATAATATTTCCTTCAGCCAGTTCCCAAATGGAGATGGGTGGGAAGAGTTTGAAGAAGATCATGAACATCAGCATAAAGCCAGAGATGGAGGCGACCATGATGGAAATCTCGGTCAGGCTGGGGGTGTAGGTGCTACTGGACACCAGCATGGGATGTGTAACCGTTGGGAGAACGATGTTCCAGCGTTCCAGCCACATGCCAACGACGACCAGCGCCGAAGCGATGACAATGGAGGTCACAGGATTGGCCTTGAGCCATTGACTGACGCTAAGCAGGAACCCGAGGACGTTTAGAATGAGCAAGATCCATAAGACGGTAGCGGCCACGGTGGTGCCGCTAACAGCCAGGAAGGGGACATTGACCAGGTTGGGGACAACCAACAAGCCGACAAGGACGGCAGCAACAATTGCCGACATGCGTGCAAAACGCGGTTGAAAAACAAAGGTGCGCTGTGCAGTTTGTTGTTTAAGCATGGGCGGCACCACAAGAATATAGAAAGCGACAGCCATGCAGGCAATCATCAGCCAGAAGGTGGGCGCAAATTCGCCCCACAGTTTAACGGCCAGGATGGGCATTTCGTAGGTCTGCTGGCCGGTGGCGATGCCTAGGTTTTCAGCAAACGTGAAGTAAAACCAGATGGCATTCATGGCAATGAAAAGCAGGCCCAGATAACGATACTGTTTTAGAGCGATATACTTTTCCAGGCCAAAGACTTTGCGGACGGCCGTCATGGCGATAAAGAGCGCGCCAATACCGGAGAAGATCGCGCCAATGACAAAGTAGGGTCCAAAAATAGTGGAGTGCCAGCCGGGTTGCAGGGTGGATGCCAGGATCCATGAGATGATGCTATGCACCGAGACAGCCACCGGAATGATGAATACTGCCATGAAAGCAATTGCTTTTTCAAGGCGCACCCACTGCGCTTTTGTTCCGCGCCAGCCCAGTGAGAGGATGGTGTAGAACTTGCGACGCCATTCCGGTACCCCCGGCGGCAGGTTGTCGCGGATGATTGCCAGGTCGGGCATGAGCGGCAGGAAAAGATAAGTTACGGAACCAAGCAGGTAAAGCGTCACCGAGATGATGTCCCACATGATCGGAGATTGCAGGCGGCCAAAGATGACTGTAAATGGCAGGCGGTCAATACGTCCCATGTCGATCAGGATTTGCATGGAGCCAATGATCAATGCGAAGACGGTAATCGCCTCTGCCACGCGTGTGATGGGACGCCTCCACTCAGCGCCGGTCACGCGCAGGATGGCGGAGATCAATGTCCCGGCATGGCTGATTCCGATGAAGAAGATGAAGTTGACGATGTACATGCTCCAATATACCGGACGCCCCATGCCAGTGACCCCCAGACCGAGAAATATCTGGCGGAAATACAGGAGCGCCCCCCAGCCAATCAGCGCCAGCAGTACGCCTGCTGAGAGTTTGAAATTGAGGTCCAGCGGCGCGAAGAGGGGATCGATCAATTTCTTCTTGTATTCAGGGTCTATGCGTAACATGGCTTAGCCCTCCCTCAAGTAGATTGTCTTGGGATGCGTACCCCCGTCTTCCAGAAGGCGGAAGGAACGCGGTTTTAGCGCGAGTTGCGAAACCGTGCTATCCGGATCTTCCAGGTCACCAAAGAAGCGCGCCTTGCCGGTACAAGTCTGCACGCAGGCGGGAACGTATTCATCGGCGCGGAAGTCTCGTCCTTCAGCCTCGGCCTGGGCATGGGCTTTTTTCAGCCGGTGAATACAGAAAGTGCATTTTTCCACCACACCCAGCGGACGTACCGCAGGGCCTTCCAACACACCCTGACCTTCCACACGGTCGGGATTAAGATGTTCAGCCAGCGGGGTTTCCCATTGCGGCTCATACCAGTTGAAGTATCGAACGCCGTAAGGACAGCCTACCGTGCAAAACCGGCAGCCAATGCAACGCGCGTAATTCTGTTCCACGATGCCTTCCTCATCAATAAAGGTTGCGCCTACCGGGCAAACCTTAATACAAGGTGGATTCTCGCAGTGCATACACGGGCGCGGCACGTATTGTGCTTTGACATGGGGATATTCCCCGGTTTCTTCTGTCGGATTGACCGGCAGAGGAAAGACATCATTCCAGCGCATGGCGCGGCCCAGTTTCGCTTGATCGGGCGCGACCACTGGCGTATTGTTCTCGAAGCGGCAGGCGATGCTGCACCCCTGGCACGCTACACATTTATCCAAATCTATGACCATTGACCATTTTGGCATGTTGTTTCTCCTTGCCCTCACCCTAACCCTCTCCCGAAGGGAGAGGGGACTCCCTTCCCCCTTTGGGGGAAGGGCCGGGGATGAGGGAGAATTTGCTACGCTCGACTCACCTTCACACGTGTATTTGTAAAAGCCGCGAGACCCGTCAAAGGCTCAGACGCGGGATTCAAAATTTCGAGTCCGTTGACGCCTCGACCTTTCGCGAAGCGACCCACCGCGGTATGACCCTGATTAAACGGCAGGTTCACCACATCTGGACGAAGCCCCGCCACATACCTGACCTTTGTGTTGATTCCGCCAAACGGGCTTTCGACTTTCACCCGATCTTGATCCTCCAACCCCAGTCTGCGAGCGGATTCGGGATTCATCTCCAGCCACGAGTCCCACGTCTCGCGCACGGTCATGCCGCTGATCTCCTGCAACGACGGCATATTCGCCGCTTCACTGCGTGAGCCGAGACTCATCAACGTGATCACATTCAATACGAAGGGGTATTTCGCTTCGTCGCCCGCGAAGGCAGTCTCTTCGTAGTGCGGCAGGTTTGCACCATCGCCCATCATCGAAATGCCGAGCGCGGCGAGTTCATCCTTTTTCATCTTGCCGACGAAGCAGTTCAGTTCGCGGCTGTATAGATCGAAGTAACCATCGCGCGGCGCGTTCAATCGGTCAGCGCCGACCACTTCGCCGATCCAACGTTCACTGCCGCGTTTGGCGAAGCGATAGCCAGGGATCATCCACACGCCCAACTCCTTGAGCGTGTCCCAGTCCGCGCCGATGTCTTTCAAACGGAATTGCAAAACTTCCTCGTAGGATTTCCACGCGAAGGTTTTGGCAATTGTCCCGCCCATTGTTTCAGCCACCTTGAGGAAGAAGTCGCCTGTGTTCATCGTGTCGTACAACGGCTCGATGACAGGTTGGAAGAGGGAAATGCCAGGATAACCGAGTCCTTCGATGTGGTTATCACCCCAGCGCTCGAAAAAGGTCGGCTCAGGCAAAATCAAGTCGGCGAGTTCCGCGCTCTCATCCATGAAGGAAGAGAACGAAACAATGAAAGGTACTTTTGCGAATGCTTCGGCAAACCGATTTCCACCGGGCGTTTCAAAAACGGGATTGGCATCGTACAGGAACAAAGCTTCGACCGCCGCGCCTTCCAAAATCTGGTCAGCGACGGCTTGATAGGCATTGCGCCCGAGTGGGAATTTTGTCCCCGCCCCATCGAGTCGTTCTGTTTTTAATCCCTTGCTGGCAACGGAGTCAGACGGTAGTTTCGGGAAGTCCACACAAGGCATGTAGCGTTGTGTCATCACGCCGCCCTCGGACTCAATGCTCCCGACCAGCGCGTTCAACGCGTGGACAGCCATCGCCGCGTACACGCCGCCGAAACCGCCGTTGAGCAGTCCGCCCTTGCCAGGCAGAATTGCAACCGCAGGTTTGTTGCTGGCAAATTCACCCGCCAGCCGCGCAATTGTTGTGGACGGCACACCTGTCATCTGCTCGACGCGGATGGGGTCGTAGTTTTCCAGCACGAAATCGCGGAAGCCCTTGCGTTCCCCGCCCGAAGCAAAGTTATCAAAGCCAAAACAATAATTCTTGACGAAGTCCGCGTCCACCAACCCCGATCTGATGATGACGTTCGCCATGCCAAGCGCCAGCGCCGCATCGGTTCCAGGCTTGATGGGAATCCACTCATCCGCTTTCGCGCCGTGAACTCCCTGGCGCGGGTCAACCACCACCACTTTGCCGCGCGTCGCACGTCCGCGCCGCAGGTAACTAAAACCAGAAATTGTACGTTGCGGATTCGAACCTGCTTCCAGCAGGTTCGCGCCAAAGGAAAGCACGTAGTTGGCATTCTCAAGGTCGTACGCGGGCAAAGCATACACGCCTTGGGTGAGATACATTCCAAGTTTTGCGGCGGCCACGTTCAGGCTTTCGTGTGAGACAACGTTGGGCGAACCCACCGCCTGCATAAAGCGCGTTAGGAAGGAGCGCATTTGTCCGCGCGTGTCGCCGTGCATGAGGACGGCCTGCTCGGGGTGGCCTGCTTCTCGCAAATCGTTTAATTTCTGCGCCACCAGTTGAATTGCCTCATCCCATTGAATTGGAGTCAACTGTCCGCTGGCGCGGTCGCGTTTCATCGGGCTGGTTAATCTGTCGGGGTTGTAGAGCAGTTCGGGGGCGGCTTGTCCCTTTGGGCAAAGCGATCCCTGATTGACGGGGTGCATCGGGTTGCCTTCGAGTTTGACCACTTTCCCATCCGCCACGCGGACTAAAACGCCGCATCCCGCTGAACACAAATGACAAGTCGAAGCAACGATTTTTTCATCTGAAGTAGTTTGTATACTTGCCGCTACATTCGTCACAGTCTGTGCGCTCACAGCATTTTTCAATACCCCCAACGCCGTCGCTGTACCTGCCGCAACGCCGCCAATTTTGAGAAAATCACGTCTTGAAAGAGGTTTCGTCATCAGTTGCCTCCACAGGTTTCAGAGGATGAAAGAGGTGAGCAGGTAAATGCAGGCGACTCAAGCGGATATTGCGCGGGCGGAATTTCGGCCTCGCCCGTTGAAAGAGATAGGACGTAATCAATCAAAGCCTGCAACTGCGTGTCAGTGAACATACCTTCAAAAGAGGGCATGCCGCTTTGCAGGCGTCCGCGCAAAATGTTGGTGCGGATCTTGCTTTCCTTCACACCAGTGTTGGCTATCTTGCGCCCAAAAAGACCTTCGCCATATATCCCGTGACAGGTTGAACAGGCAATCTCAAAGAGTTCCGCGCCATCGTCCACACCGGGAGCAAGCAAAACCCCAGGAAGAGGCGGCACTTCGTCGGGTTTGCCTTTGGCGGCCCACAACGCGCCGCGCAGGGTACGAGGTCCGCCACCGCCGGGGTTGACGTGACAGACCGCGCAGGATTCGCCGGTGCGATGTGCGTATTCCGGCAATGCCTGTACCGAATTGGATGAAGATGAAATCGCGAGAAAAACGAAAAGGGCGATGCCCGCGATCCCCAATAATTGCAAATAATGAATGAGCCAGTTTTTTTGTTTCATTGGCGTTCCTTTTCGCAGTCGGAGTCCAAAGTCTCCCGACTTTGGATTTACCAAATTCATTTTCCAACGTCAGGAGACGTTGGACTCCGTGCAACGAAGAACTTCCAGGGAGCACACGCCCCCTGGAAGTTGTCAAGTCAATACAAATTACTCAATGGGCAGAGTCTGGATGTAGGAAAGGATGTCGAGCAGATCCTGGAGAGTCCAGTCCATGTTGCGTCCGGCGGCCATTACTGCGCCGGGCTGGCCGTTTTGAAGTTTGTTCAAAACCTCCCACGGGTTGTCAGCCGCAACGGTGCCGACGAACTCAACGCCATCGCCATCGTCGAAGTCCAGCGCCTTGCCATCTTCGCCATGGCACATCTGGCAAGTACCCTCGAACAACGTCTTGCCGTTTTCAGGATCGCCATTGACGGTCTTGTCGTCGTTGATGTAGGGGGCCATGTCCTCAACCTGCTGCATGAAGGCGACCAACGCATTCAACTGGTCATCGTTCATATAAGAGGAGAAGTCGTGATTCTCGCCCTTGAGTGCCGCCAGCAACTCTTCAGCGGGTTTGTCTTTGGAAGCGAGGATGCCGGGGAAGCCGGTCATGTGCGAGCCGGAACCATAACGTCCGTCCACGCCCTTGTAATCCCAACCGTGACATTCCTTGCAGCGCCAGGTGTCGTTGCCGGTGCGTTCGTTGGTGGTTTGCGTTGCCCACAAAGGCTGATTCTCGATCATATCTGCCGCGCCGGTGGCCGCAATCCAGTTGTCGTACAGGCGTCCGCCCTCAGCAACGGGGCTGGAGGTGGGCAGGGTTTGGGCAAAGGTCAGCAGGTCAATATAATCCTGGTCCGCAAGACCGAGATCCACGAGCGCGGGCATGTCTGCCACACCGGGCTGTCCAAAGCGGGCCTTGTGGACAAATTCCCACGGATTATCAGTGGCAATCGTGCCGTAATATTCAGGGCCAGATTCATCCGCGAAGTTAAACACGAGTCCTTCGGGGCCATGGCATTCGGTGCAGTTCTCGCCGTAGATCGCTTCGCCGTTGGCCGCATCGCCGCCGACAGCCGCTTTGTCCGTGATGAACGCGGCCGAGTCGAGCATGTTCTCGCTCAGGAACAGCGCGATGTCGGTCAGCGCCTGGTCATCCATGTAAGCGGAGAAATCGTGGTCAGGATTGGTTGAGCCTTTGAGCATTGCCAGGATTTCATTGGGGTCGATTCCAGCTACCTGCATGACGCCCACAAAGCCGGTGGCGTGTGAGCCACTGCCATATGCGCCGTCCTTGCCGAGATAATCCCAACCGTGACATTCCTTGCAGCGCCAGGTGGTACCACCGCTACGAGTGTTGGTGGTCTGCGTGGCCCATAAAGCCTGGTCGCCTTCGGGGGTATCCACGCCGAGGACTTTGAACCACTCATCGTAGAGCAGGCCGCCGCGGATCGGGTCGCCGGTCAATTCAACAACAGGCGCTTCCGTCGCGACAACGGGAGCTTCAGTGGGTTGTTCAACCACTGGGGCTTCGGTTGCATTCCCGCCGCAGGCCGCCAAAACGGCAACCAGCACGAGCAATACACCGATTAGAACAAGCATCTTCTTCATTGACATTCTCCTTTGAATGTTTGTTATTTGTTGGAGATGGATTTCACCATCCTGAACGTCCTTAAAATATCATTAGAGGCGGTCAAAAGGATGTCACAGAATGTCTCATTTGCGTCCTCGTTTGGGTGAAATGCAGGCAAAACGGCTATAATTTATTTCATGGAAAGCCAAGACTCTTTGGCTCTGCGGAGTAGTCATCGTGAAAATAAACCTGTTCTCCTGGCTGAATAAAAGCCGTGCCCTTGACTTGAATGCCCTGCAATGGGCATTGCCGCTCTTTCTGTCCGTTACGGCCATTCTCTTCGAATTGGCGGAGCACCTGCAGGAAGGTGAGTCCCTGGACCTTGGATTTGATGCCGAAGTCATTATTTTTGGTTTCATGGGGCCGCTCATCATCGCCATCATCATCGCATGGATGCGGGAGATCATGTCTGCCGAACGAAAGACCGCCGCGCAAGTCCATGCCCTGAATCGCGAGCTGGAAAATAAGGTGGCTGAACGCACCGCCGCGCTCGAACAGCGCAACATTGAATTGGATCGCGCCAACCGTGAACTCCAGCAATTGGATGAAATGAAGTCGGAATTCGTTTCGCTCGTCAGCCATGAACTGCGCGCGCCGCTCACCAACCTCAATGGCGGATTGGAACTTGCCCTGCAACACGCCGATACGCTTCCTGCCTTCGCCCGCCGCACGTTGGAGACCATGGTCGGCGAAAGCAACCGCCTCACTCAACTGGTGCAAACCATCCTCGATATTTCACGCCTGGAGGCTGGCAAACTGGATATCAATCTCGGCCCCGTTGCACTTCGCCCGCTGATGGAACATGCCGCGGAAGTGGTATTGATCCCGAAGAACCGCGCCATCGAATGGAAATTTACAGCCGACCTCCCGCCTGTCTGGGCGGACGAAATCCATCTCGAGGAAATCGTCCGCAACCTGATGCGTAACGCCGAGAAATATTCCCCGCCCGCTTCAACCATTTATCTGTGCGCCTGCCAGGAGGGGGATCACGTTCGCATCTCCGTCAAAGATCGCGGAATGGGGATTCCCAAGGAATCACAGCAATATATCTTTGAACGCTTCGGCCGCGTACACAGCGGCGAAAGCGCCCCGCCCGGCTGGGGATTAGGCCTGTATTTCGCGCGCAAACTCATTCAGGCGCAAAACGGCTCAATCGGAGTCAACAGCCCGATCTGGGAAGATGCAAAATCTCCCGGCGCAGAGTTCTTTCTTCTTATACCGGTGGCAACTTTCAGCGAGGAGTGAGGCGTGTCTTCCATCCTATTAATTGACGACGATGTAAACTTATCCGACCTGTTGGGGGAATACCTGCGCGAACAGGGCTATATCGTGCATGCCGCCCGCGACGGTCAAAAAGGACTGCACGCCTTCTTCGACCAGAAGCCCGATCTCATCATTCTCGATGTGACCATGCCGGTCAAGGACGGCTGGGAAACGCTCAAGCGCATCCGTGAAATGAGCCAGACGCCTGTCATCATGCTCACCGCCCGCAGTGACGAAAGCGACATCCTGCGCGGCTTCTCGCTTGGCGCAGACGATTACATCAACAAACCCTTTTCATTTGCCCAACTGGGCGCGCGTGCGCGCGCCGTGCTGGCGCGTTCAGGCGAATCCGCATCTCCTACAGAGCGACTGGAAGCGGGCGGCCTGAAAGTGGATTTGGCAGCCCGCCGCGTCACGCGGGACGGGGAGCTGGTTCCGCTTACCCCGACAGAATTCAAGCTGTTGGTTGCGCTCATGCGCCATCCCGGCGAAGTCATCTCTGCCGAAGACCTGGTGCGCGAAGTCTGGGGGCCGCAATACGCCAACGAAATCGGCTTCGTGCGCCGTTACGTCTGGCATCTGCGCCAGAAAGTGGAAGTGGATCCCGAAGCCCCGCGCTATATTCATAACGAGCGCGGGTTTGGCTATCGTTTCCAAAAAGACGATAACTGAAAGAATTCCCCTCATAATCTTTGGCTTGTCCTGCAACGCCTCTGTCAAATGCGCTGTCCACAAGATGAAAAGGCTGGCAGATATATTCTGCCCAGCCGTCATCCATGTTTTTAGGTTTGGGTATTTCACTGGTTTGATATTTACTTGGCGGCCTACAGGTATTAAAATGGAGTAAACGTATCCAATTCAGATTTTCACTGCAATGGCCATCGCATAGCTGGTTACAAGTGATCATGTCATGAACCATATTTGAGAAGCATCGCTTCTTAGTTCAGCGGGACAGAATATCTATCGGTATGAAAATCTTTATTGTTAGATGAAACCCTGAAAAGGGATGCAATTGAGGCTGTGGTGCGTATAAAAAGTAAAAGAAATTTTCCGCATTCCGGCGATGGCTTGGTTCGTGATGAACTGAGCGATGAAGCTCTGGTCTCTTGGGTTGCGCGAGGCGACGACGCGGCCCTCGAAATTCTTTATGACCGCTACGCGCCAACTGTTTTAGGAATTTCGCTCAGGATCAATGCCGACCAGGGAATGGCCGAGGATGTTTTGCAGGAAACTTTCTGGCGGGTGTGGCGTCATGCGGCGGTCTACCGGCCGGAATTTGGTTCTTTTGCCTCATGGTTATTCAGGATCACGCACAACCTTGTCGTTGATTTTCATCGCAGGCATAATGTTCGCCCTCAGTCTCTCAGGTATGACGACCATGACGCTCCCGACATTGACCAGGCCCCTGACCCCAACGCGGATGTTGCTGAACAGGCTCAGTCCTTTTTCAAGCATCGGCAGATTCGTTCCGCTCTGGCGACTCTCCCTGAGGAACAAAGGCAAGTGATCGAAATGGCTTATTTTTACGGCATGACGCGGCAGGAAATTGCTGAAGCAACCGGTGAGGCCTTGGGCACAATTCATACCAGGGCCCGTCTTGGGTTGCAGAAATTGCGGCGGGAACTGGAGAAACAAGATTTTGAAGGATGACATGGATAATCTCATCGAAGAATTGTTGCCCTTTTACGCGCTGGGGGCATTGACGGATGACGAGCGGGGGCTGGTTGAGGCTTATTTTGGGGAGCATCCCGAGATCCGCGCTCAGGTCGAGGAGATGGAATTTGCGGCATCTGCCCTGCCCTATAGTGCGACTCCTGTCGAGCCTTCCGACCATCTCAAAAAGAGGCTGATGGAGCGCATCGCAAATGACCGGCGCGCACGATCATCCGTTTCCGCTGACGTTTCCCGCCCTCGCCCGATCAAATCGCAAAACAAATTCAGGGTAACTCCACAATTTTCCATTAGCGCTTTGAGTCTGATTATTACGGCGGTGGCGATAGCCTTTGTGTTCGTCTTGAATGAGCATGTCACTCGATTGCGGGGCGAAGTAGATGCTCTCCAAAGCGCCTTGCTTGCGCAGGCAGGCACTGTGGAGCAGCTCAATCGGGCATTGGGCGAGGTCAATGCCAGACTTCCTCAGACTGCCCCTCCCTCAACCTTGACCACCTTCGCTATAAACGGAACGGCTGTACAGTCGAATGCTCATGGACAGTTGATAGCCGATCCAA
Organism: Chloroflexota bacterium; assembly: GCA_016235425.1. Taxonomy (GTDB): domain Bacteria; phylum Chloroflexota; class Anaerolineae; order Anaerolineales; family Villigracilaceae; genus JAKOVF01. Next base: position 23,791 of record JACRLC010000079.1, on the reverse strand, counting down.
ACGACCATTCTGCTGTCCTGATTGTTTCAGGATTGGCGCCTCTTCCTTCCGGTAAGGTCTACCAGATCTGGCTGCTCAAGGAGAATACACCGGAAAGCGCCGGACTGCTTGATGTGGATGCTCTCGGGCAGGGAGTGTCGATTTTGATGCCTGATGCGGCGATCGGTTCATTCGATGCGCTGGGAATCTCGATCGAGCCTGAAGAGAGCAGCCTGCAACCGACCGGGGACATCGTGATGCTGGGTGAGTTCAATTGACCTGACCTGGGTTAGCCTGTTATTCGTTTAGCGCAGGAAATTCGCCCCAAGCCTTCTGACTGCATCAATGCGATGCTTTCAGAAGGCTTGTTTTTTTTCTCATTTCCCAGATTTCCGCTAAATTGCATAAATGCAAATGCGCCGGGCCTGCGTAATAACATGTAGAAAGTAAAAAATGCCGCCGGCTGACAAGCAATTGCTTCACATATGGAGGTGATTATGGCGAATGAAGGTTGAACAAACCCGTAAAAATTCCATTCCCCCTCTCGGTTCACAAGTTTCAGTAAATCACGAATTTGCTTCGGTGTGCGGACTGCCCTGGCGCCGCCCGCCAGGGCAGGTGTAGTCCGCTTTGGCCCGGCAAAATCGCAGACTAAAGTTTGTATTCCGCGTAATCTGTGATTTATTGAATTAACGGTTCAAAATATTTTTTCTGTACTTTACTGATAAGGAGTAAAAAAATGCGCAAGTATCTCTATTCGACCTTCGCAGGTCTGGTGGTCATTGCATTGGTTATGGGCCTGGCGCCCACCTCATCAATGGCCGCCAGCCATCGCGAAGCGCCGCTGATCTCGCTTGATCCCACTGCGGATATCTCTGACTTCTTCATGTTCCGCAGTTATGAACCCGGAAAAGATGACAAGGTCGTGCTGATCATGGATGTCATCCCCGGTGAGGAGCCAAGCTCCGGTCCTAACTACTGGAACTTTGACCCCGGCGTACTCTATGCCTTCCACATCGACAATGATACCGACGGCATCGCCAATGACGTTCGCTTCGAGTTCCGGTTCAAGAACGAATTCCGCGGCATCAATAATGACCTTGGCCTGTTCCTGTCCTATGTCGCTTTGCCGCCCATCGAACATCTCGACGGCCCCGGCTCTGAAGGTCTCGGCCTGCGCCAGACCTACACTTTGACGATGATCAGGAATGGCAATCGCAAGACGCTTGCCAGGGGCTTATTCGCGGTCCCATCCAATGTCGGCCCCCGCACCATGCCCGACTACGAGGCATTGGCCGCGGAGGGCATCTTTGAATTGGATAACGGTATCCGCGTATTCGCCGGCCAGCGTGACGACCCGTTCTACATTGACCTGGGGGCAGTGTTCGATACGCTCAACCTCCGAAGCCCCGGCACGGATATGTTGTCTGGTTTCAACGTCCACACAATTGCCCTCGAAGTCCCCGCCAGCCTGCTCACCAGGGATGGCAAGGGTCCCGGCGACACATCCCAGCCGGTCCTTGGAGCGTATGCCAGCACCAGCCGCCGCGCGGTGCGTGTGTTGGGCGGCGATGAGCGTGTAAGAGATAACGATGAAAATAGCTGGGTCCAAGTCCAGCGTCTGGCCAATCCCTTGATCAACGAGGCAATCATCGGTACTGCGGACAAGGATCGCTGGAATTCACGCGAGCCGCAAAAGGAAAAGCAGTTCATTGATTACTATCTGAACCCGCGTTTGGATGCCGCTTTGCAGGTGGTGTTCGGTGCGCCGGCCTTCCCGCTGTTGGACCTGCGGGATGTGCTCCTGACATACACGGCTGGCGACTACTCGCAACTTTCCGAGTTGCTTCGTCTGAATATCAGTGTGGCGCCCACGCCTCTGGCCTCACAGAATCCGCTCACTGTGCTGGGTGGTGACGGCGCAGGCTGGCCCAACGGCCGCCGTCCGATTGACGATGTGACCGATGTGGCCATACGCGTCATTGGCGGGACGAATTATCTTTCGGCCAGTGACTCGGTTGACGCAAACGATATGCCTCTGCCTGAAACGTTCCCCTTCCTGGCCGCGCCATGGGATGGCCGCAACCGATTCCATACCAACCCGTAATTTCGCCTGAATGATTGCGAGTGGGCCGGGATGATTCACGGCCACTCGCAATCGGGAGGCCGCCATGCAAACTCTTGCGCAGGATCGAAACTTCATTCGCGTTATTATCCTCGCTTTTATTGCCGTTCTCGTGATCGGCGTCTCGTGGGGAATAGTCCGTAGCGGCGAACCAGCTTTCCCATCGGAGAGAAGCGGGGAATACACAGCGCGCCTCGGTCTTTCCATCGACGCGCAAATCCAAAGCTTGCAGGACCGCCTGCGGTCCAATCCGGAAGATTGGCAGTCTTACAGCCAGCTTGGGCTGGCTTATTTGCAAAAAGCGCGTGAGGTGGGTGACCCGTCTTATTACCAAAAGGTTGAAGAGGCTCTCAACAAATCCCTCAGCCGCCAGCCGGATGATTACGCTGCTGTGAGCGGCATGGGGGCGCTGGCTTTGGCCCGCCATCAATTTAACGAAGCGCTGGAGTGGGGGGAGCGCGCCCGGCAGATCAACCCCGACCGCGCCTATGCCTATGGCATTATCGCTGATGCCCAGATCGAATTGGGCCAATACCCGGAAGCGGTGGACACGCTGCAGGCGATGGTGAATTTACACCCCGACATGAGCTCGTACGCCCGCATTTCGTACCTGCGCGAACTGCACGGCGATAACAGCGGCGCGTTGGAAATGATGCAAAGCGCAGTGGATGCCGGCACACCCAACTCCGAGAGCACCGCCTGGACGCGGACTCAGTTGGGCAATCTTTATTTCAACATGGGCGATCTTGAACATGCGGAAATTGAATACCTGCGCACGCTTAACGATTGGCCCGGCTACGTGTATGCCCTGGCAGGTCTGGGTCGGGTGCGCGCCGCTCAGGGCCAGATGGATGAGGCCATCAATTTGGTAACCCAGGCAATAAACGTGATGCCCATGCCCGATTTTGTCATCCTGCTCGGTGATCTATATCAGGCAGACGGTCAATTGGATGCGGCTCAACGGCAATACAAACTCATTGCCGCAATGGAGACGCTTTACCGGGCCAATGGCGTTGACCTGGATATGGAAATCGCCCTGTTCAATGCCGATCATGATCGGGAGCCGGAGGCAACGGCCGCATTGGCCCGGCAGGCCTTCGCCAACCGTCCCAGCATCCATGCCGCCGACGTTCTAGCCTGGGCGCTTTATAAAACCGGTAATTATGAAGAGGCCGGGTTGTATTCGGCGCAGGCACTCCAGCTGGGATCGAAAGATGCCCTGAAGTATTACCACGCCGGGATGATATCCTATCGTCTCGGAGACAACGATCAGGCCGGCCAATATCTTGAGCAGGCGCTGGCTTTCAATCCGCACTTCTCGATCTTATATGCGGATGAGGCGCGCCAAATTTTAGAGGTGTTACAAACGCAAGGAGAAAATGATGACCCATCATCCACGGCACCTTAACACATGCCGAAGACTGGTTGTTCTATTCACGGTGTTGGCTCTGGCGCTTGCCCTGCCGACGATCGCCTGGGCGCATCCCCTCGGCAATTTCACCATCAACCAATATGCCGGCTTGCGCGTTAGCCGCGGGGGCATCTCCATCGAATACATTCTTGACATGGCGGAAATTCCCGCATTTCAAGAGATCGCCGCATTCGATGCAGATGGAAACGGCCAACCGGACCCTTCCGAGTCTGCCGCATATCACGCGGACAAATGCGCCTCGCTTCGCCCGGACCTGAAACTTGGTTTCGATGATTGGGCAGTGGACCTGGTCCTGACATCGTCCGCTGTTGAATTCCCCGCGGGAGCAGGCGGCCTGCCAACCTTGCGCCTGACCTGTATGTTTCAGGCCTCATTGGATTCGGTTACGGATAATGCCCGCATCACATTTCACAACAATGCCTTCCCCGGACGATTGGGCTGGAAAGAAATTGTGGTGAGCGCCGAAGATATATCGCTGAGCGGGGACTTCACCACCACCAGCCTCAGTAACCGACTGACCGCATACCCGCAAGACCTGCTCGCTAGTCCGCTTGACCAGCGCGAGATTACATTTGACGTTGCAGTGGCGGGAGCGCCCGCCCAGACGATTGCCCCAGCAACGAGTGATTCAGTCCCGTATCCTCTGGCAGGCCGCAATGACCAGTTTACCAGCCTGATCCTTTTGGATGAGGTCAACTTGTCCACGCTTTTGATTGCCCTGGTCATATCCTTTATATGGGGAGCCATGCACGCCATGACGCCCGGCCATGGGAAGACAATAGTCGGTGCGTATCTGGTTGGTTCACGCGGCACTCCCAAACATGCCCTTTATCTTGGGCTAACCACGACAATCGCGCACACTCTGGGGGTGTTTACCCTCGGTCTGATCACGCTTTTCGCCGCCCGGTTCATCGTCCCTGAAAAGTTATATCCCTGGATGAGCTTTCTCTCTGGATTATTTGTAGTTGGCATCGGCATGAATCTGCTGGTCAGCCGCTTCAAGTCTTCTGGTTTGGGCAGTCCGCTTCAAACCCTTAAAGCAAAATTTGCAGGATCATCGCGCATTTACTTGTCCATCCAGCCTCTCCCTGAGCATGTTCACTCTGACGGCAGTGCTCATAATCATGGATACCTGCTCCAGCCTTCACATGCTCATCATCATTCCCATGATTATCCACATCCTCACGATCATCATCATGACGAAGGTCACGATCATAGTGGACATTCCCACCTGCCTCCCGGTGTGGATGGCTCACCGGTCACATGGCGCAGTTTGCTGCTCCTCGGCATCTCCGGCGGGATCATACCCTGTCCATCTGCGCTGGTAGTATTGCTCGGCGCCATCGCTTTGAACCGAATTGGTTTTGGATTGGTTCTGGTGCTGGCTTTCAGTCTCGGCCTGGCAGGAGCCTTGACGACAATCGGGCTGATGTTCATTTACGCCGGGCGGGTCTTCGAACACATCCCGGCGCAGGGAAAAATAATTCGTGTTTTGCCGGTACTAAGCGCACTGTTTATTGCGTTGATCGGTTTGGCGATTACCGTACGCGCCTTGCAGGAGATCGGCGTTATTACTTGGGGAATCCACACATTACTCTGATATTTCCCTTAATCTTCGCAAAATATTGCGAAGAACGGCGAATGAGACTTCCGGCCGTTCATGCAGGATGCCTTTGAATGTCTCTCCGTCAATTGCCAATACGCGTACATCGCTTTGTGTCATCAACGTTGCCAAACGCGGCGCAGAATCGATGATCGCCATCTCGCCGACGAAATCCCCGGGTCCGCGCTGCGCCAGCACCTGATCTTTACCGTCCGTTGTTTTCAAAACCTGTAAATATCCCTCGACGATCACGAACATCATGTTCCCTTCTTCGCCTTTGTGGAAGATGGCAGTGTTCTGTGGATACCATTCCTCGCGGGCAATCTCGGCCACGCGTTTCAAGTCTTCGGGAGCGAGGTCGGCAAAGATCGGGATTTCGCGCAAAAGCAGGACACGTTCAAGGATGGAAACAGTATTCAAAGTATCCATGGTTTTCACCTCACCAAATTGAGACAGTCCCTCGATGGCGGCCTCGCGCATAAGATTATCGGGGTCGGATTTCATTTGATAAAGGACCGGGATGAATTCGCGCAGGCCGAACTCCGGGGTCGAGCGCACGGCTAGAATCCGCAGCCAGTAATCAGTGCTTTTCAAAAGGTACTCAATGACAGTGGAAGGATTTGAATGCGCAGGTTCCTCTTCCAGCAGGGCGACGATGCTTTTGGCGATCTGTTTATCTCCGATCGTATCGAGTGCCTCGAGCGCGGCCGCGCGGTTTTCGATACTTGTTTCGTTCATACTCTTACGGACAAGTTCCATCGTGTGCGCGTCGCCTAATAAACCGACCGTCTTGATCAGGCGTCCTTCGCACATGGAAGCCTGAACGCGCAATCTCTCGCGTAAAAAATTCACTGCGCGGCCGGCGGGTGGGAGGCTGGCAAACTGGTTACGCAATAGCCGCGCACGGCTGATTTCGCGTTGGGCATATTTTCGCAGGGGATCCAATGATTTGGGATTCCCCGGCAGAAGGGAATTCAGCGCGGGGTCGACAGCCGAATCACCCGATTCCAATATTCCCAGCACAAGCAGGCGGCTTTCATCACCGCGTTTTCGCAAAGTCTCCGCTGCCGCTTTGCGGACCGAGTCATCTGGATCGTTCAGGCGCGAGACCAACGCTTTGCTGACGGTGACATCCTCCACACTGGCAAGTGCGTGGACAGCGGCGCGGCGCACCGGTGCAGATGAATCTTCAAGAGCGTTCAGCAGGGGCTTGCTTTCCATGGGTACTTTCAAAAACGGCGTCACTGCTCCAATCGTTTCCAGGGCGGCAATGCGCGCCGGTAAATCACTCGAGTAAAGCCAGATCATCAGGCTCGGCATGATTCGTTCGACATAGCCAAACTCTGCAAGCGCCAATGCCGCCTGTGTTTGCACGGCATTCGATGGATCGTCACTCAACATGCCGTTCAGTTTTTCGATCAGAGATGAGGTTGCTTCCGGCTTTAATTGTGCGATGACAGCCAAGGCCTGCCCGCGCACCCGTTCTTCTGGATCATCCAGGCAGGCAGCGATTTCTTCCAACGCGGATTTAGCGTCAAGCGATCCCAGGGCCTCGATCACCGAGGCGCGCACCTCAGCGTCTGGATCGGCCAGCTGGCGAATCAATGCAGGAATAGTGGATGCGGCTTGCATTTTCCCCAATATTTCTGCGGCGAGGCGGCGCGTGGTCGCTTTTGAATCTTGCAAGGCTTGTGATGCAACCTGTAACGCGGCCGCATCGCCTTGCAGACCGCTGAATGCGGTTTCGCTTACGCTGAATACCTCGAGGCGGCCTGCGCGTAAAGCATCGATCAACGCCTGTGCATAAGCGGTGCGCATGCGCCATACCAGGAAACCACAAATGAGCGTAAACAGCATCCCCATCAAAAAGATTTGAGTGGCGGTTAAAACCTGTTCGCCAAGAATGAGCAATATGCCCGAAAGCGCCACCCCGATTTGAGATGGAACACCATTATTGAAAGCCAGCACTTGACCGCGTTTTTGCGATGGCACAACGTTGAAGAGCGCGTTCCAGGCCGTCCCGGTGATTCCGCCCAGAACGACCAACTGCAAAAAACGGGCAATGACAGCACCCGTCAGTGAATACTGGGCCGCGAAAATCGTGAACCCGAAAACGTAGGTCAGCGGCATGAGCAGAACGCCATTGACGATTCCCACGCGGGCGTATACCCGATTGGCAAGAAAGAGTGAGGCGAGGAATGTTGCGGCAGTTGTCAGGCCGTTGAACAAGCCGAAGAAACCGGCCACCTGCTCCTCGTCCGGGAAGGAGGCGGTGACGATTTTGCTGAAGGGAAAAGCAATTGCAAAGAACAGGATTGAAAACAACACCGATGCAAAGGCGATCAATTGCATCAGAGACGAAGCGCGCACATAATCGAAACCGGCTCGCAAGTCGTCCAGGAAGCTGGCGCGTCCGCTTGATTTCTTTGCCGGCTTGAAAAAATTTTGCGTGATCGTGCGCATTAGGATGAAAACCAGCCCGAGCAGGGCAGTGTACAAAACCAATAGATTGGCAGTGCCCAAAAGCCTTGCCGCGCTTCCCGTGATCATGTTGCCGAGCACGCTTCCCAAGATCCCCGCACTGGTAAAGAGCGGAAACAAGCGTTTTGCCTGACGCGCGTCGCATACTTCACCGGCCACATTCCAGGTGAGTGTTCCCAGGATCATTCCCATGCTGTTGATGGTCAGCCAGAGGATCGGGTATAAAAATGGGAAGGCAATCTCCAGCGCAGCACGTTCGATCAAGAGCAAAGCCATCAGGCCGGCAATCAGCGAAAGAAAGAAACGATTTCTGTCGAAGCGGCTCAGGCCTGCAGAATAGGCAAGCGTCGTAATGAGGGTCAACCCACCCAGAAATATGTACATGACTGGCAGATAATCAACCCCAAAGCGCAAAAGGAACAGCGCCGAGGCGGCATTATCTCCCATACCCTGGCCGGCTTGAATGCAAGCAAACAGAAAAGCCACCAGGATGACCAGGCGGCCCTCGTCAGTGCGGACTTTCAACAAACCTGCCAATCGCTGGATCATATTGACCCGATCAACGCATCAATGCCCGGACCTGAGGCTGGCTCAGGAACGATTCGCGGAGTCCAATCTCGCGCAGTCCCGCTGCGATCTCCTCGACGATCCGACGCGCTTCCTCGCGGTACGCGCCGGCTTCTTTTTGTTTATCAAACCTCGCGGATGTCAGCAACTCTCTTGGAATATATTTATCCAAAGATTGGGTTTTTGCCGGGCTTTCATTTTCCCCCGTGCCTGTTGGATGGACAGCCATTGCAAGAGATGCCCCACAATTCATGCAAAACTTTGCATGGTCAGGATTGGTTGTCGTGCAGTTGGGACATCTCATCCGATTTACGACCTGGACGCCAAATACCAAATGGAGAATAAAAAACGATAAGAGTTGTCTTATTCTAGCATATTATGAATCGTCCAAATGCCAATCTCTGTGGAAATCTCCACACCTCAGCATTTCCCACTTTAAAGACGGCCTCTCAGTGAGGACATGTCCCGTTTCAATGGCAGACGTTCTTACCGCCCCTCAGCCTGAGACTGTTTCGAAAGACATCCTCTCAATTTGGGAGAGGTCCGAAGGTGAGGGCTTACTGTAAATGAGATGGGTGTGTTTCATTTCGGTTGAAACAACCGTCCCGAAGGTTCAAAAAACGGCTAAAATCCCTTGAGAAAACCTTCGGGACGTTCATCCCTTCAACTCATTTGAAACACACCCAAATGAGATTGCATTACGTCATATTGCGGGTCAACCTGATAGGCCATTCTGCCTATTGGCGAATACGCCACGCGGCTCTTCAAGCGTCTCGGAAGATTCCCTACAATGAGAACATCCGAGGCGCTTGTGAATACGTTCTCCCCCTTTTGTAAAATCAATTGTTCCTGCGATGAGGCCCTGCAATGGACAAAGAGGCAATTATCGCAGGTGAGCCTGCGCGCCATGCAGACATTCGATCTGCATACAGCGCGTCACTCACTGGAAGGCTGTCCCTGCCCCCATCATGGAACGGACGCGTGTGATTGTCAGATGGTGGTTTTGCTGGTTTATGGAAAGACAGAGGGGCCGGTTACCTTGATCCTGCATGGAAACGATGGGCAAACCTGGCTTTCACTTGTAAACAATTCCCTCCAGCGCGCAGATGCATCCATTCGATCCGCAATCGAGAGGGCGCTTCAACTTAATCTTTCTGAATAGAAACGTCTCACATATGAATACACCTGATATTGCAGTTGCCGCACGTACAGCGGATGCCCGTTCACTTGGCGAATGGTTGTCCCGTCATTGGTTTGAAATGTTCCTGCTCATTTACGGCCTCTGGGTGTGGACTCCCTTCCTTGCCCCTTTTTTCATGCGCATCGGCTGGGGCGGGCCAGGAAAAGCGATATACTTCATTTATTCATTTTTCTGTCACCAACTGCCGGAGCGTTCACTTTTCCTGTTCGGCCAAAAGTCCATGTACTCGCTTTCCGAAATTCAAGCCGCATGGCAGGATACAATCAACCCCATGATTCTTCGCAAGTTCACTGGAAACGAATTAATGGGCTGGAAGATTGCCTGGTCGGATCGAATGATCTCGTTCTACACAAGTGTCTGGATGTTTGCGGTGATTTGGCCGCCGTTTCGTCGAAAGATCAAGCCGCTTCCCTGGTGGGGATTTGCGCTCTTCCTTCTCCCCATCGCATTGGATGGAATCACACACACATTCAGTGACTTCGCTGGCATTGGACAGGGCTTCCGCGATACGAATCAATGGCTTATCATGTTGACGAACAACTCATTCCCCGCGGCCTTCTACGCAGGCGACGCGCTCGGTTCATTCAATTCCCTCATGCGCTTCATTTCCGGGATTTTAGCCGGTCTCGGTATCGTCTGGTTTGCGTTCCCTTATATAGAGGAAAGTTTCTCGTAAGTCGGATTGCCAATCCGACTTACTTTGGAGGCGCCCTTTGGTAAAAGCTAAAGCGAAGATCAAGATCATTTTAGCGGACGACCACCACATCGTCCGCGCAGGGATTCGACAACTGCTCGAAAGCGCGAAAGATATCCAGGTCATCGCCGAAGCAGGAGACGGCGAAGAAGCCCAATCCCTCATCCAGAAACACAAGCCCGATGTTGCCGTGTTGGATATCCAAATGCCAAAAGCCAGCGGCATCGAAGTCACGCGTTGGGTACGTTCACATTTGCCTGAAGTAGGCGTGTTGATCCTCACGGCCTACGATGACGAACCTTATGTCATGGCCGTTTTGCAGGCGGGCGCAAATGGATACGTTCTCAAGACCGCCAAGACCGAGGAGTTGATCCAGGCTGTACATGATGTGTGTGAGGGCAAGTCCGCGCTCGATCCCGCCGTGACGCAAAAATTGATGTCCAACCTTTTCAAGCGGCCCGAGAAGACTCCCGTTGAACCGCTCACCGACCGCGAACTCGATGTGTTGCGTCTTGCCGCAAAAGGCTACACAAACAAATCCATCGGCGTGCAATTGAACATCAGCGACCGCACCGTGCAGGGACATCTCGCGCACATCTTCGCCAAACTTCAAGCCACGAGCCGCACTGAAGCCGTCATGCGCGGCGTTTCCCTCGGCTGGATTTCACAAAGTTCAGGCAATATCGCGGAAGAATGAAAAAGCCGCGCACGCCTTTTTTGCGCGGTCTCACCGTGCAACTCCTCGCCATCACGGTCCTGCCGCTCACTTTACTTTTATTGTTGATCGCGTTTGGAAGCGTCTCGCTTCACCAACAGGACATGCGCGCCCTCGTCGGCGAACGCGATGAGCGCGCCGTTCAATCTGCCGCGGCCGCGCTGGCTTCTGAATTGCACCACCGGGCCGCGAGCATCTCCAATCTCGCCGCGCTGGCGGAATTATCAGACGACACTTCTTCCATTTCCGCAACAGACGATCTTGCCTCTGACTTCGATGGCGGACTCGCTTATCATGATTTGGATGGGCGGCTCATTACAAGCACGCCTCCTTCCGGGCTTTGGGACTGGGCCGCGCAAAATAACATTTCCCTCGCCTCATCATCCAATGCTTCGACTGCGCTCAGCACAAGCTTCGAGCCTGTTTTCTCCTCCCCATTTCTTGATCCCGGCTCCAACCGACTCTTCGTCATTGTCTCGCAGGTTGTCCCCTCTCAAAACATCATCGCAGCGGGCGCGTTTTCCCCTGAGGCTATCGCGCGCGAGACTCTCTCAGCATCCTATCCTGACAGTACTCACGTAACGATTTTTCTTTTCGATTCTTCGCGTCAAATCTTATTTTCCAGCGGCCCTCTCGCGGCTGGCAGTCTTTCACCCGATCATCCAGGCGTGACCGAAGCACTGCTCGGCAAAAGCGGAACCGTGTACATAAAACAAAACAATGTAGAACATGTCATCGCATATAGTCCCATTGTAACTACGGGCTGGGCCTTGATCACCGAAGAGGAATGGGAAATGGTTGTCAGCCCGTCTCTGCAGATCACGCAAATGGCCCCGCTTGTGATCGTGCCCGCCTTCATCCTTGCGCTGGTCGCGTTGTGGTTTGTGGCGACGCGCATTGTCCAGCCGTTGCAAAAATTGGAGACGAAAGCCGCCGCGCTTGCCTGGGGAGATTTTGACGCCATCAAAGATTCAGTCGGCGGGATTTCCGAAGTACAGCATTTGCAAAAGGAATTAACGGAAATGTCCCGCAAGGTGCAGGCCGCGCAGGATGGATTGCGCGACTACATCGGCGCGATTACCTCTGCTCAGGAAGAGGAACGTTTGCGCCTGGCGCGTGAACTGCACGACGACACGATTCAATCCGTCATTGCTTTGAAACAGCGCGTGCAACTGGCTCAGAAATCGGTGAAAGACCAAACTTCGCGGCGTACTCTAAGCGAACTCGAAACTTTGTCAGAGCAAACCATCGAAAACCTGCGCCGCATGACGCGTGCCCTGCGTCCCATTTACCTGGAGGACCTCGGCCTGGTAACCGCACTGGAAATGCTGGTGCGAGAGACGGGTCAGAATAACACGATAAATATTGAATTCAAAAAATTGGGCGATGAGCAACGCCTCTCCCGTGAAGTGGAACTGGCGTTATATCGTATCGCGCAGGAGGCCTTGAATAATGTCGTGCGTCATTCACAGGCCAAACGCGCAGACTTGTGCATCTCGTTTGGAGAGAAAGAAACCAGACTGGAAGTGAGCGACAACGGCATCGGTTTCGACATGCCGAAGAGTCCCACCGACTTTGCGCCTAACGGGCATTTCGGTCTGCTGGGGATGCGCGAAAGAGCCGATTTAATCGGAGCCAGGCTCGAGGTCCAGAGTGAAGCGGGCCGCGGTACGCGGCTATCCATTCGACTGCCATTGTCGCCTGATAAAGCATGAAGACCAATAACAAAAAGGAGCCATATGGCAACAACAGTTAAAGACCCCGTCTGCGACATGAAAGTCAACGAAGAGACTGCGTCAGCAAAATCCATTTACAAGGGAAGGACATTTTATTTCTGTTCCACTTTCTGCAAACAGATGTTTGACAGGGAACCGGAGAAATATGTTCAAGCCCTGGAAGATCGAAAGCAGGAATAATTGCAAATCTCAGAAAAACAAATTAATCCATCACCCAGTCATAACGACTGGGTGATGTTCGTCATAAGCAGGATGGCCTGAGGTTTTTACCGCAATATGGCTGTGAGCAATATCCATCGGGCTGGGTAAGATTGCGCATCTCTACAACTTTCACGGAGGCATGACAATGCGCAATCACTCTTTCATCGCTGGGGAGGATCAATGAAACGGCTTCTCTACACAAGTTCGGCTTTGCTTTTCATAATTACCATCCTGTTTGCAAATCCCTATACCGTGCTGGCAAACGAAGGGGATGGCGGACATCCACTGGAGATGGAAATCAATGGATATCATGTTACCCTGACCAGCCAGAACGAATGGGCGAAAGGCGAGAATACCATCATCGTCACGCTCACAGACAGCATGGGCATGCCCGTAAAAAATGTTGAGGTGGAAATCCTGATCGCGCCAAAATCTGATGAACATGCTGAATCTGAAACGGACTCGCATGGCGCTGAACAACAACATGACTCCATGCCTGGAATGGAGATGGGTGCGCCTGCGACAGAGGTCCCTGACATGCCGACCCACGATGAAGAAATTGCAAATCCCATCTCAATGACGGAGTCGGATGAACACGGGATGTACATGGTCGAAACACATCTCGCATCGTCGGGCAAACATGACGTGCATGTCATGTTCCATGCCAACGGCGAAATGCTTCAAGCCGATTTTATCGTTGAAATTCCTGGGACAAATTCCAAGACAGTCGTGCTGTGGAGTTTCGTCGTGGTCAATATTGCGCTGGTCGCATCGGCAGGCATGATCAAGAAGCAATCCATCACCGTGAAAGGCGGGGAATAACATGGCTGTTGAACTCAAACCACAAAACAAAAGCATCTTTGCGGGAGGCAATCTTCTGCAGATCAAACCGATTGACAGACTCATGCGCAGTAAATGGTTCCCCGGCATTATCCAATGGCCTACACTGATCGTCTTCATGGTCATCATGTTCCAATTACTGCTTGGGCCGGAATCCGCGCACGATAATCTTGGCACCGCTCTCACCTGGGTGCTGTGGTGGCCGCTCATCCCGATCATCTTTTTGTTCCTCGGGCGATTCTGGTGTGCGATCTGTCCGTTTGCAACGATCAACGACCTGGTGCAAAAATTTGTTGGCAATAATCGTCCCGTCCCCAAGTTCCTGAAAAAATATGGCATCTGGATCATCGACGCGCTGTTCATCTTCATCACGTGGAGCGATCATGTCTGGGGTGTGGTTGAAAATCCCTTTGGCTCTGGCGTTCTCATGCTGACGCTCACCACTGGCGTGATTGCCTCTGGCTCATTCTTTGAACGCCGCACCTTCTGCCGTCACGTTTGTTTTCTCGGCGGTTTATCCGGCAACTATGCCCGCACTGGTATGCTGGCTTTGCGCGGCACGCCGGAAATCTGCGCCGCGTGCACAGCCGCTTCCTGCTTCAAAGGGACGGAGAAAGCGCCAGGCTGTCCATTGTTCGAGTTCCCCAAGACGATGACATCCAATGCCAACTGCGTGATCTGCGCGGACTGTATCAAGAACTGCCCGAATGACTCGATCCAACTGACTATGCGTCCGCCGACGAAAGAATTGTGGTTCATCCGCAAGCCCAAAATGGAGGAAGCCTTCCTCTCGGCGGTCATCATGGGCATCGTCTTCGTGCAAAACGTGACCATGCTGGAAGTGTGGGGTTCCATGTTGAACTGGCTGGAACAGGCGACAGGCACCACCAATTACGCCGTCACGTTCAGCATTACGTTTGCCATTGCCATCATCATCCCCGTAGCTTTGCTTGGCCTCGCTTCGTGGGTGGCGGGCAAATTCAACAAAGTCTCTTTTGTGGAAAACTTTACCCGCTTCGGATATGCCATCATCGCGTTGGACGTTGCGGGTCACATTGCCCACAATCTTTTCCACCTGCTGGCGGAAGGCAAATCCATTTTCTATACTGCGATGGCATTGTTCGGCGAAGCAATTCACGGCGCGTCGCCCGCGCTGGTGGGCATGGATACCATCCGGGTTCTGCAATTCGGTCTGCTCGCGCTCGGCTTTATCGGCTCGCTCTACGCCGCCTATCGTATCGCAAAGTCGAATCATGCTGGCGCTGAAGGCAAAGTCTGGGGGACCTTTGCGCCCTACGCGGTATTGATCGTCCTTCTCACCGTGATGAATGTTTACCTTTTCATGCTTCCGATGGCAATGAGAATGTGAGTCCGCGCACGACACAAAAAAGACTGGACGTTGATTCGTTCAGCGTCCAGTCTTTCCAATGAGATTGATTTTTATAAAAGAGGCAGAATGACGATGGAATTCATGCCCGAGAAAGCAGGCGAGTACGGCTTTCAATGTCAGATGGGAATGCTGCGCGGGAAATTGATCGTGCAATAAGCAATGAAGCGGGCGCTGAATTTTTCGACGCCCGCTTCATTTACAAAATGTGTTACTTCGCCAATGCCGTCCCGCAGTAGGGACAATTTTTCCAGTCAGATTGCACACCGCGCCCGCAGGAGGGGCAGGGGGACGCAACGGGATTCGTCCCGCCGCCGATCGCCTTCACAACCCAGACAATGCCCAGCACGGTCAACGCCAGGAAGCCGACCGGGATCAGCCACATGAAGGCCATGCCGATCCAACCGAAGGGACTATAGCCCCATCCGCCCATCATGCCCGGCCCCATTATGCCCCATCCGCCGTATCTCGAACCGCCATAGCCCCAGCCGCCCAGCAGGCTTGCCGCCGCTTGCAAGACGAGTAGCGCGACAATGGCGACAATCACGACCGCAGTCCAATTAACCTTTTTCATTTTTCATTCCTCCAATTCTTTGACTTTTCGGAAAGATATCGTTTCCCAATCAAGCGGGCACTCGTTGTCCGTTCGTTTGTCCGAGCGGAGAGCCGCAATACGCGCACGTGCTCCAATTCGAGTCAACCTTTTGTCCGCAGGCGGAGCACTCCGCCGTTTTGAGACTCATGCCGCAGTTCGGGCAGAACGCGAAACCCTGTCCCAGGGGGAAGCCGCAATGAGCGCATTTCTGTCCGCTGAAGGCAGGCATGACATTGGGCTGTGACACGGGCGCGGGCTGGGTCGAGGCCTGGTGTCCCTCGTGATCCATCGTTGCGTGCATTAACATACAACCACACATAGTCTTTTTCCTTTCCAATTTCCTTTTGTTTACATTTTCTCATGCGAATGTAAAGATTCGATAAAGAATCCACGAAAGTCCGTTAAACCTTGATTGGGATGCCGAGCATCCTGCCTCCCAGCGTCATGCCCAGGCGCAACGTCTCGCGTTTCAAACCGTATGGAGACAACCACCACTGCTCGAACAACACCTTGCCGAGATGCCAGGACTTGCCCATCTTGTGGAGTTCGATCTGCGGCGACGGTTCGCCAAAAAAGTTGCCGAACGCGAATCCCGCCAGGCTTTCGCCCGCCTCCAGCATACAGTAGCCGACGCCGGGAAAACTGTCCCGCTCGCCCGCCCCCGCGATTTCCGCGGCGATGCGGCGCGCGACCACTTCGGCTTGGGCGTGGGCAAACACACCGGCTTTTGGAAGCATCAGCGGCACATCGGCTTTCCAGCGCCCGGGGACGGAGATGGCTGTCGCGTCGCCGATCGCGTACACATTTTCGTGCTTCGTCTGGAGGGTGGCGCGATCCACCGGGACCCAGCCAGCCTCATTGGCAAGCCCGGCTTCCTGGGCGAGGCGCGGTCCGCGATGAGGCGGGATGGCGACCAGCAGATCATAGCGAAATGATTCCTTTCCGTCGAAGGCTATCTCGCGTGCGGTTGGATCCGCTTGAGTCAATTTATGCAGTGGATGAAAGGCAACGCCTCGATCTGACAGCATTTGCTTGACCGCGTCGCCCAAAACTGATCCCGCCACCGGCATGGGCTGGGGCTCGGGTGTGAACAGATGCACTTCGCTGTCCTTCAAGCCGCGCTTGCGGAGAGTATTGGCGATGAGCATCGCGCCCTCATGCGGCGCGCCGGGACATTTATAGGGCAGGGAACTTACAACCACAGCCACCTTTCCACCCGCGAAGTTTCGCAAAGTATCGCGCAGTTTCGTTGCGCCATCGAACGTGTAATAAGTCTGCGCGCTCTCCGCCAAACCGGGGATCGCGCCGGGGGCGAGTTCCGCGCCGAGAGCAACGATAAGGTAATCATAGTTGAGCGTTTGCGCACTGGTCCGCACGCGGCGGTTGGACAGGTCAATTGCCTGCGCCTCAGCCAGGATCAACTCCACGCCGGGGCGGAGCAGGCGGCGCACATCCCGTGTGATCTGCTCCGGGCGGCGGTCGCCGGTCATCAGCCACAGGAATGAGGGTGCGAACGCATGTTGAGCGTTTTTCTCGACCAACAGGACGCGGTGTTCGCTCGGCAGGAGCCGCCGCAATTCATTGGCGGCAACCAAGCCGCCGATGCCACCGCCCAGGATAAGAACAGTTTTACCAGTCATGATTTCATCTCCAATTTCAACTCACCGTGTTTACCGATAATCGAATATCGCTCAACACTTGCAACGCGCCGAAGGGACAGGCGGGGACGCACAAACGGCAGTCGTAACAGCGTTCGATGTCAATGTACGGCGGTTCATCGTCGTCAATCCGCATGATGGCGCGCACCTTGCAAACGTCAGCCGCGAGACAGGGCCGGCAGGTTTGACAGGTTTCTGTTCCCACTTGAATGCGAATCTCGCGCGCCACTGTTTCCTCGCGTTAGAACACCAATACTTTGTCCGCCGCAATGGTCCACTCACCCGCCAGGTCCATGTTGCCGGGGCGCACGTCTTCCACAAATCGTTCAGGCTCGAGCCCGCGAGCCTCCGCGCATGTCCCTCAGGTTGCGACCTCGCCGCGCTTTGCCAGCGATCTCAACATGCGTTCGACGTTGTAATATTCCTCAGGGGTTTTCTGTCCCGCGATAGCGCAGTTGACGCCGTCGCCCAGCAGGAAGACGCGCACGCTGGCGTCCTCGCGTTTGACCAGGTTCAGCGCCAGCCGCAGGGCGTTGTAAGGTCGCTCGTTGCCATACGGCGAATCGTTGACGATGAACAGGTAGTTTGTCTTTTTGGTTTCGCTCATGAAATGGGTTCCTTTTTTGTCACTTCCCTCGGGCAAGTTCGGCGGCGGTCTCCAAATGTTCTAGCAGCACTTGCCGCATTAAATCGCAAGCCTGGATGATCTTGGGGTTGCTCAACTTGTAGAAAACGTTCAATCCCTCGCGGCGCGTCGTGACGATTCCCCTCTGCCGCATGAGCGCTAGGTGTTGCGAGAGATTCGCTTGGCTGATCTCCAAAGCCCCTGCCAGTTCAGTCACCGACAATTCGCTGTTGCGCAACCGGTCAATGATCTCCAGCCGTTTGGGGTTGGCCAAGGTGTGGCAGATGCTCGCATGTAGTTTATATATTTGACGGTCAGTCATTTGTTATCTTCTATATATTAGAAATTTAGAATATTGTAATATTGCCATCTGCCGTTGTCAACTTTTTTTCGTAAGCCAAATGGCGTATTCGCGAACCAGCCAAATTACCCTGACAAAATGTTTGAATGCAAAATAAACTTTCAGTGTGCAATGGCATGTTACGCGGCAGGTTGATCGTGGAATAAAATGGAGCAACGATGAGCAAAAAGAACTTGAAACACAAGCAAACTCAAAAACAAGATTGGCCGGTAGTCGTCTATATAAGGGCAATTGGCCTATTTATCGCTACCTGGTTTATCGGCGGTGAAGCCATCCTTGAATCGAGACTGCATCCGGTACACAGGCTTGTCGGATTGGTCGGTGGTCTGATTGGAATCCCGATTGGCTGGCTGTGGTATCGCTGGCGCGGGGATGTGTTTTAGAAAGGAAAGAAAATGAAAGATGGTAAAGCACACTTGCCCGCCATTTCCTGTGCTTCCGCGTTTCTGATCGGCGTCATTCTGTTCTGGTCATTTGGGAAGAATTGGCTCAATTTTGAATCGGCATCAGTTTTCCTTGTTGGGCTGATTGGTGTGGCGGTGGCTGTGATCGTGTTTGGTGTATGGAATATCCGCCGCAATTCACATCATAAAGAAAGAGGAAGTTAGCGTCAAAATCGCGAGGACATTTGTCATAAGCCATTTGGCGTATTGTGCCTCCCGCCATCCTGCGCTGGAGACAATTGAATTGTCGGGCTACCATTGGGCTATCCGATCACGGAGGCCCAATATGTTTTCAAAGACACGCAAACTTCCATTTCTCTCCATGATAGTGGTTTTGTTAACCACTGCAATATCCGCCTGTTCCGCGCAAAGTAAAGCAGACGATTTGCGCATGACGCCGATGGATCAAATGCCAGCGGAGGTTCAATCCGCGCCTGTGACGGTGCAGACGGCTTATCAATTTGCCGCGGCCAATCCTGACGTCATGCAGAACATCCCGTGCTATTGCGGTTGCGGAGGAATCGGCCATACATCGAATTACTCCTGCTATGTTTCGAGTGTGGATGAAAAAGGTGCCATCACCTTCGACAACCACGCCCTGGGCTGTTCCATCTGCGTGGACATTACCCAGGATGTCATGCGGATGTTGCGGGAAGGAAAAAGTCCTCAGGAAGCCAGGGCAACCATTGATGTGACGTATTCCAAATATGGGCCGTCGAACATTCCTTAAGCCGATGAACTCCCGCTTCTTTCTTCTCCTCCTGGCAGCGGCTGGACTGGTTGTGGCGTTTGCGCCATTCCCAGTCCAGTCTATTGCGCCTCAAGAGCGGACCTTTCGGATTGAAGCGCGGCAATTTGCATACTCTCCCTCTGAGTTTAAAGTCAACCCCGGCGATACGGTGACCATTCAACTCGTCAGCGCAGATGTGGTGCATGGGCTGTATGTGGATGGCTACAATATTTCTGTCGAAGCCGATCCGGGCCAGACCGCGTCGTTGACCTTTATCGCAGACAAGCCAGGCTCATTCCGCTTTCGATGCAACGTCACCTGTGGAGCCATGCACCCGTTCATGATCGGCAGATTGACAGTGGGAACGAACAGTTGGCTCTTTCGTTCCATCGGACTTGCCGTTCTGGGCTTGATCGGTTTCTTTCCTTTTTCCTTTCACAAAGAAAGAATGCTGGTTGAAAAACGCTGAATATGTCGAACCGCATTGAATTTACTCGTAGTCCCTTCATAAAGAACGCGCTAAAAAGCCGCTACCCACAATTGGCGGTATTTATTGTCATGCTGATTGGATATATCTTCGCCATCCTTGCAGGACTCATTGGTACACCTGTTGGAAGCCGCAATTTCAGCATTGTTTTCGTGTGGATCGCGTGGTGGGCGATCCTCATTCTTGTGGCAGTCCCCTTTTTCGGGCGCGGCTGGTGCGCGGTCTGCCCAATTCCGCTTCCTGGTGAATGGCTTCAACGCGGCGCAATATTACGCCCTGAGCGGAGCGGAGCGAAGTCGAAGGGCAGGGGGCTTAACTTGCGCTGGCCCAAATCCCTCCGCAACATTTGGATGCAAAATATTTCCTTCCTTTTGCTGGCTCTCTTTAGCAGTGTCCTGCTCACCACGCCAAATATCACTTCCATTGTGCTCGCCGCCATGCTCTTCGCCGCAATTGGACTGAGCATGGTTTTCGAGCGCCGCGCTTTTTGTCGCTACCTCTGTCCCGTCGGTGGGTTTATCGGTCTGTATTCCCAGACTGCCCCAATCGAATTGCGAATCAAAAACAAGCAGGTCTGTGTGACCTGCGAAGGCAAGCCCTGCTACAACGGCGCTTCGACTTTGGGTTTCCCCCTTCGGGGACTTCGCGATACGCCCCCCTTCGGGAAACGCGGGCTACTCGATTCTCCGCTTCCCAGAAGAACGCTGGGACTTCGCAGCGCGAATTCGGGCTACGGTTGTCCGTGGGATGTCTTCCCCGGCGGATTAACAAAAAACACCTATTGCGGCTTGTGCATGGAATGTATCCGCACCTGCCCGCACGATAACATCGCCATCAATCTTCGCCCATTCTCTGCCGACCTTGCAAAGCCATCTACAAGAATTGACGAAGCCTTCAAGGCCTTCATCATGCTCGGTTCAGCCATGATTTATGCAGGTGTGTTACTCGGCCCCTGGGGCGCGCTCAAAGACGCGGCATACAACGTTGGGACAAGCGCCTGGTTTACGTATGCCGTTGTTTTTCTTGCCATCATCTTCGTCATTCTTCCTGGCTTCTTTACACTCGGCATTCTAAAAACGAAAAGCGTCCTTTCACTGAAACAACGATTTGCTTCTCTGGCAACTGCACTCATACCGCTCGGTTTGATGTTTTGGGTGGCATTCAGTTTATCTTTTGTCCTCACCAACGCAACTTACATTTTTGCATCCCTCTCCGATCCGCTTGGTCTCGGCTGGAATCTGTTTGGCACAGCGAACGCCGCGTGGCAACCCATGCTCATATCCGTTCTCGCGCCCGCACAAACGCTGGCGCTGGTCGGCGGATTGATCTGGTCCGCACGCACGGCGCAAAAAGCCGCGAGTGAAATAAAGACGTCTTCAATTCCTGTCATTATATTTTGCTTCGCCGCCACACTGGTCATGCTCTGGTTATTACTATGAAACGCTCGGAACTCCTCACCCGCATCTTGATAACGGTGGCAGTTTTGGGGGCGGTCGGGACGCCGCTCTTTCTCTGGGCGCGTACGCCGCTTATCCATGCCAAAGTCGCAGAAGATGGCGGATGGAGTCCCGATGTTATTCGTGCAAATGCAGGCGAGCCATTAACTTTGCATCTCACCTCCGACGACGTGGTACATGGTTTCGCTGTGGGTCAGATGGATATGCAGGGCGTGGATGTTCTGCCCGGCAAAGTCGCTGACATTACTTTGACTTTTGACAAGCCTGGGATTTACACATTTTATTGCACGCGCTGGTGCGGACTCAATCACTGGCGGATGCGCGGCACGATTGAAGTCAGCGGTTCAAACGTGGACACTCAGCCTGTTCCCGCGCCACTGTACGTTTCCCTCGGTCTCGACATTGACGCGCCGCACGATGCGCCGATCCTCCCTTCTCAAAAACCTTCGGCGATTCGCGGCCAAAAATTTTCAACCAATCTCCCAATTCTCCAATCCCCTGATTTCTATCGCTCGCATTCGCCCTACCAACTATTTGATGAACTGACCAGCACATCGTTCACAGAATCACAGCGCTGGGATGTAGTTGCCTACGTCTGGCAATCTAATGCAACGCCCGAATCCCTTGCAAATGGACAGCGCCTCTACGCCCAAAACTGCGCGGCCTGTCACGGCGAGAACGGCGCAGGTAATGGAGTCTTTGCGGATGACCTCGCCGCGTCAGGTGAATCCTCCATGCAAACGATGACAGGCTCGGAAGATATGATGATGCAAACTCCCGTTGATTTCACCGACCCAGCACGAATGCTTGGCGCGAGTCCCGCATTGTTGCAGGGAAAAATCCTGCGCGGCGGCATGGGCACGGGCATGCCCATGTGGGGCTCGATTTTTACCGAAGAGCAAATCTGGGACTTGGTTGCGTATCTATACTCTTTTCAATTCAATTATCAAGGAGCAGTTCGATGAGCAAGAAACATAAGAGACAAAAACAAAGGAAAACCTTCCCCTGGCCGCTTGTTTTCCTCGGCGGAATCCTGCTGATTGTTGCGGCATTTTTCTTTGCCAATCAAGGCGGCGATGGCGGCGGAACACCATCCATCGCGGTGGATCAAGAAAAGATTGATTACGGCGATGTAAAATTCGGCGTCAACAAAACCTTTGCCATCAAGGTCACCAACACAGGCAACGGCACACTACGCTTCAAAGAAGATCCATACATCGAAGTGCTGGAGGGGTGCTGACCTCCTCAATTAACCATCGGTTCGATGGTACTCAAGCCTGGCGAAAGCACGATCGTTGAATCCAGTGTCTTTATGATGCACGAAGGCATGGACGGCCCGCATAACTTTGCGGTTCATCTCAAAACGAATGACACTGCAAATCCTGATTTGATTGTGAACGTATTATCAAACTGGATTCCATAAAATTTCCCGCCGAAAATAGTCACAAGGACGGCCCATTCCGTCCCTGTGACTATTAATTGATAACTCACCTTATTACGCAAAACGTCCCGTCCTGGCCTGGACGGGGCGTAACATCAGTTGATAAGGGGAGCTGAATCTTTCAGCGGAGGAAATCGAAAATTTGTTGAGGAAAAATCATCGCGCTTTAGGGGCGTCACAACCTGGGAATCACCCCGCCGGTCTTTTGCATGTATTCGCGGTATTGGTCTCCAAACGTTTCCAGCATCAATTCCTCCTCTGCTTTGACGCGCAAAAGATAGAATAGAACGAAGACGACCAGGTTGATGAAACCCGCGATCCAGTTTTGAAGGAGCAGAGGCTGGGCGATGACCCACAGCCACTGCGACGCGTACATCGGATGTCGAATGATGCCGTAAATGCCGCGCGTGATGAGTTCGTGCTTCTCGCGGATTTCAAGAGAGGGCGACCAGTTGAGTCCCAAATCCGCGTGGGCTCGCCAGAAGACAAAGATCGCGCCCGCGATGAAGACTACTCCAGCCCAGCCTGCCCATGATGGCAGGCTGTAATTGGCAAAGTCCAGCCAGTTCGATGCGGCATAAATGATGGGGACGACGAGCATGCCAAGAAAGAGCAGGCCAAGCAGGGTCTTTTCCTGCGTGGTGATGCGGCGCTCGCTCATCTTTTCCGCTTTGCGCTTTTTGTTGAGCGGTGTGTGGATGGCTGTTTCGATCACGATGGCGATGAAATAGATCCAGGTGAATACATCCATTGGGATTTTCCTGTGGATGGAGCCCAACGCCTACTGACGTTGGAGAAGATTTTGGTGAGCATGTCCAAAGTCTGGAGACTTTGGACTCCAAAACTTTTTACTCGACTTTTGCAGCACATTACCAGCCAAATACTCCAACAAACAGACAAAAAGGGGGAGCAGTTGTACAATTCGTAACGATCCCGATTCTGGAGGTGCAACATGCTACCTTTGGTGGAATTTCCTGAACTGGTGCAACACTATGCGCCTTTCTTTGAGAGTGTCTTTTCTGAACAGGCATTC
>JACRLC010000078.1 GCA_016235425.1 Chloroflexota bacterium | reverse complement strand
GACTTTTGAAAATTCTTCCACCGTCCATGAAATATCGCCGCTTTTCTTCTTGCTTGTCAATGTTCAGATTGCTCCTGTCTTTGTGCTTTCTCCATAGTCTACCTCACCTTTACCCAACTTGTGGGTAATAGACAGCTCAAGAGAGGGGATGGATTGTGGGAAATAGGAACGGTCGGGATTATAGGGATATTAGGTGGAACTGTCAAAGCACGTAGGCGGCAAAAGAGTTCCAAAGACTCTTTTGTAACGCGTTTTTACGCCCCTATTACCTACGGGCGAACTTACTTGCACCAGCATCCATAAGCACAAAACTATTCAGTGTTTCCCAGGGCGTCGAAGATTTCATTCGCCTGGAAAACTCGATTGCGGGCGTATCCGGTTGTCTCCTGCAAAACACCCGCATCCACCAATTTTTCCACATACCGTTTTGCCGCCATGTAGGGCATGTCAAGCCCGCTTTCCAGTTGTTTGATGGTCAGGATGGGACGGGAGAAAACGAAATCAACCACTGCAGCCATGCGCGCAGAATTACGATCTGCCTGCACCAGCGCTTCGTACTTCGTGCGTATGCCTTGAAGACTGGTCATGCGGAACACGCTGTCCTGAGCCTGGAGGCTGATTCCGCGCAGGAAGAAGCGTAGCCATTCCTCCCACTTCCCGCGTTGCGAAACAGCCAGGAGGTGATCGTAATACTCCTGACGATGGCGCTCGAAGTAGGCGCTCAAGTTCAGCAGGGGCTGGGACAGGATATTCCACTCATGGAACAACAGCATGATGATCAGCCGGCCCACTCTTCCATTGCCATCCAGGAACGGATGGATTGCCTCGAACTGATAGTGGATCATGCCGGCCCGCGCCAGGGTCGGTATCTCCGTATCGGCGTGGATGAATTTTTCCAACTCATTTAATGCGTTATGCATCTCGTCCATAGGCGGTGGAACATAGGTAGCCGTCTCGATGGTACTGCCGGCCGGACCGATCCAGTTCTGGGTTTTGCGAAATTTGCCCGGTGTGAGATGTCCGCCGCGCACCCCTTCCATCAACCTGGCATGAATTTCCCGGATCAAACGCAGGCTGACCGGCAAGGTCTCCAATCGCTCCAGCCCGTAATCCAGTGCAAGAACATAGTTATGAACTTCGCGCATATCGTCCGTGGGTTCAAGAAAGGAGAGTTGAGCCGACTCGTAGTTATACAAGTCCACGAGCGAAGCGCGAGTTCCCTCGATCCGTGAAGACAGAACCGCTTCGCGTCGCATGAAAGGCTGGGTCAACAGACGTGGAAATGGAAAGTTGCCGGCCAGGGTGGTCAGTTTGCTTAGCTCGCGATCCGCATCGGATAGCGCCAGGATCAACGGAGTCGTCCACTCGATTTCCGGTGGAAGTGGGGCGGGGATAAATGTCCAATACCCTGTCTGGGTTCGGATTGCCTTTCCAACTTTTGGGTTGTGGAATTCATTTGGTTTCATTGGGATTTCTCGCAATTTCGAGTGGTGTTAATATAGTTTACCATGACACCAGTTATGTGCATAAGTGTTAATATGGATTTTATCCCAATTACCACCCACAATTGAAAAAACAGCCGATACACCTAGCGACACAACCGCCACACCATCCGACACACTTTTGTATCATGCGTCCCATGAGCGAGACGTATCAGTCCAAACGGGAAAGAAGGCAGCGGTTGCTGGAAACATTGCCAGCCGCCCTGCGCGCGCACATATCCATCCGCAATGTCGAAGCGGTAGCCGCCTTGACTCCGCAAGCCCAGGAGCGATTAACAGAAGCGGTACAAGCCGGACTCAAGAGGTTACCGCGTGCAGTGGAACAGCTGCAAATCAATCCTGACACTTCGATTGCAGACTTGCTCAATCCACCCGCTCAGCTTGATCCAGAGACAGCATCGCAAGGTTCAGATTACCCCCAGCATATCCATCATGAATTAGCCGACTTGATCCAGGTATGTTTCCCTGACATGCCTCGTATGTCGGCGGAAGCGCTGGCGAATGCAGATGTGATGGATGTAGCGCGAACCGCTGCACGGGCTCATCACCAGTTATTCAAGTCAAATCATTTGCGAACGGATTTTGTAGTGATGGTTCTGTATGGACTGATGCGTCAATCTCTGGAAAGTCTCGAAGAAGTGATTGAACAAACACCTGCTCTGTTGCAGGCATTCAACCAGAGCAGTCTGCCCTGGAAACCCAACGATTGGAGAAAACAAAATGCTTAAACGAATCGCCTCAACCGGCGTGAACCTGGTGGTACTGGGTGTGTCGGTTGGAATTTTTCTTGTCGCCTTCATTGCCCTGAATGCTTTGGGCGCGGCACAAAAGCCACCCACCATTTCAGTCTTATCCGCGACCCATGATCTCAATATCGGAGATGTCATCACTCCAAATGACCTGGCCGTGAAGACCGTCTTTCAGGATGACAATGCCAGCCTGTATATTCCAGGTGAAGAAGTTACTGGAGTGGTTGGCGGTGTGGTGGCACAACCAATCTTCAATGGACAGCCCGTCTTTCGTTCCGCGATTGTTGCACAAGCTGCGGAAGGCACGCGACTATCAGCAGTGCTGGCAAAATTTCCCGGATACAGTTTGTTCCCCCTGCCTTTGGATGCGATGAATCTTGTCTCACCAGATGCGGAAGCGTTTTTACCTGGTGATCTGGTTGGAGTGACAGTGGTGATCACCAGCCGTCCACAACAGATGACAACACCAACCGCCATGCCCGAACCGATCCTCCAACCTGGTTATGGCATCGAACCAACAGCGACTGCTGCGCCTCAGGAAATCGAACAGGCTGACGCATTGAGCCGCGCCCTGCCGCCGCTTGCCAAGGATTTATTCCCGATGGGTGTGCGCGTGATTTCCGTGCAAGGTCTGCCTCCACAAACAGACTCAACTGATACAAGCAACTCCGATTCATCCTTTACTTCGTTCGATCAACCGCAAATGTTAATCCTGCTCGTGCCGAATGCAAGTCGTGAAGTTCTTTCACTTGCACTTCAACAGGGAGATCGTCTGGTGGTGTCACTCATGGCACGCGGCGATGAAATACCCACCGCTGGTTTTACCTATTGGGACTTCGAAGATCTTTTCAAATCGGATCGAGAAGAAGTGTTGGGAGGAGGACAATAATGCAAGTTTTATTACTTGGCGCAGGGACGGTTACATCCCGCTTGAATATGCAGCTGGCGGAACAGGGTCATTCTGTGATTGCACAAATCGCGGCGTTCACGCCGCAGCATATTGACCTGTTTGATTTCCGCGCCCTGATCGTTGTTTCACCCGAGTCTTCGGTATCTCCTGAAAGTCTGGTCAAGGCGGCAGAACGCGGCAAGTTGATCTTTGTGATTGCCGGCGCCGGCGATGGTATGTCTTCCTGGGCGAACGGTGTTGGTGTTCCTGCATTTGCATACCCTCCATCGGATGTCGATATCAATAAATTGTATGAAGAAATGCGCCGCGCCGATGCCGGCAATCTATCGGCAGACGATCAATACCGCCGGGCGGTGCTGGGCAGTGACATGTCAGCCCGCATTCAATCGGGTATGGCTGTCAGGAAGATCGCAATTACTTCACCGAAAGGCGGAACGGGTAAAACTACGGTAGCAGTGAATCTTGCAGTGGCTCTCGCACTATCAGGTATCACAACCTATTTAGTGGATGCTGATGGTAATGCCGGCGCATTGCAATATCACATGCGCATGGAACGTGTGAATACTACGATGATCGGTTTGCTGCGGCGCGAGATTGCCAAAGCCAATAAGGGCGTGATGAGCGATGTCGCTTCGGGTGCGGCTTATCTGAACGCCTTTACTCCCTTGGAGAACCTGCCCACTTTACGTGTCCTGCCCGGTTTGATTACCGATGATCTGGGCGATGAAGTCCTGCAACAGGAAGGCAAGGTCGCCGAGGTCATTCAGGGTCTGTATAGTTCTCCAGAAAAGTTTTTTCCATCAAGCAAGAGGCATAAAAGGCGAAGGTGTTTCGTAAAACTCAAACACAGCGTTCAGGCGTTGGATTTCCTGACGCATCACGCTGGTCAATTCGTTAGGCTTCTGT
>JACRLC010000070.1 GCA_016235425.1 Chloroflexota bacterium | reverse complement strand
TTCTTTTCTTCGGTGTAGCGCGGTCTCAACTCCAGAACAGTCCGTTTACCACAATTTTTGCACCAATATTGTTGATGACCCTGAGCATTATGACCATTTTTGACGATGTGAGCGCTGTGACAAAAACGGCATTCGTAGATGATTGTTTTCTGTATCATGCCGCCAAATTTACCATATCACTTTGACTTTTACCACTACCCGATCCTGTTCTCAGTTTATCTGCAAAACCGCGGTTTTCTTGGCATGTTGCCGGTGCTGCTCGGTGCGATTGTCGGCTACATTGTCTCCGCGTTGATCGCTCCAAACACGGTGAACTTTGCACCTGTAACCACTGCTCCATGGTTTGCGGTGCCTCACTTCACCTTCCCCAGCTTTAGCGGGTCGTTGGTTGGCACAGCCATCTTCAGCATTGCAGTGATGGCGATTGCCACCGTTCCCGAATCCACGGCGCATCTTTACCAGATCAGCCTGTACGTGGATCGTCTCGCCACCGATACGGGCCGCGAAAAATATGAGCTGGACAAGAACATCGGCTTCAACCTCATCCTCGACGGCATGGACGATACGCTGAAAGGTTTGTTTGGTTCAACAGCGGGAACGAACTACGGCGAGAACAACTCGCTCATGGCGATCACCCGCAACTACTCCGGGCCTGCGCTGATCTCAGCCGGTGCGATCGCGATCCTGCTCGGTTTCGTCGGCAAGCTTGCCGGGTTGGTGCAGACCGTCCCGCTGGCTGTGAGCGGCGGTTTGGCGATCTATCTGTTCGGCGCAATCGGAATGCAAGGTATCGCGCTGATGCAGGAACACAAGGTCAGCATGTTCGACCCGCGCAACCTGGCCGTCGGCGCGACCATCATGGTGATCGGCATTGGCGGCAATATCGGGTACGAGGGCGGCTTCCTGCCCATCCCATTCCTGCAAGGCCTCTTCCCCAGCGGCCTGCCCGCCATTGCCACCGCCGCCGTGCTGGGCATCATCGTCAATGCCATCTTCCTAATCTTCAAGCCACAAGCGGCTGAAGCGACAATGCTCGATGAGGCCATGGCTTCGGCAGATTGAAACAGGTTGGATGTAAATTCAAACGGGACGACTCATCCGTCGTCCCGTTTTTTGGACTCGGCAAATGGAAAATTCAAACCGGAGACATTCCAAATCTATACCCTGATTCGATAACCTACGCCTTGCGGGAGCCTTTTGGCCGGGGCAATAGACATCGTCCCCTCAACGAGGGTTTGCGCCACTCCCCAAAAAACGACCCTCTTGCGAGGGTCATTAGCTGGGGGCAATGGATTTGAACCACTACTAGCTGATCCAGAGTCAGCCGTCCTGCCATTAGACGAGCCCCCAATTTTCCAGCGGGCAAAATTCTATCATGCCAACCCGTTCGAGGCAAGGGTCATTAACTGGTGATTACCCACATCTTTTACGCCCGCCAATTCCAGGGAAGAAAGCAAAACCTCAGCCGCGGATTTCACGAATTTTCGCGAATTGGTTTTAAAAATCCGTGTGAATTAGCGAAATTCGCGGCAAAATGCTCTGGTTTTGAGGCTTTGAATGACGGATACGGACTTGTGGGTAATCACCAGTCATTAATCCTTCAAGCCCATTAAAAGCCTGATAGACCTTCAGATCCATTGGCTCCAGGACCGCCTGTATCAATTTGCCCAGATCGGTATCATCGTCAATCAGCAGAATTCTTTTTCCCATGTTATCTGTTCCGCGCCGCGCGGCGGGTGTTGTCTTCCATGTCCATGAGGATCAACAGGACTTTGCCGATGGCTTGCAGGGCGAAAAAATACAGGAAACCGGGCAGGGGCTGGAGCAGTTGCGGTGTAAAAGAGGCGATGACATCCACGAAGTTTTGACCCTTGTAAAAGAACATTCCGCTGGCAAATTGGATCAGAAATTGTGTAAATGAGACCAGCCACGTGAACAGGTAAATTCCCAGGATCGCCCATGCAATGCGCCCTGCCCAGCGTGCCAGGCGCAGGACAAGGTCACGGTCGAAATAGGTTCCTGCAAAGTTGGTTCTTTCGTCGGTTGTTTCGGTCATACTTTCTCCTGTTTAATTTGGCGGCAAAATCAGGAGATTTTGCACTCCGGTCTACGAATTATAAAGCAGTTATAATTGGCGCGGCAAACGGATAACTCTGCGGGCCGCGAAAATGTTCCTGAAACGCGCGGCAGGTTATCGGTCCGAAAACGAAGCGGAAATTTATCGTCCCGCAGGTTTTAGTGAAAAAAGTCAACTATCAAGAAACAACCTGCAGGACGCTGGTCAAAATCCATACACGAAGGCAAATCCATCCATGAATCCCGAAGAGAATAAACCCACTGATTTTATCCGTGAAGCTGTCACGGAAGATTTGAAGAGCGGACGCTTCAACTACGTCCGCACGCGTTTGCCACCCGAACCGAACGGTTACTTGCACATCGGCCACGTCAAGGCATTCATGATTGACTATCTCATCGCAAAGGAAAACAACGGCGAGTTGATCCTGCGCTTCGACGATACCAACCCGGTGAAGGAAGAGACCGAGTACGTGGATGCCATCGAAGACGATGCGCGCTGGCTGGGCATCAAATGGGTGAAGGTGACGTACGCGTCGGATTATTTCGATGAACTGTACAATTGGGCCGTGAAGCTGGTGATGAAGGGGCTGGCTTACGTGGACGATCAAAGCCCTGAAGAAGTGAGCGCCAAGCGCGGCACGCTCACCGAGCCTGGAAAGAATTCCCCGTTCCGCGACCGGGACGTGGAAGAGAACCTCGACCTGCTGGAGCGCATGAAGAACGGCGAATTCCCGGATGGTTCGCGCGTGCTGCGCGCCAAGATTGACATGGCGCATCCAAACATCAACATGCGCGACCCGGTGATGTACCGCATCCTGCACGAGCCGCCGCATCACCGCACCGGCGATAAGTGGAAAATCTACCCGATGTACGATTGGTCGCATGGGCAGAACGATTCAATGGAAGGCATCACCCATTCGCTCTGCTCGCTTGAATACCTGAACCACCGCCCGCTATATGAATGGTTCCTTGAGCAGTTGGAGGTGTTCAAACCGCGGCAGATCGAGTTTGCCCGCCTCAACATGAACTACACCGTGATGAGCAAACGCAAACTCCTGCGCCTTGTGCAGGAGGGACGCGTGCAAGGCTGGGACGACCCGCGCATGCCCACCCTGCGTGCGATGCGCCGCCGCGGTTACACCGCCGAGGCCATCCTGGATTTCAATCAGCGCACAGGCGTTTCCAAAGTAGCGACCATCAATTCGGGTGTGATGGCTGAAATGGCCCTGCTCGAAGCCTGCGTGCGCGAAGACCTGAACAAGCGCGCCCTGCGCCGCATGGCCGTGCTTCGCCCGCTCAAGGTGGTGATTGACAATTATCCCGAAGGTCAGGTGGAAGAAATGGACGCGGTCAACAACCCTGAAGACACGTCTGCGGGCACGCGCAAAGTCCCCTTCTCGAAGGTGTTGTACATCGAGCAGGACGATTTCCGTGAGACTCCCCCGCCGAAATATTATCGTCTCTTCCCCGGCAACGAAGTGCGCCTGCGCTATGCCTACTTCATCAAATGCACGCACGTGGTAAAGAATGATGCAGGCGAAGTGATTGAAGTTCATGCCACGTATGACCCGTCCACGCGCGGCGGCGACGCGCCCGATGGCCGTAAGGTAAAGTCCACCATTCACTGGGTTTCCGCGGCTCATGCAAAAGAAGCCGAAATCCGCATGTACGACCGCCTGTTCACGAAGGAAGACCCGGAGGAAGGCGAAGAGGGATTCCTGGGATGTCTCAACCCGAATTCGCTAACCGTGTTGACCGGCTACGTGGAGCCGCATCTTTCCGCCCCCAAAGCTGGTGACCGTTTCCAATTCGAACGCCAGGGATATTTTTGCGCCGACCTCGACACTGCACCCGATAAGCCCGTGTTCAACCTGACGGTGACATTGAAGGATACGTGGGCGAAGATCGAGAAGAGAGGGTAGTTTTGTAGTTTGATAGTTGGGTAGTTTGGGTAGTTGGGCAGTCAAAGAGTCTCGCAGGGACAACCGTTTCTGCGAGACTTTATTTTCCATGTGAATGCCGCTGGCAAATTTGCTATAATCAAATCATGGACAAGGTCAAAATATCCATTCCATTCAAAACATTGGCCAAATTTTGCCGAAAGCATCATATTCGAAAACTGGCTTTCTTTGGCTCAGTTTTACGAGATGACTTTGGCCCGCAAAGTGACGTGGATATATTGGTGGAATTTGAAGAGGGATATACGCCCGGTTTAACGTTCATAGATATTCAGGACGAACTCTCCAAACTTCTTGGAAATCGCGAGGTTGACCTGGTTACGCCAAAGTTCTTGAATCATCGAATCAAAGAACGAGTGCTGAAAGAAGCAGAGGTGGCTTATGGGGCATGATGAAAATGCAGTTTATCTCGGCCACATGCTGGACATGACACGCCGGGCAATTGACGCGCTCGCAGGAAGGAACCGCGCAGATTATGATGCCGATGATATTCTGAAGCTGGGATTGACTCACCTTGTACAGGTAATAGGAGAAGCTGCACGAAAAATCTCCCCGGAATTACCATGGAGACAAATTATTGGAATGAGGCATCGTATTGTCCATGATTACATGCGCGTGGATGAAGACATACTGTGGGAGGTTGTAATAAACGACTTGCCTTCCCTGCTTCCAATATTGGAGCGGATAACGCCGAAGGAGCAAGGGTAACCTTATGCCTCAACACAGATCCAAACATTTTCAAAAGCTGTTGCTGGAATATTCACACGAGACCGACCCAGCGAAGCGCCATCACATCGAAGAGACGTTATGGCAGGAGTACGGGAGCGAACAGGCTATATTCGTGCTGGATATGTCCGGCTTTTCGCTGTTGACCAGGAAGTACGGCATCGTGCATTATCTTTCGATGGTGCGGCGAATGCAGTTAACTGCCGAGCCAATCGTCGAGTCGTTTGGAGGGTCGGTGATCAAGTTTGATGCGGATAATTGTCTGGCGGTGTTCCCACAGCCGCTTCCAGCCGTCCGTGCGGCGGTGGCCCTGCAACTCGCATTCGAGGCCAGCAACTTGATCACATCCGATGATTTGGATATCCACATCGCCTGCGCCATTGATTACGGAAAAATCCTGATCGTCGAGAATAACGATTGCTTCGGCGACCCCGTAAACCGTGCCTGTAAATTGGGGGAAGACATCGGCATTGCAAACGATATTCTGGTGGCAAAAGAAGCGATGGAGTTAATACCGAAGGATACCGATATCCAGAGCAAAACCCTGGATGTTTCGATTTCGGGGATTAAGATTGCGGCTTATCGTGTCGAATACAGGTAGTGGTCTTATTCCAACTCGGAGTGCGCCTGTTGACCGATAACGGTCGTTTGCTGTGTCTTTCTGCCACGGTGCACTCATGCACCGTGGCTTTTTTTCGCGTTGAGCGGAGCCGCAAAGCGGCGAAGTCGAAGCGCCAGGCGCTTGAAAACCTGTCCTTCGACTGCGGGACTGCAAAGGCTTGCAGTCCCTCCGCTCGCCTGTGCCTGCCCTGTCCCGTCCGGGCCAGGACGGGGCGGCAAGGTGCAGGCAGGGTGACACAAAACTGGACTTTGAGAGGGCCATATCATTTGCCCCGCGCTTGCTTGCGGGATTCAGGGGGTTCGGGTATGCTTGGTTTATTCGTTTTGTAGTTAGATCGTTTGATAGTTGGGTATAGGAATCATGCCAGCAAAGAAAAATAACAAAGTTAAAAACGGAAACGGCGCAACGCTTGGAATTGAGAACGAGTTATGGGAGGCCGCGGATAAACTGCGCGGGCATCTCGACGCGGCGGAGTATAAGAGCGTGGTGTTGGGGTTGATCTTCCTCAAGTATGTATCAGACATGTTCGAGCAGGTGCGGGCACGGGTGGAGAAGGAAGCGGTGGATGATCCAGAGGACAGGGATGTCTATTTAGCGGAACGAGTCTTTTGGGTCCCGAAAGAGGCGAGGTGGAAATCCTTGCAGGATAACGCCAAGCAGGAGTCCATCGGCAATTTGATCGATGCGGCGATGGAGTCCATCGAAAAGGATAACCCGACGCTCAAAGGGATGCTGCCAGGCAATTACGGACGCGCCACGCTGGACAAGCGGCGGCTCGGCGACCTGGTGGACATGGTCAGCAACAAGATCAATTTCGCGGACGAGGAAAGCCGCAAACAGGACACGCTCGGACGGGTGTACGAATACTTCCTTTCGCAGTTCGCCAGCCAGGAGGGACGCAAGGGCGGAGAGTTCTATACGCCGCGCTCGGTGGTGCGCGTGCTGGTGGAGATGCTCGCCCCGTACAAGGGACGGGTCTTCGACCCGTGCTGCGGATCGGGCGGGATGTTCGTGCAGAGCGAAAAGTTCGTGGAAGCGCACGGCGGGAAGATCGGCGACCTTTCGGTGTACGGGCAGGAATCCAACCCCAACACGTTCAAACTGGCGAAGATGAACCTTGCCATTCGCGGCATCGAAGGTGACCTGGGCAAAGTGCCTGAAGACTCATTCCACCATGACCAGCATCCCGACCTGAAAGCGGATTACATCCTTGCCAACCCGCCGTTCAATATGAGCGATTGGGGCGGGGACTCGTTGCGAGAAGACAAACGCTGGAAGTACGGCAAGCCGCCTGTGGGCAATGCTAACTTTGCGTGGGTGCAGCATTTCATCCATCATCTTTCGCCGAATGGCACGGCGGGATTTGTGCTGGCGAACGGGAGCATGTCGAGCAATACGTCGGGCGAAGGCGAGATCCGCAAAGCCATCATCGAAGACGACCTGGTGGATTGCATGGTCGCCCTGCCGGGACAGTTGTTTTACAGCACGCAGATACCGGTGTGTTTGTGGTTTTTGACGCGCAATAAAAACGCAGGGGCGGGTCTCAGACCCGCCCGTACAGATTCAAAATCATCAACGGACAGACCCGCCCGTACATGGGATAGGCGTGGAGAGGTGTTGTTTATTGATGCGCGGAAGTTGGGAACGTTGACCGACCGCGTGCATCGTGACCTATCCAACGAAGACATTGCGAAGATTGCGGATACGTATCATGCCTGGAAATCTGGCGATGATGGTAGGGGCGGGTCTGATTTGCAAGCCAAGGCGGTTGACCCGACAGTCAAAACGTCAGGCAAAGAATCATTGCCAACCATGGAGACCCGCCCCTACGCGGACGTGGCGGGATTTTGCAAATCGGTCACCATCGAAGAAATCCGTGTGCAGGGATACGTGCTCACGCCTGGGCGGTATGTTAGCGCGGCGGAACTCGAAGAAGATGATGAACCATTCGAGCAGAAGATGACACGTTTGACAAAGGAATTGGAAGCACAGTTTGAAGAAGGCGAGAAGATAGAAAAAGCAATTCGCCAGAATTTGAAAAAACTTGCGACTACAAAATGAACAATTGGGAAACTGTTAGTTTTGAAAATGCCCCTCTTGAAATAATAGATGGGGATAGAGGAGTAAATTATCCCAAGCAGTCAGATTTTATGGCTAGTGGGTATTGCCTATTTCTCAACGCAGGAAATGTTACCGAAATTGGATTTGACTTTTCAGATTGTAGTTTTATTAGCGAAGCAAAAGACAATAAATTGCGTAAAGGAAAGTTGGCGCGGCACGACATCGTTCTAACGACAAGAGGCACTGTTGGCAATTTAGCATATTATGACGACAGAATTCCTTTTGAAAATATCCGATTAAATTCTGGAATGGTTATTATCCGACCAGACAAAGAAAGCATATTTCCACGCTATCTTTACTTTTTGTTGAAATCAAGTATCTTTAGTGAACAAGTAAGCGCGTTTACGACTGGTAGCGCCCAACCCCAATTACCCATACGGGATATTAAGCGTATTGAGTTTTTCCTTCCTCCCCTCCCCGAACAACGCGCCATTGCAG
The DNA here is from genome assembly GCA_016235425.1 of Chloroflexota bacterium. Classification (GTDB taxonomy): domain Bacteria; phylum Chloroflexota; class Anaerolineae; order Anaerolineales; family Villigracilaceae; genus JAKOVF01. The sequence continues at coordinate 6,858 of JACRLC010000070.1, read as the reverse complement.
GGATTCTCGGCGCACTGGACGATAAGATCGAACTCAACCGCCGCATGAACCGAACGCTCGAGTCCATGGCGCGGGCAGTGTTTCGGGAATTAATGAAAGAAGAAAGAGGGAAAGAAACTACGGTTGGAGAGGTTGTCACAGTAGTTGGAGGTTCAACGCCGAGCACAACAAATCCAGCCTTTTGGGATGGCGGTAATATTCATTGGGCAACGCCAAAAGATTTAGCACCTTTGCAAAGTCCATTTTTACTTGAAACAAATAGTTGGATAACTGAATTAGGGTTGCAAGAAATTAGTTCTGGTTTATTGCCAGTAGGAACGGTTTTACTTTCTTCCCGTGCGCCGATTGGTTACTTGGCGATTACGCAAATTCCAGTTGCAATCAATCAAGGCTTTATTGCCATCAAATGCAACGAAGAAGTACCAAATTACTTTATTCTGAATTGGCTCAAGGAAAACATGGAAGAAATTATCGGACGAGCCAATGGGACAACATTCTTGGAAATCAGCAAGTCGAATTTCCGACCAATGAAAATTAATGTTCCATCGCCTGAAAAGATGAACATGTTTGTTGAAACGGTTCAACCGTTGTATCAGAAGATTGTTGCTAACCTGAAAGAATCCCGCACGCTGGCGAGTCTGCGGGATAGTCTGCTGCCGAAGTTGATGAGGGGGGAAGTGAGGGTGAAATGAAAAGGATGAACGCTTCGCGTGAAGGCAGAAGAATGAAGAACGAAGACAAACAAGCGGACGATCCCTATTGGGATGCAATCCAGGAACAATGGGAAAAGATCCTCAATTGGTACCTGCTGTTCGCCGACAAAAAGCCAGTGATGCTCTACGACCTTCAGGAGCAAAAGATATATGCATATCCATATCAGGAATTCAAAAAGGAACTCAGCCAGAAGTCTCAATCTTCGCTGGCAGAACAGTATCAACGAGCCGTAAAGGATCATCACATGGTAGTGTTTGTCAGAGACAACAAGAAACGAAAACTGGTTTCATACACGGTCAGCATGGATCAATCAGAAGGAGCGGCGGGATGAAACCCGCGATAAAATCCCGCACGCTGGCGAGTCTGCGGGATGGACTGTCTCTGCCGAGGTTGATGAGGGGCGAGGTGAGGGTTCGTGGAATGTAGGGGCGGGTCTCCACGTTATGCAAAAACGCTTTGCCTGACATTCGTCTCGTTAAGCCAGACCGTCTTGCTCGCAGGAGAGACCCGCCCCTACGGTCGATGGGATGACCCGCCCCTACCGTTGGCGAAAAAACGCCCGCATAAAATAAGAATATGAAATTCGACCCCAAAATTCACCACCGTCATTCCATTCGATTGCAGGGATATGATTATTCCCAATCGGGCGCGTATTACGTCACCATTGTGGCGCATGGGCGTGAATGTTTATTTGGCGAGATCAATAATGGAGAAATGCGGTTGAATCGATTTGGTCAAATCGTTCAGCAGGCATGGTTTGACCTGCCGAATCATTATCCGCACATTGAATTGGGCGCGTTTTGTATCATGCCAAACCATGTCCACGCGGTGATTATCATCATAGGGGCGGGTCTGAGACCCGCCCCTACGGAACCCGCCCCTACGGTGCGCCATCCATTATCCGAAATCGTGCGCGCCTTCAAATCGTTTTCAGCAAAACGGATCAATGCATTACGCAAGACGCAGGGTATTCCCGTTTGGCAACGTAATTACTACGAACGCATCATCCGCAACGATGAAGAACACAACCGCATTCATTTGTACATCGAAGCAAACATTGACAATTGGGCAATGGACGATGAAAATCCTGTGAAATCAAAATGACTACCTTCACCGAATCCACCATTGAACAAGCCGCCATTGACTGGCTCAAAGATCTGGGCTACGAATACGCCTTCGGTCCTGAAATCGCCTTCGATGGCGAGTCACCTGAACGGGGTGGATATCAGGAAGTGATACTGTTCGAACGCCTGCGGAATGCCCTCCTCCGCCTCAACCCCGACCTTCCGCCTGCCGCGCGCGAAGAAGCATTTCGCAAGCTGACGCGTCTCGGCAAATCCTCACTCCTGCTCAACAACCACGCCTTTCATCATATGCTGGTCAACGGCATCGAAGTGGATTACAAGCGCAGCAGTCCTGGGGACAAAGCCAAAGACGGGCGCATGGTCAGCGGGCGGGCGTATGTGGTGGATTTCGACGAACTCGAAAACAACGACTGGCTCGTCGTCAATCAATACACGGTGGTTGCAGGGGCAATTCATGAATTGCCCCTGCATAATCGGCGGCCTGACGTGGTCATCTTCATCAACGGCCTGCCGCTGGCGGTCATCGAACTCAAGAACGCCGCCGATGAGAACGCCACGATCTGGTCGGCATTCAACCAATTGCAGACCTACAAGAACGACATCCCTGCCCTGTTCCATTACAACGAACTGCTCATCATCTCCGACGGCTTGAACGCACGTATTGGCTCGGTCACGGCGAACAAGGAATGGTTCCTGCCGTGGAAAACTGTTGAGGGCGAGGAAACTGCTCCAGTTTCAGTGACTCAACTCGAAGTCCTGTTGCGAGGCGTGTTCGAGAAACGCCGCCTGCTCGATCTCATCCGCTACTTCATCGTCTTTGAACAGGAACGCGGCGCACCCACACTCAAGAAGATTGCAGGCTATCACCAGTTCCACGCGGTCAATTATGCAATCAACGAAACCATTCGGGCGTCCCAGGCAAAGGGAACTGCCGTCAAGGATTTGAAGGGAAGATATGTTGCCCAGACGATGAAGGGCGGAGAAGTTGGCGATCAACGAATTGGCGTCATCTGGCACACGCAAGGCTCAGGCAAGAGTCTCACCATGGCGTTTTACACGGGGCGGCTGGTCCTGCATCCTGCCATGGAAAACCCCACCATCATCGTCATCACCGACCGCAACGATCTCGATGATCAACTCTTTGGCACGTTCTCGCGCTGTTCCGAAGTCCTGCGTCAAACGCCCGAACAAGCCTCCAGCCGCGAAGACCTGATGGAAAAACTCAAAGGGCGCAGGGCAGGCGGCGTGTTCTTTACAACCATTCAGAAGTTTCTCCCTCTCCCCTCGGGAGAGGGACGGGGTGAGGGCGTATTATCGGATCGTCACAACATCATCGTGATTGCGGATGAAGCCCATCGAAGTCAATATGATTTCATTGACGGCTACGCCCGTCACATGCGGGACTCTCTGCCCAACGCTTCTTTCATCGGGTTTACGGGTACGCCCATCGAACATACGGATGCAAACACCCGAGCCGTGTTCGGCGACTACATCAGCATCTACGACATCCAGCAGGCAGTCGAGGATGGCGCGACGGTCAAGATCTATTACGAAGGCCGTCTCGCCAAACTGGAACTGGACGAAAAAGAGAAGCCGAAGATCGATCCTGAATTCGACGAAGTCACCGAAGGCGAAGAACTGGAGAAGAAGGAAAAACTCAAGACCAAATGGGCGGCGCTCGAAGCCATTGTCGGAACCGAGAAACGCATCGGGTTGGTTGCCAGGGACTTCATTGACCACTTCGAGAAGCGTCTCGAAGCGATGGACGGCAAGGCGATGATCGTGGGCATGTCCCGCCGCATCTGCGTGGATTTATACGATGCCATTATCAAACTACGCCCTGAATGGCATTCAGAGGATGACAAGCAGGGCGTGATCAAAATCGTGATGACGGGCAATGCCACCGATCCGCTGGACTGGCAAGGGCACGTCCGCACCAAGGCGCGCCGTGAAGAACTTGCCAAGCGCTTCAAGAACCCTGACGACTCATTCAAGATCGTCATCGTCCGTGATATGTGGCTGACAGGTTTCGATGTCCCGCCATTGCACACCATGTACATTGACAAACCCATGCAGGGGCATGGTCTCATGCAAACCATTGCCCGCGTCAACCGCGTATACAAAGACAAGCCAGGTGGTCTGATCGTTGATTATCTCGGTCTCGCCCATCACCTGCAAACTGCGTTGGCGGCATACACCGAAGCAGGCCACCCTGCCGAAACGCCCGACCAAAACGAAGCCGTCAACGAACTGCTCAAACGCTATGAAATCTGCAAAGGCTTATTCTACGGTTTCGATTGGTCGAAATTCTTTACTGGAACAGCACAGGAAAAACTCGGCGTGCTGCCGCTGGCCCAGGAACATATTCTCAGATTGGATGATGGCAAAAAACGATTATTACAAGCCGTTCGAGAATTATCGCTTGCCTTCGCGCTGGCTGTTCCCGATGAACGTGCAATCGCCATTCGTGATGATGTTTCGTTCTTCCAAGCTGTGCGCGCCGCGCTGGTCAAGTCCACGGTGGATGGCGAAAGATCGGCGGAGGATGTTGACCAGGCAATTCGACAAATCCTTTCCCGCGCTGTTGCCGCCAGCGATCAAGTCATTGACATCTTTGCCGCCGCAGGTTTGAAGAAACCTGAAATCTCGATCCTCTCTGAGGAGTTTCTCGCCGAAGTCAGCAGGATGCCGCAAAAGAACCTCGCCATTGAACTGCTCCGCAAACTGCTCAATGATGAACTCAAGATGCGGATGAAAAAGAACCTCGTGCAATCACGTTCCTTTACCGAGATGCTTGAGCGCACGATCCGCTCCTATCAGAACCGCACGCTTGCAGCCGCCGAAGTGATTGCCGAACTTATAAAATTAGGCGAAGATATGCGCGAAGCCCAAAAGCGCGGCGAAAAACTCAATCTCACTGAAGATGAAATCGCCTTTTACGATGCGCTGGAAGTCAACGATAGCGCCGTTCAGGAATTAGGCGATGACGCACTCAAAGCGATTGCCCGCGAACTGGTGGAGACCGTTCGCAAAAATACGACGATTGATTGGACGGTGCGGGAAACTGTCCGCGCCAAGTTGCGTGTGATGGTAAAGAGGATATTGAGGAAGTATGGGTATCCACCCGATAAGCAGGAGAAGGCAACGAAGACTGTTTTGGAGCAGGCAGAGTTAATTGCAAGAGATTGGGCGGGATGATGCCTTCTATTCGTATCCCCACAGGGGCTCAAACCCCGGTTTTTGTCACTATGCTCCACCTACTATTCGTGCTGGATAGGGCGTTTAAGGGTGAGTTGTGAGAGCTACTCCCATCCCGTCCTTCCCCCAAGTGGGGGAAGGGGAATTGAGAGTATTTATGAAACGAGAGATAATCAATTCTGAAGTGCAATTGCGGCTAGCGTCGCTACGGGAGTTACGGTCCGCTACGGGGGAGGAGTTGTCCGCGCTGCTGCCGAGTGTTTTAGATAAAGCATTCAAAGGTGAATTATGAAACGTGATATGGAACTTGCACGCCTAATCTTGATGCGAATAGAGGCACAAGAAAATTATCGTGATGATATTTCGTGTGAATTTGAAGGTTACACAGATGAACAGGTCTATTATCACGTTATGCTTTTGAACGAAGCGGGTCTTGTGTTTGCAATAGACGCTTCCAGTATGCAAGACATACAGTGGATTCCTCAAAGACTGACGTGGCAAGGACATGAGTTTCTTGATTCAGCGCGAGATAATAAGATTTGGAATAAAGCCAAAGAGATAATGGCAAAAACAGGTGGATTTGCGTTTGAAGTCGCCAAACCATTGTTGATTAGTTTGGTAAGACAGCAACTTGGGATACCAAGTTAATGGATGGAGACCAAATGAGTATGCTGGCGTCGCTGCGGGAGCCCCACAAGGGGGTGATATTACAGTCCCAAACGCAAGAGGAGTTGGACGCGTTGCTGCCGTCAGTGCTGGATAGGGCGTTCAAAGGTGAACTATGACAGATACAAAACCTAATCAACTGGTTGAATGTGAGCGAGATGGTTTTCCCATCCTGAATATCAACGGCGAACCGCATTGCCTTGCCGAGTTTGTAAATTTTTGTATCGGAAGACAAAAGGTTATCGATGTTGTCGTGCGCAACAATACGCTTTACTATGTTTTTGAAAACAGACACGAACTTCCCCTTCTCTGTTATTGTTGCGGAGAACCGTTGGAATGTCACGATTTGCAATCCATAAAAAAACACTTGCGCGGGCGCAAACTGCAAGCCATGACATGGAATGTGGAAGAACTTGAAGATGGACGCAATGTCATTGACTACAAATTGGAATTCTCCACCAAACATGGTGAAACCGAGCCGCTTATGGTGCAAACTTCCACCTTGTCGGCTAATAAAATGATTCATCCCATCCTTTGCGCTCACTCTGGGGTGTCCCTCCCAAGTTCTAATGTTCCTCCCGTCATTGCAACCCCATCATCCAACAAACAACGAAGGCGAAGATGAAATTGCTTCGTAAAGCAAAGGTCAACGGGCTGCGGCGGTTACAGTCCACTACGGGGGAGGAGTTGCGCCGTAGGCGGATGTTGCTGCCGTCCGTGCTGGATAGGGCGTTCAAGGGAGAACTGTGATGGTGAGAAACCGTCCACGAATAAGACCACGAATTCACGAATGGATGACGCGGGATTCGTGCATTCGTGAAAAACTCGTGGATGGTCTTTGGGCACGGCTGGCGTCCCACAAGGGGATGATATCGCTGCGGGAGTTGCAGTCCCAGACGGGAGAGGAATTGGATGCGTTGTTACCGTCCGTCCGTGCTGGATAGGGCGTTTAGAGGAGCTGTCTATTACCCACAAGTTGGGTAAAGGTGAGGTAGACTATGGAGAAAGCACAAAGACAGGAGCAATCTGAACATTGACAAGCAAGAAGAAAAGCTGCGATATTTCATGGACGGTGGAAGAATTTTCAAAAGTCAACCTGCAAGACAAACGCTTGGACAAGCGTTGTCAAAAGATCGCCAGCGACTTGGAACAACAACCGACCGATCCGATCAATCAGGCGTGTGAAGATTGGATG
>JACRLC010000060.1 GCA_016235425.1 Chloroflexota bacterium | reverse complement strand
GGAAATGATCATGCCTGGAGACGATGTGAACCTGACGGTGCAGTTGATCGTGCCGGTGGCGCTGGAGCAGGGTTCCAAGTTCGCCATTCGCGAAGGCGGTCTCACCGTCGGTGCGGGTGTCGTGACCAAGATTCTCGAATAGGTGAGAAATGGCGAAACAGAAAATCCGCATCCGCTTGAAAGCGTACGATCATCGTGTCCTCGACCAATCCGCCAAACGGATCGTCGAAACTGCCGAGCGCACTGGGGCGCATGTTGTTGGCCCTGTGCCCTTGCCAAGCAAGACCGAACGCTTTACAATACGGCGCTCGACTTTCATTGACAAGGACTCACACGAGCACTTTGAAATCCGCACGCACAACCGTCTCATTGACGTTCTCGATCCCGATTCAAAGACGATCGACATGTTAATGAGGTTGAACCTGCCTGCGGGTGTGGATATCGAGATCAAGATTTAGTTATCGTCTAGTAAGTCAGCAGGTCTAACAAGTCTGGTATGACGGACTTGTTAGACGGGTAAGACCTGTACGACTTAATAGAGACAGTGCAAGAGCTGGTCCGCGCGCGAACCGAAACAACCGCTTCGCTTCCCGGACCTACTGACTGCACTGCACGGAGATGATGCGGCCGAAGCCCCGGCTGGCAGTCTCGTCAATATCTTCTAAAGGAGAAAATTGAGCATGTTGAAAGGGCTGATTGGAAAGAAGATCGGCATGACCCAGATCTTCGATGAGCAAGGTGTTGCCTATCCGGTGACACTCATCGAAGCTGGGCCATGTTACGTTACCCAGGTACGCATGCCGGAGAAGGAAGGTTATTCTGCGGTGCAACTGGGCTTTGGCGAAGTGAACCCCAAACGTCTTACGGGCGGCCAGTTGGGTCACTTGAAGGCCAATGAAATTCCCCCGATGCGCTTCCTGCGCGAATTTCGAGCCAAAGATCACGATTTGAAGGTCGGCGACAAGATTACCGTCGCCGATGCTTTTGCCGCGGGTGAACGTGTGGATGTGATTGGCGTGAGCAAAGGCAAGGGCTTTGCCGGAGCTGTCAAACGCTATCACTTCCATGGCATGAACGCCACACATGGTACCTCCGACCGCAACCGCGCACCCGGTTCGCGCTCTTCGGGTACTACACCTGGCCGTGTATACAAAGGTTCACGCGGCGCAGGCCATATGGGTACGGATCGCGTTACCACGCAGAACCTGAAAGTCGTCCTGGTGGATGCGGAACGCAACCTGATTGCCATCAACGGCGCGGTTCCCGGTTCGAAGGGTAGTCTGGTCATGATCAAGGAGGCGCGCAAGCAGTAGGCGCGCGGGAAACGGGAGCTATAGCCATGAAAGTAGATGTTTTGGATTTGAAAGGCCAGAAGCTTCGCGAGGTGGATTTGCCCGCGAAAGTCTTCGAAGCGCCTGTGAATGTGGACTTGATGCACCAGGCTTATACCCGCCAGATGGCGAATGCCCGCCTGGGTACGCATGAGACCAAAGTCCGTTCCGAAGTTTCCGGTGGCGGACGAAAGCCGTGGAAACAGAAAGGGACCGGCCGCGCCCGCCAGGGGTCGACGCGTGCCGCGCAGTGGGTCGGCGGCGGTCGTATCCATACGCCGCATCCCCGCAGTTATGAACAGCGCATGCCGAAGAAGATGCGTCTGGCCGCGCTTCGTTCCGCTTTGTCTGCCAAGGCCGCCGAGTCCGGCATTGTGGTTGTGGATGATCTCAACCTCGAAGCGCCGAAGACCCGCCTGATGGTCGAAGCGTTGGGCAATCTGGTTGGCGCATCCACCGCGCTGGTGTTGATGCCCGCCAAAGACCAGTCCTACGATACCGCGATGCGCTCCGCCGATAATCTCGAGGGCGCCAAGGTATTGCTGGCGAGTTACTTGAACGTGCGTGACGTGCTTGGTTTCGACAAGGTAATCCTGCCGCTTAAGACGCTTGACGTGCTGAGCGCACATCTCGGATAGGAGTAAGACATGACTACATTGTATGATGTCCTTGTCCGCCCGCTCGTCACTGAAAAGTCCAATTATCAGTCGAGCCGTTTGAAACAATATTCGTTCGTTGTCACTGAAGAGGCCACCCGCATTATGGTGAAAGACGCGATTGAAACGCTCTTCGACGTGAATGTGGCTCGTGTGAATATCATCAATGCGCCTGCGAAACGCGGACGCCGCGCCAAGAGCCGCCGCTTATTGGTACGCCGCCCGTCATTCAAGAAGGCCATTGTTACCCTTGCCGAGGGAAGCAAACCCCTCGAGATCTTTGAAGGGGTGCAGTAATGGCAGTCAAAAAGTATAAACCGGTAACGCACGGTCAACGGGGGATGACCGGCTACACCTTTGAAGAAATCACCAAGAGCACTCCCGAACGCTCATTATTGGTAACCAAGAAACGGCACGGCGGCCGCAATGCCTATGGCCGTGTAACCGTCCGCCACCAGGGCGGCGGCCATCGCCAGTTTCTCCGCATTGTGGATTTCAAACGCGAGAAGCACGAAATCCCCGCGACCGTGGCCGCGATTGAATATGATCCGAACCGTACGGCGCGTCTTGCCCTGCTTCATTATGTAGACGGTGAGAAACGCTACATCCTCGCTCCGTTGGAGCTCAAAGTTGGCGACACCATCATGTCAGGCCCCAACGCCGAAATCCGCTCCGGCAACTGTTTGCCGATTGCGAATATCCCCGTCGGTACTTTGATCCACAACATTGAGGTCAAAGAGGGGAAGGGCGGCCAGCTCGTTCGGTCCGCGGGCGGTGCGGCGCAGTTGCTCGCCAAGGAAGGCGATTTTGCCCAGGTGCGTATGCCCTCCGGCGAAGTGCGCCTCATTCGTCAGGTCTGTTACGCGACGATTGGCCAGGTTGGAAATCTCGACCACGGCAATATCAAACTGGGCAAGGCCGGACGCAAACGCCACATGGGTGTTCGCCCCTCCGTCCGCGGCTCTGCGATGAGTCCGCGTGACCATCCTCATGGTGGTGGTGAAGGCCGCCAGCCGATCGGTCTCCCCGGGCCGAAAAGCCCGTGGGGCAAACCGACGCTTGGCAAGAAGACCCGCCATAACAAGAAGACCGACCAGTTCATCGTGCGCCGTCGCAGTAAGACGAGCCGCTAGCAGACGAGGTAAGCAGATATGTCACGATCATTGAAAAAAGGTCCTTTCATTGAGCCGAAGTTGCTCAAGCGTATCGAGGCCATGAATCAGAAAAATGAAAAGAAGGTCATCCGCACGTGGAGCCGCGCCTCTGTGATTTTCCCGCAGATGGTTGGACACACGATTGCCGTCCACGATGGACGCCGCCACGTGCCGATCTATATTACCGAAAACATGGTCGGCCACCGTTTGGGTGAATTCGCCCCGACGCGTACCTTCCGCGGCCACCAGGCCGCCGAGAAGGCCGCCCCGACCACGGCGGCATAAGGAGCGTGAGAGATGCATGACATTCAAGCTCAACTGCGTTTTCTCCCTCTTTCCGCCCAGAAGGTGCGCCTTGTGATCGACCTGGTGCGCGGCAAGAGTGCGAATGAGGCGCTGGATCTCCTGCGCTTCGTGAACAAGCGCGCCGCCATGCCGGTCCGCAAACTGGTGGCGTCCGCGGTGGCGAATGCCGAAGAGAATTTCGGCGTCAGCCGCGATGACTTGTACGTCGCGAAGATCGTTGCCGATGAAGCGCCCACACGCAAGTGGCGCCGCTTCGGGGCGCGCGGACGTTTCAAGCCGCTCCTGCGCCGCAATTCGCACGTGACCATCGTCCTGCGCGAGCGCGGGGCTTAGAAGGAGAACATATGGGCCGCAAAGTACATCCCATTGGAATGCGCCTGGGCATCAATCAACCGTGGCACGGCCGCTGGTTTGCCGAGGGTTCCACCTATCGACAGCAACTGCACCAGGATTTTGCCATTCGTAATTTATTGTCCGGTAAGACATCCAAAGGCGGCGCGGCCGCCAACGCCAAAGTGCGCGAACTCCGCAAGGGCATGCCGGATACGATTAAAGATAACAAGGCCGGCGTCTCCCGCGTGGATGTGGAACGCACCCCCGGCAAGATCCGCATTGCCATTCACACCGCCAAGCCCGGTATTCTAATTGGCCGCAAGGGTGAAGGCGTGAAGAAAATCCGCCAGGCACTCGAAGCGCTGGTTGGCAAGAAGATCGAGCTGGATATTAAAGAAATCGGATCGCCGGATACGGACGCGATGCTGGTTGCCCGCAATATTGCCGATCAGCTCGAACGCCGTATTGCCTATCGCCGTGCCATGAAGCGCGCCATTCAGCAGGCCATGAAGCAAGGTGCGGAAGGCATCAAGATCATGGTGGGCGGCCGCCTTGGCGGCGCGGAAATGTCCCGCGATGTGTGGTTGCGCGAAGGCCGCGTGCCACTGCAAACCCTGCGCGCCAACCTGGATTTTGCCATGGCCGAAGCCACGACCACATACGGTCAATTAGGCATCAAGGTCTGGATCTACAAAGGCGAAGTTACGCCTGAGGCGGAAGAAAAAGTCGAAGCGACGGAAGGCGTGTACGTCAGCGAGTAGGGATAGGGCTTGCCCCTGTCCATGAATGGGCAGGCGCAAGGCCAGCCCCCACGATGAAGAGGTATTTGTTATGTTGATGCCAAAACGTGTAAAGTGGCGCAAGCAGATGCGCGGCCGCATGAGAGGAAAAGCCCTGCGTGGAGCAGAGGTTTCCTTCGGCGAGTTCGGCCTGCAGGCGCTTGAACCGGGCTGGATCACAGCCCGCCAAATCGAAGCGGCTCGCCGTTCGATTGTCCGTGAAATGAAACGCCGCGGCAAGATCTGGATCCGCATCTTCCCGGCCAAGCCGTATACTCACAAGCCGCCGGAAACCCGCATGGGTTCCGGTAAAGGCAACGTGGAATACTACGTGGCTGTGGTCAAGCCGGGCCGCATTATGTTCGAAGTGGGCGGTTTGCCATCCGAGATCGCGGTGGCGGCTTTGAAGAGTGCCCAGTATAAATTCTCCATCAAAACCAAGGTCGTAAGCCGCCTGGAAGGAGGGGAATAAGATGAAAATCGAAGAAGTCCGCAAATTAGGTGCGGAAGAAATCCGCTCGAAACTGGCGGATACGCGTGAGGAAGTGATGAAACTGCGCTTCCAGCAGGTGACCGGTCAGTTGACCGACACGAGCCGCCTGAAGATCCTGCGCCGCGACATTGCCCGCATGGAGACCATCCTTAAGGAAACCGAGCGCGCCGCTGTGGAAGGTGTTCAATGAACAATCGTCGTCGTATGACTGGTGTCGTCACCAGCAATAAAATGACCAAGACCGTCGTGGTGGAAATCACCCGCAAGTTCCGCCACCCACTATACAAGAAGGTGGTGTACTCGAGCAAGCGTGTGAAGGCGCACGACGAGATTGGCTGCCAGATTGGCGATGAGGTCCAGATAGTGGAAACCCGCCCGTTGTCCCGCGAGAAGCGCTGGGCGGTTGAATCTGTCGTGAAGCGCGAGACGCGTACTGCCGATCAGGGCGTGGGAGAGTAAGCCATGATCCAGCACGAATCCCGACTCAAAGTTGCCGATAATACCGGCGCGCGCGAACTGCTCGTCATTCATGTGTTGGGTGGTTCCCGCCGCAGGTACGGCGCAATCGGAGACGTGGTGGTCGCCACCGTGAAATCCGCCGCGCCGCAAGGCTCCGTGAAGAAGAGCGAAATTGTGAAAGCCGTCATCGTGCGCTGCACAAAGGAATGGCGCCGTGAAGACGGCTCTTACATCCGATTCGATGATAACGCCGCGGTGCTTCTCGATGCCGATGGCGAAAACCCCCGTGGCACCCGCATCTTCGGACCAGTGGCGCGCGAACTGCGCGATATGGGCTACATGAAGATCGTTTCGCTGGCCCCGGAAGTGTTGTAGGAGCGAAGAATGAAAGTTAAGATCCGTAAAGGCGATACTGTTGAAGTGATCAGCGGCCGCCTCGAAGATAAAGGCAAACGCGGCGAGGTCATCAACGTCTTACTCGATGACCGTCGTGTGGTGGTGCAGGGTGTGAACATCCGCACCAAACACCAGCGCCAGGTGCAGACACAGGCGGGGCGCAATATGAACCCGGGCCGCATTCAGTTCGAAGGGCCGGTTGATATTTCGAACGTGATGCTGGTCTGCCCGAAATGCCAGGAGCCTACCCGCGTCAGCGTTCAACGCGACGATCAGGGCGCCCACCGCGTTTGCAAGAACTGCGAGGCGGCGATTGATTAGGCCGTGGAGCGAATAAGATGAATAGAATGTATGAACGTTACACACAAGAAGTGGCCCCGGCTTTGTTCAAGTCGTTCGGTTTCAAGAACGTGATGCAGGTGCCGCGCATCGAAAAGGTCGTTGTGAACATCGGTCTGGGCGAGGCGCTCGACAACCCCAAGGCGCTCGAAGCCGCCACTGCAGACCTGATGCAGGTAACCGGCCAGAAACCAGTGCAGACAAAAGCGCGCAAGAGCATTGCGAACTTCAAACTGCGCGAAGGCCGTTTGATCGGCACAAAAGTGACCCTGCGCGGCGACCGCATGTGGGCTTTCCTCGACCGTTTGTTGAACATTGCCCTGCCGCGCGTGCGTGATTTTCGCGGCGTTTCAGCCAATGCGTTCGACGGGCGCGGTAACTATACGCTCGGTCTCAAGGATCAGCTGGTCTTTCCTGAAATCGAGTATGACAAGATCGATAAATTGCGCGGTATGGAGATCACCATTGTGACCTCTGCAAAAAACGATGAACATGCCCGCGCATTATTGCAATTGCTCGGAATGCCGTTCAGCAAGAAGGAAGCTTAACCTATGGCAAAGAAATGTATGCAATATCGTGAATTGCGCCGCCGCCATGCTGTGCAGGTGCGAAATCGTTGTCAGCGTTGCGGACGCCCGCGCGGCTATATCCGCCGCTTTGGCTTGTGCCGCATCTGCTTCCGTGAATTGGCGCTGACGGGCAAGATCCCCGGCGTTGTGAAGTCATCCTGGTAGCCGGGTGGAGGAAGATCATGAGCTTTACCGATCCGATCGCTGATATGTTGACGAGAATCCGCAACGCGGTTATGGCAGGTCATGCCCAGGTCGCGATGCCCAACTCGAAGATCAAAGTCGAAATTGCCCGCATCCTGAAGGATGAAGGCTTTCTCGAAGGGTTTGAAGTGGTGGATGGCGAACGCGAAAGCCAGAAGGTTCTGCGTGTGAAGATCAAATACGTTGGCGAACGACGCCAGCGCCGCGCAGTGATTTCCGGTTTGGAACGCGTAAGTTCGCCGGGTCGCCGTATCTACACCAAGAAGACGGACATCCCGTGGGTGCTTTCGGGAATTGGCGTTGCCATTCTCTCCACTCCCAAGGGTGTAATGACCGGCGCACGCGCCCGACAGTTGGGCGTGGGCGGCGAGATTATCTGCAAGGTGTGGTAGGAGGTTTTACAGTGTCTCGCATTGGTCGTTTGCCGGTTGATATTCCCGGTGGTGTGCAGGTGGAACTGACTGGTTCCAACGTCCGCGTGAAAGGCCCGAAGGGCGAACTCCAGCGTGTGTTCTCTCCCATTATTGGGATCAAATTGGAGAACAACCAGCTGGTGATCACCCGCAATTCGGAAGACCCCGCGGAACGCGCCCTGCATGGCACTACGCGCGCTGTGCTTGCCAACATGGTGCATGGCGTGAGCACGGGTTTTCAGGTTGTGCTTGAAGTGGAAGGCGTTGGTTATCGCGCCGAAATGGAAGGGAAGAACCTGGCCCTGTATGTCGGTTACTCGCACCCGGTCAAGATGGAACCGCCCGCGGGTATTTCGTTTGAAACAGATGCGAAGACCCGTCAGATCAAGGTGATGGGTTTCGATAAAGAGCAGGTCGGCCAGGTGGCCGCGAATATTCGCAAGGTGCGCCCGCCGGAGCCGTATCATGGCAAGGGCCTGCGCTACCTCGGTGAACGCGTCCGCCGCAAGGCTGGCAAGGCCGGAAAAGGAGCCAAGTAAGCCATGGCTAACAAGAATCGTTCCATCGCTCGTGAGCGCCGTCATTTGCGCGTTCGCAAGAGCATATTTGGCACAACCCAGCGCCCGCGCTTGAATGTGTTCAAGAGCCTTTCTGAAATTTACTGTCAGGTGATCGACGATATCGAAGGCAATACTCTTGTTTCCGCCTCCACGGTGGACAAGGAGTTGCGTGAGAAGATGAAGGGCATGAAAAAGTCTGACCAGGCCAAGGCCATCGGAAAGGTTGTGGCTGAACGGGCCAAATCCAAGGGTATTTCCACGGTCGTGTTCGACCGCGGTGGCTTCCGTTACGTTGGCCGCGTGAAGGCTTTAGCGGACGGCGCGCGCGAAGGCGGCCTGCAATTCTAGGCCGAAGTGGAGTAAAACATGGCAGAATTTAACAAGAAACCTGAAAAGCAGGATTTTGAACAACAGGATGCGTTCGAAGAGCGCGTGATTGAAATCGCCCGCGTCGCGAAAGTCGTCAAAGGCGGACGCCGCTTCCAGTTCCGCGTGACCGTTGTCGTCGGCGACAAGAAGGGCTCGATCGGCATGGGCGTCGGCAAGGCCAACGCGGTCCCCGATGCGATGCGTAAGGCTTCCGAGCGCGCCCGCAAGGACTTGCGCGTGGTCAATCTTGCGAGCACAACCATCCCGCACGAATCTCTCGGCAGGGTTGCTGGCGCGAAGGTTTTCCTGAAGCCGGCTTCACCCGGTACAGGCGTTATCGCCGCCGGCGGCGTGCGCGCTGTGCTGGAAGTGGCCGGTGTGCGCGATATCCTCACCAAATCCATGGGAAGCGCCAACGTCCTGAACGTCGTAATGGCGACATTCGACGCGCTGGATGGCCTGCGCTCACCTCAGGTTGAAGCGGCCCGCCGCGGCAAGAGAGTCGAAGATATCCTGCCGTTCTGGGAGCGGAGGAAGCAACATGCCTAAGAAAGAAACTTCCGGCAAGACCCTGCGTGTGACGTGGGTCCGCAGTTCCATTGGCTATACCAAGGAACAAAAAGCCACCGTCAAGGCGCTCGGCCTTCGCCGTTTGCATCAAACTGTTGAGCATAAGGATACGCCTGCCTTGCGCGGGATGTTGAACAAAATCATCCACATGCTCAAGATCGAAGAGTAGGTTGAAGATGAAGCTACACGATCTCGTACCCAATGAAGGATCCAAAAAGGACCGCAAGCGTGTCGGCCGCGGTATTTCCGCGGGGCAGGGCAAAACTGCCGGCCGCGGCACAAAAGGCGAAGGCTCGCGCTCCGGTCAAGGCGGCCACATATACCGCCAGGGCGGCAATCTGCCGTTCTATCGCCGCCTGCCGTTCATTCGCGGTGAAGGCTTTACCCCGCCGAATCAGGTGATTTTTAACGAAGTCAACCTCGATCAGCTTTCGCAGGCTTTCAAAGCGAACGCGGACGTGAACCCCGAAACGCTTGAGCAGGCCCATCTCCTGCGCGACTCGCGCAACCCTGTGGTTTTGCTCGGACGCGGTGAGATGACCGTCGCACTTAAAGTGCGCGTGCATCGCATCAGTGCAGGCGCCAAAGCCAAGATCGAAAAGGCCGGCGGCTCCGTTGAATTGATCGCCTCATCCGATTAAAGGATACTTTGCATGAAGAGCACCTTTTCAGGCTGGCGTTATCTGTGGAAATCGGAAGATATTCGCCGCAAACTCATCGTGACGTTCGTGATCCTGGCGATCTATCGCCTCGCGGCGAATATTCCCGCGCCCGGTGTGGATTTTGCCGCGCTCGCGGCATTCCGTGAATCGTCCACGGGGACCGGCGGCTTCCTTGGTTTCCTTGATCTGCTTTCGGGCGGCACAGTATCCAATTTCTCCCTTCTTTCAATGGGTGTGTATCCGTACATCACGGCGCAGATCATTTTGCAGTTGTTGATACCGATCATCCCGGCCCTGCAACACAAAATGGAAGAAGATCCGCGCGAAGGCCGCCGCTGGCAGGAAAAATGGACTTACTATCTTGCCGTGCCCATGGCCGCGCTTTCCGCGATCGGCCAGATCAATATCTTCAATTCGCTGGCCGGTCAGCCCATCCTCGAGTTCGGTTTTACTTCTGAACTCTGGCTTAAGTCGGTCACGGCTCTTTTGGCGATGACCGCCGGTACGATGTTCGCGATCTGGCTGGGTGAGTTGATCTCGGAATATGGCATTCGCGGCCAGGGACTTTCCCTCGTCATTTTCGCGGGTATCGTGGCTCGCATGCCTGCCAACTTTGCCTCGTTGCTCTCAGACGAAACGACCCGCATACCCCTGTTGATCTTCACGATCTTCATCATCGTGACAACGGTTTTCGCGATTGTGTACGTCCAGCAGGGACGCCGCAACGTGCCGGTCATGTATCCGGGCCGCCGCATGGGCAATCGCATGTCCATGCCGGTTAAAGGCACACTGCCGTTGATGGTCAACCTCTCCGGCATGATCCCGCTGATCTTCGCCAGTGCGATCCTGCAATTCCCGGCCATTATCGCAAGTTACTTCACCCGTTCCCCAAACCAGGGTGTGGCCGATTTTTTCACTGGCGTGCAGAACTTCTTTAACGCCAGCACCGGCACAAGCAACTGGGGTTACTGGTCTCTGTACTTTTTGATGGTCGTCGTGTTCACCTTCTTCTACACCTCGGTGCTTTTCGACCAGCAGAACTATGGCGATAACCTCAAGAAGGCCGGCGCGACGGTCCCCGGTGTGCATACCGGCGCTCCAACCCAGAAATATCTCAGCACCGTCCAGCGCCGCATCACATTGCCGGGAGCCGTCTTCCTCGGCCTCGTTGCAATCATGCCATTCCTGCTTGCCCTGGTGTTGAAAGCCCTGGGTTTGGCAACAGCCAGTTCCTCGGCAGGGCTGTTCCTGGTCTCTTCATCCGGTCTGCTCATCGTCGTTGGCGTTGTCCGTGATACCTTCATGAATATCGACGCTGAGTTAAAACTGCACGGTTATCAAGACTCACTGCTGGTCCGCTAGGAGACAACATGGCGACCTTTATCGTTCTGCTCGGACCTCCCGGTGTTGGTAAAGGAACGCAGGCTGAAATTCTGGCCGACACAACGAAGCTCGCGCACGTCTCTTCGGGAGACCTCTTCCGCGAGAACCTTAAAAATCAGACCGATCTTGGCAAACTTGCCAAATCCTTCATGGACAAAGGCGAACTGGTCCCGGACGACGTGACGATCAGCATGATCCGCGAACGCCTCTCCCGCCCGGACTGTGAAGCTGGCGCCATTTTAGACGGCTTTCCCCGCACCCCGGCACAAGCCGACGCGCTCGAGAAGATGCTGGCCGAATTCCAGGGCCGGGTGGACTATGTCCCATTCATCAACGCGGCGGAAGCGATACTTGTCGAACGCGCCAGCGGACGCTGGACCTGCCGCGCACAGGGTCACATTTACCATCAGAAGTTCGGCCCACCCAAACGAACCAACATCTGTGATGTGGATGGCTCCGAACTCTACCAGCGCGATGACGATAAAGTCGAGACGGTTTCAAAACGCATCAAAGTCTATCTTGAACAGACCATGCCCCTCGTGGAATATTATCGCCAAAAGGGCGTGTTGGTTGGGATAGACGGTTCGCAGACGGTTGAACAGGTAACAGAAAAACTGCTGTCTGCCTTGAAAAAATAATTCTGGAGTGTGACAGATCGCTGTCGCATGGTCAGGAGCAAACTCCTGCACTCCAAATTGGAAAAGGTTTAGTGTAATGAGTTGGGAACGCCAGATACATCTTAAAAATCCCGCGGAACTCAAGGTCATGCGTGAAGCGGGGCGCATCAATGCAACCGTTCTGGCGGCAGTAAAAGATCGTTTACAACCCGGTGTGGCGACGGCCGACCTCAACGCGGCTGCTGAGGAAGTGCTGAAGTCATACGGATGTACGTCGCCGTTCAAAGGATATGGCCACCCGCCGTTTCCGGCCTCCGTCACGATCAGTATCAATGACGAGCTGGTGCATGGCATCCCTCATCCCAAACGCAAGTTGAGGGAAGGGGATATTGTCTCGGTGGATTGCGGCACAATCCTGGACGGTTTCGTCGCCGACTCGGCTTTTACCGCCGGGGTGGGGGAGGTCTCTCCCGAGGCGAGGAAACTGCTTGAAGTCACCGAAGGCGCGTTGTGCGAAGGCATCTCAAAGATGCGTAAGGGCAACCGCACAGGCGACATCTCGGCGGCGATACAAAAATACGCCGAATCCCGCGGCTTTCACGTTACGAAGGAATACACGGGACACGGCGTCGGGCGGCAAATGCACGAAGGACCGCAGGTGCCCAATTACGGTCGTGCGGGAAGCGGCATTCTGCTCCGCCCGGGGATGACCATCGCCCTTGAACCGATGGTCTTGGTTGGGACGCCCGAAACCCGCGTCCTCCCGGATAAGTGGACGGTTGTCTCTGCTGATGGGTCGTTGACGGCGCATTTCGAACATAGCGTGGCTGTCACCGAAGGAGAACCCCTCATCCTGACTGTCCTGTAACCACAGCAGATGGCCGATATATAGACGATTTGAGATACAACCAGTATAATCAGAACTTTGGCTGTCATAAGAACAGCAGTAAGTAAGGAGATTGAAATTCATGAAAGTATCGCCCTCCATTCGCAAGCGTTGTGCCAAATGCCGTATCATCCGGCGCAAGGGCCGCGTCTACATTATTTGCGAAAATCCAAAACACAAACAGAGGCAGGGGTAAACCATGGCGAGAATTGAAGGCGTTGACCTGCCCCGCAACAAGCGGGTTGAAGTTGGCCTGACCTATTTATTCGGCATCGGGCCCACGCGCGCTCAGCAGATTTTGGCTCACACCAAAGTCAATCCCGATACGCGTGTGAAAGATCTAAGCGAAGCGGACGTTTCTGCGATTCGCGAATATATATCCAAAAATTACAAAGTGGAAGGCGACCTGCGCCGCGCGGTCCAGATGAACATCAAGCGCCTGATCGAAATCGGGTGCTACCGCGGTTTGCGCCATCGCCGCAACCTGCCCGTCCACGGGCAGAGGACGCGTACCAACTCGCGCACCCGCAAAGGCACCAAGAAGACGGTTGCCGGCCGCGGCCGCCGACGCGGTACCAAGAAGTAATCCTGTCCGAAAGGTATTTATAGAAACATGGCTCAGAGTGTTCGTTCCACCCGGCGCGCTTCCGGCGCCAAAAAAGGGAAACGCGCCCTGTCCTCCGGACAGGTGCATATCTTTGCTTCCTTCAACAACACCATTGTGACTGTTACCGACACCGAAGGCAACACCGTTTCGTGGGGTTCTGCAGGCTCCGCGGGCTTTAAAGGCTCGCGCAAAAGCACACCCTTCGCCGCGCGTCTTGCCGCGGAGCAGGCCGTGAAAGCCGCACAGCAATTGGGCATTCAGGAAGTGGACCTGTTCGTCAAAGGTCCCGGCCCCGGCCGCGAGAATGCCATTCGCGCTGTACAGTCCATGGGTTTAAGAGTGCGCTCCATTTCGGATATCACACCGGTTCCGCACAACGGTTGTCGTCCTCCGAAAAAGCGCCGCGTGTAGTTCAGGTGAGGTAGTTGTATTATGGCAAAATCACTTAGTCCGGTATGTAAACTCTGCCGGCGCGAAGGCGAAAAACTTTATCTTAAAGGTGAACGTTGCTTCACCCCCAAGTGCGCGATTGAAAAGCGCAACTTTGCCCCCGGTCAGCATGGCCGCACGGCGGGACGCGGCAAAGGCATGGGCACAGGCCGCGAATCCGATTTCGCACGCCAGCTCCGTGCCAAGCAGAAAGCGCGCCGCATTTATGGCGTGCTCGAACGCCAGTTCCGCCGCTATTATGAGACGGCGCGTGGCCGCCACGGCTTGACCGGTTTGAACCTCCTTCAAATCCTCGAGTCCCGCCTCGATAACGTTGTCTATCGTCTTGGGTTCGCTTCCAGCCGTCCGCAGGCGCGCTTGCTGGTTACGCATGGACACTTCACCGTGAATGGCCGCCGCACAGACGTGCCTTCCATGCTCCTCGGCCAGGGCGATGTTCTTACCGTGCGCGAAGGCTCGAGCAAACTGACTTATTTCAAGGACCTGAACGTTGTTGCCGAAAAGCACAATGCCCCGGCATGGCTCAGCCGCGATGTTAGAACGATGAGCGGCGCTGTGGCCCGCATGCCGGAACGCGCTGAAATTGATGGTACTCTCGACGAACAGTTGATCGTCGAATACTACTCCAGACGTTAGTCCTCCGATTGCGCCTCGGGCCGGACCGTAATTCTGAATCCGGCCCCGCGCACTATCTACAGGGAGAGGTGAACCGTGACGGGTATCTCGAACATGGTCATGCCAAAGATCGAGCGCGAAGCAGAAGCTCGAAACTACGGCAAATTTACAATCAGCCCGCTGGAACGCGGCTACGGCGTGACGCTGGGCAATGCTCTGCGCCGCGCTCTGCTCTCCTCTCTGGAGGGCGCCGCTATCTCCTCCGTGCGTTTTGCGGATGTTCTGCACGA
This sequence comes from Chloroflexota bacterium, assembly GCA_016235425.1. Classification (GTDB taxonomy): domain Bacteria; phylum Chloroflexota; class Anaerolineae; order Anaerolineales; family Villigracilaceae; genus JAKOVF01. The sequence continues at coordinate 5,726 of JACRLC010000060.1, read as the reverse complement.
GTTCAGCGACATCCCCGGCGTACGCGAGGATGTCATCCAGGTCATGTTGCAGATCAAACAGATCCGCATCAAAATGGATGGCGTGGATAGCACCCGCATGCACCTTGAGGTGCGCGGTGAAGGAACGGTTACCGCGGCCGATATTATCACCCCGGCCGAAGTGGAAATCGTCAACCCTGACCTTTATTTATTCACCGTGGATGGAGCCAGGACCAAGCTCGATATTGAATTCATGGTTGAACGCGGCCGCGGTTATTCCCCGGCTAATGAACGCTCCGGGCACATGCCCATCGGTGAACTACCGGTGGACGCCATTTACAGCCCGGTCAAACGTGTGAACTGGGAAGTGGCTTCTGCCCGCGTGGGCCAGAGCACTGCCTACGACAAACTGGTATTGGAAATCTGGACGGACGGCACTATTTCGCCCGAACGCGCCCTCAGCAATTCTGCTCGCATTCTCATCGATCACCTGCGCTACGTGGCTGGTATCAATGAGGAAATGCTGGCCGTGGCCGTGGAACGCGAGACTTCGGGGAGCCGCTTGAGCAGTGAACTGGCCGAAACGCCAGTGGAAGCCCTTGACCTTTCCGTGCGTGTCTTCAATTCATTGAAACGCACGGGCATTACCACCGTTGGTGATGTGCTCGACCTGCTCGAAAAAGGCGAGACCGCGGTCATGTCCATCCGCAACTTCGGCGAGAAGAGCCTCGATGAGCTTCGCCAGAAGATGCAGGAAAAAGGCTTCATGAAAGACGATACTTCGGAGAGTTAGAAATGCGACATTCGGTAGCAGGTTACAGACTTGGACGCACCAAGGGCGCGCGTATTGCCCTGCGGCGCAACCTCATCAAACAATTGTTTACGCACGAACGCATCCAGACCACCAAGGCCAAGGCCGCCGCGATCCGCGGGGAAGCCGAGCGCCTGATCACGCTGGCCCGCAACAGCGCCAACGGCAGTGATTCAGACAAGGTCAATGCGCGCCGCATCGCCATTTCCAAACTTGGCGATAACCAGATCATCAAGCGCCTGTTCGACGAAATCGCCCCGCGCTTTGCAACCCGCAACGGCGGCTACACCCGCGTGATGAAACTTGGCCCCCGCCTCGGCGATTCGGCTGAGATGGTGGTTCTCGAATTGGTTGAAGAGTAAAACAGTGATCAGTAATCAGTGGACAGTGATCAGTACTGAAAACTGATCACTGATGACTGGAACGATGGCACGTTACAAAGTGATCCTTGCCTACGACGGCAGTGAATTTGCAGGCAGTCAGCGGCAGGCCAATAAACGGACTGTGCAGGGCGAACTCGAAAAATCCCTTCGCAAGTTGGGATGGGCCGGGAAGTCGGTCATTATGGCTGGCAGAACGGATACGGGAGTCCATGCAACGGGGCAGGTGGCCGCGTTCGATTTGGAATGGGCGCACACAAACGAGCAGTTGCTCAAAGCGCTCAACGCCCAGCTTCCGCTTGACCTCGCCGTGAAAAGCCTGAGTGAAGCTCCAGGAGATTTTCACCCTCGCTTCGACGCCAGCTCACGCGAATACCGTTACAGGCTCTTTTGCGAACCGACCCGCGACCCATTACGCGAGAAGTTCGCTTGGCGGGTCTGGCCCGCGGTGGACGAGCAGGCCCTTCAACCGACTGCGGCCATCTTCATCGGTACACATGATTTTTCGTCATTCGGCTCACCGACAACGCCCAAAGGCACCACGGTGCGGACGGTGACAAAAGCCGAATGGCGAAAAATGCCGGATGGTGAGTGGCAGTTTGAAGTCCGGGCTGATGCGTTTTTATATCGCATGGTAAGAAGATTGGTGTTCGTTCAAGTGTCCACAGCCCAGGGAAAATGTTCGGTCGAGGAAGTCCGCAGTGCTTTACAAAAGCAGGCAAAACTTCCCGCCGGGCTGGCCCCCGCACACGGGCTGGCGCTGGTCGAAGTGAAGTATGGATCACACGAAAAGATTATGAAACGGAGAGACGAAAGTGCAACAGAAGACGTACTATCCGAAAGCCGCTGACATTCAGCGCAATTGGGTTTTGGTGGATGCCAATGGGCAGACCCTTGGCCGTTTGGCCGCGCGCATCGCGCACGTCCTGCTCGGCAAGCACAAACCGACTTTCACGCCCGGTGTGGAGTTGGGTGATTTTGTGGTGGTGATCAATGCCGAGCGCGTGAGTGTGACCGGCACCAGGACGCACTCCAAAATGGAGACGAAGTTCTACAACCATCATTCCGGCTATCCCGGCGGGTTGAAGACCGTCTCCCTGCGCGACCAGCTCAACACATACCCGGACCGCGCACTGCGCGCCGCGGTGTGGGGCATGTTGCCGCACAATCGCATGGGACGTTCCGTGCTCAAGCGTTTGAAGATATATGCCGGCCCCGAACACCCGCACGCCGTGCAAAAGCCGGAAGTTTTGAAATAGAGAGGTAAGCGATCATGGCTCAATTTTATGAAGGCATTGGCCGCCGCAAGGAAAGCACTGCCCGCGTGCGTTTGATGAGCGGTTCAGGCAAGTTCGTCGTCAACGAGAAGGAAGCGGCGGTTTATTTCCCCCGTACCGGCGACATGGAAGACATCCTGCGCTCGTTCAACGCAGTGGGACAGGATGCGAACAAGTACGACATCAGCGTGATGGTCAGCGGCGGCGGCACGACCGGCCAGACCGAGTCGGTGCGCCTCGGCATTGCGCGCGCCCTCCAGCTCATCAACGGCGATTGGACCTCCGCCCTGCGCAAGAAGGGCTTGCTCACCCGCGATGCCCGCGTGAAGGAACGCAAGAAACCAGGCCTCAAGAAAGCCCGCAAGGCTCCTACCTATACCAAGCGTTAGTCTTTTTCCATAAAATGTAAATCAGTTCGTAATTGGTAATTCGTAACTTACGAATTACCAATTACGTTTTAACGGAGACTCCCATGGACCTGGCACTTGTCTCACGCGCATTCGACACGCTTCGCCTCCAACCGCCCCCAAAACTGACTCTGCTCGAAGCGCAGACTCTTTCATCCGCGCATGTCCCGCCCTTCCCGCCCGATATGCCCGTCCTGCTGACCGGGGTTGACTCGCGTGAACTGGCTTTGCATTTGAAGGATGTTCTGCTGGCCTATTATCCTGATTCTCACGAAGCCATGTTTGTAAACGGGAACGGAACACGGAACACGGTTATTTCTGAACTGGACTCGTTTTCAAACTATTCTACAACAACCTGCCTGTATCTTCCCTCGCTGGGGGAGGGGACTTCGTTTGAATCCTTTGCGGAAATCGTTGCACATTTGCGCGCGCCGGACGGCTGTCCGTGGGACAAGGAGCAGATCCATGCCACCCTGCGGACGCATTTGCTCGAAGAAGCCTACGAGACCTTGTCCGCGATGGATGAAAATGATGCCGCGGGGATGAGCGAAGAATTTGGGGATCTACTGCTTCAAATTTTATTGAACTCGCAGATCGCAAGGGAGGAAAAGGAATTCGTGATCACCGATGTGATCAAACACATTTACGACAAGATCGTCCGCCGCCACCCGCACGTGTTCGGCGATGTGAAGCTGGATGGGGTGAAGGGCGTTTTGCAAAATTGGGAGAAGTTGAAGGAAGAGGAAAGAAAAAAGCTTGCCCTGAGCAATGCCGAAGGGAAGAAAGAAAATATGGGGCTGTTGGATGGTGTACCTGCCGCCCTGCCCGCGCTCACGCAGGCGCAGGAATATCAAGACCGCGCGGCGCGTGTGGGATTCGATTGGCCGGAGATCGAAGGCGTTTTGGATAAGGTGCGCGAAGAAATCGAGGAGATCAAGGCGGCCCAAAACCTCGATGAGGTGACAGCCGAATTGGGCGACTTGTTCTTCGTGCTGGTCAATCTTGCGCGCTGGCGAAAGGTGGATGCCGAGTCCGCGCTGCGGAAGACGAACCTGAAATTCAAGAAGCGCTTTGCTTACGTGGAGCAGGGCGCGAAGAAACAGGAACGGAACTTATCAGACCTGACTCTCGAAGAGATGGATGCGTTGTGGGATGAGGGGAAGAAGATGGGGCTATAGACGGCCGCTGACAAACGCACCGATTGGTGACGTGATATAGATTCCTTCTACCACAGGGGTAGTCGAAGCGCTGGTGGCGCCAACCGTTGTGTCCACCGTAACATTGCCGTTGACGATAAAGGCGATGAATCCGCTGCCGGTAATGTTTACTCTCCCATTTATTGTCAGATTGCCATCAACGATGATGACGATGGATTCTCCGCTGCCGACCGACCAATTGCCGCTGGTCGTCAGGTCGCCCACGACATAATAGGGGGTAGTGCTTGAGGGCGGCTTGGTGACAGCGAGTAGATTATCAAATGCCGGGTCCGTCGTGGATGTGGCGGGGGAACCGTATCGATGCCAAAAATACTCATAGTAGTCAACCGCTGGCAGCGTATCGTTGACCAGCCAATTGGTAGAAGATATATAGGTACCGCCCTGACCAGTGCCGCTGTCGAGATCGTAACTCGTACCGTAGGTGACCACCCCGGGGTAGCCGCCCGATCCATCGGTACTAAACACGCGGGGAGTCGTGCCGGAGGGGACAAAGGAGCGCAGCGTCCCTGAGGCATACACATCCCCGCCGCTTGCCTGCGTCCACGGCGTACCGGAAACATATCCGATATCCCATGTCAGATTCGATCCGTTGACGGACATGGATGCGGCCGTCCCCGTACCCGATCCCGCCGGGGTATCCCGATTCCAGCAGGCCAGTTTCAGCACGTAGTTGGAGGACACCGAAGAGGAAAGAAAATATCCCTCGCCGCCCCCGTGAATCTGGACATTATTCCATGCCGCATACGAGCCGTCTCCCGGTGCCGACTGGACAGTCCCCGGAGGCGCCAGCGCAAGAGTGCCGGGAATATAATTCGTGCTGCCGGTCACGTCGGTACAGCTTGTGGCAGTCTGCGGCACTACCATCGTCCGGGCCCGTACCGTGCCGGTGGGAGGGGCAACACAATTTGTCTGGCAGGTGCTTTCTTGAATGTAGCATGTCCCGGTCGTATTCGGCACATACAATCCCAAATTGGTCGCACAGGAATTCGGCGCATTCGGCGGCACGCTGTCGCAGCGGATCGAGTCGGCGTTATAGAAGCCGGTCGTCGCACGGCACGTATAGGGGCTCGGATCAGTGTCCCCGTCGCTGGTGTGGCAATAGTACCAGGGTGCACAGTACGAGGGCGGCACGGTCGGCGTGGGGATAGGCGTATCTGCGGGCGGATCACTGGGTCCCGTCACCGGACAGCCGTTCAAATAACACGCCCCCGAATCATCACAGCACGTACAACTTCCTCCGCCCTCTTGAGGAATTACACAACAATTTTGCACATTTGTGCAGGTCTGTGGATATTGAGGAGTTAACGGATCTGTACAGTCATAGGAATAATTACATGGCTGCCAATCACAGGCGGTGCTTTCGCATACTTGAGCATATGCTTTGGGTGTCCGACCATACAGAACAACCCCAAGCATGAGAATAAATGTTGCTGCAAACAATATCAATTTGAACGTACTCTTCATAATGAATTTTCCACCTGTTCTATCCGTATTGGCCAGACAAATAACCCTGAAATAACTCGACTTTTGCACCTTAAAAACCAATACACCAGACAGTCCATTTTAACTTGAAAAGGCTCTCAATTCGCAGGACTGGGACAATACCTAACCTGCCCGCATTCTTTAGAAAAGCGGAACAACAACTGCTTGAGAAT
>JACRLC010000059.1 GCA_016235425.1 Chloroflexota bacterium | reverse complement strand
AATTCTCAAGCAGTTGTTGTTCCGCTTTTCTAAAGAATGCGGGCAGGTTAGGTATTGTCCCAGTCCTGCGAATTGAGAGCCTTTTCAAGTTAAAATGGACTGTCTGGTGTATTGGTTTTTAAGGTGCAAAAGTCGAGTTAATAGCGCCACTTTTTGTTTTTGGAAGCTCAAATCCGTTGAAGTGAACATCAGGATCGCCTTCGGTTTTTATTCTTTCATACCAACTTAAGACATTTCTTGTTAAATCAACATTGACTGTGTTCTCAATCTTATTTGAGACATATTCCTTAACTTGCTTCTGAAGTTCTTTTACTCTACCTAAAACGCCAATGATTACTGCGCGTTTATTGAGCAGGTCTCTTCTTTCAAGAAGTTCTATCAGCACTGATAGCTCTTGTGTACCTGCTTGCAAATCGAGAATATTTGTCAGAACCTTACTGGCAACCGAAATCGTTGTCGCATGATCTTTTATCTTTTTCTTGTAAACATCAATGTCGGAAATGTGTTTAACAAGAACGTCTGCAAGATTTTTTATTTTTTCGGGAGTCTCAGTTGACTTGACTAACGAATCACCCATGTCGTCCAAACAAATAACAGCGGCTTGGTAAGAAGAATTAAGCATTTCCTTCTTGGATCGAACATCTTCAATTGCATTATTCACTGCATCGAAATGGGTCTTATTCTCAATGCCAAAAACCGTTTCTAATTTATGCAAAACTTCTTGTGTGTCTAAAGATAATAATGTGTCGGATTTGGCAACGAGCCTCGAGTAGCCTTGTTCAAATCGTTTTCTCAATGCTTTTAGTTTAGAGTTTATTTCCTCTCGTTTTGCTTGTAGTTTTTTGGTTTTCGATTCTTCCTCGTTTACTCTGTTACACTCATGCTGAATCTTCGTTGTTTCGCTTTCAGCTAGTGGATGACCGCAAAATGGACATTCTTTTGGTTTGTTTAGAAGTTCTGCTAATCCGTGATTAAAGAATTTTGCACGATCAATGATGTGCTGAATAGTTGCAAGTTTAATCAAATCCAAATATTCGCTTGAAAATTCGTCCGTTATAGCGTTTATAAGAAAGTTCGTATCATCTGAGATTTGCTTTTCTTCTTCGTCAGAAAATGATTCTAGGACAAGTTGCTGGTCAAAATACTTTGCAACAGAAATCCCCCTCAGATTTTTTAGTTCAAAAAGAATTTCGTTTGTGTCTGCAATGCTCTTTCCAATCCTAGATGAGCATTCTGTGTTGATTGTCGCGAACAATTTATCAAAATCGCTTTTTTGATAAAGCTTGAATATTTTTTCCAAACTTGGAAGAGACTTGATTTTTTCTTCAAGGTCTGAAAAGCTATTGAGAAAATTCGTGACTTCTCTTGGTGGGGCATATTTAGTCGACAAGGAAATAAAATGATCTTGCAAGTCTGCCAATTCTTCCTCGCCAATAAGTTTAGTGAATCGCTGATATCGGTCAGATGGATTGGTTAGCAGGAGATTTTTAAGCGCATGTTGAAGAATAAAGGGGCGTGGGTCATTGATTGCATCTATAGCCCAAGTCCAGTTGTCAACTTTTTGCCCATTAATATATCTTTGAATAGCTTCATCAGCTTGTAGTTCCCCACGATATACAACTTCAGACCCATCATCCATAACAAAAACTGCTTCGACAAATGGGGTTTGATCTTCTGGGAAATGGATGTTGCGATATGAACCAAGATACTCTGATTTGTTGTGAGAAGCATCTTCAATCTTGGAAGTGATTCCATATAGAAGCCACTCTAGCGCCTCAGATATGCTCGTCTTTCCATAACTGTTCTGACCTGAAATAAGAGTCAGCTTGTCATGAAATTCGATTGGCTCTTGAAGTTTATTAAAACCTCTAAAGCCTTGAACTGTTAGACTCTTTATTCTCTTCATTGAGTATCTCCAGGAGAATCTTATCTAATTCAGTTTCCATTTGGTCGACGGGATTCGGAAAGCTATAAGCCTCGATTATTTGCTTGAGAACAGGGTCAGTGACTAAATCAAGCAATTCCTTTTTATATTCCTGAATTTTGTCCAGACTTGATTGTCTCATTTGTGCCTCAACAAGTTTTGTATTTCCACATTTTCTTGTAAGCAATTATAGTATGTTTTGCTGGAAGTGTATTCAGCGCACACATCCCTCTCATCCCCTTCGTTTATCCGTTCCACATCCGTTGACCACCAATCCGCCGCTAGTCCGCTTCAGCGGACTTCGTACCAATAGCACGGGTGATTCATCCCCGTGCGGGCTAACAGCGTAGAACAAACTCCCTCGAAACCGAACCAACCTCCCCCGCCGCGCGAAGCGAAAATTTATCCGCGTCCCTCCGCGTCATCCGCGTCCAAAAATCTTCGCGCCTCTTCGTGTCCTTCGTGGTTAAACTTCCCTCTCCTCCTCCCTCGCCACCTCCCCCATCTTCTTCCTCAACTCCTCAGGCCGCTGACTCACATCCTCCGACGGCAAAAACGTCAGGCTCGCGCCGAGTATACTTATCGTTATGGATACCCTCTCCGGCGCGGTCGAGCGCATCACCTTCTACAATCCAGAGAATGGATACACGGTATTGCGCCTGCGCCCGGATTCCAAAACAGGTCAGCGCTTCACAAATAAATCCAGCCTGAATTCCGAAGGTCTGGCCACGGTGGTTGGGAATTTGCCAGAACTCTCGCCGGGGGAACATTTGCGACTTCAGGGGCAGTGGGATAATCACCCGAAGCATGGCCCGCAATTCAAGGCAGAAGTCTGTGAACAAACCCTGCCCGCCACAGTCGCCGGGATCGAAGGGTATCTCGGTTCGGGCATGATCAAGGGGATTGGTCCGCGCTTTGCCGAACGCATCGTCGGACACTTCAAGGAAGATACTTTCCATGTGATCGAGTCAACCCCGGAACGCCTGCTCGAAGTGTCCGGCATCGGCATGGATCGCATGAGGAAGATCACATCCGCCTGGGAAGAGCAAAAACAGGTCAAAGAGATCATGGTGTTTTTGCACGGTCACGGGGTCAGCACCAATCTGGCGGTCAAAATATACAAGACGTACGGGGATACGGCTCTTGAAACCGTCCAGAAAAATCCCTACCAACTCGAACGCGATATCTACGGGGTCGGCTTCAAAACCGCAGACCGCATCGCTCAGGCGCTTGGCCTGCCTGCCGAACATCCTTCACGCATCGAAGCCGGAATTGTTTTCGCCCTGAATGAGATGATCAATGAGGGTCATGTTTATGCTCCCAAAGAAAACCTGGCGCAGCGCGCCATCGAACTGCTTGGGGTGTCCCAGGAACTCATATCTCCTGCCCTTGAACGCCTGGCAGGAGATGACCGCATCCGCCCGGAGATGATACCCTTGCACAGTAAGAATGAAGGAAAGGGGACACAAGCGGTCTCTGAATCTCAGGGGATGTACGGCACGCCCGTGATCTATCTGACGCCGCTCTACTTTGGAGAGAAAGGTGTCGCAGAACGTCTTCGATCACTGGCGAACGCGGCATCACAAGCAAGGGCGATGAACCACGTTCTCTTTCCCGCTGAGAACCTGTCTGACGAACAACAGGCGGCTGTGAATATGGCGCTGGCTCATCCGGTCAGCATCCTGACCGGCGGCCCGGGAACGGGAAAGACCACCTGCCTGAAAGCCTTGATTGCCACACTCGCGGCACAACACAAGCGCTTCGCGCTGGCTTCCCCGACCGGACGCGCCGCCAAACGTCTCTCGGAAGCGACGGGGCATCCCGCCAGCACCATCCACCGCCTGTTGGAATTTTCCCCGTTGGATGGCTTCCAACATAACGATGAAAATCCGCTCGACCTCGACTTTTTGGTTGTGGACGAGGCCTCGATGCTGGACCTGCTTCTGACGAATCATCTGCTCAAGGCAATGCGCCCAGGCACACACGTGCTATTTGTCGGGGACGTGGACCAGCTTCCATCGGTGGGAGCCGGCGACGTACTCCGGGACATGATCAGCAGTGGCATTGCACCGGTCACCCGGCTGAACACTATTTTTCGCCAGGCCGCCAACTCGAAGATCATCACCAATGCCCACCTCATCAACCAGGGTAAATTTCCGATATTCTCAAAGGAGAACGGTGATTTCTTTCTTTTTCCCGCCGAAGATGCCACTGCCGCCGCGGACTGGATCGTGGACGTGGTCACGGAGAGAATTCCCCAGAAATTCGGCTTCAATGCAATTCGAGATATCCAGGTGCTGGCTCCCATCTATCGCGGACCTGCCGGGGTGACCGCATTAAATGAGCGCTTGCAAGAAAAGCTTAATTCTCCCGCAAACAATAAACCCGAGCGCAAACTTTACGGGACGATCTTCCGCATCGGTGACAAGGTGATGCAGACCCAGAATAACTACGACAAGGATGTCTACAATGGCGATATTGGCTTCATCCGCTCGATGGATATTACCGAACAGACACTCACCGTAGACTTCGATGGGCGATCAGCGACTTACGATTGGAGCGAAGCAGACCAGCTTACTCTTGCTTACGTTGTTTCCGTCCACAAAGCACAGGGATCGGAATTCCCGGTGGTGGTCATGCCCATCGTGACCCAACACTACACCATGCTTCAACGCAACCTGCTCTACACCGCCATCACCCGCGCCCGCAAATTGTGTGTGCTGGCAGGCAGCCGCCGCGCCATCAGCATGGCGGTGAGAAACAACAAGGTCGCAAATCGCTTCACCGCGTTGGAGTGGCGATTAGCCAGGAATGAAGGAATGGCCGCTTCACAGCAAAAATGATGAGGCCTATTTGACAATTTCACGGGGCGGACACATCCATCGGGGAAGGGAGTTTTGTCCGCGCGGGGATGAGGGAAGAGAATTTTTGAGAAAACGGAAGCAAGCATCGGCTAAGAAAGAAGCGGGCGTGATGAGCGTCCGCTTCTCTTTATAATGAGGTAATCCCAACGTGCGCCCCTCAATTTTCAAACAGCTTTTACAACGTCCGAACGTAGCGGAATTGTTTATAGCCGGGCGGGTCGGTGTTCAAGGCTGGATCAACCGTCACGTGGATCAAGGCCGGTTTACCGGAGGCAACTGCACGTTCAAGCGCCGGGGCGAATTGGTCAAGGCTGTCCACTTTTTCGCCGCAGCAACCCATCCCCTGCGCGATGAGGTCGTAGCGCGTTTGCCCGGAAAGATTCACGCCGTGCTGCTCTTCAGGCGCATAACCCTGGAAGTTGTGCGCGCTGCGCTCCATACCCCATCCGTCATCAACCGCAACGATAACGATCACCGGCACATTCTCGCGCAATGCAGTTTCCATCTCCATGATATTGAAACCGAGCGCGCCGTCGCCGGTGATGCAATAGACCTGGCGCTCCGGCTCGGCAAGTTTTGCGCCGATGGCGAATGGCACACCAGTTCCGAGATACCCCATTTTGACCGAGTAGAGAAAACTGTTCGGCTCATAAATCTGGTTGTAGGCCACACCCCACAGGGTGGTGTTTCCCCCGTCCAGCACTGTGACGGCATTGCGCGGAAAGAAGGCGCGCGCGCCAAAGACCATTTGTCCCGGATTGACGCCGTGCGTCGCGGGCGCAGTGAGGTACTGTACCCCTTGCATCATTGTCTGCGAGGTCAGCTCGCGATAGCGTGCCAGATCGGGCATCTCTGCGCGCGGCTGGGTTTTTGATTTGACTGCCACTAATAACGCGCTCAATGCAGATTTGGCATCTGCGACGATTCCCAAGTCAACCGGACGATTCAAGCCGATGGAATTCGCATCCACATCAATTTGAATTGTTTTCTGTTTCGACGGATCGCCCCACGCTGGAGGCATTCCCCAGCCATCGTACTCGCCCAGGCGCGACCCGACCACCAGCACCACATCTGCTTCGTTACGTGCAAGCGCGGAGGCTTGCATATCGAACTGGAAAAAATAACGCGGATGATCTTCCGGCACGGCGCCGCGCGCGCCCATACTCGTGCTCATGCCGGCCACAAGATGATCGCCCAACGCGAGAAATTCCGCCGCGGCGCCTGCCCACAGCACACCCTTCCCCGCATGGAGGAAAGGCCGCTTGGCGTTCGCCAGCAACTCAGCCGCTTGCTCGATCCATGAAGGATCGCCAGCGCCCATGTTCGTCATTCGATAGCGAGACGACGGATAAACGGGAGCTTTGTCTGCATCAATTTTCGTGCCCAGCAATTCATCTGGAATCGCGATGAAGACAGGCCCGGGACGCCCGGTCAATGCCGCGCGGAAAGCGGCGCGCATCATCTCGGGCAGTCGCTCCGGCTGACGCACGAGCGCACTGTATTTTGTAATTGGCCGCGCCATCTCCACGAGGTTCGTCGCCTGCCATGCGCCCCCCCGCTCCGGGTCTGTGGTGAGGCGGCGGCGCGTACAGGCAATCGCGATGATCGGATGTCCTTCCGCATACGCGCTGGTAATCCCCGCCAGCATATTCGCTCCGCCCGGTCCCGGACTGCCGATGACGACGCTGGGCTTGCGGCTGATGCGCGTATATCCCTCCGCAAGATGGACCGCGCCTTCTTCATGGCGGCAGTTGATGTGCCGGATGCCATAGCGAGGCGCCTGCGAGGTAAACGGAATGTGCGCGCCGTCAATAATGCCGAACATCATTTCAATTCCTTCGGCCCGCAAACATTGCGCCAGCAATTCACCAACAGTTATTTCAGTCATGGGGACTCCTGTTTGTTGATATGTGATTTTTCACCGCCAAGCTCGCGAAGAACGCCAAGTTTAAATTCTTTTCTTCGCGCACTTCGCGAGCTTCGCGGTTCAAAGGCATAGTGACAAATGCTACAACATTTTCTGCGCGCGCAGCCAGGCTTCGGTGCGCCGCATTCCTTCATCCAGATCGGTCCTGGGCTGCCAGCCCAACAGGCGGTGCGCTTTGGCATTGGACACAGTGTTTTTCTTTGATAGCATTTCCATCGCGCCGCGTCCCAATTCGGTTTGCCTGCCAAGCAGTGTGAAAATCACGCGCCCTATTTCCGCAATTGCAATAGCGGCTGGCGTGCTCATCGTGCGCGGAGCACCTTTGCCCAACATTCGGTAATAATAGCCAAAGAACTTCTCGCAGGTAGTCGCATTTTCACCGCCGAGAATAAAGATTTGCCCGGCACCTTCATCTTTCTCTGCGGCGAGTATCACACCGTCCACCAGATCATCAATATAGATCGCTCGAAAAACTCCCTGACCATGCGCCGGTAGAAGGAACAGGCCTTTTTGAATCATCTGCACCGGGATGATCGTCCACGGGCGCGAGCCGGGACCGTAAACGTCCGCGGGGCGAATGATCGTACATGCGATCTCGCCTGCCGCGTGCGCGGCAAGCGTCACCTGTTCGCTTGCAATTTTCGTGTCAACATAGGGGTTGCCAGTCGGCATCACCGGCGCAGTCTCGTCGGCTTGATCGTCAAGAATGAAGCGCATCGCGGCCAGCGAAGAAATATGGATGAAGCGTTTCGCCTCAGCGCGGATCGCCGCGTCCAAAACGCGACGCGCCCCCAGCACATTGACGCGCCAGGCTTCTTCTCGTGTGACATTGTTAGTGACAATGGCCGCGGTGTGGATCACCAGGTCGCAGCTGTTGATTTGTTCCTGCCATTCCTCCGGGCGAGTCACATCTCCGGCGACGATGCCCGCCTCGGCGTCCGCGCGCACATCCAGCCCGCGCGTCTCTGCGCCCAATTCGCGATAGCGCGCTGAGAGCGCGCGCCCCACAAATCCGAGCGCACCGGTGACAAATACTTTGCGATAGCGTGTCTGTTCCATCATTTGTTCTTTATGTCCGGCTGCCCAGGCACTGCTTACGGATTTGCGCCAATCGCTTCATCCCCCGCTTTTTCATTGGCTCGTAGAGCAGGAACATCAGCGATGGGTTCATGTGATTGAGCTTGGCCAGCCAGCCGCGCCAACGCGGCAGGTTGATTTCCAGCGGCTTGCCGCGCATCGCTTTCCAAAATGCTTTTTCCAGGTCAACGACAGTCAGCGTGACACCGGTATACGTAAGCGCGACTTCATCGCTTCCAACTTCCAAATGCTTCTGCATGATCGGCGTGTCCACCAGATCGGGCGAGATAACGGTGACCGCGATCCCTTGCTCGCGCCACTCGATCCCCGCCGCAATTGATGCGTTGCGCAAGCCGCCCTTCGCCGCCGAGTAAAGCGCGTTCCCCGGCGTGGGTGACAGTCCCGCAAGCGATGCAACATTGACGATGTGCCCCGTCCCCTGTTTCAGCATGACGCCGCCCACCAACTTCATGCCGATGAGCGGACCTTTCAGGTTTACGTCGATCACCCAATCAATGTTCTCGATGGGTTGGTCAAGAAGAAAAGCCGGACGGCCCCCGCCGGCAATGTTGAACAAATAGTCAATGCGGCCAAAATGTTGAAGCGTGTCATCAATGACATACTGCCACTGTTCCACCGAGCGAACGTCCAGGGAATGCAGGCGCACGGACTCATTGGGCGTAAATGCCGCGCGTAAACCCTCCTCGTTGACATCGGCGAGAACCAGGCGGTACTCGCTGTTTCGATCCACGAGTACGCCTGCCCAATGCCTGCCAATGCCGCTGGCGGCGCCGGTGATGATCACTGTTTTGGTGGTCATTCTTTTTATTTACTCGCCTCACGCAGAACGTCCCGAAGGTTCCCATAATCCAAGGTTGCTTTGGGAGCAAACCTTCGGGACAGTGCGCAACACCAGTTATTTATCTGCGTTTACCGAGTTCATGGTTGCCGTTTCCCGCGCCTTCTTCTCGTTGACGAATATCATCAGGATCCAACCGACGACCAGGAACGCGCCAATCGAGAGGATTGCCAATCGGTGTCCCGATTGCTCAGCCAGCGCGACATCCTGTCCCTGCGATTGATACCACAAGGTCGCCTCTGCCGCGAGCCACCCGAACACCGCGGGGCCAATGAAAGACGATGTGCGTCCGGTGAGCGCAAAGAAACCAAAGAACTCGCCGCTCCTGCCGGGCGGGCTGAACGTGGCAACCATCGCGCGGCTGACCGATTGAATGCCGGCCATCGCAACGCCGACAAAGGCGCCAATGATGAAAAAGTGAGTCTGGTTCTGCGCAAAATACAGAGCAACAATGCACGCCACCATCAGCAGGATCGAAAGCGTGAGCGAGCGCTTGCCGCCAAAGCGGTCCTGCAAATTTCCGAACAGAAGAGCGCCAAAAACATTCATCGCCTGCACGACGATGAAGAAAATGATCAAACCGGTTTGCTCCAAACCGAACAGAACCGCGCCGAGAATCGCCGCAAAGTCGAGCGCGATGATCACGCCTTCGTTATAGATCAGAAAGGCCAGCATGAACTTCAAAAACTCATTGAACCCGCGCGCCGCGCGGATCGTCTCTTTCAATTGCTTGAAGGCGATGCTGAGATAGTTTTCACCGGGCGGCAGTTTTTGTGGTTGCGCGCGCTCGGCAAGCCGCAGGAAGATCGGGGTTGCCGCCAGCGCGAAGAAAATCGCGGTGATGACAAGTGAACCGCGCACGACGAGGAGATTGCTTTCGGTGAGCAGGATCGGCGGAAGAATGATCAGCAGGATGACAATGCCGCCTGCCGAACCGATTGCCCAACCCGTTCCAGCGATGCGTCCCATCTCTTTGGGGGCGGCAATCTCTGGAAGGAGTGCGTCGTAGAAGATTTGCGCGGCGCGATAGCCGATCTCGGCGAGCAGGAAGAACACGATTGCCAGCGCAATCGTGCCTTTTTCCGTGAAAAAGAGCAGGGCGGTGAACAACACGGAAAGCGTAGTGAAGAAAAAGAGAAACCGTTTCTTCGCGCCGGAATAATCGGCAATCGCCCCCATGATCGGCGCCGCGATCGCGACGATGATCATCGCGACTGAGATGGTCAGCCCCCACAGACGCGAACCCTCCGCGCCGCCGACCACCTGCTTTTGAAAGTACGCCGAATAGACTGCGAGCAGGACCACTGCGGCATAGGCAGAGTTCCCAAAATCGTACAGATACCAGGCCACGCGCTCGCGACGCGTGGACACGGCTTGTGGTGTGACATTTGCCATCTTCCCTGTCTCCTCACTGACATTGAATTGGCAGCACCAGCCTGCTGGTGCCGCAACTTCCTTGGCGTAGGGCGCTTTGCTGTATTTCAAAGCATAAAATTCAAAGCAACCCTAATCTTTCATGTTGTTGCGGTACAGTATGACAAATTGCGGGTTTCCGGCATCCTGAGGCTGGCCAGGAAGGTATGTGCTATTATTGGGAATGGCGCAAGTATATCACGGCGAAAAAACAAATCTCAATTCATCATGTTGAAAACCAGCACCCGCGAGACCGTCATCCGCTTTGACCTGGCACGCACCCTCGCCGGACGAGGCCGCTACTGGACGACCGCTTATCTTGTGGACGGACTGCTGATTGACACCGGCTGTGCTCATACAGCCCGGGAACTGGTCAAAGCATTGGAAGATACACCGGTCACGCGCATCGTCAACACGCACTCCCACGAAGACCACATCGGGGCCAATGGATTGTTGCAGTGTCAGCACGCGAACCTGCAAATCCATGCCCACCCTCTCGCCATCCCCGTGCTTGCGGACCCGCACGGACAGCAACCCCTGCATCCATACCGGCGGCTATTTTGGGGCTGGCCCGAACCTTCCTGTGCAAGCCCGCTTTCGGACGGGGCGTGGATCGAAACAGAAAACTTCCGCTTCCAGGCGCTCTACACACCCGGTCACAGCCCCGACCACCTGTGCCTCTACGAACCCGACCGGGGCTGGCTATTCACCGGCGACTTGTTCGTTGGCGGGTGGGACCGCGCCCTGCGTGAAGGTTACGAAATCTGGCAGATCATCGCCTCGCTGAAACGGGTTGCCGCGTTGTCCTCCACTGTGATGTTTCCCGGCAGTGCGCGCATCCGTGAGAATCCGAGGGAGGAACTCGAATCAAAGATCGCGTATCTGGAAGAGTTTGGAAACAAAGTACTCGAACTTCACAGCAAAGGCTGGGATGCGGATGCCATTGTCCGTGCATTGTGCGGAAGGCCCATGTTCATCGAGATTGTCACCCTGGGGAATTTCGCGCGGCGGCACCTCGTACTTTCATACATGAGGAACAATGGCAACAAAGGGAAATAAGTGTTTTCTGATTTGCACATAAATTGCGGACTCCACCCCCGAAAACTCAAAAAGCCTGCTTGACAAGTCCTGGAACACACAGCATACTATTTCCGTCTTGAGATGTGTGCTTCAGCTTCATTCGACACGAACAATCATCAGGAAAGGCGGGGCCCCCGTGAAGAAAAAAATCAACGCGTTGCTTTTCGCAACAATCATTTTTGCTCTGGCTTTGAGCAACTGCACCGGCAAGGGCACACCCACTCCCACCGAGCCGTTGCCCGTGGACGTGAACACAGGTCAGTTTGGGATTCATATTGTGGACCAAAAGCCGATGGAAGGCCAGCGGCTCGACCTTTCCCCGACTATCGAATTTACATTTGACCGCGGTATGGACGCCGCCAAAACGGAGGCGGCCTTCTCGCTTCTCGGCGCGGACGGGGAACCTGTCTCAGGCCGAGTGACATGGCTCGACGCCCGAAGATTTTCCTTCCAACCCACGGACGAGTTACAGGCCTCCTCGTCGTACACCGCGGCCTTCGGCACAGACGCGGCCGACGCGGACGGCAACACGTTGAGTGAAGCCATCGTGCTTGAGTTCAAAACCGTCGAATCGCTGACGGTGGGACAGGTCTTCCCCGCGGTGGACGCGGAAGCCGTGGAAATGGGGACGAACGTCACGGTCATATTCAACAAACCAATTGTTCCCGTAACAATCGAAGAAGAGCAGGATAACCTGCCCCAGCCATTGATCTTCTCGCCTGATGTTAAAGGAAAGGGCAACTGGGTCAATTCGTCGGTGTATGTGTTCGAGCCGGAGGAAAATCTATTAAGCGGAACCAGGTATACGGTCCGGGTTGAAGCGGGACTCAAAGATATGACAGGCAACGCGCTGGACGACGCGTTCGTCTGGCAATTCGTCACGCGTCAGCCGTCCATTGGATTTGTCTCCTTGAAAAACGGAATACAGAATCCACCCGCAAGCATTGCGAATGTTTTGCTCGACCAGTCGTTTATCGTGACGTTTATGCAGGCGATGGACCAGGAGAGCGCGGCGGAGGCGGTGTCGCTGGTGAACCGCGAGACGAGGAAGGCGTTCCCGTTGAAATTGAAGTGGAACGAGGACTCCACCGAGTTGACGATCGAGCCTGTGGGCAAATATCAGATCGCGAATTTTTACGAATTGGCGGTTTCGGATTCGGCGCAGGCGACCGATGGCGGGAGGCTCAAGGAAGGCTGGACACTGGATTTCAGCACGGTGCAATTGCCGGCCATCACGCAAATCTCCCCTGAACCAAATTCAACGCAGGAAGATTTTAGTTCGTACATGTGCCTGACGTTTGCTTCGCCGATGAATGCAAAAAGCCTGAACAGCCGCGTGGTCATCACGCCGAAACCAAAGAACGAACTCTCGTTTTATTACAACGACTATGATTGGTCGCTTGGGATTTATGGGCTGGAGCCAAGCACAAATTACGTGGTGAGACTTCTGCCCGGCATGGCGGATATTTACGGCAACACCATCAAAACCGAGACGTCGTTCTCACTTACGACTGCGGCGATGTCGCCGTATGCGCGGCTTGCCCTGCCGTGGATGCCGCTTGTGTACCGCGCCAAAGGACCGCAGGAGGTCTTCCTCGAGCACGTCAACCTGGATTGGGCGACTGTCTCGTTGTATCCCGTGACGTACGATGAATTTACGAGGGTGTTGAGAGGCGAGCCTGAAGCGGTCTGGTTCAATCCAAGCGCGCAGCCGCTTCGAGAATGGAAAGTGGAAGCGGCCGAACTCAATGAGCTTGGCAGGCTGAACATCAAACTGGAAGACAGGAAGGGCAGCCCGCTCGCGCCCGGATATTATTTCATCGGCGTGAACGGCGCGCCGCTAAAATATGACTTGAACTTTTACGACGGACACATGCTCATCGTTGCGACCGATAACATCACATTCAAAGCCACAGACAGGGAAGGGCTGGCCTGGGTGACGGATTTGGAAACGGGCGCGCCGCAAGCGAATGTGGACGTGACGTTCTACAACGAGAAATATAAAAAGATAGGCACAGCCAAAACAGACAAGAACGGATTGGCTTATCTGGATAATATCAACCGTCCTGTTTACGTCCAGGTCGAAGGCACGGATCATCTCGCCTTCGCGTCGCTGGATTGGGGAAGCGGCGTTTCGGCGGGTGACTTCGGTTTGTACGAAACGTATTACTCGGATACAAACCGCCCGTTTGCCTACCTTTACACGGACAGGCCGATTTACCGCCCAGGCCAGGATGTGTTCTTCAAGGGCATTGTACGTAACAACGATGATCTGCACTACAGCCTGCCGCTGACGAAGAAAGTCTACGTGACGGTTGACCATTGGGGCGAACAGGTCTACGCCGATTACATTGAACTTTCCGAGACGGGCAGTTTCACAGATAAACTCACATTGGATGAAAACGCCGCGCTTGGCGGGTATGAAATTTACGTCCGCTACTCTCCCAACGGCAATACGATTGGGTTCCTGTCATTCAACGTGGCGGAATATCACAAGCCGGAGTTTGAAGTGAGCGCCGGCACAGACCAGACCGATGTGCTTTCGGGCGCGACGGTCACTTTCAGCATGGACACGAAATATTATTCAGGCGGAAATGTCGCCAATGCAAACGTGGATTGGTTCATGCAGGCCGCGCCGTTTTACTTCCGTCCATCAGAGGATTATTCGCAGTTCAGTTTCTCGGATTGGGACAGGGATTCGTATTGGTCCGAGCAGCAATCCACGACGCGCAGTACTTTGGATGAAGGGCAGACGGTTACAGACGCGAACGGCCATCTCGAACTCGCGCAGACCGTGAGCCTGGGCGAGACAAAAACAAGCAAAGTCGTTTCGTTCAATGCCAACGTGACAGACGTGGGCGGGAACCTGGTCAGCGGAAGCACGAGCGTCATCGTGCACCAAAGCGAAGTGTACGCGGGCATTCGGTCGGAGAAATATATCGGCGTGGCAGGTGAGGCACAGGCTTTCCAGGCGGCCGCGCTGGATTGGGATTCGGAACCCGTCGCGGGTCAGACCGTGAGCGTGAAATTCGTCGAACGCAGATGGTACAGCGTGCAGGAACAGGATGAGCAGGGACAGTTGCGCTGGGTCACGTCTGTTGAAGAGATTCCCGCCGGCACGCAAAGCGCGGTGACGGATGAGAAGGGACTGGCGTCGGTTTCGTTCATCCCGCCCAACGGCGGCGTGTTCAAGGCGCTCGTGACGGTGAACGATTCAAAAGGCAATTCGCATTCAGCCTCGACGTACATCTGGGTTTCGAGCGATGACTATATTTCATGGAAGCAGACCAACGACCGCACGTTCAATCTCGTTGCCGATAAAGATGATTACTCGCCCGGCGATACGGCAGAGATTTTGATCGCCCAACCATTCGAGGGCGAAGTGTACGCGCTGGTGACGTATGAGCGCGGTCACATTTACAAACAGGATGTGGTGCTTCTCAAAGGCACCAGCACGATTTACAAATTACCGATTACAGGCGACATGGCTCCCATGGCATACGTGTCCGTCACCGTCATCAGCGGCGCGGAGAATTCTGGAAAACCGAATTTCAAAATCGGCATGACCATGCTCAAGGTCGCCACGAGCGAGCAGACGCTGGACGTGAGCGTGACGACGGACAAGGAGTCCGCGGGGCCCGGCGATGAGGTAACCTACACCATCGTCACGAAAGATTCGCACGGGAAGCCTGTATCTGCGGATGTTTCGCTGGCAGTGGTGGATAAGGCTGTGCTGGCGCTGGCCCCGATGAATTCCGCGTCGTTGCTCGAGGCGTTCTACCCAGACCAATCGCTCGGCGTGCGGACCGCGGTTGGGATCGTCTCGAATGCAGATGATTACAATGCACTGTATCGCGAGTCCATTCCCGAGGGCGGAGGAAGCGGCGGCGGCGGCGGCGGCGAACTCGGCATTGTCACTGTGCGCTCGGATTTCAAAGACACGGCCGGGTTTGAGGGCATGGTCAGCACCGATGAAAACGGCGAAGCGCAGGTGACCGTAAGCCTGCCTGAAAATCTCACCACGTGGCGCGCCGATGTACGCGCGGTCACGGCAGACAGCAAGGTCGGGCAGACAACGAACGAAGTGCTCAGCACCAAACCGCTGTTCGTCGAGATGACCACGCCGCGCTTCTTCGTCGTGGGCGATGAAGTGCAAGTCGGCGCGGTGGTTCACAATAACACGGCGGCCAAACTCGAAGTGAGCGTCAATCTCGAGGCGGAGGGAGTCGCTTTAAATAACGAGGCCAGCCAATCGGTCGAGGTGGAAGCGAAAGGCCAGTCCTACGTCACGTGGAATTTAACGGTGGATAATGTCCAGCGCGTGGATTTCACGGTGCACGCGTCAGGCGGCAGATACAAAGATTCAAGCAAACCCGCGCTCGGCACATTGGAAGGTCAGGGCATTCCCGTCTATAACTTCACGGCGGTCGAAACGGTTGGCACGTCGGGCATGCTGCTCGAAGCGAACTCCGCCACCGAGGGCCTGCAGCTGCCCGCCTCGCCCGGTTACACCGACGCGAACCTTTCGATTGAAGTCTCGCCCTCGCTGGCCGCTTCAATGCAAAGCGGGTTGACCTATCTCGAAGATTTTGATTATCTGTGCATGGAGCAAACCATCTCGCGCTTCCTGCCGAACGTCATCACCATGCGCGCGCTCGAAGCCGCGGGGCTGTCCGACCCCAGACTCAAGAGCCATCTCGACCAGCAGGTGAACGCGGCCCTGCAAAGAATTTACGCCAAGCAGATTTACGACGGCGGCTGGAACTGGTGGGACGGCGACAAGAGCGACCCGTACGTCACCGCCTACGTTGTGTATGGCCTGCTCGAAGCGAAGGACAGCGGCTATCCCGTTGCGGAGGGCGTGCTCACCACAGGCCTTGAATATCTCAAAGACCACCTGCCCATTTTGTCCATGGGCGGGAACAGCGGCCAAACCTCCCTGCGCGGCGGCGGAGGCGGTGGATACGCCAACTGGGAGTACAACCGCTACGTCTTCATGATGTACGTGTTGGCGCGCGGCAAACAACTCGGTGCGGGGCAGACCAGCTACATTTACGAAAACAGGGAAGTGTTGAGCCTGTACGCGAAAGCGTATCTCGCGCAGACTTTATTCCTGCTCGACAAGGAAGACAAACGAATTACCTCGGTCATGTCGGACCTCGCGGCTGCTTCCGTTTTATCGGCCTCCGGCGCCCATTGGGAGGAAGGCGAGACCGATTACTGGAACTGGAACACAGACACGCGCACGACGGCCATCGTGTTGAACACCTTCGTGCAGATTGACCCGAAGAATCCCATCACAGCCAATGCAGTCCGCTGGCTGATGGCGCACCGCGATGGCGGACACTGGCACTCCACACAGGAAACCGCATGGACGTTGATCGCGCTGACGAACTGGCTGGTCGAGTCGAAGGAATTCGAGACCAGTTACCAGTACGCGGTCGGCTTGAATGGCGAGTCGTTGGAACAGGGCACAGCCAGCAAAGACAACCTGACCGAAACCGTCAAACTGCAAATAGAGTTGAAAGACCTGCTGAAGGATGAAGTCAATTATCTGGTCTTCGCACGCGGCGAAGGGACGGGTAACCTGTATTACACCGCCTACATGAACGCAACCCTGCCCGTTGAAGAAGTGCAGGCACTGGACCAGGGCGTGAGTCTCTCGCGCGAATACTTCACGCTCGACGACTCGAAACATCCCATCACTGAAATCGAGCGCGGCGAGTTGGTCCGCGTGCGGCTGACGGTCGTCGTCCCCGCCGCATTGCACTACATCGTCATTGACGATCCCCTGCCCGCAGGATTCGAAGCCGTGGACGCCTCGCTCAACACGAGCGTGGAAGTCCCATTGAGTTACACGCGCGAAGATTACAACGAGCGTGGCTGGGGTTGGTGGTACTTCTATCACAAGGAATTCCGAGATGAGAAAGTGGTGCTGTCTTCGGATTATTTACCCGCAGGAACATACGTTTACACCTATCTGGCGAGAGCCAGCACCGCAGGCACGTTCAAGGTGATACCGCCCACGGCATCTGAATTCTATTTCCCGGATGTTGGAGGCAGGGGCGCGGGGAGTGTGTTTGTGGTGAAATGATCGCCCCCACCCTGCCCTCCCCCATTTTCAAAGTGCGAAAATGGGGGAGGGATAATTTCAACTTGGGTTTGAATTTTATTTTTCATTCATGCCCTGCATTCTCCTCCCCCAAATTCCGCAATTTGGAATTTGGGGGAGGCCGGGAGGGCGTTGGTAATGAAAGCGTTGGCTGGCATGAGGCAACCTCCCTTTTTATCTCAGCCGATCGCGCACAGTTTGCAGGCGGGCGAGCATGTCGGTCGAATTCATGTCGAATTCGCGGGCGCGCGGCAGGGATTCTTGCGCCACTCGTTCCAGTTCTGCCATCACGATCAAGCCGCGTTGGATGAGAAAAACAATGTCTTCAAGGTCTGTATCGAAACCGCGTTCCAGTTTACTGAGCGCGATGCTGTATGGGTCTGCGACATATACTTCCAGATTTCCGAATTGACCGATGAAAATTGTCCGTTCCTCGTTTCCCTTGGGCAGGGGTATGAATCTCTCCAAGGGAACAGGTTCGGCGTATATGTTCAGCTCTTTCGCAACTTGCATGATGGTTTTATCCAACGGGTCCGGGGAAAGATCGTCGCCGATGAAATCAAGGTCTATTGTCAGGCGCGGACTTCCAAGCAAAGCCAGCGCGCCGCCCCCAACCAGGATCAGGTGCGAGCGGGGAGGGACGCGTTCTCCCAGTGCTTGAAGGATGGATTGTATTTGGGAATTATCCATTGCGGACATGCTGCATTTCCAGTCCTCTGAGCCATATTTGCGCGGCGTGGTGGTAGGTTCCCAGCCAATTGACCTTTTCGCCTCCCAGTTCCTGATGGCGTTCGGCCAGCAATTGCAGGTTGAGATCGGGGTCATCTGTTCCTGCGATTCCCAGGACGCGCGAGAACAGATCGGGCAGGGACGCCTTCGCGCCAGGCAGAGATTCAAGCCGCGCCCGATGTTTTTGCTTCAACCAGACGGCCGCGCTGTAATAACATTGAAGCATAAGCCGCGGACGGGCACCGAGGCTTGCCGCAACGGGGCGGGCGTATGCGGCAAATTCAGGATGTTCCAAAAAGAGAGGAATGAGCGCCAGGCGCAGGCGCGCTTCCTGGCTTTGCGCCAGCGCGGCGATGAGTTCTGCGGGCTTTTGGTGCAATGCTTCGCCGCCAGCCTTCCCCCCCAGGATGAATTTGATTCCCAGCGCCTGCAGGGAATTTGCCAGTTGTTCGCCTGTGACGGATGAGTTGCGCATAGGTCAGTTTGATTATACCCGTACAACCCTTTCACCTTCTCGTAAATTTCCTTCTCCACCGCGGGCATAGACCCTAAGTCGGATATTGCCTGGCTTTGCCAAATTACCAATTACAAATTACTCGTACAGACCCCTGCCGGTCTCGATGCAACACAACCGCAGGAACGGTATAATCCCCCCATCCTTTTCACGGAAAGATACATGAAAAAATACCTCCTCTTCACCGTCTTCATCTCCGGCATGACCACGCTTGCGGCGGAACTGGCCGCATCGCGTTTGATCGGCAACGTCTTCGGCACGAGCAATCTCGTCTGGGCGAGCATTATCGGCCTCATCCTCATCTATCTTACAGCGGGATACTTCCTCGGCGGCAAATGGGCAGACCAGAACCCGACGCCGGGCGCGATGTACCGCGTCCTTGCCTGGGGAGCGTTCACCCTGGGACTCGTGCCTTACATAGCGGGACCAGTCCTCAGGTCCGCCGCGAGCGCTTTTGAAGGGTTGAACGTCGGCATCATGGCGGGGTCATTCGTTGCAGTCCTCATCCTGTTCAGCGTCCCCATCACCCTGCTTGGAACCATCTCCCCGTTCGCGATCCGCCTCTCAGTGGACGACATGTCGAAGGCCGGTCAAACGTCCGGGCGGATTTATGCCATCTCGACGCTTGGCTCATTCATCGGCACGTTTCTCCCCACACTGGTCACCATCCCAACCATTGGCACGCGCCTGACTTTTCTCGTCTTCAGTTTGTTCCTATTGTTCGTGGCGCTCGCGGGCCTCGGCAAATATGCCAGCCAGCGCGAGATGTTCAAGTTTTTGTGGATGCCCGTCCTGCTTGCGATTGTGGCCGCGCTTTTCGCGGGACAAGCGCTCAAGAGCAGCACCGGGCAGGTGTACGAAACCGAGTCCGCGTACAACTACATTCAGGTGCAGGAGGTCAACGGCTTTACGCTTTTGCGCCTGAACGACGGCCAGGGCATTCACTCGATCTATCACCCCGACACCCTGCAATTCGGCGGGCCGTGGGAACAGTTCCTAGTCGGGCCATATTTTTATGCGGGACGCAAACCGGCGGACGTTCAGCGCATGGCAATTGTAGGACTCGCCGCCGGAACCGCGGCGCGTCAGGCCACTGCCGTGTACGGCGATATTCAAATTGACGGCTTTGAACTTGACCCAAAGATCGTGGAGGTTGGCCGCGAATATTTTGACATGAACGAGCCGAACCTGAATGTCCACGTCGGCGACGGACGCTGGAATCTCGAACAGAGTCCTTATCAATATGACATCATCGCCGTGGACGCCTACCGCCCCCCGTATATTCCCCCGCACATGACGACTCAGGAATTCTTCGAGATCTGCGCCTCCCACCTGACCGATGAGGGGGTCCTGACCCTCAACGTTGGTTCCGTCCCCGGCGACCGCCGTCTCGTTGACGGACTTGCCACGACCATGGCGGCCATCTTCCCCTCCATCCACATCATGGACATCCCCGGCACATTGAACACGATGATCTTCGCCACGAAACAACCGACGACGCGCGAGAACTTTATGGCTAATCTTGCCGCACTCGCGCAGGACCCCAGCACTCACCCGCTCCTGCTCTCAACCATGACGCTGACCTACGCCAACCTCCAACCCGGCTATGAAACAACCATGGTCTTCACCGACGACCGCGCGCCCATCGAATGGATCGTGAACGACATGGTGGTCAAGTTCGTTCTGCAGGGCGGGCTGGAGTTTTTGCAGTGACATGAAATAGATAAACCATGAAACCCACCCTTCCTCACATCCTCTCCTTTCTCGTTTCATTATTAATTCCCTTCGCGTTAATTGGCTTCGCTTTGCGCCTCCTCCTTTCGCCCGTCTTCCTCACCGTCGAATACAACATGTCATACTTTCCACAGGATGAATACGGCTTCACAAAAGAAGACCGCCTGCACTGGGCGCCCTACGCGTTGGAATATCTCGTCAACAACGCGGACGTTTCCTATCTTGGCGACTTAAAATTTGAAGACGGCAGTCCGCTTTACAACGAGCGCGAATTGAGTCACATGCAGGATGTGAAGAACGTGGTGCAGGGCGCATTGCGCGTCTGGTATGCGGCGCTTGCAGTTCTCGCCATCATCGCATTCTTCGCCTGGCGCGGCAAATGGATGGCGGACTACGTCAACGGTCTGCGCCGCGGCGGCTGGTGGATGGTGGGACTGGCCGTTGCGCTCGGAGCGGTTGTTGGGATTGGGATCACCATCAGCCCGGATGTATTCTGGCAATTTTTTACCCTGTTCCACAGCCTCTTCTTTGAAGGTGACTCGTGGTTGTTTTATTATTCGGATACGCTCATTCGCCTCTTCCCCATCCGCTTCTGGCAGGATGCGTTTTTGTGGGCGGCGGTCCTTGCGCTGGGAGGCGGGATTGCGCTGGGTCTGGGCTTGAAACCAAAGCAATAATCCTGGGTTCTACCCATTGCTGCTAAAAAACAAGGAGTTCAAAATTCTTTTGCCACGGATCCTTCGACAAGCTCAGGACAGGTTTCGCGGATGAGCGCGGATTTTTAAAAACCAATTCGCGAAAACCTGTCCTGAGCCGTTGGGTTGAGCCGCCGCGTTGAGTTTATCGCCCGTCCTGGTGTTCGGGCCAGGGAAACCTTGTCGAAGGATTCGCGTAATTCGCGGCTGAGGTCTTGTTTCTTTCGCTTTGACCAGCACCCTTTTCCGCTGTAGATGTACTCAACACGAAACACGCAACACTGACGGTGTATAATTCACAACGAGGAGCAGAATCATGGGCTTGACTTTATCATTGGAAAACAAAGCAGCGCTCGTCACAGGCGGCTCACGCGGCATAGGCCGCGCCATTGCGCTGGAGTTTGCGGCGCGCGGCGCGGCGGTGGTCGTGAACTATCACAAATCGCCGGATGCCGCCGAAGAAGTGGTAAAGAAAATCCAGGAAGCGGGCGGCAAAGCCGCCGCCATGCAGGCGGACGTGTCCGATTTCAAGCAAGCCGAGGCGCTGGTCAAATTCGCGATTGAGACGTTTGGCGACCTGGGCATCCTGGTCAACAACGCAGGCATCACCCGCGACCAGCTCATTATGATGATGCCCGAAGCGGACTGGGACGCGGTGATCAACACCAACTTGAAAAGCACCTTCAACTGCTCCAAAACCGCCGTCAAACACATGATGCGAAAGCGCACGGGACGGATCATCAACATCGCCTCGGTCGCCGGCCAAATGGGCAACCCCGGCCAGACGAATTACTCCGCTTCCAAAGGCGGACAGATCGCCTTCACCAAAGCGCTGGCACGCGAAGTGGCGGCGCGCAACATCACGGTCAATGCCATTGCGCCGGGTTTCGTGGATACCGAAATCCTCGACGCGATGACGCCCGAAACACTGGAAGCCATGCTGAAAATGGTCCCGCTGGGCCGCAAAGGACAACCGGAAGAAATCGCTTATGCCGCGTCGTTCCTCGCCTCCGACCAGGCCGCGTACATCACTGGCCAGGTTCTTGGCGTGGATGGCGGAATGGCGATGATGTAACCCTCACCCCTGGCCCCTCTCCCGCAGGAGAGGGGAATAAGGAGAACACATGACTGATTACGAACCACAAGGTAAAACCACCGTCTCGCCCGATGTGTTGATCACCATCGCGAGACTATCCGCTTTGAGCGTGCCGGGCGTCAGCCGCATGGCTTCCGTCTCCGGCGGCGTGAACCGGCTCTTCAAACGCGGCATCGGCGATGGTGTGCGGATCGAGACGGAAGAGAATACGGTATATGCAGAACTGTATCTTGCGCTCAAACAGGATGTCAATATCCGCGAAGTCAGCCGCAACGTCCAACAGCAGGTGGCGCGCGCCATCCAGGAAATGGTCGGCATGGATGTGGGTTACGTAAATATCCACATCGAGGATATTGATTACGAGGATGACGAGGCCTGACCCAATGAAACCCCGCACCAGGGCGCGCTCCCTCGCCCTGCAGGTACTTTACGAAATCGATATTGCAAATCACCCTCCAGCCGACATCTACAAGGAACGGCTGGAGGAAATGCCGCTGTCCGATGACCTCGCCGAATTTGCGCGGCAGATCATCTTCGGCGTACTCCCCCTCACCCACGATCTCGACCAGCTCATCGCAAAATACGCGCCCGAATGGCCGCTCGACCAGATCGCCGCGATCGACCGCAACATCCTGCGCATTGCATTCTGGGAATTTGCCGTGAGCCGCGAAACGCCCGTGAAAGTGGCAATCAACGAAGCGGTGGAACTGGCGAAGCTCTTCGGCTCCGATTCCGCACCGCGCTTTATCAACGGCGTGCTGGGCGCGCTCGCAGATCACCAGCACGAGATCACTCAGATCATTCAAAAGGCCTAGTTATGGAAATCCTCGGCATCGGCATGTCCGAACTTGTTTTTATTATCATTATTGCCCTGATCGTGCTGGGTCCCAAAGACATGCAAAAGGCAGGGAAAACGATTGGCAAGTGGCTGAGAAGCGTTGTCACTTCGGATGGGTGGAAAGCCTTTCAGCAGACTTCGCGCGAACTGCGGACCCTGCCCAATAAATTGATGCGCGATGCGAATGAAGAGCTCAACAAGATCGGCGGCGAGATCAACATCAACGCTTCCGACCCCGCCCGAAGCGGCTACCGTTCAATAAACAATCCTCCCCGCTCGAAGCCGAATCCGCCAACCGCGCCCGAAAAGAGGGAGCCCACCATCCCGCCTCCCGCCGAAAGCGATTTACCGAAAGATGACGCGGAGCCGCATGCGTAAATTCTTCTCCGGTGTATGGCGGGTCATCACATTTCCATTCCGCCTCATTTTCAACATCGCGGCCTCTCCCTTTCGGGCGGTTGCGCGCTTCAACAAATTCCTGAATACCGAACCCGAAGAGCGCCCGCTCACCGATGTCTTCGCCGATCTAGCCACCGACAGCAGCGTCCGCCAGATGATGTGGGACCAGGTGGAGGCGCTTCGCGCGCATCTCCTGCGGGCGGTGGTCGTGCTGGCGCTGGCAGTCATTGCTTCATTTTGGTACGCCGAAAGATTGATGGACTTTCTCGCCGTTCCCGTCGGCGGACTCGAAAAACTGCAAGCCATTCAAGTGACCGAGGAAATTGGCGTGTTCATGCGCGTCGCCATGTCGGCGGGGATTGCGGTGGCCTTTCCATATATTGCCTTCGAGTTGTGGCTGTTCGCCGCGCCGGGGCTCAGGCCGCGTGAACGCAAATTCGGGCTGGCGGGAATTCCGTTTGCCACCTTCCTATTCCTGCTCGGCATGGCCTTCACATTTTATATCCTGCTTCCCGCCGCACTGCCGTTTTTGGGAGGTTTTACAAAGATCGCCCAGTTTTGGGCGGCGCGCGAATACTTCGGGTTTGTCACCAGCCTGATGTTCTGGATCGGCATCTTTTTTGAGTTCCCGCTTGTGATCTATGTACTGTCCGCGATGGGATTGGTCAAGCCCGCTGTTCTTGCCCAACAGTGGAGACTTGCAATCGTCATCATTTCCGTCATCGCCGCGGCCATCACGCCCACCATCGACCCGGTAAATATGGGTCTGGTAATGGCCCCGATGATTTTGTTATACTTTGTCAGCATCGGCCTGAGTTTCCTCGCCTACGCCGGGCGCGGGAAGACAAAACCAGCGGAGAGTGAGCCGGTTTAACGGAGGCAGGATACGGGTCCGGCTTGAAGCGTTCGTGTTTATTTTGAGGAGAGAGAATGAAGAAGTCATTGTTATTGAGGCGCGCCGCGCTTATTGCACTGGTCCTCGCGCTCAGCGGACAGGCTTGCACGATTTCATTATTTGAACTGCCCACCCTGCCTGCCACATCCACGCAAACACCGGCGGGCAACGCTCCCACCCCCGCGCCGCAATCCGCCGCCCAAACAACATTTATCGCTTCCTTACCTGAACCGCTCCAGCCAGGGGAAAC
Source organism: Chloroflexota bacterium (assembly GCA_016235425.1). Lineage (GTDB taxonomy): Bacteria > Chloroflexota > Anaerolineae > Anaerolineales > Villigracilaceae > JAKOVF01. The sequence goes on along the minus strand of JACRLC010000059.1, from coordinate 60,448 downwards.
GCTTGCGCTCGCCATCCTCGATGAAGTGACCGGCCTCTCGCTCAACGCGGCCTATTATCCGATGTCGTCGCGTGATGCTTTCACGTATTCTGCCGTCCTGCCCCTTACGATGAATTCGGTTGTGAAATATCGCTACGTGCGCCGCGCTTCGGGGCAGGTGACGGAGGACAGCACACTTGGCACTGCGATCCGCTATCGTTTGTATTACGTCGTTGGGCCGGGTGAAGTGCAGGATATCGTCGCGGACTGGAGCGATAAATCGTATGCGCGGCCAAAGGGAGCCATTCAAGGACGCGTGCTCAATGCAGATACCGGCACGCCGCTTCCGAATATTTTGGTGGCCGCAGGCGGAATGCAATACATCACCGACTCTGCCGGGCGCTTCGATATTTCCGGGCTTCCGGTTGGCACTCACAATTTGGTGGTTTACAGCCTGGACGGGATCTATCTCCCCTTCCAGCAAGGCGCGGCAATCGGCGATTCGCAGACAACGAACGTGGATTTGCGCGTGAAGCCCGCGCCATTGGTATCGGTAACGTTCAGCGTCTCCACCCCGACCAATACGGTTCCGGGCGCGCCGGTGCGCGTGGCTGGCAACCTTCTGCAATTGGGCAACACCTTCGCGGACTTGCAGGGCGGCTTGAGCACCAATGCAGACCGGATGCCCATCATGGATTTATTGCCGGACGGCAAATACACCACGAGGGTGAGCCTGCCCGTGGGCGCGCACGTGCAATACAAATATACATTGGGCGACGGCTTCTGGAATGCAGAACATAAAACCACAGGAGAGTTCATCCTGCGCGAATTTATAGTTCCACCCCAGGATGTTACGTTGAATGACACAATCGAAACCTGGGGGTCAGGGCCATCTTCGCCGATCCTTTTTGAAGTTTCCGTTCCAGACGTCACACCGCCCGGCGACATCATCTACATTCAGTTCAATCCATACGGCTGGACGGAACCGATCCCGATGTGGCCGCTTGGCAACAACCGCTGGGCATACAAATTGTACGGCCCGCTCAACATGCTTGGTTCGTTTGGGTATCGCTATTGCCGCAACGGCCAGTGCGGAAGCGCGGACGACTCAGCCACAAGCGGTCATTCCGCGCATGGGCGTGAAGTGTCAACCAGCCTGACAAGCCAGGATATTCAGGATACCGTAAGTTCGTGGGCGTGGTTTGAAAACCCGGAACCGACAACATTGGTCGGGTCGAGCATCACCGCGCGCGGGAGCGGGTTCGTCACCGGCGTCGAGTTTCAATCCACCTTCCGCCCGAACTGGTCGTACTACGCGCCGCAGGCACTTGCAAACACACAGGCTCTCGGATCGAATTACGTTGTTCTAACTCCAAGCTGGACGTACACCACCATCTCCCCGCTGACATTCGCTCCCGTGCCTGGACAGGACCCTCTTTGGATCGACTCTGCGATCATGATCAGCCAGGCGAGGGCATTGGGACTCAACGCTGCCATTTTCCCCACCCCGCACTTCCCCGCCTCTTCCTCTGACTACTGGCTGGCCGCGCCTCGAGATGCATCCTGGTGGCAGATGTGGTTCAACCGCTACCGCGCCTTCGCGGTCAATTACGCGGACCTCGCCGCCCAGACAGGCGCGCAAATGCTGATCCTCGGCGGCGACTGGGTCATGCCTGCCCTGCCCGGCGGGACTCTTGCCGACGGTTCCCCCTCCAACGCGCCCGCAGATGTGGAGTCGCAATGGAAAGTGACCATCGCGGAGGTCCGCCAGCATTTCACGGGGAAAATTTACTGGGCATTGCCCTACACCAAGTCAAATTTGCAGACGCCGCTTTCCTTCCTGCAGGATACCGATGGCATTTACCTGCTTTGGTCGGCTTCACTCTCGACGAATCCAAGCGCCACCAAAGCGGACTACGTCACTGAGGCCGGGCGATTGCTGGATAATGAAGTATCACCCCTGCCTTCGCTCATCAACAAACCGATCATCCTTGCGCTTGCGTATCCTTCGGCAGCCGGCACAGCCAACGGCTGTCTCACAGATGGCAAGGGAGGCTGTCTCGATTGGACCGCGCTCAGCAGGCCAAATTCGGATACCGGAACCGTGCCGCTGGATTTGCAGGCACAGGCCGACGTCTACGAATCCATTTTGGCAGCGATCAATTCACGTCCCTGGATCAGCGGCGTCGTCAGCCGTGGATATTATCCGCCGGCCGCGTTGCAGGACAAGTCCGCTTCGGTGCATGGCAAACCCGCCGCAGACATTCTGTGGTACTGGTTCCCGAGGATGCTGGGGATCGTGCAGTAAATTTCGCCGCGGAGTCACGGAGCAAATCTCTGTGACTCCGCGGTTTGGGCTTCTTGGATTTTCTCTAATTTATTCGGGTGGAATGGCGAACAAAATATAATCCCCTTTGCTCGAGCGTTCGATCTCAATCAAGGAACTTATCAATTCATCCAAGCGCGCCGAATAGTTGGGAGCAAGAGCATAAACCTGCGCATTATCCGGCGCTAAAAAACTTTTGGCCGCCAAAACGTGTGTATATCCCTGCATCCTCCAGGCATTGAGGAGTTCGGTATTGGCCGCGTACAAATGGAAATCATGCGGCAGGTTGTCATTGACCGGGTCGGGTTGTACGCGCCTGTTCATCCCATAACTGCGCGGCTCGTTGAGTAAGTAGATAAAGGCATCGGGCGGAGTCTCGTTTGCCAGTTCCAGCGCCTGAGCATATTTCGGTTGAATGCGGGCGATATAAGCCTGGCGCGATTCCGAGCCAACGGCAGCCATGACCGGGTTACGGAACATGACCAACAGGCCAAAGTCCAGTAACAGGAAAAATGTTGTCAACCCGGCGAGCGCGGAAAACATGAAGCTGAGGCGAAATTTCGGAGTATCCAGGGATTCCAATCCCAAAATCCCTGCCGCCATGAACGGGATGAGCGGGAAAAGTCCGGGCCAGAGCAGGCGGGCTTGCATCAAATGATCCGTTTGGATGACACCCAAAACCCAGAAGATAATGCTGGCAAGGGAAAAAGAAAGCAGGATGGTGACATCTTTCTTGCGCCCGTTTTGTTCCTTCCACGTTCTCCAAATCACCCAGAAAACGACCGGAAATAAAATCAGATAAAATGGGCCAATCCGTCCATCGAAATAATTGACATCGCGATAGCCCAATGTCGTTACAAAAGGAAGGGAGAATATTTCAAGGAAATTCCAGCCGATCCCGGTTCCAGCTCCACCATACCAAGCCGAGCGGAATGCGTCCCAATATGGGCCGCCAAAGACGAAGGGGTAAACAGGATTGCCCGTCCAAACCCAGTTGCGGAGATACCACGGAAACCCAACCAGCAAACCCATGCTTCCGAATTTGAGAATGGACACGGCCAGGCGGCGGATGTCCCGTCTCAGCCGCCAAACCATCAGCCCAAGCATCACAAGCGGAAGGACGAAGCTGGTATATTTGATCCCCACGGCAAATCCGGCCATCGCACCACCGACTAGAAGCCAGCGCTCATTGGATGCATCCTTCCATTTTGACAGGGCAAGCAATGCGGCGAGCGAATAAAAGATCAGTCCCAAATCGGTATAGGCCCATGAGGCCAGCCAGGGAAGCGACGGCATACTCAGAAAGATCACAATGCTCCACCAGGCCGCGCGCCTCCCGAAAAGCAGACGAGTCCAATCCCAGACCAGCAAAACGGACAATATTCCAAAGGTCAAATGGATGAGTTGTGGAGTTGAATCCAAGCCAACAGAAAGCGGCCAGAGGAACATACCTTCCACAAGGGATGGATACCAATAATGCGGCATGTTGAACAATTGGATTCCGCCATCGCGCAACCAGAGAGAGGGAACCGTCAGGTGATAGAACAACCCGTCAAAGGCTTCAGCAGGCGGCGCCAGTGAAAGCAGGCAGGCAAAGAATAATTCCGCCAGCGCAAACCACGCGATCCAGGCAGGCGCCGATTTGGACGATTCGACAAGCTCGGCCCGCAAAGCGAGTAAATCCTGCCATGCGGGAGATAAGGTGCGCTTCCAAATCAATACGCCCAAAATAACCATCAAAAGGGTAAGCAGAAACCAGCCTTGGGCAAAACCAATCACCGCCAACCCGAAACCGAGCAGGCCAAGCAGGCCCGTCCCAATTCCGGCAGAGAACATCAAACGCTGGGAAAAAATCAAATCAAGGTTAGAGCGGGATAAAACGAAATAGCCAAGCCCTGTTCCAACACAAAGAAACAGAAGGGCAAATAATATTGTCCCCAACATGGATGCCAAGCCGCCAGCGGCGGCGATTGCGGCAGGTTTTTGAACCACAAAAAATGCCCCAAGAATGATCCCCAACCACAGAATAAAAGTGACGGAGATGAAGAGTCTGCTTTTCATGGATGGCATTATATCCCAGCGAAGAAATCAACAAATGCAACGCAACATTTTGCAAATTTACAAACTATCTCGACAATAGGACATCACGCTGAACGCAGCGTAGCGCAGTGTTTTTACGGCAATGCGTCTCGACTACAGCCTTCGGCTTGCACTCAGGCCTCCGCTCGACGCGAATGGATTGCTGGATTTAATCGGAAAAGTTCAAAATGCCGCGTTACTTCTCATAAACAGAAATTTCCGAATTTTCATAAACCAGCTTGTATTCGCCATTTGAAAGCGATGCAGGCTGGTTATTCATGAATGTATTCCTTGCCACGAACAGATGCGTGAATTCCAATCCCGTCTCTTTCGACCAATTCTCCACACACGAAGTATTCCCGCAATCCTGCAACTTCGACAATTGCTTCCAGCGGACGATAAATCCCTCAGCCAACGTCCATTCATATCCTTGCAAGGTCGTCTGGCTTCGGCGTTCTGCAAGCGCGGGGAACCATTCCTGCATGGGATCGACCATCGGGTCGGCTTTGCCGGTGAGAACCAGGAAGCGCGCATCCGCCGGGACGTTTTCATTCACCCAGGTCATCGCTTCGACGGCGGACGGTTCAAGTGTGTTGTTTATCAGTTGAAACGACGTGAGTGCGCTTTCAACGAAGAGATAGATGAACAACAAAAGGACAAACCGGTTCAACCAGCGAATTTCAGGAAACGAGAGGTGAAAAGATCCGCCAGTCCGTTTTGCATTGAGGCGATTGACCAATTCAGGCAGAGCATCTGCCGCGCCAAAAGCAATGAAAATGTTGAACGAGAAGAATGTGAACGCGGGTGCACTGCGCGGCTCGACGAGATACGGCAATGCCATCCATGCAATCAGGAGATATTGTCTTTTCCAGATTGCCCAACCCAATCCAAGAAGACGCAGAATCAGCAGGAAGGGAATGAATGTGTCGCGGGCAAAAATATCGTTCAGCAATGCAGTGAATGAATTAAGCTGATACATCCCGGTGTGCAATGCCGATATAACGGGAGCAGTCCCATGTCCCGCGAGAAGCGGGAGCCACCAGGGGAAGGTGAAAATGATCGTGCCGAGTCCAATGTAAAGGGCGGAGAGAGTCCCTTGTTTTGTCCGTCCAAAAAAAAGCCAGAAAAGGATGCAGGATGCGGCGGTGTGCAGGGCGGCTTCGGGGTGGCTGAGAACAACCAGCGCGCAAAACAAGGAGGTGAATAAAAGATTTTTCCAGGTCCGTTCATCAAATGTGCGTAACAAAAAATACAGGGACAATAACAGGAACAATGTGCCGAGCGAGCGCGTCAGGCCGCCGCCCATGATGAACCAGGTATAGCTTCCCGGTGTGAGCGCGTAGACCGCGGCGGCAATCGCGGCGCGCGGACGGTCTTGAAGGATTTTCACAGCGAGCAGGTAAAAGGCAAAGATGGACAGGATGTTTATGATGGCCGGCAGCCAGCGCAAAGATTCGAGAACCGGCAGGCCGATCACATCCTTCAAAATGGCCGCAAGATAAAAACCGAGAGGCGGGTAGGCAAATGGGATCTCCGCAAAGTTATAGGTGGTGACGAGAGGAAGCAGGTAATGGTTGAGGCGCAGGTCGCGGATCATCACGTAAAACATGCCGCCATCGTTGGGAGGAAAACCCGTCATGATCCCCGGAAAAACCCTGAGAATAATTCCAAGAAAAAGAGCCAACCCCAAAACGATATGATGCCATTCCGTTCCTTGATATGAATTTTTCATGCAGTGATTTTATCCGGTTTTGCGAGATGTCATGTCCACGAACATTTTCAAACACAAAGGCTTGTACTGAGCCTGTCGAAGTGACACGAAGCCTGCACTGAGCTTGTCGAAGTGTACACTTAGGAACTTAGAAGTTGCATCCTTGTTTTTTGCACAAGAATTTTTGAACCGCGAAGCACGCAAAGATCGCTAAGAAAAACCTTTAAAACCTTCGCGCTCTTAGCGGGCTTTGCGGTAAAACTTTTCCGGCTTGTCCGGGTTAGGAAAATCCAAAAAGAGTCCTCTTGTTGTGCCACATTTCAAACCTTCGTGCCCGCCTGTCCCCGTTCTCTGGGGATTGTGTCCTTCGTGTTCAATCCATAGGAACCCAAAAAGAAAAATCGTGTTCTCACACTCGTTGAACGGACGTATAATCCGACGAAATACCATTGGAGGAGCAGTATGAAAAAAGCCGGTAAGTTTCTTGGGCGCATCGGGATCGGTGCGCTCATCATTGCCATTCTGCTGGGCGCGGGAGGGACGTTCTATATCAAGTCCTATCTGCCCGGCACGGTGGCCGAAAAATCGTTCCCGCAAATTGACGGAGAGATCAAAGTCGAAGGGCTGGACGGCGCGGTGGATGTCTACCGCGACAAAATGGGCATCCCGCACATTTACGCATCCAGCCTGCACGACATCTACTTCGGGCAAGGCTACGTCCATGCACAGGATCGTTTCTGGCAAATGGACGCCTGGCGTCACATCGGTTCGGGCCGCCTCTCTGAAATGTTCGGCGAAGGGCAGGCCGAAACCGACGCCTTCCTGCGCACGCTTGGCTGGCGCGTCACCGCCGAAAAGGAATGGGAAAACCTCGGCCCGGAATCAAGAGCCATCCTGCTGGCATACACCGACGGCGTCAACGCATATCTCAAAGATCATGACAGTGAAGCTGTCAGCCTCGAGTATGCCATCCTCGGCCTGCTCAGCCCTGATTACAAAATCGAACCGTGGGAACCCGTCCACAGCCTCACCTGGGGCAAGGCCATGGCCTGGGACTTGCGCGGCAACATGGGCGAAGAGATCGAGCGCGCCGTCCTGCTCAAAACCTTCACACCCGAACAGGTGGCCGAACTCTACCCGCCCTACCCCGGCGACCACCCGGTCATCGTCAACAACATCGGTGAGGGGACTTCCGCCACGCGGCCCAATCAAAACGCCTCAGCATTTGACGTCCCCAATAAAACGCTCGCGGCCCTCGAACACAACGCCTCTCTTCTGGACCCCGCGCTTGGTCCCGTTGGCGACGGAATTGGATCCAACTCCTGGGCTGTCTCCGGCGAACTGACCGATACCGGCATGCCCCTGCTCGCCAACGACCCGCACCTCGGCATTCAAATGCCGTCCATCTGGCACCAGGTCGCGTTGCACTGCCTCCCACAAAATGACGAGTGTCCGCTTGAAGTGGCCGGCTTCTCATTTGCCGGAGTCCCCGGCATCATCATCGGCCACAATGACAAGATCGCCTGGGGCTTCACCAACGTCGGCCCCGATGTCATGGACTTGTTTATTGAAAAGGTCAACCCTGAAAACCCAAACCAATACGAAGTGAACGGCGAATGGGTTGATTTTGAAACACGCGAAGAAACCATCAACATCGTTGGCGGTGAACCGACAACCATCACCGTCCGCCTCACGCGCCACGGCCCGGTCATCTCAGACACCTACGGCCCGCTGAAAGACAAGGGAGCGGAAGGCGATACTGAATTCGAAGCCTTCAAAGACCGCGCTGGAATTGACCTGCCCGAACAATACGTCATTGCCCTCGCATGGACGGCGCTGACTCCCTCCACGCCATTCGAAGCCATCTGGGGTTTCGACAAGGCGCAAAACTGGGATGAATTCCGCACCGCCGCAAGCAACTTCCACGTCCCTGCACAAAACCTGCTCTACGCAGATATCGAAGGCAATATCGGCTACCAGATGCCCGGCGACGTTCCCATCCGCAAGAATGGTGATGGACGGCTCCCCGTTCCCGGCTGGACAGACGAGTACGAATGGACGGGCTTCATTCCGTTTGAAGAACTGCCATATACATTCAACCCCGCCGAGGGCTACATCGCGACCGCCAACAACCAGGTCCCGCCGGGCGATTATCCGTACATGATCACCTACGATTGGGATTACGGCTACCGCGCCAACCGCATCGTTGAAATGATAAAATCCGCGCCCGGCAAAATTGACATCGCCTACATTCAAGGCATGCACGGCGACTCATTCAACGGAAGCGCGCCGGCTATCGTTCCGGTCCTGAATTCGCTCGCGCTCGACCCGCAGCTTGCCTCTGTCCGAGATGAATATCTCGCGGATTGGGACTACCAAAACCGCGCGGATTCCCAGCAGGCCGCAATGTACGAAAGATTCTGGTGGCATCTCCTCCAGAATACCTTCAACGATGACCTGCCCGAACGATATCAAACATCCGGTGGAAGCCGCTGGTTTGAAGTAACGCGCAACATCATCAACCAAATGGATTCATTCTGGTGGGACGATAAATCCACTCCCGAACAAGTGGAGACCCGCGACGATATTTTCGCGGCGTCCTTCGCAGAAACGATCTCTGAGTTGGAAAAGGATTTCGGCAAAGACCCCGCCAAATGGCCTGCCTGGGGCGATCTTCACACCGCCACTTTCGAAAATGGAACGCTTGGGAAATCAGGCGTGGGGCCAATCGAATCGCTGTTCAACCGCGGGCCATTCAGCACCGGCGGCGGCCAGAGTATCGTCAACGCCACAGGCTGGGATGTGGGCGTCTCCTTCGAAGTGGACTGGCTCCCATCCATGCGCATGATCGTGGATTTGGGCAACCTGAACAATTCGGTCACCGTTCACACCACCGGCGAATCCGGTCACGCGTATCATAAGCATTACGCCGATATGTCCCCGCTTTGGGCTGGCGTGAAATACTATCCCATGTGGTGGGAACAGGATTCGATTATCGAGGACGCCGAAGGGCATCTCAAACTAACACCATAAACTGTTTGCTCCGCAGTTGAACTCCGTTCGCTTCGCAGTTGAACTGCGGAGCGAACGGCATGAATCAAAAGTGACGGTCAATTTGCCCCCTCCGTTTCTTCGGGGATGCTTCACAAAATTGACTGTCACTTTTTGCCGAGATCGGCACACGGCCGATCAACTTCACGTCCCTCAGACGCTTCCCGTGCTGCACGATGGCGCAGAACTCGCGCCGAGCGAAAACGAGCTTCCGCTTCCTGACACCTTTGACGCGAATGTGGACATCTTCTTCTTCACCTGCTCACTCCCGCAGACAGGACAAACCACCTCGTCAACTTTGCTGGCGCTGAAAACCAGCTCTTCAAAAGACTGTCCGCATTCACTGCAAGCAAACTCAAAAATTGGCATCTCATACTCCTGTGATGAATTACAGTAGCTTTAGATGCCTGAAACCGATAAAAGTTACATTTTCTTTGACGTTCCAGTTAGACCTTGCTCCTTCCCCGCCATGCTAAAAATCCAAACAAAGCAACCCCGGCGTAACCCGCCGCCAGATCATCCAGCGACATCGTCCGCGCGGGAAAGAGGGATTGGCTCCATTCTTCGAGGCCAATCAAAATGGACAGGATCAGGCTCACGGTCAGCGCGACGCGGGATGGGTTCGCATTTGGGCGATTGAGAAATGCCCGGATGATAAAAAAATTCAAAAGCCCGAATAACACAAAATGTCCCACCTTATCGCCGCCGAAGCGGGTCATCCAACGCAGGCAGGGGTCAATGATGCCAAAGTCCGCTGTAACGATGACGGCCAGGATAAAAAGCGAAAAGAGAACTGCCAGCCGCTTCATAAAAAATCAGGTCGGACTTGCGCCCGACCTGCTCCTTACGCTTCCGCTTTTACGCCTGCCCGCCTGCCTTCGCGCCGCGCCTTCCACCACTCGATGAAGATCGGCACAACCGAGATCAAAATGATGGCGACGATCACGAACTCGAAGTTCTCCCTCACAAACGGGATATTGCCAAAGAAATATCCCGCAAATGTGAACAGCGCCACCCACACAATGCCGCCTACAAAATTATAGGTGATAAAGTAAGTGTAGGACATGCGCCCAATGCCCGCCACAAACGGCGCAAACGTGCGGACGATCGGAACGAAGCGCGCCAGGAAGATCGTCTTGCCGCCGTGCTTCTCAAAGAAGGCATGGGTTTTGTCGAGATATTCCTTCTTGATCCATTTGATATTGTAGGCGCGGTCGCCGAGATAATGGCCGATCCAATAGTTGACCGTGTCGCCGCCGATGGCCGCGACCATCAAAAGAACGACCAACAGCCACAGGTTGAGCGAACCAAGCGCCGCAAAAGTGCCTGCCGCAAACAACAACGAGTCCCCCGGCAGAAAAGGCGTTACCACAAACCCCGTCTCCATGAAGATCACGAAGAAAAGCAGGGCATACGTCCACACACCGTACTGGCTGATGATCTGGCTGAGGTATTCATCCAGGTGCAGGAACAAGTCAATCAGAAATTTTATCGCTTCCATTTCCTTCTCACATTTAAGGCTTCGGACTTCCGAAGCCTGGGGATCACAACAGGCGCAGATTATACACTGCTTTTCCGGCCCGGCTCTTTACGGTTTAGCCAGTCGCCAAGCCCAAGAAAGGCGGCGCTCCCCAGCGTCCCCATCCCCAGGTTGATCGGCCCCACCATCAGGAAAAACCAGCCTCGCCACGTACCCAAAAGCTGTCCAGCCATAAACCCAAGCACGCTCAAACCAAGATAAAGAAGCATACGCCAGCCACTCCCACCGCGCGCAAAGTGATAGAGAGCGCCATACAAAACGGCAATCAAAGCGGCAAATAAAATGGTCGGAAATGTCATTGGCCCTCAATTTAGATGCGCGATTTTGGAGTCCAGAAGTTTTTTGGGCGGCTTGCCGCCCAAACTCCAGAGTCCTCAAACCAATGTTTCCACGTTCAAACAATCCAGTAACCGATCCAACAACCCAGCAATCCTAAAGTGGCTACGCGCAGATGCTAAACGATAATTCCGCCGCCGAACATGATCTCATCTTGATAGAATACCGCCGCCTGGCCGGAGGTCACATCCCGAACAGGCGCGTCAAAATGGACCTTAGCCTGACCGCCGTTTAATGGAATGACCAGCGCCCCGGCCTCTTTGGCAGTGTAGCGTATCTTCACATCCGCGCGGAACGGTTGGGTCGGCGCTTCGCCGGAAATCCAATTAACATCGCGCGCAGTCAGTTCAGTGGAGCCAAGCTCATCGCGTGCGCCGACGACCAGCGTATTGCTTGTTGCATCTTTCGTGAGAACGTAAAGCGGAACGGGCGAAGCGATGCCAAGTCCCTTGCGCTGGCCGATAGTGTAGTTTGGAAGCCCGTTGTGTTGACCAATCACCTGTCCATCGTTCGTGACAATGTCGCCGGGCTTGAGAATCTCGCTCGCATGACGCTGGAGAAAATTGCGATAGTCTTCCCCCGCGAGAAAACACAAATCCTGGGAGTCTGCTCTCGAAGCGGTGGGCAGATCAAAGTCCCGCGCGAGGCGGCGTATTTCAGGCTTGGGATACTCACCCACAGGAAAAAGCGCGTGGGCAAGTTTATCCTGTCCCAAGACATGTAAAACATAAGACTGGTCTTTGGAACGGTCAAATGCGCGAAGCAGTTCATGTCGTCCATCGTCTGTCGTCCGTTGTCTAACGTAATGTCCCGTCGCCATAAATTCCGCTCCCAACGCAAGCGCATGATCCAAAAGAAACGTCCAGCGAATTTGACGGTTGCACAGCAAACACGGATTGGGCGTTTCGCCGCGCGCGCAGCCGTCGAGAAAATATTGCACGACGGTTTCACGGAAGACGTTTTTTGCGTCCACCACGTAAAACGGGATATCGAGTTTGGCCGCCACGCGGCGGGCCTGCGCCATCGAATCAGGCGTGCAACAGCGGTTGGAATCTTCCCTGCCCGGCTCGGACCACAAGCGCAGCATCATGCCAATAACGTCATAACCCTGCTGTTTGAGCAGGGCCGCGGCCACGGATGAATCCACGCCGCCAGACATGGCAACGACAACTGTTGAAGTACTCATAACGAAGGTGATTATAAACGAAAGAAATTTTGATTCTCAACAATCCACTCACTGGCTGCCATCCCTTTCCGATTTACGCCAAAAATTCCCCCAAAGGTAAGGTTTGCATTCTTGAAAGGAAATTCTTATAATAAATTAATCCTGTGAATAAACACAGGAAAAATTCCAACCCTCAAGGAGAATGATATGAAACAAAGATCAACGATTATAATTCTCGCCCTGTCTGTTACGTTGGTATTGACCGCCTTTTTTGTTGGCAAGGCTTCTGCCACAACCGGCTGTTTCTCTGATACCAACGCACACTGGGCTGAGACTTTCATCTGCTGGCTGAAAGACAACGGCATTTCAGCCGGCTATGCAGACGGAACCTATCACCCCGATAGCGGCATCACCCGCGCTGAGATGGCTGTTATGCTGCAAAAAACAGATGAACTTGCAGTCTCTCAGGCCAACTCGGCCGATGCCACCAACCTGGCTGCGGCCAAGGCCTATACGGATTCATCCCTCTCGACAGGCGTCACTTACATCGGTGCAGGAAACACTGCCTGGCAAAAAAATGGCAGTGGTACTCATTATGTTGAATACTGGACAGACGGCGCATATTTGAGTGCAACCGGCGCTGGCACTTATGGCTTTCAGCTCACCGCAAGTCTCCCCGACAGTCTTTTTAATCATTTAATGTACCTCAACGGTGTGCAGATTTGTTACGATGTCAACAGCAGTGCGACTCTTACGAGTGTTTACCTGCAACACTGGTACGGCGGCGCGGCTCCATCTATATATAAAGAGGTATCGGATCTTACAGACCGAACTGACGCAACATGCCGCACCTACTCAATCGCATTACCTGGTTCGTTGTTTGGAAACAATCATGTTGATGTGTATGTCCAAGTAACCTTCACAGGCGCGGCCGACGATGTCAGAATGACCTCTACAACGTTCATTTTGTCGCCCAGCACAAGCCCGGGCTTCTTAAGCCCGCTTGAAGATCTAGGCCCAATAGAAGACACCGGGCCAGCCGCTGGTGGGTACGACGGGCAATAAACCTAAATCCACCCACTACTCTCTGTCTTATTCCCCCTGGGATTTTCCCAGGGGGAAGTTTTTATGTGGCACCTGCTTACAAGAACAACGGAGCCATAAAATTCTCGTTACATGCTCAATCGGTTCAACTTGCGCGCCTGACGGACCAAATCCACAAACTCCTTCATATCCTTGTCCTGGTAAAGATACTCTTCGGTCCACTGGGCTTCGCGATAGACATCGTCAATGGAGCTTTCATCCGCCCAGTAACTTTGTTTCAGGATCTCGGCGTATTCGGCAACGATGACAGCCCGTTGAAAGTATGGGTTGGCTTCGCGGAAATCCCGGGCAAGTTCAAACACCTCAAAGTCCTTTGACATTTCCGTGACCTGGTGTGTATCCGGGTCTTCCCAGCGCAGAAAAACGGTTGCGATCCTTCCATAAGCTTCGGGATACAACTTGACCTCATACAACGCAGTGACTGTGTGCCCTGCGCCGATCTCGCCGGCATCCACGGTGTTATCGCGGAATTCATCGTCGGCGACGGCGCGGTTTTCATAGCCGACGAGTCGATAGCGCATGACCACAGCCGGGTTGAACTCGACCTGCACTTTCGCGTCGAGGGCAATGGTTTGGAGTGTGCTGGTGAGATTGTCAATGAAGAGACGTTCGGCCTCATCCATGTTATCCACGTAAGCGTAGAAACCGTTGCCGTCGTTGGCGAGCTGCTCCATGAGCGTGTCGTTGTAGTTGTCCATGCCAAAGCCGATGGCGGTCATCAACACACCCTCTTCAACATACCCGCGAATCTCACCGAGGATGGCGTCGGATTCGGTCTGTCCCATGTTGGCGACTCCGTCCGAACACAGGATGACGCGGTTAATGCCGTCATTCTTGAAGGCTCGCATCGCCATCTGATAACCGAGTCGAATCCCGGCTTCGGCGTTGGTCACGCCTTCGGGGCGCAGGCGATGGATTGCCCTGAGAATCTCTCCTTTATCGGAACCAGGCGTCGGGTCCAGAACGACGCGGGCCTCCGTCCCGTAGACAACAATGCTGACCGTGTCAGAAGTCCGCAAACGCTCGACCAATAATTCCAACGAGCGCTTGACGAGACCGAGACGGTTGTCCATGTCCATCGAACCGGAAACGTCAATCACGAACGTCAGGTTCGCAGGCTTGCGTTCTTCATCGGGGACTTCGTATCCTTGAATGCCGACGCGCAGCATGTCGTATCGTTCGGTTTGCGTGAAGGGCGAAGGGCCGCCATCCACATAAATTCCAAAGGCCTGATGCGCGGGCGGATTGGGATAACCCTGCTCGAAGTAATTGACGTATTCCTCCACACGGACAGATTCAGCCGGAGGCAGGTCGCCATCCGAAAGATAGTTGCGCATGATCGTGTACGAGCCTGTATCCACGTCGAGCGCGAAGGTGGAGAGGTTATCGTCCTCGGTATCTATGGAGGGGTTTACTCCATAGTCTTTGAAGAACATGTCATAGGGATCATTCCCTGAATTTGGCGGTTGTGAATTGGGCGCGTTCTGCTGAGGCACAGGATTGAACGGTTCAGCCATGGCAGGAGCTTCTGTAGCGGCAGGCTCCAAATCATAGTACGGTACGCTTGTCGCGGCGGGCGCTTCAGTTGCCGCGGGCGCTCCACAGGCAGTGCCAAACAGCAACAAGAACAGAACGCTCAGGTTAAAAACCTTGCGTAAGGTAAACATTTTCTTCTCCTTATGTTTTTTGAAACGATACAAAACGCGAAAAGAAGATCAGCAGGCGGCGTCCCGCTGTTCTTCAAAGGTCAGATCATGTCATAGGTCCTCCTCTCTGGGTGGCGGCTTTCCCCCTGCTTGCCTGATGGATTGAAGGTTGGACGAACCGTTTGTTGGGAATGTTCCCCACAATGTCAACGGCTTGAATTATTCTCGCGCTGATTTGCACGAAAATCAACTTTTAGTTTTGATAAGTGCTGCTGATAAAATCAAACCATGACAATCCCCTGGCATCACAAAACAACCATCTACCAAATTTACCCGCGCTCATTTTACGATAGCAATGGAGATGGGATTGGGGACATCCCAGGCATTATCCAAAAACTGGACTACATCCACGAACTGGGATTCGAGACGATTTGGATTTCCCCGTTCTTTGCCTCCCCTCAAGCTGATACCGGCTACGATATATCAGACTACACTGACATCGCTCCCGAATACGGGACGATGTGTGACGCCCTGCAATTGATTGACGAAGTCCACAAACGCGGAATGCGGATCGTCTTCGACATGGTGATGAACCATACTTCCATTGAACATCCGTGGTTCAAGGAATCGCGTTCTTCACGCGGCAGCCCCAAAGCAGACTGGTACATCTGGCGCGGCTCCCCTCTCCCCATGGGAGAGGGGCCGGGGGTGAGGGTAAAACCCAATAACTGGCAGAGCATAACGGGCGGAAGCGGCTGGCACTATGCCAGGGAACGCGGACAGTATTTCTGGGCCAGCTTCCTGCCATTCCAACCCGATTTGAATTACCGCAACCCGGAAGTGAAAGAGGCGATGCTCAACATCGTTCGTTTTTGGCTTGGCAAAGGCGTGGATGGTTTTCGCCTGGATATCTTCAACGTCATCTACAAGGATGCGGAGTTTCGCGACAATCCGTTCACTTTCAAACTCATGCCAACGGAAGATGATCCTTCCGGATTCTTTCAGGAAGCAAAATACACGTTGAACCAGCCGGAAAGCTTTACCTTCGCCAGGGAGTTGAGAAATGTCTGCGACAAATTTGGCGAGAAGCTTCTGCTCGGAGAAGTGAGTGGAAACAAGCAAATCATCCGCAAGTTTTTGGGAAAAGAAAATAACGACGGTCTCACGCTTGTCTTTGATTTTGAGATGCTGGGTTTCAAATTCGCCGCCGAATATTTTCGCGAATTGATACGGAATACTGAGAAGCATTTCCCCGATCCGTTCATGCCTGTTTACGTCTTCAGCAATCACGACAGGCGCAGGAGCATCCATCGGCTTGGGAATGACCCGCGAAAAGCAAAACTGCTTCACATGCTCCAGTTGACCGTCCGCGGCGTGCCGTGCATGTACTACGGCGAAGAGATCGGCATGACGAACGCGCGCTTCCCATTCGCCACAGCGCTCGACCCAATTCCGCACAAATTCAAATTCCTGCCAAGATTTGTTTTCGATATCTTGGGCCTGACCATCAACCGTGATGAAGTCCGCACGCCGATGCAGTGGGATGGGACGAGGAATGCAGGGTTTTCATCGGCAGAAAAAACATGGTTACCACTTCATGGAAATTACAGAGGAGTGAATGCAGAAAAGCAAAGCGATGCAAAGGATTCTTTGTTAAATACCATCCGCACATTGTTAAAAATCCGCAGGGAGAAAAGGCCGTTGCAGGAAGGCAGCATGAAATTAATGGATAACCTGCCTGCTGGTGTGCTTGGGTATGCAAGAAAGTTTGGTGACGAAAACATTCTCGTTTTGCTGAATTTTGCGGGACAGGAAATAGAATTTCAATTTGAAAACCAGGAGTGTATTTTCAAGTTATCACAAAGGGATGAACGAAAAGAAAACACCATCTATTTGGATGGCCTGGGTGGGATGATATTAAAAGCGAATGCCATGCCCAAAAAATAGCGCCGACATGAAACATCGGCGCAAAGTTTGAAAAGCGGAAATTATCTTTCAATACAGGGATGACCCCAATACCCTGTGCCCGCAATTTATTCCTCCTTTTTGCCTGCCTCCTCTTCAGATTCTTCCACCGGTTTATTAACCGCCTCATATGCTTCGGCGCCAAAGTAGAAGGCAATCACAACGCCTATAACAGTCGTAAAGTGGGTAATCATTGTCTGCGCAATGGGCGGCAACTCGCCGCCTTTCTTGAAGAAGACGACCGTTCCCACTAAAACAATATAGACGGTAATCAGCGAGAGCACAATCGCGAGGCGAAGATCATACTTGGAAAGCTTGCGGTCTTTTTTATTCACCCCCATGCCGATCGTCCCATAAAATGTTACCAAACCTACGGCCACCAACATCAAGGAAAGGATCACATTTGAAACCTGCAAATATACATTTAAAGCATAACTGATTACCACGATCAGAAATACCAATCCCGCCATCCAATAAAGGTTTTTTTGTTTCATCTTAGCCTCCTTTCAAAAATTGACCTTAAAAACATTGTAATGATTCCCCTGTTTAAATCAAGTGGGAGTGGATTTCTCCACTCCCACAGGTTTACTTCAACTTCTCTTCCACTGCCCTTGCGACTTTACCCAATGCCTCACTGACATTTCCATCGGGCAGACTGCCTTGCGCAAGATTTGGCCGCCCGCCGCCTTTCCCGCCAATGGACTGGATAATATCGCCTGCCTTCAAGCCGCGCTTGACGAGATCCTCGGTGACGGTGGCGATGACGGTGGATTTGCCATCCGCCGGGGAGACAAGCACACAGACGCCGCTCTTCGGATGTCTCTCGCGGAATTTGTCGGCCAGCGAACGCAAAGTGTCCGCATCGCAGTTCGGGACCTCGACGGCAAGCACCATGACATCCTTGACAGTTTCCACATCTTCAAGCATGAGATTGAAGGTGGCTAACGCGGAGTCCCGCCGCAGGCTGGCAAGCTGCCTGCGAAGGTCGGCCAGTTCGTCCTGCAAAGCCTCCACTTTTGAAGGCAGTTCCTCAGGCGTGGAGGAGACCAATGCGGCGGCCCGTTTAGCGGCTTTGAAACGACGCGCGATCAAGTCGTACGCGCCGCGGCCTGTGACGGCTTCGATGCGGCGAATGCCTGCCGCGGCAGAACCTTCGCTGACGATGATGAACGCGCCGACATCGGAGGTGCGGTCAAGGTGTGTGCCGCCGCACAGTTCGTAGGAATATTTTTGCTCGTGTTCCACTGCCGCTGTGGGATGGATCACCGCGACATCCGTTGGTGTATCAAAACCGACAGGGGAGATCGTAACCGTGCGGACGGTCTCGCCGTATTTCTCGCCAAACAAGGCCATCGCGCCTTCGGCAATCGCGTCTTCACGCGCCTTGAGGTGAGGGAACACTTCCATGTCGGCGGCGGCTGCATCGTTGACGATCCTCTCGACGCGCTCGATCTGTTCGGGAGTCATCGCTTCGGGGTGGGTGAAGTCGAAGCGCAAGTGAGTCGGCGCAACGAGCGAGCCTGCCTGACGGGCATGGTCACCGAGAACCTGGTGCAGCGCGGCGTGGAGCAAGTGCGTGGCTGTGTGGTTGCGCATGATGTCGTGGCGGCGGACCATGTCCACTTCGGCGATGGCTTTGTCGCCTACTTTGGGATGGCCGGAGATGACTTCGCCGATGTGGACGATCACTCCCGCTGAGGCGCGGCGCATGCCGGTCACTTCGATCTGCCACCCCCCCTCACCCCTAGCCCCTCTCCCAAAGGGAGAGGGGGACTCCCTTCCCCCTACGGGGGAAGGGCCGGGGATGAGGGCGCGAATGTAACCCTGATCTGAAACCTGGCCGCCGGATTCGATGTAGAAACCGGTCTTCGGCAGGATGACTTCGACGGCATCATCCAAAGAAGCAGATTCAACTGATTCGCCGTTGACAATCAACGCGAGAATTTCGCCTTCCACTTTGGGACTCGTGTACGGGTCATATTCGACGCCATGTTCGCCGAGCAGGGGCGCGGTGACCCCGCCCCTACCCGATTGCAAGTCTTTCAAGATCCGCGCGAAGAACTCTGCGTCTTCGCCGCCGAGCTTGCCCATGGCCTTGCCGCCGCCTGAGGCTTTGCTGTGTTTCTCTTTCGCTTCGTTGAAGCCTGCTTCGTCAATATCAAGTCCTTGTTCGCGGGCAATGTCGCGGGAAATCTCAAAGGGCAGGCCGTACGTGGCGTAGAGGTCAAAGGCGCGGTGGCCGTCCAAGAGCAGGGAATTGGAGGATTGGAGATTGGAGAGTAGATTCTCCAAATGAGCGGTACCAGCTTCCACCGTCCGCGCGAAGCGGATTTCCTCTCGAGTCAGATTGTCAAAAATCGCGGCCTTGTTCTTTTCCAGTTCAGGATAAAAGCCGCCATATTCCACGATCACGGCTTCGGCCACTTTTGCGAGGAACGGTTCGTGGAGTCCAATCTTGGTGCCGAAGCGGGCGGCGCGGCGGATGATCATGCGCGTGACGTAGTTGCGCCCGCCGTTGCCGGGGACAACGCCGTCGGCGATGAGGAAGGCGGCAGAACGGGCGTGGTCGCAGATGACGCGATAGGGTGTGAAATCGGCGAGCATTTCCTTTTCAGTGTGACCCGTAAGCGAGCGCAGAACGTCGAGCGAGCCTGTGAAGAGGTCGGTCTTGTAGTTGGAGTCCACGCCCTGCAAAACGGAGACGATGCGCTCGAAGCCCATGCCCGTATCGACGTGCTTGGCGGGGAGGGGTTCGAGGCGGCCATCGTCGAAGAGGTTGTATTGAATGAAGACGTTGTTCCAGAGTTCGAGGTAGCGCGTGCATTCGCCGTTCACGCCGCAGACGTGGTCTGTGCCGCGCAGGTTATCGCGCTCTTCGCCCAGGTCAATGTGAATTTCGGAGCACGGCCCGCACGGCCCGAACTCCGCCATTTGCCAGAAGTTTTCCTTGCGCCCGAAAAACAAAACATGCGAAGGATCGAAACCGGGCTGCGCCTTCCAAATATCGCCGGCTTCGTCATCGCGCGGGATGCCGCCCTTGTCATCTTCAAAACAAGTGGCGTAGAGTTTGTCCTTCGGCAAGCCCCACACGTCGGTGAGCAACTGCCACGACCAGGCGATGGCTTCCTTTTTATAGTAATCGCCAAACGACCAGTTGCCGAGCATTTCAAAGAAGGTGTGATGCGTATCGTCGCGGCCCACGTCTTCGAGGTCGTTGTGCTTGCCTGCCACGCGCATACACTTCTGCGAGTCCACGGCGCGCTTGTAGGGGCGCTTATCGGTGCCGAGGAACACGTCCTTGAACTGCACCATGCCCGAGTTGGTGAACAGCAGGGTCGCATCCCCGCCCGGCACAAGCGACATGGACGGCACAGCCGTATGTCCGTGCTCGACGAAGAAGTCTATGAAGGTTTGGCGGATTTCGTTGCCGGTCAGTTTTTTGCTCATGCGGACTCCAGAAGGATGTGGTGGCGGAATTATACCAAGTGTGGGGATTGGTTATTGGTAATTAGTAATCGGTAATTAGAGATTGGAGATTGGAGATTTGGGACTCGCTTCACGCGGGGATGGAGGCTGGTTCAGTTTCGAGGGGCATGTCAGGTCTTTGGGTTTGTTCCGTTTCAAGGGGCATTTTCTCCGCTTTGGGCCCGCCCCGACAGTATTGTGGATGTGCTTAGGATGAACGAAGAATGACCCTGAGATCAAGCCGTCAAATCGCCGAGTTTGACGGTGTAATTTCAAGGTTTCTTGGTTTAATTTCAAAGTTTGTTGGTGTAATTTCCGGGTTTGTTGGCTTAATTTCATGCGTAAAAATAGCCGGGGTTTTGCGGCATTAGGGGACAATTCTTTTGATAGAATAAGGCAGTTATTACAACGGAGGATACAATGCCCACTTATCTGGAACGCGCAATTAAAGATGGACACGCCAAACTGACGGGCGAAGGCAGGACAGAGAAAATCACTTATATTGCAGTCAATCACTCTGAAAGATATAACGACCCCGAAGAAAAAGTACGCGCCGAATTTTGGGCGGAGTTGATCTATCGCTATAACTATGACGCGGATTGTATTGGCGTGGAAGTTGTCGTGCCAGACCGCACACCCTCCGACCGCGCCGATTTGGTTATCTTCAAAGATAATACGCGCAAACAGCCTTATGCAGTGATCGAGTGCAAGAAGGACGGTATTTCAGACGCGGAATTCAATCAGGCTGTTGAGCAGGCTTGCGGAAATGGTACGTGGCAAAAATTCCGCGCCAGTTATGTGATGGTAGCGGCAGGCAGTACCCGCCGCGCCTTCGACTTCACAGGCAGGTATGATGTTCTTGAACGCGAGCAAAACATCATCGCCGATATTCCTTTACGTTACGGCAAGCCCGAAGAGTTCAAGTACTTCAACAAAGGGCAGCTCGACATTAAAGCCGTGAGCAAGGAGGAGCTGATCTCGGCCATCAAGAAATGCCATCAATCCTTGTGGGAAGGCGGCAGGCGCACGCCGCCCGAAGCCTTCGGCGAATTATCCAAGATCATCTTCGTCAAGATCAGCGACGAGAAAAGCACAAAGCGCGGCGAACCATACCAGTTCCAGATCAAGACGCACGAGAAGAGCGAAAAACTGGCGGCGAGGATACGCGCCTTGTACGAGACCCAGCGTCAGCGCGAACCGAACGTGTTTACCGATACGATCAAGGTGGATGACGCCGTCCTGCGAACGGTCGTTTCGCACCTCGAAGGCATCAACCTAAACAAAACCGATTTGGATACAAAAGGCGTGGCCTTCGAGCAATTCATGGACGGTTTCTTCAAAGGCGACTTCGGCCAATACTTTACGCCGCGCGAAGTGATTGCCTTTGCAGTGGAGATGATGCGCCCCACGCACGACGATCTCGTGCTCGACCCCGCTTGCGGCTCCGGCGGATTTTTGCTTTACGCGCTGGACGCAGTGCGGCGCGAAGCAGGCGAGTATTACGATGAAGGCACAACAGATTATGACCGCCATTGGCATGACTTTGCACAGAAGCGCTTGTTCGGCATCGAGTTGAATGACTCGATTGCGCGCGTGGCAAAGATGAACATGATCGTGCACGATGACGGGCATACCAACGTCATCAGCGTGGACTCTTTGCAGGGTATGGACAAGATCACGGCGGAAAATCGCGGCTTTGCATCCAACCGCTTCGACATCATTCTCACCAATCCGCCGTTCGGCGCGGTGGTCAAGCAGGTGGAAAAGCCATATCTGAACCAATACGATTTGGATTACGACTGGAAAGACGGGGCGCGTTCGGGCAAGGCCAAAGCCACTGTCAAGACCGAGATTTTGTTTTTGGAACGCTGTCATCAATTCCTGAAACCGAACGGGCGCATGGCAATCGTTTTGCCCGACGGCATTCTCACCAATTCATCGCTTCAACAAGTGCGCGACTGGATGCTGGAACATTATCGTTTGCTGGCAGTGGTCAGTTTGCCGCAGTATTCCTTTGCTCATTACGGCGCGGGCGTCAAAGCCAGCCTGGTCTTTTTGCAAAAGAGAGAAGCGGGCGAAACGCCAAACGATGACGAAGCCATCTTTATGGCAATCGCCGAAAACATCGGCTACGACGCGACGGGACGCAAGACCTTCAAATTGGTCAAGAAGACCGAGACCGAAGACTCGAAGATCGAGATCATGCGCTGTGACTTGTTCGACACGGAGTTTGTTTATAAGCGCGACCCGCTCAACCCTGACGAGTGGATTGAAACCCATCGGCAGGTTTTACCCGACACGGGGCTGGCCACCGAGTACCGCAAGTTCACGGAGAACCCAGAGCCTTTTTTCGCCTAAGCCCTCGCGCTGATTCCCCTCTTCCTTTGGGAGAGGACAGGGTGAGGGCTGAATTGCAATGCTTCGCCGTGCGGCGGGGCAAAGTAATAGAAAGAATTGACCCCAAGTTTATTTATCATGGTGGTCATAATAAACTTGGAACAGGCAATGAAGAAAAACTTGGCAACCTTGTTGTGCAAGAGCCTGATTATGGAGCCGCTGAAAAAGCAGTGGCAATGTCATCGTCCAATGATGTGAGATATATTCGCATCACAGACTTTGACGATGAAGGCATTCCAGAAGGTCACGAATTTGTCACTGCCGAAAATGTAGATGATAGATTCCTTCTAGAAGATGGAGATGTATTGTTCGCTCGAAGCGGCGCGACTGTTGGCAAGACCTTCATTTATACAAAAGAAATTGGAAAGTCAATCTTCGCAGGTTATTGCATAAGATTTCGCTTTGATAAAGAAAAAGCCTTGCCAGGATTTGTTTATTACTATACTAAGACAGAAAGATATAAAACTTGGGTTCGTTCAATGCAACGCCCAGCAGGACAACCGAATATCAACAAGGAAGAGTTCAAAACGTTTGAAATTCCCATCCCGCTGCTGGATATTCAGCGCGCCCTTGTTGCGGAGATGGAAGCCGCACGCAAGGCGCGGGCGGAGAAGTTAAGTCAGGCCGAGGGGTTGCTTCAAGGCATGGATGCGTTCGTGCTGGAGCAGTTGGGGTTGAAACTGCCGAAGGAAGAGAAGCGAGCGACATTTGCAATTAGATTTGATACCGTTCAAGATGGGCGTGTTGACCCACATTTTCATCATCCAATATTCAGCAAGTTGATTGATGTCATTCAAAAAACTTCATGCAAGGAACTTGGTCAACTCGTAAAGTTTTCGGATGAAATCTGGTCGCCTGAGCAGGAACCTGCTGAAACTTTCAGGTATATTGAAATCAGCGGTATAGATATTCCAACAGGAAATATAAGTGCCGTTGAAACACTTGTAAGCGAAGCTCCAAGCCGCGCTCGAATGGCGATACGAGATGGCGATATTCTGGTTAGCCTCACCCGCCCGCATCGTGGCGCAATCGCACAGGCGGATAAATCTTTGGATGGTTGCGTTGCTTCTACTGGTTTCTCTGTTATTCGAGAGATTACAGAGAAACGGATTTCCAAAGATTACCTTTGGAGCGTTCTGCGAAATCAAATCTGCTTACAGCAAATGCTTCAACGAAGCAGTGGCGGAAATTATCCAGCCATTACCGAGCCAGAATTAGAGAAAATCTTAATTCCCATTCCGTCAGAAAAAATACAGGAAAGGATTTCTTCCGAATTATCTCGTCGCCGCGCCCAAGCCCGCGCCTTGCGCGAAGAAGCCGAGCGCGAATGGCAAAATGCAAAAGAGAAATTTGAAAAGGCATTACTTGGATAAATGGAGAAAAAGTGAAACAACCCGTTCGCTCCCTCAATGAAGTTTTGTTTGATATGTTTGCCAATGAAACAATGCTCAAACCACAGGAGAATAAAAACCTCTGGGCTATATACGAAGGTATTCAACGGCTTGACCCAATCGGTTTGACATGGACAACCGTAACGGCTCGAAAGAAACATGAATGTATTCGTGGGCACGAAATAAAAGAAGGGGATGTTTATTGCAAGCACAATGTAGGCGGATGGGGAAGTGATTGGAAATTTTGTGTAGGTTGTATGGCAATGTTGTTGTATTTTTGGAAAGTGGATGAATTGCCGCTAAGCATGTTCACGCATTGGAATTACGAAGAGGGAAGACCTGTGCGCGTGAAAGATGAAAAGTGAGAACGCTTCGGGAAGCAAAAGAGAAAACTGAAAAGATCTATTGAAGGCATGAAATGAAGCCCCTGAAGCCGGCGTACTTCAGGGGCTTGTTGCTCAACCGATACGCGAGTAGCGGTAACGGTCTTTGATGTTCGCGTGGAAGTATGTACCGTGCGAAGCAGCGCTCATCAGCGCTTGATAAACGCTGGCAGGGACATTGAAGTATTGATAAACTCCGCCACTGTTGAATTCGATTTCCAAAACCGAATTAACAGGGTCGTACCCCACGGAACGCAGGTCGCTAGATTGAACAGGTCGCCTAAACATTTTTCCTCCTAATGTTCTTTGTCAGTCGGCGGGTTGGGGTCATTCCCATAACTGTCATGGCTCTGAATAGTGCCATCCTTGCGCTGGGTAATCACGTTCACACCACTGTTCTTGCCAATTTGGTGACCAATTTTGTCAGCCTCCTGCTTTGTGGGAGTCACAACAATACTGCGTTGTGCCTTTTCCCGCTTGACGGCCCAGCCGCCTTTATGCGGGACAACCCAGATGTTTCCTTTCTTGCTCATAAGGTGATTTCCTTTCGTGCGTCAACGAAGGATAGAACATTTGTCACAGCCATATATGGGGGATGACGCACGCTGTCCACCCATATATACTGATTTTCAGAATCTATCACCTCTTTTCCAAAGAGTCAATTCTTAGAACAGATGTCTGTATATGAGTTTTGTTAGAGTTTTGGCACTTGCTTGCTATGAATTTATACTAACTTCCCGCGCTTCTTCTTCGCCAGAAACGCGTTCAACATTCCAGACCCAACAGGTGTTTTCGTGGCGCGAGTCCATTCGTGAGGGTGCGTCGCACTTGACTTAATGAGATTATCTACCCGATTAGATTCTGCCACTTAACCAGATTCACTTGTCAGGCAGGTGCGACGCACTCGCGCAAGCTCAAGAATATTTTCGCAAGTTGAGTTTGATTTGGACATTACGCCCGCAAGCGAAAATGGGGGGACTGATTTAATGGGATTCCCTGCCCGATTGGATTTTGCCGTTTCAACGGATTCGCCTGTCCGTGTGGTGCAACGCACTCGCGCAAGCTCAAGAAATTTTCGCAAGCTGCATTTTGGTTTGGGCATTAAGTCCGCAAGCGAAGATGTGGAGGGCTGACAGGTCTTATCAATGACAGGGAACCCACCGCTCCCATTGTTGAATCAATGATCAAACTCTTATAAATTTTCCCCATTTCCGCTGGAGGGGGAGTCATGTTATTTTCCAGCCACCACTCGATGAGCGAAAACAGGGACGCGGCGATGTGATTCGACATGATGTTGACTGTCACCTGGCTGTTCGATCCCGCCAAAGGGGCGCAGGATTTCTGGAAAATGACGGCGATATTCCGCACAACTTTTTTGCGGACACGGGTCACGCTCTGGCTCTTGAACAGAATACGGAAGAGGTCGGATTTTTGTTCGATGTATTCAAAGATGAGCCGTCCCTCCGTTTCGATGGCTGGGTTTTCGGATTGCTTTGCCAGCGTCTCGATATGACCCAGCAGCTCCGCCAGACCTTCGTCCAATACTTCCGTCAATAACTGATCGAGGCTCTCGAAGTGCCTGAAGAAGGTAATGTAAGCCACCTCGGCGCGGCCGGTGATTTCCTTGATCGAGATGGAGGAGTAATCCTTCTCCAGAATCAACGAAACCAAGGCATCCCGCAGCAAGCGGCGGGTGCGGCGGACGCGCGGGTCCATTTTGGTGGAGACGCTTTTCTTTGGCATGGGGGAATCCAGTTTTGTTACAAAATGAGGGTTTTTATAACTTTTGTTACATCAAAGCCAGATTCATTGTTGACTTGCAAAACAAGATAGATAAAATCCGAATGATATGTTGCACAATATAACACAGAAGGAGAAACCATGAAAACGACGACGGCAAATACAACGAGTCCACGCATCTGCCTGCCCGGCTGCCCGGAGGTCAGCACACGCTTCGAATGGGCGGTGACGCTCACATCGCTCTGGATTCTGGCGGGGCTATTCCTTGACGGATGGGCACACATCAATATCCCCAACACGATTGATAGTTTCTTCACGCCCTGGCATATGGTTTTATATAGCGGTCTTGCCGCTTCCATAGTCGTGCTGGGGTTTGCATACGCGGTAAATTGGAGGAAGGGTTTCCACTGGCTTCGTTCCCTGCCGCCTGCATACATGCTCTCGCTTCTTGGCGCGGTGATATTTGTCGCGGCGGGCAACCTGGATTTCGTCTGGCATTCGCTCTTTGGGTTTGAAGAAAACGTTGAGGCCCTGGTAACCCCGTCTCACTTATCGCTGGCTGTCGGCGGCATGCTGATGATGAGCGGACCGCTGCGAATGGCGTGGCAGAAGTCCACAGCACAGGACAACAAGATGTCCTGGCGCGCCTTCCTGTCCCTGTTCGCCGTGCTGGGAGTCTTTACCTTCTTTACGCAGTTCTCCAACGCGTTTGCTCATCCCCACCTCGTGACCGGCAATATCCCCGCGGCTGATACCTATCTTTGGGACACCACACTGATTTCGTATGTATTGGTCCCCTCCGCGCTGTTCATGGGCTTCATCCTGTTTGTGATCCTGCGTTGGAAATTACCCCTGGGAAGCCTCACCCTTTTGATCGCTGGAAATTCCACGTTGATGTTCCTGGATAGCTTTCGCTGCTCACGCGGACACTGGCATGTGCTGGCCGCGGCATTGCTTGGCGGAATCCTGGCGGACGTGTTGCTCAATGTTCTTCAACCCTCCCGTGAGAGAGTGAAGGCCCTGCGCTGGTTTAGTTTCTTGGTCCCAGCCTTGTTATTCCTGCTGTACTTCCTCTCCCTGATCCTGACCAGGGGAATCTGGTGGAACTCAAACATGTGGCTGGGCATGATCTTCTTCAGCGGAATAACCGGTCTCGGTTTGAGTTGGCTGGCCGTACCGCCCCATCCCTCGCCAGCAGGCACAAATCAACAATACACGAAATAGGAAATACCATCCATGAAATCCAATTCAATGACAATGAACGAACTACAAAACGCGTACGATGCAATTGCTGACGAGTACGAGCAAAAGTTATGGCTCGACCAGTACATCCTCGGTGTTGCGCGCCTGCGAAGGCAATTGATGTCCCAGGCGCGCGGGGACATCCTGGATGTGGCCTGCGGCACGGGCTTGAACTTTCCGTTGTTTCCTCCAGCGAGCGACATCACTGCTGTTGATTTGAGTCCTCGAATGCTGGAGCTTGCCCAACAGAAAGCCGCGGCCTTGAACCTGCAGGTACGGGTAAAACTCATGGACGCCGAGAAACTTGAATTCGCCGATGGAAGTTTCGACACCGTCACTTCGACCTTGTCCACATGCACGTTTCCAGATCCCGTTCAGGCTTTGCGGGAAATGGGGCGCGTCTGCCGGACGGGAGGGCTGATCCTGCTGCTCGAGCATGGTCACAGCACCTGGACATGGCTCGCCAAATTCCAGGATCGTCACGTCCATCAGCATTATCAAGAGAATGCAGGATGCCGCTGGAATCAGAATCCATTGGAGTTGGTCGAGGCGGCAGGCTTGCAAGTAGTGAACAGTAAACGCTCTGTACTGGGCGTGTTCCATTCGATAGAAGCGAAACCAACAGGCAATTGATTG
The DNA here is from genome assembly GCA_016235425.1 of Chloroflexota bacterium. Lineage (GTDB taxonomy): Bacteria > Chloroflexota > Anaerolineae > Anaerolineales > Villigracilaceae > JAKOVF01. Next base: position 32,292 of record JACRLC010000059.1, on the reverse strand, counting down.
GGGTGTTTCAAACAAGTTGGGGCAACGTCCCGAAGGCTGAACTTGAGCCAATTTGGGTCTTTAGCCGCCAACCTTCGGGACGGTTTCAACTCAAATGAAACACACCCAATTGATTGGTGTTTTCGCAGGCCGTAAAATGGTGATGGTCTATCGAATGAAGTGATGATTTTTAACGCGAATTTCGCGAAATAGTCTTTCCCATTGACGCAGGAATCCAAAACGCCCCTGGTCCACGGCGCTGTTTATGGAATTTCAAGCGCCGCGATGTTCAAAGATGCCTTCGACGACTTTGTAGACCTTGTCGTGTTCCCGGACGGGTTCGATCACTTGAATCGCAGCATCCTCGCCCGGCTTGACGGATACCACCTTGTGATGTTCGATTTCAATCGAACCCACCGGCTGGGTGAAGTCCGTTACATGGCCGAGGATGTGGATTGTGTCACCCACGTGCAGGTCGCTGGTGAGCGACAGAACCGCCACGTTCAGGTGGTTGAAATAATGGGTCACACGACCAACTTCTACTTCCATGGTCTGGCTCCTTTCTGGAGTCCCTTCACGATCAGGACAGAACAAGACGAATAGTGGACAAGTTTGCGCGACACACTCCCCATAAACCAGCCCTTGATTTGACTCAGGCCGCGCGAGCCCGCAACGATCAGGTCAATTTCGTTGGACTTGGCGTATTCGATGATCTCCGTTGCCGCGTCACCGCGAACCAGAACGGGGGTGGATTCGATTCCCAGCCGCTGAAGCAGGCTCGAGGTCCGATTGAGAAGCGATTCCCCGATTTGCGTCTGTTTTGCGAGCAAGGTGGACACGTCCGTTGGAGGCACAGCATAGACAGTCTGCCATCCTCCCATATTCGGCTCCATCATGACCATATGCTGCTCGGGCGGTAAAACATGGATTATCCGCACGTCCACTTTTTCGGGGAGAGGAAACCTGCCGAGATATCGTGCCGCATCCTGGCTGGGTTTGGAGCCATCCGTCACCACCAGAATGCGGCGCAATCCCCGGTACGGCGCGCGCACGATCAAAACGGGGCAATACGCGTATTCCACAACCTGTTGAGCCACGCCTCCAAGCAAAATACCGGCCGTAGCCCGCAACCCTTTGGCGCCCAGAATAATCATGTCCGTATTTTTAGCCGCCGCCATGTCAATGATCTTCTCGGCGGCGGAACCAAGCTGCAACTCTGTCTCCGCTCGAAAGCCCTTGTTGACCAGTTGATTCTTTGTTCTTTCAAGCGATCTCTCGAATTCCGATACGGCAGGAATCTGGCCCGAAGTGAAAACGCGCAGGACCGTTATGCGGCTTTTTGGCGGCAAAGGGATATCCTGCAACATCTCAACTGCGGACTGGGCGTGTTGAGAGCCGTCGTCGGCGAGCAGAACGCTCAACCATTTTTTAGGAGTCATCTTGCACCTCCTTTCGTGCAGACAAGGAACATTCCCCAACATTACTTTATCACAAACTGTTGCTGAATTTCTAGTCCCTTGGCTGAAAAATGTCCTCCTGAGAGAGCGTTTTGTAAATCAAAATTCACCGCAGATAAACAAAGTGTAGGACTGCACTTAAACGTGATCAGGCTCTTTGTCCGCGAATTCACGCGGATTTTCGCTAATTTCCAAACCAATTCGCGCAGACTTGTCCTGAGCCCGTCGAAGGATTAGCGTAAATTCGCGGATAGGCTTTAGCCTGGAAAAAAGCTCCACTGCCAGGTACTGACAAAACACTCTCTAACGGATGGCGTCCATGAAAATGCCTTGTCTGACAAATCCCCGGCGGCATATCGCACAGCAGGCCCGGCTATTTTTGGCTTGACAGGGCGAGGCATCCGAGCCAATTTCCGAAATTGCGCGAAAACTCTTGACTCTCACATCTCGTCCGTGCAATAATGCTAATAGACTTGCCTGTCCTCAGTAATGTCAACCCCGTTGATGCGCTGACGAAGACATCGCAGTTTCCTGTCGCACGTTCTTCATTCCTCAACCAGCCACATCCAACCAAATAACCTGCTGAGACCCCGCAACTGCCATCTGACGCCGCTTCCACTGCCGCACAGGTGGCTTTAGTCTATTTTGGGAGCTACTTGCCTGCACTCTTTCCCGGACGGAAAGGAGGTGGTTTGTCTTTTCCAATGATCAAATGTACACCTTGCTGATCGTTTTCTCTAAATATAAAAGAGGTAAATTATGTCTCCAAAAATCTCCAAAAACAGGACAAACGCAATCAAGAAACTTGCCAACGATCCCGCCCTGAGCGTCGGAGACCTTGAAACTGCCCTTCGCAAAATCGGCCAGGTATGCGCGCACACCCTCGGTGTCGAGGAAGTCGCAATCTGGCAGTTCTCCCAAAATGGAGAAAACCTGACCTGCATTGCAACGCATAGGGCAGGACGAAAGGGCCCCGTAAAGGTAAAACAGGTTCGTACCCAGCAGATCAAAAATTACATCAATGCAATACAGAATGGCCTGTACATGGTGGTGCTCGATTCTTCACAAAAAATCAAACCCAGCAAAATGGCGGACGAGTTCATGCGCCAGGAAATCAAAGCCAGCCTGCACGTGCCTATCTACGTCAACGGCGCACTGAACGGAGTCGTTCAGTTCAATCAACTCAAGGTACAACGCGACTGGAGTCTGACCGACCGTGTCTTTGCCTGCGAAGCCGCCGACCTGACAGCGGATACACTGCGGAACTTCGGGACGAAAGGGATTGAAAAATATACTCCCGACATCAGGGATATGCTCGATCATACCCTGAATCACGTTTTGAGCGAGCTGGATCTGGAATATGGCATGATCCGGCTGGATGAGATTCCTGTCGTGCGAGGATATTCGCCTGAAGCCGAGATGGAATTCGTCAACCAGTATCGAACTTCGCGGGAGCTTGCCGAGCAAACCGTCATCATAAGGGACGTGAATCAGGCCGCGGGCGGCTCCAAGAAGCTGGTGGATGCGCTGAAGAGTGCGGGGATCCATTCATTCATTACCGCGCCGATCGTCATCGACATGAACCAAATCGGATGCGTCCACATCGCTTCCCACACGACCATGGATTGGAAACCGGAGGCGGTTAGTCTGCTCGAATGGACCACCCGCCACATCGCGCGCGTCGTGGATGAAATTTGGTCCCGCCAGGATAACCTCACGCTTAGCAGATTGATCCAGCGCTTCCAGAACAGCGTCCAAAACCTGAACCGTATGATGAAGTTCGATGAAGCCATCAAGGCAGTCGGTAAAAGCGCCACCGATGTGCTGGAAACCGACATGGCCTTTATCGTCCTGCGCAACCCCGACAACACAATAAGCTGTCCCTGGATCAGCGGGCTGAATTCCGGCACGATCAACAGGATCGTTGATACCGAGGGTGCTTCCATTGAATCCATCCTGCGCCGAAGCAAGACACCGGTTTTGTTCCCGGATGTCCGCAAATCGGTTTTGCCGGCTTCCCTGCAACGACACCTGACTGAAAAAAAGGTCCGCTCAACCCGCATCTTCCCGCTTGTGTATGAAGAACAGACCATGGGAGCCGTAGTCGGGTTTTACAAACAAACGCGCCTCTTCACGCGCAATGAACGAAGCGTCCTCTCGCTGTTTGCCAATACAGCTTCCCTGACGTTACAAAATGCGTGGATGTACGACCAGGTTGAGCAGGGATACCTGGGACTGGCCCTTGCGCTCGCGCATGCCGAGGACGCGCGCGAAGTCACTCTCGCAGATTCCAGCATGAGGTCCGCAAAGTTGGCGGAGGAAACCGCGCGTGCACTGAAGATCCCGGAAGAGGATGTCATGAGCATCCATTGGGCGGCTCTTCTGCATGACATCGGGAAGAAGGACATCCCTGAGAACATCCTGCAAAAGTCCGGGCCATTGAATGAAAACGAATGGGAGATGGTGCGTCTCAGCCCGGCGACTGGCGAGAAAATGCTCGAGCCTGTTCCACACCTGCATGGCGTGGCGAAGATCATCCGCAACTTCCACGAACACTTCGATGGCAGTGGATACCCGGACCGCCTGAAAGGCGACCAAATTCCAATCGGCGCAAAGGTATTGGCCGTCACGGATGCCTATACCAGCATGATCGACAAACGCGCCTACCGCGCTTCACGCCCTCCGCAGGAAGCCTTGCTCGAGATCCAGCGCGACAGCGGAAAGCATTTTGACCCGGTGGTGGTGGACGCATTCAAGAATGTAGCTGCGAAGTACATGAGTTAAGAATCCATCATCCGCTGTGCCGTTCAAACATCGAAACCTGGCTCAGATCAGATGGGCCAGGTTTCAGCTTTTGAAACAACCGTCCCGAAGGTTTAAAAACGGCTAAAATCCCTTGAGAAAACCTTCGGGACGTTCATCCCTTCAACTCATTTGAAACACACCCAAAATATATCAGTTTTGTTAACCGGTACATTTGTCATCTGGGGAAAACAACGGGCTGTCAGTATGATCTATAAAAAAGATTGGATGATCCCCATGCAAAAATACCATCTAACTTCCCTTGTTGCCGTATTGATGTTTGTGCTCATTCCTCCGATCGGCAAACCATTAATTGCAGTAACCGAGCGTGAAGCGCGGCCCAGTGCGGTTCCCAATGTTTTTCGTGACGTCTCTCAGAATCATTGGGCTGTTGCATGGATCAATCAACTATATAGTGAAGGCATAACAGGTGGCTGCAATACAAATCCACTGCAATTTTGCCCGGAGCAGGATGTGACCCGCGCCCAGATGGCCGTCTTCATTCTGCGTGCAATTCATGGAGCCTCTTACACTCCTCCTGCATCCACTGATATTTTCTCGGACGTTTCATCCACTTATTGGGCTGGGGCCTGGATCAATCAACTTTACAACGAAGGTCTTACGGGCGGCTGTGGGGAAAATCCCCTGCGTTTCTGCCCCGAAGAAAATGTGACCCGCGCCCAGATGGCTGTCTTCCTCCTGCACGCCATCCACGGCCCGTCTTACACTCCTCCTGCATCAACCGATATTTTCTCGGACGTTTCGTCCAATCATTGGGCCAGGTTGTGGATCAATCAACTATACGCCGAGAACATCACGGGCGGCTGTGGACAAAACCCCTTGATCTTCTGCCCGGATCAAAACGTGACCCGCGCGCAAATGGCGGTTTTTATCCTGCGCGCCATACATGGTTCGACCTACCAGCCTCCCGCAATCGATATTAATGTTCCCATCATAGCGGGCTGTGCCATCTATCCTCAAGATAACATCTGGAACACGCCCGTGGACACACTCCCCGTCCATGCGCGTTCAACCCAGTGGATCAATTCCATCGGCCGTTATGATGGCTTCCACATGGACTTCGGTTCAGGCACCTGGGACGGCGGCCCAATCGGCATCCCATACAATGTGGTCTCCGGCTCGGCGGTTACAAACTATACAGTTGATTTTTATTATCCAACCGAATCAGACCCGGGACCGTACCCGATCACTGCCAGCCCAAACATTGAATACGGCTCGGATCATCACATCCTGACGATAGATACGGACGATTGCACGCTGTATGAAATATACGATGCCAGTTACAGCGGCGGCCAGTGGAGCGGCGGATCGGGCGCCATCTGGGATCTTGGCTCGAATGCCTTGCGCCCCGCAGGCTGGACTTCCGCCGACGCGGCAGGCCTGCCCATTCTGCCCGGTCTCGCCCGTTACGATGAGATCGAAGCGGGTGTGATAAATCACGCCCTGCGCTTCACCGCAAGTAACACGAACAGTTACATCTGGCCCGCCCGCCATCTCACCAGCGGCTCCCCCGGCGCGCTGACCAATGTTCCGCCCATGGGCGCCATCTTCCGCTTGAAGGCTTCATATGACATTTCAACCTTCCCGCCTGAGATGCAGGTAATCCTGCAAGCGATGAAAACCTACGGGATCATCCTGGCTGACAATGGCTCAGACTGGTACGTAAGCGGCACGCCCGATGAGCGCTGGGACAACGATATGCTTCACCTGCTCGATGTGTTAACGGGAGATGACTTCGAAGCCGTGGACACTTCCAGCCTGATGATAGATCCCGACTCAGGCGCGACGCCATAATATTCTTCTTCTTGCAGCAAGGCTTTCGCCTGGAGTGCAAAATCTCCTGATTTTGCGCCAAAGTCGGGAGACCTCGGAATCCGTAAAAACGAAAGTCCTGCTACATAAACAAAATCCCCGCCCAAAACAACAAACTATAAACCAGCGCGGTCTGTCCCGTTCCCGCGAGCGCCGCGTTCAACGGGCGGCCTCGTTGGGTGAAAACTGTCCGCGTGGATTTGAGCGCAATCGGAAGAGACAGCCACGCGAGCAAAGCAGTTACAGGAATAATCTTCATCACAACCAGCACAGGCAACAGGAAATAAGCAATTGCCAGGCAAGTCACATATTCAACCCTTGTGGCTTTTTCTCCCATCATCACTGCCAATGTATGTTTGCCCGCGGCGCGGTCATTCTCGATATCCCGCAAATTATTGACGACCAGAATCGCCGTGATGATCAAGCCGACAGGAATCGCCATCCACCAGGCCGCCGCGCTGACGGAACCAACTTGAACGTAGTATGTTCCTGCCACAGCGGCAAGCCCGAAGAAGATAAACACGAACAGATCGCCAAGTCCATAATAACCGAGAGGGAACGGCCCGCCTGTGTATGCGATGGCTGAAATGATTGCGGCGGCGCCGATCAGGATGACCGTCCAGCCGCGAACGGAGGCGAGATACAACCCGCACAACGCGGCCAACCCAAAGATCACCCACATCCCGCGCTTGACCTGCGCCGGCGAAAGCAATCCCGCCTGCGTCACGCGCAATGGACCGTGACGTCCAGCCGTATCTGCGCCGCGCTCGAAGTCGTAGACATCGTTCGCCACGTTACTGCCGATTTGCAGAAGCAGTGCCACGAACAGAGCCGCGAGCGCCGGAAGCAATTGGAACAAGCCATCGCGCCACGCCAGCGCGCTTCCCATCAACACGCCGGAGGCCGCGGCGGGCAAGGTGCGCGGTCGAATTGCAAGCCACCAGATTTGGAAAAGAGACGGTTTTTCCGGGGTCATCAACACTCCATAAACAAACTTCGGAAGTTTTTCTAATTGCCCGAGGGTTCCGGCTGTTCTGAAAAGACTTCCGAAGTCACTGATGGACGCAGTATAACATGCGTTTATAATTGCCGAAATTTCAGGAGACCTCATGACCCACCTCACCGGACACGAACGCGCGCAATATGTTCAATCCATGTTCACGCGCATCGCACATCGTTACGACTTGATGAACCGACTCATGACCGGCGGACAGGACGTTCGCTGGCGGAAGGAAGTAATCGAGCTCGCCCGCCTGACACCCAGCGCTTCACTGCTGGACCTGGGAACTGGCACCGGTGATCTGGCACGCGAGGCCCTGACGCAAATGCCACGCGCCAAAGTCACTGCGGCAGATTTTACGATTGAGATGATGAGGGTTGGAAATCAAAACGGCAGCCTGGCATGGTCCGCGGCGGATGCGTTGAACCTGCCGTTCAAAGACAGGACCTTCGACGCGGTTGTCTCCGGTTTCCTGATGCGAAACGTGACCGATGTTCAACGCGCCCTGAAGGAACAACATCGCGCACTGAAGCCCGGCGGGCGGATCGTGATTCTCGACACGACACGACCGAAGCGAAATTTACTTTCGCCATTTATTTGGATTCACATGCACGTGGTTATTCCCACCGTCGGCGGACTGCTTTCCGGCGTACGCGAAGCATACACCTACCTGCCCAACACAACCGAGGGATTTCTCACTGCCGAGCAATTAGCCTCACGCATGATCGCGGCAGGCTTCAAAAAAGTGGATTTCAAACGCCTGATGTTTGGCACGATCGCGATCCATTGGGGAGAGAAGTAGCCTCCGTCCTGCCTGCACCGTGCGCAGGCATGTGTGAGCGGAGCGTAACGCAAGGATTCGTCCTGAGCGGAGCCGCCGTTCGTTGGCGGCGCAGTCGAAGGACAGGTTCCAAGCAAACTTTATTTTTCCAAGCTAGCGCGCTTCGACTGTGTTCGGACGAAAGAACTGTCCTCCCTCCGCTCAGCGCGAAAGATTCGTCCTGCCTGCATCGTGCGCAGGCACGTGTGAGCGGAGCGTAGCGCAGTCGAAGGACAGGTTTCACAGGCAAACTTCATATTTCCAAACTGCCTGCGCTTCGACTGCCGCTCAGCGCGAATATATTTCGGGATTCACACAATTCGGCAGTTTCTCCCCTTTCAACCCCGCAATCAAATTCTCTGCCGCCAAATATGCCATCATCTCGCGGGTGTGTTTGCTGGCGCTTCCGAGATGCGGGACGATAAGGCAGTTTTCCAATTCAAGCAAAGGACTGTCCATTGGCAGAGGCTCGGGGTCGGTGACATCGAGTGCGGCGGCGAAGATTTTATGTGATTTCAGGGCAGTGTACAAAGCGGTTTGATCCACAACCCCGCCGCGGGATGTGTTGACCAGGATTGCGCTCGGTTTCATCTTTGCAAGAAAGCTGGCGTTTACCAGATGTTTTGTTTCGGGTGTAAGCGGAACGTGGATCGAGACGAAATCAGATTCCTGTAAAAGTGTATCCAGGTCAACGGGTTGCGCGCCGTGAAGAAGCTCGGCTGATGGATCATGAAAAAGTACGCGCACGTCAAAGCCTTTTGCTCGTTTCGCGACGGCCTGGCCGATTCTTCCAAAGCCGACGATTCCCAATGTCGAACCGACAAAGTCCGCGCCGAGCAGAAGCTGCGGATGCCATGTCTTCCACTTCCCCTCCCGCACGTATTTCTCGCCTTCCACCACGCGGCGCGCGGCGGCAAGCAATAATGCAAAGGCCATGTCTGCGGTGGCATCCGTCAAAACGCCGGGAGTGTTGCCAACTGGGATTCCACGTGCGGTCGCGGCGGAAACGTCGATGTGGTCAACGCCGACTGACATACTGCTGATGACTTTCAGTTGAGGGCCGGCGGCGTCCATGAGTTCGGCGTCTATCTTTTCGGTGAGGAGGCAGAGCAGACCGTCCACGCCGCGGACGCGTTGCAAAAGCTCTGCGCGCGAGGGCGGCATTTCATCGGACCAAACGTCGGGGTGGAAATGTTGTTTAACGAGAGCCAACCCTCGGTCCGGGATGAGGCGGGTGATGAAGATGCAGGGCTGTGTCATGGGCAGAGAATCCTTTTACTAACCGTCCCGAAGGTTTTTTTAAGGTAACTCACCTCACGCAGTTTCTCTCCCTCATCCCCAACCCTTCCCCCGAAGGGGAAGGGAGTCCCCTCTCCCTTTGGGAGAGGGTTAGGGTGAGGGTGCGTAACATCAGTTAGGTAATTTAGCAGTCAGACAGCAGCCTTCGGGACGGTTCCGTTGCCAGATAAAGTTTATTTTTTTCGGTCGGCGTATTCGGGGATTTCGATCATGGCGGGGCGTTCGAGTTCGGCGATCTCTTCCACGTCGAGAAACAGGCGGCCATGCTCGTAGCGGATCAATTTCAAGGTTTTGTTGACGTCTTCGAGGAGGATGCGCGGGTGGCGTTTTTCGAGCCGTCGAACAACTGATTGTATGATCGCGAAGGACATCTTGCTGAGGGACTCCAACGGCTGGTTGTGATGGATGCGTTCCTGCAAATCAACCTGGGCAATGGCAGACAAGCCGTATTGTTCAAAGATATCAATCATCAGGCCGATCTCCACGCCGTAACCGGAAGAGAACGGAATTTGCTCCAGCGCGGAGCGGCGCCCGCCATATTCACCGGAGAGCGGCTGGATCACGCCGGAAAGTTCGGGATAGAAGAGGTTGATGAGAGGGCGCGCGGTCAACTCGGTGACTCGCCCGCCGCCGCCTGCCTGAAGTTTTCCATCCACTTTCAGGGGACGCCGATAAAAGCCTTTTACGAATTGGATATCGGGACGTAGAATGAGCGGACCTAGAAGGCCATAGACAAAACGCGGGTGGATGTTCACAATGTCGGTATCGATCCAGAGCAGGATGTCTCCGCGCGTGACGTAGATGCTTTTCCACAGAGCTTCTCCCTTGCCCTCTCTTCTTCCCAATCGCTCAAGAACGTTTTGATGGATATGAATGGGTATACCGAGAGCGGCGGCTATCTCGCGTGTGCGGTCGGTCGAATCGGAATCGACGAGTACGATTTCATCCAGCAAGGGGATGGCATCCATGAGGCTTTCTTTGATCGTGGAAACGACCTTGCCAATCGTCTCCTCCTCGTTGAGCGCGGGCAGCGCCAGACTGACCGTGAGATTTTGCTGTTTTTTGAGGTGCAGGAGCTGATCGAGCGCCGCGTACTCGCCCGCGTGATACGTATTCTCGGCAAACCATTTATCCACGAGAATGGAAATGGCGCTCTGCCCGGCGCTTTCGTGCGCCAGGTCAACCGGCATTGGGCGCTTGGCCTTGACGATCAGGACGCCTTTTGAACTATGCTTTAAAACTCCTTCGGCAACCGGGCCAATGGAAACCGGCGAATCGCCCGATTGAGCCGTTGCGCCCAAAACCACCATATCGTAGTGGCGCGATTCGTCGAGGATGGTGGCGGTCGGGTTTTTCGTTCGGACAAGATCGCGTTTGATCTGCGGGAGATTTTTCAACACACGTTCGATGCCTTTGAAGGCAAGATCGGATTTCAAGGTCTTTTCCCCGGTCTTTAGATGCAGGGCGGTGATATTGGCAGACGTGGTTCGGGCAAGCGCCAACCCCAGCCTGAGCGACAATTCCGCGTATGGGCCGCCGCGAATGGAGACCAGCACACGCGATGGATGTTCGGAAATCGTCCCACTGGCAACGACCATGTCACAGGGTGGGTAGCGCAAGGCTTCCGCCAGGTCAATACCGAACGCATTTAATTGAGCCGCCTCCAGCACGAGCAAATCCGGTGATTCCTCTTCGACAACTTTCATCAATTCACCCCACGGTTTGTGTGAGACTCGAATCCGCTGCACGGAGTGCGTCTTGTTTTGAGTTGCGGTCGTGCGCAGTACCTTGCGAAGGTGGCGCGCCGGCACTGCGGCAGTGCTGAGGGAATGATCTTCTGGAATCCCCACGATGCCGCTCAGAAAAACATTCTCGTACCCGGCAATTGCGGAAGCCACGGTCAAAGCCGAACGATATTCTGCGCCGTAAATGATCGGGACGAGGACCTGTTGAAACAGCCGGCCAAAATAACGTCTGAGCATTTTTTATCCTTCCTGCAACAATGGCTCGATTTTTTCCCAGTATACCTTTTGCCAGGCGCGTTCAGTCCGCACGTGCGCCTGGAATTTATGAGTGAGATTATTTTCGAGACGGCTTGAAATCAATTTCGCGGCCCGCGCCGGTTCTTCATCCGGCCGGAAAAAATTGGCAAATCCATCAGCCAATTCTTTTAAGGGCGGGATGTCCGCGCAGAAAATAGGGAGCCTCGCCAAACCGGCCTCGAGGATGGGAAGACCGAATCCCTCCTCGCGGCTGGGAAAGAACAATGCGTCGGCCAGTTGGTAAAAGTCGCTGATGACCTCATCGGGCAGAAACTCGTCGGTTAATTCCGCTAGAAAATGCGCCGAGCCTTCCAGAATCAATTCGCGGCGAAGATCGAGAAGCGCATCAAAATACTGGCGATTGGCTGGGTTGTGCGCGCCAAGCGGACCGGTGACGACCAGCATGGCTTTTGGATGACTTTCCTTCAAGGCGCGGAGGGTTCTCAATGCCAGCTCAAGGTTTTTTCTGGGCGTGATCCGAACCGGCAAAAGCAGGAGTGGTGAGGCGTCCAACAGGTTCGTTCGGGCCAGCAGGGTTTTTGTGGTCTCTTCAATCTTCAGAAACCTTTCCATGTCAATCCCGTTTGGAACGATGCGGATGCGATCCATCGAAACGTTCATCAGCTTTGCGAGTTCGACGGCGCGGAATTTTGAGATCGTCACCTGCACCACTTCGGGCCAGTCGGTGCGAAGCAAATCCCAGGGATGGCCGTCGTGCAATTCGGCCAGGTAACGCGGCGTCATCCAGGCAAGGTCGTGATGCCAAAGCAGGAAACGCGGACGGCGGGCCGATTCAGCGATGCGTTTCAACGCGGCGGTCAGCGCCAGGTTTTTGTTCAGCGAACAGACGTTGTGTGCGATCAGCCAATCTGCATCCGCAACAACTTCGCGCAGGCTCTTCGTCAATTCATCCACGAGCCTCGGGAACGCGGGCGGGACGCGTCCCTGATCCAATTCGCTTTTTATTGACAAAACTTCGGGATGACGCGAATCCGCCAAAGGGATTTGGATGAACGGAACGCGGTCATCCACCTGTTCGCCCCGCCCCGCCGCCACCCGGACCTCATGGCCTGCCTCCGTCATCAAGCGCGCGTGATGCCCAACAACAGTTTCCACTCCCCCGATAATCGGCAAAGCGCTATAGTGAAGCAAAACAATCCGCATCCATCCTACCTTTCCTGACCAAAGCATGATTGCAATAATACATGCAATTGTCTTTCCAGTATCGCAAACGAATAGAACTTCTTTGCCAGATTGTAGTTGTGCTCGGCCATTTCCTCCACATATTCCGGGTCGTTCAGTACTTTTCGCACCTGGCTAATCGTATCGTCGGTGACAAAGCCGTCAAATTCGATTGCCCAGAATCCCTTGGGTTTGATGTCCATTGCGTAGATCGTGTAATTGTTGACGATGATCGGCCGCCGGTAATAAATCGCTTCCAAAAAAGCGTTCCCAAATCCCTCGAGCAGGGACGGGTATGTGACCATATCCGCATGTCGGTAGACATCGCCCAACGCATAAATCCTGCGCCCGTCGGGCGTGAGGCCGCGTTGTGTGCCAATGATATCGGAAACAAAGTTGACGCCGATGTCCATCAGGCCGGCAAAGGTACGCACGTGTTTTTCGTATTCCTGCCCCTCATCCCCGCCTGCATGGGATACCACCAGCCTGGCTTTGTCCCCCAGCCTGCGAATCAACTCGATGGCGTGCTCGATCCCTTTTCGCTGGACGATACGCGTCGGCTGGAGAAATAAATATTCATCGGGACCAACTTTCAGGTCCGCGCGAAGCGATGCGGTGTATTCGTCCGGCGGAGCGGGCGGTGTATCGAAGTCCATCACATTTGGAATGACCCAGGCAGTAATGCCGCGTCGCCTGCCAATTTCCGCGGCGGCCAGCGAATTGATCACCACGTGACGGATGCTGGGCAGGCGCGGCGGGAAGGCCATGTCGAGATAATCGCCAATACAATTAACCAAAAACCGATCTCGTTCCCAGGAGAAGTCGTGATGATGCCCGATAACGGGCATCCCCGTCTCAGCGATCAGTTCGGCAAGGGCGAGGCCGAGAGGAACGTTCATCGGAATCGAAAGGGCATTTTCAACCAGCAATAATTCGATATCAAACCTGCCAATGAACTCGTAAAGGCTGTTCTTGAGATATTTCCGCAATTCATGGATATGCCGGGTTGTCCCCTGCGGGCGAGTACTGGCCGTGTACGCGATTTCGCTGATCGCCTGAACATCGGGATGCATGAAATGCGCTTCGGGCACAACAAAACTTATTTCGTCCGGCCGGTCACACAGACCCGCGAAGTAGTAAAGGTGCTGGCCAAATTCCTCCAACACACGCGCCCATTTTCCCGTTTCCAATGAAACGCCGTCTGTAGCCCCAAAACGTGTTGAGACGATCCCGATGCGGTGAGGAGGAATATGCGTTGAACCATGTGTGATTTTCATTTATTATCCTCCGAAGCCTGAATTGCCAGATCAATGAAAATGGCCGCCGACCAGCCAAAGGTCGAAGCCGCCTTGGGCGGATGCTCGCCCGTCTCTGGATGGTAATACTCGTAAATATCATCCTGCCCCTGGATCAAATCCAACGTGCGCTGGCGAAGTTCGCGGGCCAGTTCAGGGTAGCCGCTGCGCTGCAGGCCTTCAATCAAAAGATAATTGACGTTCACCCACGCCGGGCCGCGCCACATCTGCGACGGATCATATTTGGGATCATCGCGGGCAACGGTGGGAATCGGGTAACGCGTCCAGAACTGGCGCTCGTCGGTCAAATGCGACACCAAACGTGCGGCGATGTCGGGCGGCATCCGTCCGGTAATCAGCGGGAAGAGACTAAACGGTGTGCGGACATTAATCCGCAAACCGCGTTGCACAGCCGCAAACAACCCGGCCTCCGCGTCCCATCGAAGATCGATCATCCGCCGCGCCTGTTCGTCGGCGCGGTGCGCCCATTGTTCGGCATCCGTTTCGAGGCCAAGCACGCGCGCAATTTTCGACAGGGCCTCCTGTTGCAGGCACAGGTAGGTATTCAGGTCAGGTGATTCGACCGGCACGCCGTCGTCCCATAACGGACTGTCATCCAGGCCGGACGAGAATGGATGTTGATACTCGCACAGGCCATTGCCATCCAGATCGTTCTTCTCGAACCACCAGTTGTTCCAGCGCACAATCGGCTCATAGACTTCGTCGAGGAACTCCCGATCGTGATCCGTTTCATACAATTTCCACGCGGCCCAGGCAATGAGGGGTGGCTTGGTGACATCGGCTTCCACGGGAAAGTTCAGGCGCGTCACCGTGCCTTCGTCGTGTACGGCGTCCGGGATCATGCCGTCTGCACGTTGATGATCGAGCAGGATGCGGAGTTGATCGTGCGCCAAATGAGGTTCGATGTGGCGATAGGCCAGCGCGTGGAAATAAGCGTCCCATTGCCAGATGCCGACATAGTGAATCATGGAGGGCGTCATTGCTTCGCGCGTCGTGTAAAAGCGCGTCGAGATCAGACCTGCACGCATGATCCACCAGGCATAGTAATACTGTGCGCGATATTCATTCTTCACCTCCGGCGCGGCGGCAAACCAATTATGCCAGCGGCGCTCGGCGGCATCCATTACATCTTCGAGTACCGGGAGGTAGCGATTAAAGCCAAGCCGCGGGGTGAGGTTGAGCATGAAGACCGAACCGGCGGCTGCGTCCACCTTAAGATGGATGCGCTGGGTCAACCCTCCATTCGATGATTCGATCTCGTTACGCAGGATGCGGGCATTCGTCGTGTACGCCACGTTACGGCGGATATCGCCGGTGAGCCGGAGAATGCCGCCGCGTCGATCCGTCTGCGCCTGATCCATTGCCGCGGTGAATGTGACCCCGCAAGGCCCCGAAGGCAGGACAAGCAGGAGCGTTTCGACGTCAACAAAAGTCAAAGTGAATGTGCCGATGGAGGTCTTGCAATCGAGGCGATGAGGATAGGTGATCAACTCAAAGGGAAGAGGCCGATCGTCCCTGTCTGTGAACTGCCAGCGATCAATGAGCGGCGGACGCTGACGGTAGCTGGAGAGTTTTTGGTCAAGTTTGAACCAGCGTTCTGCCAGCTTCACGAGCAGAGAATTTTCCGAGCGAAATACCATTAACCGCGAACCACGTTCGCTGAACGGAATTTGCTTGAGATTGATCCGGTTTTTGAGCAGGGTGAGGTAGGGTGAATGTACGTCAGTCAACATTGATTGTTATTTATCCGATCCAAAGAGTTTGAAAAGGCTGGATGACCAAAGGTTGATCCGGCTGAATCTCCCTTTCACTTATGATGTCGGCAGGCTGTGCTGAAAGTTTCTCAAATGCGCTAATATTTTTCGGATCCAAAATCTGCACGCGGTCACTGACATTGTGCAAACAGAGGACACGGTCTTTGCCATCGGGAGATGAACGCAACAACCCGAAGACGCCCGAAGATGAATTGACGATCTCTTGATTTCCATGCGGATGAAACGCATCATGCAAGCCGCGGACTTTTAGCAAATGCCGCAAGCGATTGAAGACCTGCGCCTCTCTCGAAGCTGGGTTAGAGAGAAGCGTCTCAATCTCATTTTTGTCCAACTTTCTGCGATTGATCGTGCGGTTGTGTCCGGTTTGTAAAACTCCCTCCGGCCAGCCGCACAAACCTGCAAAACTGTGGAAATAGATTCCCGGTACGCCGACCATGGAAAGCAAAATGGCATGAGCTGTGATGAAGCGATCCACCTGCGCATTTAATGGATCGTCCGCTTTTGGGTCGTTGAGCGCGTCGAAATAATTGATGTTCAACTCGTAGGGCCGTTTTGTTCCGTCGCTCTCAGATTTGAACGAGACGAGGCCGCCATGAGCCAGAACACGGTTGACCACTTCCTCAATCTCCGCTGCGGACAGAATATCGCGTAACGGGTTTAACCCGATCCCGTCGTGCGATGCAAGGAAATTGAAAAACGTGACCTGCTCCGACGGTAACTGCAGCATCCCTGCCCAGCGGGAGAGCGTTTCCGCCGAACCCGTTTGAAACGCGTGCAGGACGAGCGGCGGCAGGGAAAAATTGTAGACCATCTGCGCTTCATTCGTCCCATCGCCGAAGTAGGAAATATTGTCGGCGTGCGGCACGTTGGTCTCGGTGATCAGCATCACGTGCGGGGCGATCTCATCGAGAACCGCGCGGAATAATTGAATAACGGCGTGCGTCTGCGGGAGATGGATACAGGAAGTCCCCGGTTTCTTCCAAAGATAGGCAATCGCATCCAGCCGGATGAAGTCCGCGCCTTGTGAGACATAAAATAGCAAAATATCCAGAATTTCCAGAAGCACGGATGGGTTTTCGTAGTTCAAGTCAACTTGATCGGCGCTGAAAGTCGTCCAAACCTTTTTCTCCCCAGAATCCGTTTGGAAGGTGGTCAATAGCGGCAAAGCACGCGGGCGGACAACTTTCGTCAAGTCCGCGTCATCCGTCGGCGAAATAAAATAATTGCGGGTGCGCGGGTCGCCGCGCAGCATTCCCTGAAACCAGGTGCTTTGGATGGAAGCATGATTGATAACCGCATCGAACATCAGGCGGAAATGCCTGCCCAGCCCTTGCACGTCATCCCAACTTCCGTATTCCGGTGACACAGCTCGAAAGTCAATGACTGAGAAGCCATCATCCGAAGACCAGGGATAAAAAGGCAAAATGTGTATGACGCTGATGGAATCAAAGAAATGCTTTTCACAAAATTCCCCCAGCACCTGCAACGACGATCTTTCGCCATCCTGCACCTGATCCGGGTACACAATCAGAATCGCGTCACGCTGTGTTAATCCCATATTGCGCGGCGCGGGCAAACGGCCGCGGTAATCGTCTATAATCCTCGTCGCCTGCCTAAGAACATCCGCGCTGATTCCCTCCCCATAGATTTGCATCAACAAAGAACGCACTCGGTCAATATTCATGATAACGATAATAAAACAATCACGCGGCAAATAATATTTTACACGACTTCCAACCTTTCGACGGGCGTCCGTGTATAATCACGCCCATGCCAAAAATCAAACAACCCAATTCAAGAATGTGCTTCATCTGCGGCGTGGAAAACCCGGTTGGCTTGCATTTGCATATTTACGAAACCGAACCCGGCGTGGTCGAAACGACCTACACCGCTCCCGAACATTTTCAAGGCTATCCCGGCGTCATGCACGGCGGCATCGTCGCGGCCATCCTCGACGAAGTCAGCGGGCGCGCGCACATGGGCGATCTGTCGTCGCCGCGTTTTATGTTCACGGGAAAACTCGAAATCAAATATCGCAAGAACGTGCCGATCGGCCAGCCTCTGAAGATCATCGGCAAGGCGGGAAAAGACCGCACGAAATTCGCCGAATGCTGGGCGGGCATCTACGATGAAAGCGGCGAACTGCTGGCTGAAGCAAACGCAATCCACATCAACGTGCCGCAGGATCAATTCGACATGTCGAAGCTCGATGAATTGGGGTGGAAAGTTTACCCGGATTAATTTCCCTCACCCTGGCCCTCTCCCGAAGGGAGAGGGAACAGACTCCCTTCTCCCTTTGGGAGAAGGGTCGGGGATGAGGGTTTTTCCCTGTTACCTTTTTTAAACCTCCTGCAACATATTTACAACAGGAGGTTTATGCTTACTCTCATGACCGAACCAACCCAGAGCATGACTGTGGATGAGGCAAGTCTCGCACACCGCGCCGTCACCAGCGCCGAGGCCTTCGCCGAACTCTACCGGCTCCACATCACGCGCGTGTATCGCTACCACATCGCGCACACGGGGAATGTCAAAGACGCGGAGGATCTGACATCGCAGACTTTCATGGCCGCGCTCGAGGGAATCCGCTCCTATCGCGGAGACGGCCCCTTCGCCGCGTGGTTAATGGGGATCGCTGTCCGCAAGCGCGCCCTCTTCTTTCGCGGACGCAGGCCTGAGGTCCCGCTTGATGCGGCGCTTCAAATCCCGACCTCGAACCTGCCGACCGATAAAGAAGCTTTGTCGCGTCTGCGGCTTGAATCCATTTCCCGCGCCCTCAAACAGATCAGCCCCGAACGCGCCGAAGCGGTGATCCTTCATTTCTTCGGCTGCCTGACTTATCCCGAAGCCGCCCGCGTGCTCAAGAAAAGCGAAGCGGCTGTGAAAATGCTCGTCTCGCGCGGATTACAGGATTTGCGCGAGCGAACCTCCCTCGCCCTGGAGGTGGAAAATGATCTCCTTTGAAAATCCAAAAGACGCAGCGATGGCTGAATTTCTAAAGGCCGCCGCACAGGATTTGAATCCCAGCCCCGATTTCAAAGCCGGGCTGGAAGAACGCCTCCGCGCGGCTCATCGTCCAAAACCCGGCCTGACCTTTTCAATGCGACGGAATGTTCTTCCCGCGCTTGGCTGGTCAGTCGGGTTGATCGTGCTGGCTTCCGCCTTGATCTGGGCCATCCGCTCGCTTTCAGCCAACTCGACTCCTAGGATCGGTAATGGCTTCTCATGCCCGGTCACCGAACCGAATGGAAGCCTGCCGCCGGGTGAAACAGTTGAATCGGAAGATTATCTCGGCAACGATCAGTTATGGACTACCTTGTGGCCTGACGGAAAAGTTTACATGTTCCCGGAGAATCAAGAGGCCGATGGCTCGTTCAGCATGAAATGGCCATGGTGGCGCGGCGTGACCGGCCCTCTGACCATCGAAGGTCATCGCCTCGACGCGGAAGCAGAACCTTTGCGCGCCGAAATCCCCGAAGGCTACGGCGACACAGGCTTTCAGGCATCCGCGCTGATCTTCCCTGCCGCAGGCTGCTGGGAAGTGACGGGGCGAGTCGGCAACGCGTCGCTGACATTTGTGACGGAAGTGTTTTTTGATATCCCGACGCCAACGCCCGGGGCCTTAATTGACGATGAGGCCACGCCCATTGCAAACAATGAAGGTTACGATTGGCGCGGTGCGAAACTGTATCTCGCGCAACCATTACCTGAGTCGCCTGCCGAGGCAGGTGTATATCTGCTAAAAGAAGATCAACCCGCGACAGTTGACGAAGCACGCGTACTCGCGGAAAGATTTGGGATCGAGGGCGAAATCTACACGAGAGCCGGCCAGCTGCCAGAAACAACCGAGTACGTGGTCACAGATGGTAAAAAATTGTTGTCTGTTCGCTCAAACGGCTATTTTTCCTACACGGCAGATATCGTAAAAAGCAATAGGAGCTTTGGCGGCACATCCACTCCAAATGCGGAAGAGATCATTGGTCAATTTCTCAAATCGCACGGGTTCGACCTCCCGTTCAGCATATCCGCCATGGAATTGCGCGGCAGATATATCGTGCAGCAACTCGCACCCGACGGAATCCCAATGCAATATGAGTTTTATTCCCCGCCCACCATGCGCGTTACACTAGATGAAAACGGCGATGTATTAAGTCTGGAAGCCAGCCTGATGAATTATGACCAAAATGCAATTGGTTCATACGGCATCATCACAGCGGAAGATGCGCTTCAAAAAATGTTGGACATTAATGTCCAGGCGGGCAAAATCGAAAGCATGAGTTCATCGGGGCATCAGCCGCCCCAGGAGTGGTATCGCGAGTATCCCGACAACCAGGCAATTACGATTTATGGCCATGTAACATCTTATCCCGCAGCGGATTCAAGCAAGCCGCCGCTTGTCCTCATTGACGGACGCGCCGCGACAGGAAATATCAACGGCCTGGACGCGCTGGAATACTACACTTTCATCGAAGCGACCGGTCAATACGTCACAGAGAATGGAATTCGCAAATTCAACGTCGAAGCATGGAACACAAATGTCACGCAAGCCTATGAAGCCTATATCACAGGAACATTACATCGCGAGGAAGGGCAAATCATCCTCACATCAGATGACGGAAGCGGGCAACAATATCCACTCGTGGATGCGCCCGCCGATGTGCCGCTGGATACAAAAATCCCTGATTCACAGCTTGCGGTCAGCGGCGTAATCGTGAATGGAAACATGTCCTGGACATATATTCAATACTTTGACGATATGAAAAGCATGGGCGGAGGAGGCGGTGGCGGCGGGCTTGGCTTCTACAAACTCAACCTGAACGGTACGCCTGTGCCTTTCCCAACACCGACCCAGTCTCCAACCCCGAACAGTGGCGATTACATCGTACAGGAAGGTGATACGCTCAGCTCCATCGCTTACACGCACAACATCACAGTCGAAGAATTGATGCAGGCAAACGGCCTGACTGACACGAATATTTTCGTTGACCAGATGCTCATCATCCCTGGGGCACAAGCCCCCACCGAACAGAAAGTTGAAGATCTGCGCGGGTTCCTTTCCATCACCATTCATAAAAAGGCGGACGGTTCGCAAACAACCGAATACAGCCTGACGGGAATGGATGCAGACGATACCTTTTTCTCATTCCCATTGGAAGGTTCGACATTGACGGAACTGGATGCATACAACGCGCTACCTTTGCTCATCACAGGCACTGCGAGAACAACAAACGGCATGACTACCATCAACGTGGAAAGTTACAAAATTCCCTTCCCCGACCTGCGCTTCCAGATCGTAAAAGGCACGCAAAAAGCCGAAGAAATTGACGGCCAGACCGTGGTCATCTTTACAACCGAAGATGCCAAGTCCTACGTTGAATTCATGGCAAACACCAACCAGCCCGCCAGTTCGTTTATTGGAATTCAAGGAGACCTCATTCAACAGGAAGTCCTGAGCGTCCCGGATGAGACTTTTGGCGGAATGCCCGTGATTCACGTCTATCAAAGCTCAATCATTGACGACAATGCGCCCCCGATGCAGGCGACCACCAACCAGCCTTATGTAATTGACGACACCAGCATTCCTGAAATCCCAAATTACACTCCACCCAACCTGACCATCGAAAAAGTGGAACTGGTCTACTTTGTCAGCAACCCACAATACCAGACAAACGATCCCAGCGCAGGCGATAGAGAGCCATACATCCAACCCGTCTGGCATTTCTACGGTCACTACAGCAATGGAGATGAATTCGACATCCTCATCCAGGCACTAAAAGAGGAATTTCTCCTGCCGGAACTGGCTCCATATATTCGAGGTGGATAAACATCCTCTGCCGCCATCCAAAAGATGGCGGTAATTTTTTTAACGTATAATAAGCGCGAATCTCCCGGAGGCATTCATGATCACGACTTATCACCGACCCCAGACTCTCGACGAAGCCCTCACACTTCTGACTCAACCAAACACCCTCCCCCTCGGCGGCGGGACGCTTCTTTCCGCCCCGACAACTGATTCCGTTTCGGTAGTGGATTTGCAAGCCCTCGGCCTGAACACCGTTAAAAAACAAGGCAACGCGCTCGAGATCGGCGCGACAGTCACCTTGCAACAACTACTGGAAGATGAAAGCTGTCCCGATGCGTTGAAGTCTGCGTTGAAACTTGAAGCGCCGTTGAACATTCGCAACTCGGCTACCGTCGCAGGGGCATTGGTCGCCAGTGACGGACGATCATCGTTTGCAAGCGCCTTGCTGGCTATGGATGCAAAAATCGAACAGGCAATATTCGATAACTCGAAAGTCGAATATCGAACATCGAATATCGGCGACTTCCTTCCTCTGCGTTCGTCAAACCTCATCACAAAGCTTATTCTCCCCCTCAACATAAAACTCGCATTCGAATACGTCTCCCGCACCCCCGCGGACAAGCCCATCGTCTGCGCCGCGCTCGCGCAGTGGAACTCAGGCCGCACCCGACTTGCACTCGGCGGCTATGGCAAAAGTCCCATGCTCGCGATGGACGGCACCGAAGCCGAGGGACTCGAGTCCGCGGCGCGCAACGCCTACCACGAAGCGACGGACGAATGGGCCAGCGCGGAATACAGGATGGATGTGGCGGCGGTGCTGGCGAAGAGATGTCTGGCGTAGGGACAACCCTTGCGGTTGTCCATTTTTTGGTATTCAAAATTCAAGGACAGGGGCAAGGATTGGACAGGGGCAAGGATTGGACAGGGGCAAGGATTGGACAGGGGCAAGGATTGGACAGGGGCAAGGATTGGACAGGGGCAAGGATTGGACAGGGGCAAGCCCTGTCCCTACAAGGTGAAATCATGAAATACGATCCCAACAAACATCACCGGCGATCCATCCGATTGAAGGGATACGATTATCACAACGCAGGCGCGTATTTCGTCACCATTTGCACGAAGAATCGTGAATGTGTATTGGAAGACCAAATTTTGAACGCGATTATCAATGATGTATGGCTGATATTACCGTTATGGTTCCCAACCATTGAATTGGATGAATTCGTGATCATGCCAAATCATATTCATTTTATTGTTTGGATTCGAGACGCCGTAGGGACGCCCCTTGCGGGCGTCCTGGTTGAAAACATGGACGATGGTGAGGGCGAGGGCAGCCAAGACGGGGACAAGCCCCGTCCCTACAAATTGCCAAAACCCGAAAAGATCAATACTGCGCCGTCGTTAGGAGATGTTGTTGGCGCGTTTAAATCCTTGGTATTCAAGATCTACTTCGATTGGATTGAAATCAATGACCCTTCACGCCGCGCCAAATTTTGGCAGAGCAATTATTATGAACATATTATTCGCAACGAGCGGGAATTAAACGCGATCCGCCGTTACATCATTGATAATCCGCTCAACTGGGATATGGACAGGGATAACATCGCCAATCTACGTCAATTGCCACAACCTGAGAAAATGGAAGAATATCTCCACGATATCAAAGAATTCTTCCCTGAGATAAAAGGCCAGAAATAGCAACCCGTTCTGAGACTGCAAATGACTCTCCCCCTCAACCAAATCCTCCCCGGCGACTGCACCGAGATTCTCATCTCACTCCCCGAGAACTCGGTGGATTTGGTGTTTGCTGATCCTCCCTACAACCTCCAACTCCAAAATGACCTGTACCGTCCCAACCTCACCAAAGTGGACGCGGTCAACAATGGCTGGGATAAATTTGCCAGCTTCGAAGAATATGACAGCTTCACACGTGACTGGCTCTCCGCCTGCCGCCGTGTGTTGAAAGATACAGGCACGATCTGGGTCATCGGTTCATATCACAACATTTACCGCGTCGGCGCGATCATGCAGGATTTGGGGTTTTGGATCTTGAACGACATCGTCTGGCTCAAGACCAACCCGATGCCGAATTTTCGCGGCGTGAGATTTACCAACGCGCACGAGACACTCATTTGGGCGCAGAAGAAAAAGGGCGCGAAATACACTTTCAATCATCAGGCCATGAAAGCCCTCAACGAAGATTTGCAGATGCGCTCCGATTGGACAATTCCCCTTTCGACGGGAAAGCAACGGATCAGGGTAAACGGGACGAAGGCGCACCCCACACAGAAGCCAGAGGCATTGTTGTATCGCGTGATTTTGTCGGCGTCGAATCCCGGTGACGTGGTGCTCGATCCGTTTTTCGGGAGCGGCACAACGGGCGCGGTGGCAAAGCAGCTTCGGCGCAACTGGATCGGCATCGAGCGTGACAAGAATTACATCAAGGTCGCGCAGAAACGCATTGACGCGGTGGAACCCGTCGGGGAGGAAATGTTGATCGCGACCGCGCGCCAGCCGCGGGTCCCGTTTGGTGCGTTGGTTGAAAACGGAATCCTCTCTCCGGGTGAGACTCTTTATTTTGCGAAGAAAGGCAGAACAGCGAGAGTCCTCACAAATGGACATATCCGCTGCGGCAAAATCACCGGCTCGATCCATGCTGTGGCGAGGTCGCTTTTGGATGGCGCGCCCGCCAATGGATGGGATTTGTGGTTTTACAAAGACAGGCACGGCGAAAAATGTTCAATTAATGAACTTCGTGAGAAAATAAGATCAAAGGGCCAAAAGTCCGAAGTTAAAAGTCACAACTGACCTTCGACTTTCGACCAGAAGACAAGCAGACCAGCAAACCAGGAGACTACTATGTCAAAAGCATTTAATTTGGTAAAAGAACAGCTCATCCCCGAATTGAACGCGCTCGCGCAGCTTTACGTCCACAAGCGCACAGGCGCGCGCCTGCTCTCGATCGTCAACGACGACGAGAACAAGGTCTTCGGCATCACCTTCCGCACCACACCGAAAGATTCAACGGGCGTGGCGCACATTCTGGAACATTCGGTTTTGGGCGGCTCGGAGAAATACCCTGTGAAGGAGCCGTTTGTGGAATTGCTCAAAGGCTCGCTGGCGACCTTCATCAACGCTTTCACCTACCCCGATAAAACCTGCTATCCCGTGGCAAGCCAGAACGTGCAGGATTTTTACAACCTGATTGACGTGTACATGGACGCGGTCCTGCATCCGCTCATCACCGAGCAAACGCTGATGCAGGAAGGCTGGCACTACGAGATTAACGATCCGTCCGAGCCGCTGGCTTTCAAAGGCGTGGTCTTCAACGAAATGAAGGGCGCGTACTCGTCGCCTGATGGCGTGCTCGAAACACGCGTGATTGAGTCGCTGTTTCCCAGACACATCTACGGCGTGGACTCGGGCGGCGACCCGCGTCACATTCCCGATCTCACTTACGAAAATTTCAAAAACTTCCACGAGACCTACTACCACCCCTCCAACTCGTTCATTTTCTTTTATGGCAACGACAATCCCGACCAGCGTCTCAAGCTCATGGAAGGCTGCCTGAAACCATACAAAAAACGCAGAGTCAGGTCTGAGGTTCCACTGGCAAAGCCATTCAAGCGGGCGAAGAAAGTCGAATACGCCTACGATGCCAGCGATGATCCCGACATCGAAAAGAAACACTATCTCACGGTCAATTGGAAACTGCCGGATACATCCGACCCAGTTTTGAATTTCAGCTTCCGCATTCTCGGCAATATCCTCATCGGCACTCCCGCTTCACCGCTCAAGAAAGCCCTGCTCGATTCAGGCCTCGGCGAAGATCTGGCGGGCATCGGCATGGAAACCGATTTGCGCCACGTCATCTTTTCGACCGGTCTCAAAGGCACCCGCTCCCGCAACGCGAAGAAAATCGAAAAGCTGATTCTCGACACGCTCGAAAATCTCGTCCGCGACGGCATTGATCCCGACATGGTTGCGGCGGCGATGAACACCGTTGAGTTTCGTCTGCGCGAAAACAACACCGGCACGTTCCCGCGCGGCATTGCGCTTATGACCCGTGCCCTCACCACCTGGATTCACGACGAAGACCCGTTCAAATTGCTGGCTTTTGAAGAGCCTCTCAATGAAATTAAAGCTCGACTCTCCGCTGATGGGCATTACTTTGAAAAGTTGATTCGGACTCACCTTCTGGATAACGTCCATCGAACAACACTGCGCCTCAAACCGGACCCTGAATTTGCCCGCCGTTTCGACGAAGAGGAGAAAACCCGACTGGCGAAAACCCGCGAGACGTTGAGCGAGGAGCAGATTGCCGCGCTGGTCGAAAACACGAAACAACTCAAGCAGGCGCAGGAGGCTCCCAACTCGCCCGAAGCGCTTGCCACGCTTCCCGTCCTCAAACTGGAAGACCTTGAGAAAAAGAGCAACACCATCCCGATTGAAGTCGTGCAGTTGCAGGAAACGCAAACCCTGTATCATGACCTGTTTACGAATGGCATCGTCTATCTCGATCTTGGCTTTGATTTGCACGCGCTTCCCAAAGAACTGATCCCGCTCACGGAAATCTTCGGGCGCGCGCTGTTCGAGATGGGAACCGAGACGGAGGACTACGTCAAACTGTCGCAGCGGATCGGAAAAAGCACGGGCGGAATCCATGCCGATGCGGTCAGCGTATCAGCCCTCGGGTCGAGAGAGAGCGTGGCAAAGTTATTTATAAGGGGAAAGGCTACAGCGTCGCAGTCTGCCGAGATGCTGAACATCCTCAGGGATGTCCTCCTCACGGCGAAGTTCGATAACCGCGAGCGCCTCAAACAAATCGTGCTGGAGGAAAAGGCGGGGCTGGAGTCCGGGCTTGTGCCGGGCGGACATGGTTTTGTGAATTCACGTTTGCGCGCGCAGTTCGGTGAATCGGGCTGGGCCAACGATGAGATGAAAGGCATCGGTTATTTGTTTGCCCTGCGCGAACTTGCAAATGATATTGATAAAAAGTGGAAGTCGGTTTTGAAGAAGCTCGAAACGATGCGCGAGTTGCTGATCAACCGCAAAGCGGCGATTTGCAACGTGACGCTGGACAGCGAGAATTGGAACACTTTTAAACCGCAGTTTGAGTCATTCCTTGCGGCATTGCCCGCGAATGAAGTGAAACTTTCCAGCTTCGACATTCAGCCGTCCGCGCAAAAAGAAGGACTGACGATTCCGGCGCAGGTCAATTATGTTGGCAAAGGCGCGAACCTGTTTGAACTTGGTTATCAGTATGATGGTTCTGCCGAAGTCATTACGGGATATTTGCGGATGGCATATCTCTGGGAAAAGATCCGCGTGTTGGGCGGCGCGTATGGTGCGTTCGTCCAGTTCGATGACCGTTCCGGCGTGTTGACTTTCATTTCGTATCGCGACCCGAACGTGGCCGCGACGCTGGAAAATTACGACAAAGCCGCGGACTTTCTAAAAGGCTTGAATGCTTCAAACATGCCTGAAACCGAACTGACCAAAGCCATCATTGGCGCCATCGGCGACCTCGACGCATACCAACTGCCCGACGCCAAAGGCTACACTTCGATGATGCGCTATCTCACAGGCCGCACCGATGAAATGCGGCAGAAAATCCGCGACCAGGTGCTTTCCACCAATGGCGAAGATTTCATCGCATTCGGCGAAGTGCTGGAAAAAGTCGCACAATCGGATGCGGTTGCGGTGATTGGCTCACAGAGCGCGATTGAGTCGGCGAATGCTGGGTTGAAAGTGACAAAAGTACTTTGAGCCTCTCTATTCCAACCATGTCATTCTGAGCGACCCCTTCGACAGGCTCAGGGTAAACTCCGGGAGCGAAGAATCCCAGTTTCATAAAATTGCACTGTAATCTGAGATTCTTCGCTTCGCTACCAAGAAACAAGGAGTTCAAAACCCTTTTGCCACGGATTTCGCGGATAAACACGGATTTTTAAAAAACCAATTCGCGAAAATTCGCCTGCACTGGCTCCAGGCCAGGGTGTAATTCGCGGCTGAGGTCTTGTTTCTTTCGCTTTGAACAGCGCTCTTTTCCGCTGTGGACTTACTCAGAATGATATACCCAGATATTTATCACAATACAGAATCAGGTGTGTTCATGAAACTTCAATTGACGATCAACGCCCAACAATACGAAATTGATTGCGCGCCGTCCGAGACTTTGCTCACGGCCGTCCGCAGACTTGGTTTCTACGGCGTCAAATTCGGCGATGAGCAGGGACTCTCTGGGGCGGATACGGTTTTGCTCAACGGCAGGCCCGTCAACGCGGGTTCGATGCTGGCCGCTCAGGCCGAGGGACATAACATTGTCACCATTGAGGGATTGGGCGAACATCCCGACCAGGGTTGGAAGAAGACGGACGGGTTACATCCGTTGCAGCAGGCCTTCGTCGAGTGGGGCGCCATTCAATGCGGATACTGCACGCCCGCGCAGATTCTCGCTGCAAAGACGTTGCTTGATACAAACCCGAACCCAACCGAGGATGAAGTGCGCGAGGCAATTTCGGGTGTGCTGTGCCGTTGCACGGGATATGTCAAACCCGTTCAGGCTGTGCTGAAAGCCGCGGCGGTCATGCGCGGAGAAGCGGAATTCGGCGAAGGGATTTTGATTTCATTCGAACCGCAAACTCCCAGTGGCGGCGAATCATCCCCATCCTTTACAGACGCACAAACACAGACTCTACCGAAAGTTTTTGTTACCCCAAAATCACAGGAATACGCAGTCGTTGGCAGGCCTGAGAAAAAAGTGGACGCGGTCAAACTCGTGCAAGGCAAGCCCGCGTTCGCGGCGGATATCGAAAAGCGCGGCATGTTGGTGGCTAAAGTTTTGCACAGTCCTCACGCCCATGCACGGATTAAGAAGATCAACACAATCAAGGCAAAAGAACTGCCTGGCGTCGCGGCGGTGTTGACGTGGCAGGATATTCCGCGCGTCGTTTATTCTACTGCGGGACAGTCCGATCCAATCCCCGGGCCGTTGGATACGTTCTCGCTGGATCACAAGGTCCGTTTCGTTGGCGACCGCGTGGCGTTTGTCGCGGCTGAAACGGCGGAAATTGCCGATAAAGCGGTCAGCTTGATCGAGGTCGAGTATGAAGCGCTGCCTGCGATTCTGGATAAGGCCGAGGCGATGAATCCTGACGCGGTGCGGATCCATGATGAGCCGGAGTATGTCAATTTCGCGGATTCACACCCGGAGAAAAATCTGGCGGCGGAAATCCGCATTGACATCGGCGACGTCGAAAAGGGATTCAAAGAGGCCGACCAAATTTTCGAGGCTGTTTACGAGGTGCCGAAGGTGCAACAGGCGCACATCGAGCCGCATGTAGTTGTGACGTACTGGGATGAAGATGACCGCCTTGTGATTCGCACGTCCACGCAAGTGCCGTTCCATGTGAGGAGGATGCTTGCGCCCGTGCTGGGATTACCAGTGAAAAGAATCCGCGTGATCAAACCGCGCATTGGCGGCGGCTTCGGCGGCAAGCAGGAAGTGTTGATGGAAGACGTTGCCGCGCATTTGACGATTGCGACGAAGCGGCCCGTGATTTACGAATATACGCGTGAGGAGGAATTTATCGCGGCGCGCTCGCGTCACCCCATGCGCGTGAAGATGAAGACAGGCGTGAAGAACGACGGCACGATCACCGCCAACGAAATGTACGCGCTTTCGGATACGGGCGCATATGGATGCCACGCATTGACAGTGACCGGCAACACAGGTCACAAGGCGATGGCGCTGTATGTGGGCAACGGCGAATATCGCAAGTCGCCGAACATCCGCTTCTACGCGGACGTGGTGTACACCAACACACCGCCCGCGGGCGCGTTCCGTGGATACGGCGTACCACAGGGATACTGGCCGCTCGACCGTCACATGGAGAAGATTGCGCGCGCGTTAAATCTAGACCCGATTGAGTTTCGTTTGAAAAATGCGATTCGACCCGGCGAATATCATCCGTTTTCAACTGCATGGAACGAAGGCCGCGAGCCGCGACCGGAGATTATCCACACGGTTGGCTTGGAGCAATGCGTGGTGCAGGGCAAGGCGGCCATTGGGTGGGATTCAAAGTTTGGGAATAAATCATGGCATGTAGGGGCGACCCGTCATGCTCAATCAGAATCCACGACAAATCAGGGCGGGTCGCCCCTACGACATGGCATTGGCGTTGCGATGGTCATGCAGGGAACAGCGATTCCCTACCTCGACATGGGTGGCGCATCCATCAAGATGAATGACGATGGCTCATTCAACCTGCTGGTCGGCGCGACAGATTTGGGCACTGGTTCGGATACCGTGCTGGCGCAAATGGCCGCGGAAGTTCTCGGCGTACCAGTGGATGATGTCATCACCTACTCGTCGGATACAGATTTCACACCCTTTGATAAGGGCGCGTACGCTTCATCAACAACCTACATTTCAGGAACGGCAGTGACAAATGCCGCAAAGATTGTGGCAGAACGAATCAAAATTCGCGCCGCAAACATGCTCGAATTATCAAACTACGAAACCATCAAACTATCGAACAGACAAGCAATCGCGCCGGATGGTGAAAGTGTCTCTCTGGCTGAAATCGCATTGAACGCGTTGCACAAGGAAAATCAGGAACAAATCATGGGCGTCGCGTCATACGTCTCGCCTGTGTCACCGCCGCCCTTCGCCGCGCAGTTTGCCGAAGTCACTGTGGATGTGGAGACGGGCGCGGTAACGGTGGACAGGCTCGTTATGGCAGTTGATTCGGGCGTCATCATTAATCCACTGACAGCCTCGGGTCAAATCGAGGGCGGCATGACTCAGGCGCTCGGATACGCGGTCTGCGAAGAGATGCGCTACAACGACAAGGGCCGCGCCATCGAACGCGACCTCGACCGTTATCACATCTTCCGCGCGGACGAGATGCCTGAACTCGAAACGATTTTTGTCGAGACGTTCGAGCCGAGTCACCCGTTTGGCGTGAAAGCCGTGGCCGAGATTCCAATGGATGGTGTCGCGCCTGCGGTGGGAAATGCTATACTCGACGCTGTCGGCGCAAACGTGGACGAAAACCCGGTCACCCCGGAAAAAGTCTGGCGAGCGTTGAAAAATAAATAACTGAAAGTGCGGAAGAAAAACTTCGGAAGTCTGGATTAGTCCGCGAAGACTTCCGAAGTTCCATTTCATCATGGACATCAAAGAAATAACATATCTGTTACCCTATCCAGGCTCCCTGGGGTTATCCCTGGGAGTCCTATTTTACGTTTGGAAACGGCTCGGCCCGCGAGGCTCGCTTGCCTATCTCTGGTCGGCGGGGGCGGAAAGCCTGTATATTTTTGCTTACATTATTGAATTGATAACCCCCGGTTTGCGTGGAAAAATCTTTTGGGATGGCATTCAGTGGCTGGCCGCGGCCGTTCTGCTTGCATCCTTCCCGGCGTTCGTTGTGCAATACACAGAGTTCAAGATTAAACATCCGCGTTATGTGTTTTCCATATCCCTTTTTGCGCCCGCGGCGTTTTCATTGCTGGTCGCGACAGACTCCCAGCATCACTGGATTTATTTGAATTCAAGAATCATCTCCTCCGGTTTATTCCCGGCATTGATTTATGACTATTCCCCCTTTGTCGTTATTTTCGCGGTTTACAGTTACGCACTGACCTTTGTGAGTTGCGCCCTCCTTTTCATTCGCTTCATACGGCCCCACAAGCTGTTTCGCGGTCAAATAGTGACCATCGCCGTTGGGCTTTTGATTCCCATCCTTGGGACAGTCTTTCCCCTGCTTGGCATTCAAGTCTCCTCCCAACGCGACATCACCCCATTCACCGCCGCCATCGGCAACATCATCATCGCTTATGGCTTTTATCGCTTCCGCATCTTTGAAGTCACTCCGATTGCACGCGATAAGGTCTTTGAAGCCATGGTCGAGCCGGTGGTTATTCTCGATAACCAAAACCGCATCGTGGACATCAACACGGCCATGCTCGATCTGCTTGGAAGAAACGCGGCTGCGGTCATCGGAGAACCGGCAAAAGAAGTCTTCGAGAATTTTCCAATCCCCATCAAAATGTACACACACGTCTCATACGCGCGCGCCGAAGCGACCTTTCAAATCGCGGGCAGGGATGTTTATTACGAGATGACCGTCTGGCCGTTATACGATAGGCAGAGGCGGATGACAGGCCGCATTTACATCTCGCACGACATCACCGCGCTGAAAGAACTTGAACGGGAACTCCGTGAACTGAATGTGGATTTGGAACAACGCGTCCACACCAGGACACAAGAACTGGCTGAGGCCTACGACACAACCCTCGAAGGCTGGGCGCGGACTCTCGAGCTACGCGACAAGGAAACCGAGGGTCACTCGCGCCGCGTCACTGAAATAACCATCAAAGTCGCGCACGCGCTGGAAATCCCCGAAGATGAAATCGTACATATCCGCCGCGGCGCAATCCTGCACGACATTGGCAAGATGGCAATCCCGGATGAAATCCTGAGAAAGCAGGGCACACTCACCCACGAGGAACGCGCCGTCATTCAACAACACCCGGATACCGCGCGCCAACTGCTCGAGCCCATTCCATTTCTACGTAAAGCACTGGATATTCCCTATTGCCACCACGAAAAATGGGATGGAACCGGCTACCCGCAGGGGTTAAAGGGACGCGCCATCCCCGTCTCTGCCCGTATCTTCGCCATTGTAGATGTCTGGGACGCCATCCAATCCGACCGCCCGTATAAATCCGGCTGGTCAAGAGAACAGGCGATAGAATACTTGAAGGAACAATCCGGCTGTCACTTCGACCCGCGCATCACGGATGTATTCTTGCGTCTCGTCGAAAAAGGCGAGATATAACTCGACTTTTGCACCTTAAAAACCAATACACCAGACAGTCCATTTTAACTTGAAAAGGCTCTCGATTCGCAGGACTGGGACAATACCTAACCTGCCCGCATTCTTTAGAAAAGCGGAACAACAACTGCTTGAGAATT
>JACRLC010000058.1 GCA_016235425.1 Chloroflexota bacterium | reverse complement strand
AGGACCTCCTCAAAGAGGCAGTATGAACGAAAATATCCACCGAGGCTATGGTTAACCCAACGCCGGACTCCCCCGATCCAAAAAATGTGTTCGATGTCTCTGGACTTAATTGTGCCCGATGTCGTCGGACACGACACGTAGGTCATGGAGGCCTTCGCTTGCTTTCATTGATTACCGGCATGGACGAGAAAACTATCCAACGCGGACAACAGGAAGTGGAACAAGGATTAGCATTGTCCTTGCAACAATTCCAAATCTGAAACAGGCGTAGCCCAAAGCGAAAATGTGGTAAGTTGAGAGGCGGATTTTTTAGGCAAATAGCAAAATGCTGCCGGTTTGCAATGTAGAGGTTGAACATAACAAATGCCAAGCCAACCAACAGGAAACGGATCACGGGATTGCGCGAGGTGGTGCGGGCGCGAACTTGATTCATTTGCCGATAGCTTGTTTCAATCCCAAATCGTTGACGATACATCTCAAAGACTGGGTGGGGTTGGACAGACTTTGGCAATCCCGCAACCGCGTAAGCAAACCAGCGTGCGCCCTTTCGTTTGCAGCGTCCTTTGGAATACTTTTTGACAACCACGGCGGACACTTCCCATTCGCCATGCTTCGGGCCATTGAATGTATAGCTTGTTTTGTGGCTTGCAGATGCTTCGAACAACTTTCGCACGCCGCCCGATTTTCCGCGCACAGGAATGGGCAGAATAAATTTTATCTTGCGCCGTTTCAGCGTCTTGAGGACAGGCACTGAACAAAACCCTTTATCAAAATAGGCGCGTTTTATGGGGATTCCCATAGATTTCAGCCGATTTAATAACCAGGCAACAATTTCTTGCACGCTTTCGCCTTTCTGCCTGCGGCGCAAAGCGCAACGCGACGACATAGCGCTGATTGTCATGCACAATCGAAACGGTGGCGTATCCGTGAAAATGCGTTGGGCCTGATTTCGCCTGGCTGCGCACGATCTCTTTTTCATCTGCATAATGTTCGCCATGATAGGGGATCAATGTCAAATCCATGGCAATGTAGTATGCGCGTTTCCCTTTCTTGACGAAACGCGGCGTTTGAGCCCGCAGGATCGTGTTGAGTGCGCGTTGCAATGTTGCACGATCAGGCAGGGCTTGCGCCAACACTTCGCGCAAGCGATTAGCGGACGGCGCTTCTTTCAATTCATGACAGGCCGCATCCATACTGACGCGATTAGCGCTGGCATAGCCCAATACGGCGATGATGTCCTCTGCTGTAATACGCGTATTTCGCAAGTCAAGCGGCAAATATGGACGCACGATTGCAATCAATGCGTTCAGCACTTGTTGAGATCGCAAGATTGGGTTATTTTTAAGCGCAAGCTTGGACATGGCGGTTTGGTCTCCTTGGTAAGAGCCAAGTAAACCATGTTCAAGCTTTTTCGTGAACTACTGATAATACTTGAGAGGCGGCAATACCGGAATAACCGCCTTTCAAAAGAAACTCGGACACATTCTGACTTTCTCGTACTTTATCCATCCAGGTAGAAATTTGATTTCGCATGTATTTATCTTAACGTCTTTTCAAGATAACGCAACAGACTCATCCCTCACTGTTTCGACAGGCCTAGCACACCGCCTGCCCTCTACCGTATGGGAGAGGGGGAAGTCGTCCCGACAAAAAACCGCCACAATCCGGGTGAGCGTCCCACCCACCCCCACGCCGTATTAACGCGGGCGGTCTCGCGGCCCGGACGGAGCATAACTCCTCCTCTCTATGCAAAATGGAGCATGGATATGGGTCCGATATAGGATGGATATAGGATCGATATAGGATGACCGAAGGATGTTCCCCGGGAATCCTGCACCCAATCCCCCGCAGCGGACGTGAACCCTTAGACAGGCTCACCTGTGCCTGTGGCACTGGCGCAGGCAGGGCAGGCTCTCGCGCTCATAGCGGAAGGCAAGCCAGGGCGGTTTACCGTCCTTTAGCACTGAGCCCGCATGGTTTACCGTCGGGCGTTTCCCCCATCCCCACACCCTAATAACGTGAGCGGATTACTATCAACAAAAAACTCCGAAGCCATAACCTCGGAGTTTCATCAAAAATTATCTTGCGGCTGTCAATTCTTTCCTGACCACCCGCCGAAGCATTACTTCAATCGGCTCTTGTTGATTCGTAATATGCCCGCGCAAAGCATCGTTAATAAGAGTCTGGTAACTCCCGCCACCCGCCGCTTCAACTTCGCCACGAAACCATTCCAAAATATCGTCATCAATGCGGATGGTGATTCGGGTTTTTCCTTTTACCGCAGGGACAACCCGCCCGCGTTCGCCTCTGCTGAAATCATATTCCTTTTTCATAGATTTGATTTTATGCACAAATGTACACAGGCACAAGAGGGATTTTCCTCCCCCAAATCCGACCAGTGACATTCTGTCCGCATACCCAATTCTCTTGTCGCATTTGGGGGCACTAAAGTGTGCTTCGCGAAGGTGCCGAAGGTGGAGGGGGTTTCTCCCCACCCCCGTATTCACTTCATCATTCCACAACCGACTCCTGCCCTGATCCTTCTCACCAACTCGGTGTCAGAATTTCCTTGCAATTCAAAACGGATTCTGGTACAATGTTGTTAACCCAAAAGGTAAACAACATTGTAGGGATACTTTGGACATCATCTTCAAAACAACGAAGCTCCAAAAAGAGTGTAACGATTTTAGATTGTTACAGAAGGTCCATGGCGAACGAAGAGCAAGGTTAATTCGGCGTCGGTTGGACGAACTTCGCGCCGCTACCGTCCTGACGGAAATCAGTCATCTCCCACCGCCGCGAATGCATCAACTCAAAGGCGAACGGCAAGGACAAATCTCATTGGATCTTGACCACCCTTATCGTCTCTTGATTACAGTAGCAAACAAACCTGTTCCGCAAAAAGATAACGGAAGCATTAATTTGTCCAAAGTAACCGCAGTTATGGTTTTGGGCGTAGAGGATACCCATGATTAAGAATCAATATAATCCCGATTTTGTGACCCCGCCTGGCGAAACCTTGCTGGAAACTTTGGAGTTCATCGGCATGTCCCAGGCTGAGTTTGCCGAGCGGACTGGACGACCCAAGAAGACCATCAACGAGATCATCCGTGGGAAGGCGGCGATTACCCCCGAAACAGCCTTGCAGTTCGAGAAGGTCTTGGGCGTAACCGCCAGCTTTTGGATTAATCGCGAACAAAATTATCAGGAGTGGCTTGCTCGCGAGCAAGAGCGCTCGTCATTTGGAAAACTCTTATCATGGATTGATCAGTTCCCTGTAAGAGAGATGACTGATCTAGGTTGGATTGATAAACATGATGAACCTATAGATCAGTTAAATGAATTGCTTCGATTCTTTGGCATCGCGTCGCCTCATCAATGGGACGCCGTGACCAACGATCTAAGTCTTGCTTTCCGTCGCTCCCCTGCCTACAAAGCCGAACCCGCGATAATTTCCGCGTGGCTGAGAAAAGGTGAAGTTGAAGCCCAGGGCATTGACTGTAAACCTTTTGACGCGGATAAATTCAGAAAAATGCTCGATGAAATTAGACCACTTACGAATGAGTCTCCCGAAGTTTTCGTGACAAGAATCGTTGAATTATGCGCGAAGGCTGGAGTTGCTGTTGTATTTGTTCACGAACTACGAAAACTTAGAACAAATGGAGCGACAAGATGGCTCAACCCCAATAAAGCGCTCATACAACTAAGCCTTCTGTACAAAACAGACGACCACCTTTGGTTTACCTTCTTCCACGAAGCAGGACATATTTTATTGCACGGCAAGCGCGATATCTTTTTGGAGGAGGATAATCAAACAAGCGACAAGGAAGACGAAGCCAATCGTTTTGCGGCAGACTGGCTAATCCCTGCGAGCGTGTATAAGGAGTTTCATCCGAGAGGGAGTCACTTTAGCAAAGCCGAGATCATTGAGTTTGCTCGAAGTATCGGCATCGCTCCAGGAATCGTCGTGGGACGCTTGCAGCATGACGGGCAAATTCCCATGCAAAACTGCAACGACCTAAAACGTAAATTGCGGTGGACAAACGATGATTGAAAGAGGTGGTCGAAAGACCGCCTCTTTTCTTGTGTGCAATCAGCCATTCGTTTATTCGTTGCCCATTCGCGGATGGTTCCCTGCCCCGCCAGCGACACGATTAACCACAGCCCGCATGAGACACCTTCGGCAGGTCTTGAGAGTCAACCGTCCGCGAATGGGACACGATGACGAACTGGCGCGTCTCCATTCGTTTATTCGTGGTTGAAATTCGTGGACGGTTTATCCGCTCATCGTGACCCACATCCCCGCAACGGACTCGATTAATCACGGCGCGGGTGAGACATGTCAGGTCTCCTCCGACTCCCACGCTCGCCCTCCCCCGCATGGGACAGGTCTCACCGCCAGCAGACTCCCTCTCCATCGCGCCGCCCAATCCGTTTCCGTCCGTGAGTCCGTGACAGAGTCCGTTTACCAACCTCTCTCCCCCGCATGGGACAGGTCTCATCGCCAGCAGACTCCCCTCTCCTGTAATCGGGAGAGGGGTTGGGGGTGAGGGCACGTCAGGTCTCATCGCCAGCAGACTCCCCCAATGGTTCAGGGGCGTGCAGGCAACCGACGTTTCAATACTATGTTAGAGATTCTTTTTGCGGCTTTCTCTGGATTCTCGTGTTCCCAAACTCTGATAACTTTCCACCCTACTTTCTTCAGTTCTTTATTTGTATCTGCGTCGCGATCCTGATTTTGTCTAATTTTATTTTTCCAAAACTTGGCATTGGCTTTTGCTTGTGTTCCATGCTTCGGACATCCGTGCCAAAAGCATCCATCAACAAATACTGCGACCTTAGTAGACCGAAAAATAATATCTGCTTTTCGGTTGAACTCTTTAATCGGCCTTGCATCAACTCGAAACCGCAAACCTTTTCTGAAGAGTGCCGAACGTAGTGCTTTTTCGGGAGCAGTGTCTCTTGGCTTTGCGGCTTGCATTCTAGCCAAGGCCGCCTTTGATGATGGAAGTGGATTTCTAACTACAACTGTCGAGTCTTTTTTTAATTTTACAGCCATAGGAACAGATCACTTTGATGATAACAAGGTTCGCAATCTTCCCTTTATATTTTCATAAACAGTTGTAAGTTTGTTTTTTGCGAGATCAGTCAATAAAGATGTGTGTGCAAGTGCGTCTCGCATTGGTTTATATTCTTTTGCATCTCTGGAAAGGCTGGCTTTTTTGACAGGATCATCTTTATCAACTAAATAGGCAAGAAAATCCATTGACAAATAACCCAAATCGCCGCCAGATTTACGTATGTCTATACTTACATTACCTATATTTTTACTGTTGTCTTCATTCTTTTTTCTTGTATCAACCTCGTCTTGTGCTTCCTTCGATAATGGAATCTTTTTGTCCTCAATGTACTTTCTGATTAGGTTTTCTGAAACAAAACATTCAGCATATGACGAAAAATTGAATTGAGCATCATCCGCCAAGTCCTTTACCCATTGTCCGACTTTATCTTTAGTGTCGACTTCCTCGGGCAGTGAATACTCTTCTGAAACCACACTGTACAAAGCCCTAGATTTTCTGGCTTTTTTAGACAGGCGCGGATTATCATCATCTCCTTCACGGCCAATTTCAATTCTCCAAACATCCCAATCTTCGATTATCTGCGGCAACAAAATATTCCGTAAATCAGACAATAGACTTTGAAATTTATCATCATCAGCAATGATTCCTTCTCTGCTACTTGTAAATCTATCTTTCGACTCCTCATCCAGTCCATCAAAATGTATTTGCCCGTACAAATAACTTTCGACTATTCTGGCAGTAGGAATATGTTTCAAAATATCCTTTTCTCTCAAGCGGCCATTGACTAACAAGTCAACACCCGCTTTTTCTTCTGTGGACATTATTTTTAAATTCAAAGGCTTTTCAACCGAAGCAATAAATCCTCTGATGGGTAAGTCGGACTGAAGCTTCTTCTTATATTTTTTCTTGACATTCTTTAGACTGGCTAAATACGGGTCGTCAATCTCATTGATAGTCCATAAAAATTGCGTATGATCAGCAAGACCGCCAAGATTTTCATGCGTAATTAACTCCCCATCAAGCCATATATTGAAACTCTCATCCAATAAAGAGAATCGGAAGTTTAGCGCTACCAACTTCTTTAGATGATCAATACTTTTCCTGATACCCTCTTTTATATTTTCAAAATAGACTATTGTTCCATGGCTATGGTTTGCAGTGAATTTTTTCACCTTGTCGTATTCGATCAAGCCTAATTGATATTGTCTGGAAGACAAGTCATCCATTATTGCCTGATCCAAATCTGAATTATCGATCACTCCACCAACATACTCGCCATTTTTCATTCTTGATATAACCGTTATCGTTTCAGCGCATGAGAGTAAAGCAAGCTTCCCTATTCCTTTTCTACCAATAAACGGTCTTCCCTTTTGAGCGGATTTCGAGCTATCTTTTCTTTTGGAATACCCAATTTTCAAGAATTTACTTTGGAAATCTTCGGCATTCATTCCTTGGCCATCATCTTTGATGACAAATGAATCGGCGTCTTTGTCTATGTAAATCCAAACATTTTCTGCGTCTGCATCCCAAGCATTGGAGATTGCTTCTCCAAGCACTGTCACAAAGCTTCTATACAGATTTCTCCCAAGGTGATTTAAAACGCTTAAGGAAATATCAAAGGTGAAGCGTTCGTTTTGTTTTGCCATGATGACCCTCGATATGTAGCTTGATGGATTTTCCAATTACAAAACCTAAATCGACAGGAACGGCGTTGCCGATATAGACACCCAATCGCTTGATGTATATGGCGTCTTCGCTCTCGTAGAATTTGTAATTTTTTGGAAATGTCTGCAAAATTGCCGCTTCTCTTAGCGTCAACGCTCTATTTTGTTGTGGATGTCCAAACCGCCCAGTCCCAAAATTATAGAATTGGGTCGTAATGGTCGAAGATGGTTCGTTCCAAGACATTCTGCCATAGACGGATTTATAAGTTGAGCCTGTTTCTTTTGTATGGCAAGCCAATTTCAAGTCGTCGCTCCAATCAAGCCAAGTTCCATTTGGCTTGGACGCTTTCATCCTTCGCAGATTAATGTCAGATAGTTTTGTGGTTCTGTGGAATGGGTCACTTTTGCAAACTTCACCTGCATCTACTGGAGGAAGATTGCCAATTGCGTCTCTCAAAGTAACATAATTTTCTTTAGAATGCGTTTTTGGTATTAGAGAAATTTCTCCATACTTCGACGCGAGCAAAACCAATCGCCGTCTTTTCTGCGGGATTCCATAATCGGGGCAATATACATTTGAATACGAAACATGATAGCCGCTTAGTCTTAGAGAGGCGACAAAATTCTTGAATATTCTTTGATTTGCCAGATTGGGAACATTTTCCATTGTTACGATATCTGGCTTGGTTTCTTTTACCAATCGTTTGAATTCACTAATCAGTCGCCATCGTTTTGTTTGTTTCTTGTTCTTAATTTTGTTCGAATGAGTCGAAAATGGTTGACAGGGAGCGCAACCAGCCAGAATCTTTACTTGTTCATCATCTGGCCAATATTTTTTATTTAATTCTCTCCCCTTTACTTTAGAAATGTCTTTCAAAATATAATCGGCGTGAACATTTTGCTCATAAACGTATTGGCATGACTTGTCCAAATCCACACCCGCGACAACAGGTATGCCAGCCTTCTTCAATCCATAAGAAAGCCCGCCAATGCCGCAAAATAAATCAATGGCAGATGTCTTCATAGCCGTAATATATCATTTGTTCTATGATTCATAAAGGGATAGTCACCCTCTCCCCGCAACGGGCATCAACTTCCCTGCCAGCAGACTCCCACCCTCAAGAGAAACCCAACAATATCTGAATTGCGTTGCAACAATCTTTATCGCAAATTCAACTATGTTAGGAGAATTGGTTCTCAGGGATGATAACCATTAACCGATTCTTTCGTTTGGCCTATTCGACCATCTTTGAGATTTATATACACTCCACCAACAAACACTATATCATCTGGAGTTTCATCATCTGCGCTACGTGGTATTCGACAAAGGACATTTCCGACACGTAGCTCAACAAAACGAATAGGCGCTTTAAATTCTTGATTAAGATCAATCCCATTGCTGAAATCAAGAACCATCTCGTCGCCCTGCGAGTTAGAACTTATTAGATTAGTCACGTGTTACTCCTTTTAGCTATATTCTATTCTTCATAGCTTTCCAGCACATTTTGCAACCTTTGGACATCAGAGCTAGGCGTCCCTAAAATTGCAACAGCCTTATTATCACCAAGAGAAAAAGCAAAACAAAAACTCAGATTGATTTTAGAATCGGCAACGACATCCAGCATTTTCTTTAATGAGCCAACCTGATCCTGTACAGTAACCGAAATAATATCAATAGATAATTCGTTGAATACAACGCTTGACTTTGGTAGGTCAGAAGTGGAAAGTTGATTTTCTGGGAGCAAATGAATCAATCCATATTTTTTGTCAATCGAGATAGCTGACAGAAACTTAATGTTGATGTTTTGCTCTGCAAGCGGCGCGAGAGCATCACGCAAACTTCCAGTGTCATCCATTATCCTCAACATATTCATACTAGTTTTCATAAGCGGTTGCCTCGAAATTATACTTTACATAGGATTATGGCTGAGTCGAATAATGCAATATGCTGTTTACAATTTCGTCAGAATCAACGCGAATATCGTCTTCCTTGATGGCGAGAAAATCCTGAAACAAAGCGAGTCTTTCGCGCAAATAATCCCAATTCTGCTTTCCTCCAGAACGGGTTGGAGAGATCACTAAAGTTTTTTCCAAATCAAGGCCGCCAATACTCCACATAACAGCATGTCTATCAAGGTTGTTTTCTTCATCTCCATCTACTAAGTAACGTTGTAGTATATCTGCCCATTCATGAGGAGTATTTGGATACACACTGTGCAATAGATTTATTCCTCTAACCAGCACATCAGTTATTGGTTGGGTTGAAGCACGGTCATAATTCTTAACGAGCACAACTTCATAATGCATACTATCATATGGATTCAAGGCGCACTCATTAACACTCGCTTTTTTCTTTAGTCGTATATCGGCACCAAAAGGTTCAGGTGCAACAACCATATTAGCTACTTCGGGAAAATAGTCAATTATGCAATTTGGGGGAAGGGTGAAAAAGTCAGCGTTGCCAAATACAGAATTGGGCTCACCCTTAATTCTTTTGCGAATGCTTAAATCTAGAGCAGAGGGTTCCCCGCTAAACACAACTATCTTCTTTTCTGATTCACTTAGAACTTTTGCCTCAAGCACGGCATCCTTTCGTCTACAAACACCAGCGACAAGGGTATATTTCCGATCCTGTCGATGAAAAGCATCAAGTAGGCGAAG
Organism: Chloroflexota bacterium; assembly: GCA_016235425.1. Taxonomy (GTDB): domain Bacteria; phylum Chloroflexota; class Anaerolineae; order Anaerolineales; family Villigracilaceae; genus JAKOVF01. The sequence goes on along the minus strand of JACRLC010000058.1, from coordinate 56,801 downwards.
GGCATTGTCTAAATCAATGACAATTACATCAAAATCTTTGTGTGAGCCAAAAGTTCTTGCAATGGAATGCCAAACTTTTGCGGGGATAAACGAGAACGCAGAGCGGTTATCGCCAGATACGGTTTGTCCAACAACTTCTTCAATCAACTCATATGCCGTGCGGTAACCTTTTATACTTTTATACCGTTGCTCAACTCCACCAATTGCAAAGGGTATCCAAGAAATATTCTTAATATAAGCAATACTTCCTGACTTCTGTTCAGACGGTGCGCCTGATGGCGTTGAACCATATTTGAACATCAAGAAGGGCAAACCAACCAATAGTATTGCATACACAATGGAAAGAACATCGCTTCCAATTTCAAGTCGGTTCTCTACGAATTGAAGATCGCCAGAAACCAGATAGCTTGAAATAACTTTATAAACTGGCAACAACAATGGGCAAAGAGAAACCGTAATAAGCATTTTCTTAAGGCGATCTGCCAAGCCTGCTAAGTGCCATGCTACTAAATAAGCAGCTAAGATAACAAATGCACCAGCAATAGCCTTGTTGATCACTCTCAATAATTGAGTTAGCTCATCACTGCCACTTACTAAATTCGGTAAAAAGGAATACAAACCATATCCTGCTAAACCAAACAAAAGATACCAAAAATAAGCTGGGAGAATAATTATTTCAAACAGCCAGATCCATGCCTTTGATCCTAGCCGCATTGTAGTCAAAAACCCACCCAGTTGCATTGCTTCAATAAAACAATAAATACCGCTAAACAAAAGAACCCCAAAAACAACTAACAACCCAATGTTTTTAGATATTGGTGCGGCAAGCGCTGGAGCGACTAAGCCAACCAAAAAGGATTGGGCGCTAAACTCATAAGCAAATTTCAGACCCTCAGTTTGCTTGGAAAATTTCCTCTTTAGATCGTTCAATTCATCTCGTGTAAAGTCTCTATTTTGAATTGAACTGGTCTTCTTTTTTTCCTTCAGTCCTTTAATGTGACGTGTAAATTTAACAGAATCGCTAGCAAGCCAGAGAATCAAGACTAACAACCATGCTAACGAAAAGACATCCTGAATATTAAGCTACCCAATTTCAATACCCAGGAAACCAGGCACGTAAGTTAAGTGCAATGTGTCGCGCATCCAAGAAAATGAAAGTGGATTTAATACCTCCAAGCCTGAAAGTGCTAATAAATAAAAACCTGTAAATCCGAACAACAACTCCTGCTTTCTCGATGCTTTAGGAAAAACACGATTATCCAAGGAAAAATTTTGCCCAAATAGAATAAAACCGCAAATTAATATTGCGGCTATCGAGTTTGCAAGTAATATGCCGTAGGTGACGTTCAGGACTTCGTCCCACCTGATTGATGGCATCGACTATTCCTTAGAACAAACGGGATTGATTTTGAAGGAGTTTATCACTTAACATGTTGAAAGTAAATCCCCATTCTTTAGGCGATAATTCAAGACTTTATTGATGGAAATTAAGACAGCCTCCCCCTCAGGCTGTCCCATCCGTTCCAAATCCGTTTATCCGTTTCCTATCCGTTGACCTACCCCTTCGGGAACCTACTCACCACCTTCGCCGCCGTCGCCGCTTTATCCACCGCCCCACCCTGATGGATACCAATCGGCGTCCCCTCCTTCGCGTACTTCAACTCCACATACGCCTGACCCGTCAGGAACCTCTCCGCGTCCACCGCGCAGGAAGTGACCCAGCCGATCCGCTCGCCATTCGTGGATACCACGGGATCGCCGTTGTGCGCCATGCGGACGCGCGGTTCATCGAAGCGGAAGCGCACCACCACGCCCTTGCGTTCCTTCTCGCGCGCAAGATAGGCATCCCGTCCGATAAAGTAAGGTTTGTACGGTTTCACATACGAACCGAATCCGCCTTCAGCCACGCCGAGATCGCGACCATTGAAGATGGTGGTCGAGTAGTCCCGAGCGTTCTTTGCGAGACCCGTATCGAGACCACCTTTGTACGAACCCAATCCCATCTCGTGACCGTACAACGGCAGCCCCGCCTCCGTCCGCAGCGAGTCGCGCGCGCCCAAGCCGATCATCTTGACTCCAAACGCTTCGCCCGCTTTCAGAATCGCGTTCCAGAAATCCACCGCGCGCTCAGGGTGGACAAACAACTCGAAGGCCATCTTCTCGCCCGTATATCCCGTGCGCGAAACGATCAAATCAAATCCTCCCACGACGGCATCACACAACTCCGTCCTCTTCAACGTGCTTACCTGTTTACCTGTGTACGTGTCTACGTGTTTACCTGTATACGTGTCTACGTGTCTACCTGTGTACGTGTCTACGTGTCTCCGTGTCTCCGTGTCTACTCCCATAGCCAGCAAGATATCCCGACTGCGCGGCCCCTGCAACGCGATATCAATCCGCATGTCCGCGCCCGCCTTCGGGTCACGCAGGTTGCGGATCTCCGCCTCGTAGCCATACGTCCGCGCCCACGGCTTGGCGTTGTCAATTTTCACCGTCCCATCCCGCACCGCCTCGAACCACGTCCGATCCTTGTCATCGTTCGACGCGTTCACCACCACCAGGTACTTGTCCCAGGCGCGGCGATAAACCAGCGTATCGTCAATCACATCCGCGTCGGGCGTCAGGAACTGGCTGTACAAACTCTCGCCAGGCAGCAACCCCCCGCAATCGTTGGCGCAGATCGTATCCAAAAACGACGCCGCGTCCGCGCCCCGCACCTCGTACACGCCCATGTGCGACACGTCGAACAGTCCCGCCGCCCCCCGCGTGGCGAGATGTTCCTCCACCACCGACGAATACCAGACGGGCATCTCCCACCCCGCGAACGGGATGACCTTCGCCCCGCTGGCTTTGTGGACTTCAAACAGTTTTGTGCGACGGAGGACTTCTGCTGGCTCGACCCACTCAAACGCCGCCCTCGCTTCTTTCTGACCTTTCGCGGGGTCGCCGATGAACCAAACTTTATCCTCGCTGACGGGTTTCCCGTCCGCGTCCTTGATCTTTTTCTTGCTATCCGCGACGACAAACGCCCCAGGCATTCGCTTCGCGTCGAAATCTTTCTCGCCATCCAGTCGGAACGACACATACCCATCCGACAGATCCCTCAGCCACGTTCCCACGGCACCCGCCTTCGCCGCAGGGACTTGCAACTGATAGGTGAAATCATCCACTTTGACGAGCGTGCCTTTCACAACGCTACCCTTCGGCGTCGTGATGGAAGTCGCCTGTGATTGTCCCTTCTTCAACGCAGATAAATCGGACGACACCGCATAATCCAACATCTGCCTCACGCGCTTGCCCTGCAACTCAAACACCGCGTGGGGCGGGATGGCATCCCGCCTGCCCTTGGTTGGCGGATTGCCAATCCGCCCCACAGGGTCATCAATGTAATAGAAGTGCGGATACCCACTCTCCTTATACTTGAAATCAATCCCCGCGCCCTCCGCCAACTTGCGGATTCTCAACTTGGCAACATTCAACACATTGAAATCCAACTTTGCGCGGCGGACGCGTCCCTTGTGCGGGGTATCCACCGAATGCGGCGCGCAGGCCAGCAAGACATCCGCCATGATGTTCGCCAACTCACGCGTCTTCTTCTCATCGAAGCCGCGCTGCGTGATCCACGGCGTGCCGAGACGAATGCCCGAAGGATCAGCCGAATTTTTATCGCCAGGGATCGTGTTGCGGTTGACGACCACGCCGATCAAATCGAGAATGCGCGCGGCCTGATCGCCGCTAAGACGAGTACCATCCTCGCCCTCGACCGTCGTGCAGTCCACGTTGACCATGTGGCAATTCGTGCCGCCAAACGGGACGCGCAGTCCGCGCTTCTGGAATTGGTTGGCCATTGCCTTCGCGTTCTTGATCGTCTGCGACTGCAGATTCTTAAATTGTTTTGTCTGAGCTATCTTGAAAGTCAGCGCGAGAGCCGCGAACACATTGACGTGCGGTCCACCCTGCTCGCCGGGGAAGACGGCCTTGTCAATTTTCTTCGCAATCGCCGCGTCGGTCGTCAGCAATACTGCGCCGCGCGGGCCGTCGAGGCTCTTGTGCGTAGTGGACATCACCACGTGAGCGTATCCAATCGGCGAAGGGACGACTCCCGCCGCGACCAGCCCACCGATGTGCGAGATGTCCGCCAGGAAGTACGCACCGACTTCATCCGCGATCTCGCGGAACTTCTTCCAATCGGGGACCCACGAATAGGATGAGTAGCCCGCAATCAACAATTTTGGTTTCGCTTCGAGCGCCAGCGCGCGGATGGCTTCGTAATCAAGCTTCTCGTTCTTGTCAATCGTGTAGTGTACGGCCTTGAACCATTTGCCAGAGCGATTGACCGATGAGCCATGTGAGAGGTGACCGCCGTGCAGGAGGTTGAGTCCCATCACGGTTTCGCCGAGGCCGATCAACGCCTGGTACACCGCGTTATTGGCGGGCGCGCCAGAGAGGGCTTGCACGTTCACAAAAATTTGATCGGCAGTGAATCCATTGGCGGCGAAAGCCTCCGCCGCGCGCCGCCGCGCCAGCGACTCGACCACATCGGCATACTCCACGCCCTTGTAATAGCGCGGATCACCGTTACGACGATACTCCGCCAGCCGCGCGGGATAATCGAGAATCTCCTCCTCGGTCATCCACCGCGACTCTTCGTCGGGGTAGCCTTCGGCGTAAATGTTCTGGAAAGCCGAAGCCAGCGCCTCGCGCACCGCCATCGGCGCAGTGGATTCGCTCGGGATCAGGATCAGCTTCCTCGCCTGCCTCTCCGCTTCCAGTTGAGTCAGATCGAAAACGTCTTTATCGAGATCGGCAAGTTTGCCGCGAAATAGAAAATCGGACATGTTTAGTCTCCTAGTCGAATGGTCTGGTAGTCAGTTTGTCAATTTGTCAGACCAATTGAATTGTAGGACGGGTGGGGAGAAGGGTCAAGTGGGAAATGACATATTCAATGATCCCATGGCTGCAATTAGTGCTATTATGAAGATACCAGTAAAAGGAGTTAACATGGAAATTTTTCTCTCCCATGTTTCCACTGAGGGGTTGCTTGCCCTTGTGCTCAAGGAATGGATCCAGACGATTTTCAATGGCAGAATAAAGGTGTTTGTCAGCAGCGATATAAAAAACATAGCTGCTGGTGATCTGTGGTTGGGAGATGTTCGAAGGGCGTTAGTGCGTGCCAGGCTCCTGGTTATTCTGTGCAGTCCGCATTCAGTAACAAGACCATGGGTAAATTTCGAAGCTGGTTGTGCCTGGTTGAAAAAGATCCCGGTAATCCCAGTTTGCCACTCAGGTCAGAAACCGGAACATTTGCCTTCGCCTCTATTTCTTTTTGAAGGGCTGGATATGCGTGCCCCTGATTTCCCCGAGAAATTGATACAAAACCTGACGTTGCGGGCACGACTTCGAAAACATCCGAAGCTAAGTAAAAAGGCAAAAAACATGATGAAGAGGGAAATCAGGGCTGCAATCCGCCGAATTCCAACTGCAGCAACTGTCATCACCACCAAGCCACACCATGACAAGGTCGCAATTATCCTAAAAAAGATCGCGACGGCCGATGACGAGGATTGTACCTGCAGCAAGCTCGCCAGATCGTTGAAAACGGAGCCTAATGACCTCGATGTGTATTTGCGGCATTTGATGGATCGTGAATTCATTACAAAGATTTCCGCCGGGAATGGTGATTGCCGATACACAACCACAGCGTCAGGACGGGCATATCTTGTAAAGCAGGAGAAGGCATTGATGAGCCAATAGCGAAACCGGCCTGTATGGCCGGTTTGCGCGTTAAGGGGCAAGGAGGTGAAACGCTTCAAATGAACTCCGTCCATCTGTTTTCTTCAAACTGTTATGAAAAGGATAAAAAAACATGAAAAAGAAACTGTTCACTCTGTTTGTCGTGCTATTGGTTCTGGCTTTCTCAACCACTATTGCGCAGGCACAACCTGCTGGTGGCAAATCCACCTGCACTACCATCCAGGATGGCGTGCTAACTGACAGCAATGGCAATCTGTTAGCGTTGGGATATGACCAGTTTGGCTACAACTATCAGGCGCACCTGTTCAACGGCACCTACGACAGCGTTGACCGTAACCTGGATGGAACATATTGGGGAAACACTGGCGACTACGTGGACGACATGCTGACGATGAAATGGTCCGAGGATTGGCTGTCCAACAGGGACTGTGACGGCGACGGCAAGCTGGATCGCGGCTCAGCCGGTATCAGCCAGGGATGGGAGACCAATCATGTCATCGGTGACTATGACTCGGATGGAGACGGCACACAGGACGCCCACTACACATACTTTGTTAAGATCGTATGGGTGGGACCGGGCGGTTCCCTGTGGGGCCAGTACGATATTATCCAGGAAGTCTACAACGATCCGGTTGGCGGTTATCACGGTTTACAGGCCAAGGTAGGTGCGCCCGGCTTTGGTCTCAACGATCACTGGACTGAGCAATAAATTTCCACACCCTCAAAACGAAAAGCCTCCGGCCCCTCCGAAGGCTTTTCGTTTTTTTAGTGTATCGCACTCATGTGATGCCGCGTCACTCGTCAGCGGCGAAAATGTTCATCGAAGCGTGGCAGGCTAAAGGTCATGAATGAAGCGGGCCAAGTGAGAAATGGCACATTGATCGGTGTTCCCGCCCACACATCAAAATTCCTGCAATTGGGGCTTGAAATCACCAAATAAAAACAGTAAACTGATTCTATGCAAGCCGTTTCAAAAACAGGACAGCTCAAGGACCTCCAGGGACGCGAGAAACTGCTTCTGCGTCTCGTCGAATTAAGCGTAACGTTGAACTCAACGCTCGATTTGGATGCGTTGCTCCAGCTTATTACCGCCACGGCCACCGAGTTGCTGGATTGCGAAGCTGCCTCCATTTTGTTGTACGACGAAAAGCACCCGCGCTTGTACTTCGCCGCCGCCACAGGCTCGGACCCCGCGAAGCTGGCCGAAATTCCCGTGCCCATTGATGGCAGTCTGGCAGGGACGATCTTCCGCACCAACGAGCCGCTCATCCTGAACAACGTGGAACAGGACCCGCGTCATTATTCCCTGGTTTCCGATCACATCAAATTCAAAATAAAGACCCTTCTCGGCGTGCCCATGCCCATCAAGGATCGAACCGTGGGCGTGCTGGAAGCGGTCAATAAACGCGATGGCGTTTTCACCGAGGGCGATGTGGCAATCCTGTCTGTCACCGCCGCGCACGCGGCAATCGCCATCAACAACGCGCGGTTGTTGCGGGCAACCCAGCAGGCTTTGGGGAAGGTCAAGGAAACGAACCTGATCAAAAGCCGTTTTCTCTCGCTTGCTTCCCATGAATTGCGGACGCCTCTTGGCATCATTATTGGATATGCAACATTTCTGCAGGATGGCGCCAAGGGTGAACTCTCGGAACATGCCAATCAGGTGCTCAACGCGGCAACACAAATGCGTTTGCTTCTCGATCAAATGAACAACCTGACCCTGCTTCAATCCGATGAGATGGAAATGAGGCCGGTGAAAATTTCCATCCAGGACGTTTTGGGATTCGCCCTCGATGAGATCAAATACTTCGCCTCGCGCCGGGACCTTCAACTGGTCTACGCTTTTCAGGAGGATCCAATCTATGTGAACGTTGACCCCGAAAAGACCACCCTGGCGTTTGTCAACATCCTCAACAATGCCATCCGCTTTTCATCCGAAGGAAGTGAAATTGTGATCGGCGCAGAGGACCAGGGTGACAGTATCGCGGCATGGGTACGGGATAAGGGTATTGGCATTCCCGTTGATAAACTGCAGAAGATATTCGAAGAGTTCTATCAGATCGAACCGCCCAATACGCGTCGATACGGCGGGCTTGGGATCGGTCTCACTATCGCAAAGGGTTTGATCGAAGCACAGGGAGGAAAGATTGGCGCGGAGTCTGAGGGGGTGGGAAAAGGCTCGACATTCAAGGTGACATTGCCGAAAGCATAAGACGGACGGTTCAAATAAAAGGGCGAGTCAATGACTCGCCCAATGCTATTTTGAAATTTATCCGCTGCCGGGGCCGGGAGGGTTAGGACCGCCGCCTCCACCAGGGCCGCCGTTGCCAGGACCGCCATTTCCAGGGGCGCCGCCACCGCCGGGCAGGCTGGGGCCGCCTCCGCCGCCGGGACCAGAGGGACGTGAACCGAGTGAGCGTTCAAACGTGTCCACGTTGCCGCGTGCCTGGGGCATTTGTCCGCGGGCGAACTGGGTGGTGATTTCATTGAATTTGCCGGTGAACTGACTCAGGTCCGGGCCGCCTGCCGCGCCGCCGGGTCCGCCGAAGTTCTGGAAACCGGCCTGGGCGTTTGCGCCAAGTTGGGCGAGCGCCATCATTTCATCGCGTGAGATCTTGTTATCGCCCATCGCGGTTTTGGCGGTATCGATGAAGGTGAAGGCGGTCTGCAGGGAACTGATGCGGTCAGTCGGGATGTTATCCGGTTGGATTTGTGAGACGGCATCCACGCGCGCCTGCTGATCGGTCTGCAAAGTGGACATCATGTTCTGCGCCTGCGCCTGCAATTCCTGGGCGTTGGTCTGCGCCTGTTGCGCGGCAGACTCCAACTGGGCAATGGACTCTTCGGCAACGGCCAATCCCTGTTCGAGAGTGGAACTGATCTCCTCCAGCGAGGTGGAAACCTGTGTGAGAGTATCGTTCATCTGGGCGAGTTCGGCTTCAATGGCGTTGAGTTCGTCAATCATTTCGTAGGCCAGGTCGGCATAGAGGGTGTAATATTCCGCCAGCAGATCTTCGGCATATTCCACGTAGTAATCTGCATAGTAATAGTAGTCATAAACGTAGACAACTTCTTCAGAAGTGACCGCGTCGTCACTGGTTGTGGTTGTGACGGCGGTTGTCGTCTGTTCGGTTGCGGCGACGGCTTCGGCTACGGCCTGGTCAATGAGCGCGGCCAGTTCTTCTTCGGTGAGTGTCACGTAATCTATCGTGGGGCCTGGGGTTGGTGTGGCGGGCATGGCTGTCAGCGTGAAGGAGTTGACGGTTGCCTGCGCGAGAGCCTCGGCTTGTTGTGTTCCGGCTATTCCCGTACTGATTACACTGGCCGAATCTTGTGTGGGGGCCGCGGCGGGCAATCCGCATGCGGCGAGCAGGCCAGCCAGCACGAGTGAAGTAAGAAGGATACGAACGAGAGATTTCATTTTTTGTGCCTCCATTGGGTTTGGGTTTGGTTTTGATTTCGTTCTGAGCGAAGAACAGGCTTTCAAACAACACCTGCATTCTCCTTCGACAAGTTCAGGGTCACTCCGCTCAACGTGAATTAATTCCTCTTTTCAACGATCACTGCGACGCCGTTTTTCGGGCGCAGGGTTACACTGGGTTGGGGGGTGGCAGGATTCGAGTGGACCGGTAATACCTGCCAGCGGCGGGCGGCGATGGCAAGCACGACCACGGCTTCCGTCCATGCGAAGTACTCACCGATGCACACCCGGTTTCCGCCGCCAAACGGGAAGAAAGCGAAGCGCGGCAATGATGCAGTTTCGCGCGAAAGCCAGCGTTCGGGACGGAAGACTTTGGGTTCCGCATAATAGCGTTCGTCGTGATGTGTCACCCATTGACTGGTAATGACGGTTGAACCGGCCGGTATGATGTAACCGCCGATCTGGCAATCTTCAATTGCCTGCCTGCCAATCGTCCAGGCGGGCGGGCGCATACGCAGGGTCTCTTTCACGACGGCGCAGGTGTAAACGAGGCGCTCGAGGTCTTTTGCGGTGGGGATGCGGTCGCCGAGCACGCGGTCTATTTCGGCTTGTAACTTGCCCTGGATGTGCGGGTGATGCGCAAGCATGTCCCAGGCCCAGGCGAGGAGCAAGGCGGTCGTTTCATGGCCGGCAAGCAGGAAGGTCAACACATGCGAGCGGATTTGTTCGTCGGTAAATTGACCGTCGTTATTTTGTTTCAGGATTTGGATGAGTGCGTTCTTCGCCATCACGGATTGCGGGTTGGCAATCAACGCTTCGGTGACGAGAGTCAAATCGGCGCTGGCTTTTCTGAAGCGCGGGAACCAGCCTCGGGCGGAGTCGGGAAGCGGGAGCATGGTCAGCGGGAAAATCTTGAGCAGGGTCTTCATCGCTTTGCCGACGCGTTCCGTCGCTCCTTCGGGGGAATGTCCAAAAAATGACCAGAGCGCGATATCCAATGTGAGGCGCATCATCTCTTCGGCCATGTTGACGCGTTGGCCGTCTTTCCACCCGGTGATCTGCTTGTGAGTTGAGACGGCCATGACGGGCATGGTGTCTTCGATTTGATCGCGTTGAAAGGCGGGCTGGAGCGCGCGGCGCTGGGTGAGATGTTCTTCGCCTTCGCTGGTGAGCAAACCTTCGCCTAACAAAAGTTTCGCGCGTTGCAAACTTGGTCCTTTCACAAATTTACGCTGTTGCCTGACGAGCACCTGTTCGATGAACTCGGGATGGTTGAGCAGATAAATATCGCGGTTACGAACTTTGACGTGGGCGATGTCGCCATTGATGCGGGCGAGGTTGGTGAGGGCGTTGAGCGGGTTGGATAACATCTCCCATAAAAATTTCAAGGGGGGCATGGTCTGGACGGAATAAAATTCGAGGCTTGTTTCCATGTTATATCCTTTCAAGGTGACAGTCACTTTGCAAGATACTGTCACCTGCTGTTGACTATGCCCAAAGGATACTGGAAGCAAGCCGTAACGTCTGCCCGCATTAGGGGGAAGTTTCTCCCCCGCTTTGGAGGGTGATGTTTTATGTCATTACGAGGGCGCGGTCTGTGTTGTGTCTGCGGTGTCTGGGGTGGGGGGAACGGTGTTAACAATGGCTTTGCGAAGTCTGTGTTGAGTTCATTGGACTCCCAACCTTGAATTTGAACCTTTAGAAACAACTTACAACTGGAAAGACCCGACAGAATTGAAAGGCATCAGTTTCGAGGGGAGCGCGGACTTCAGTCCGCAATATAAACAAAAAAGCGGACTGAAGTCCGCGCTCCTGCTAATAAATAAATTCCTATACTGCCCACTGGTTACTGACCTCCGCTCCTCTTTCCTCTTTCATCTTTCCTCCTTATTTCTACGTTACAATAGGCGGGCTTGAAAGCCTGCCATGACAGCGAATTCCGCCCCGAAAACCTCATTTTTCGCCTCCCGCGCCGCGTGGATCACGGCCCTGCTCATCCTCTTCGGCCTCGGCTTTGCGATTCGCCTCTATGACCTCACCGATCTCCCCCTCGATTTTCACCCCACACGCCAACTGCTCTCCGCGCTCAAAGCGCGCGGCATGCTCTACCAAACCCTCACCGACGTTCCCGCCGAACAGCGCGAATTTGCCATCCAGCAATGGAAAGTCCGCGCCTCGGTGGAACCGGAATTCTTCGAACACGTGGTTGCCTTCACCTATCAATTCACCGGCGAGGGGATTTGGGTGGCGCGCCTGTACTCCTCCCTGTTTTGGGTGATCGGCGGAGTCTTCCTTTTCCTCCTCGCCCGCGGCCTCGTCTCGACCGACGGCGCGCTGGCATCGCTCGCCGTTTACCTTTTCATCCCCTATTCCGTCATCGCCAGCCGCAGTTTCCAACCCGACCCATTAATGGTCGCCCTCACCATCATCTTCTGGTGGGCAGTGTACAAATGGTCTTCCCCTCTCCCCAATTTGGGAGAGGGGCCAGGGGTGAGGGTGAACCCCTCTCCCCCCGGGAGAGGGGCAGGGGTGAGGGGTGGGGAGAGGGGCTGGCTCTTCCCCATCCTCGCCGGCTTCTTCGGCGGCTTCGCCATCTTCATCAAATTCGTCGCCGCGTTCTTCGTCATCGGCGGGGGTATCGGCGCAGTGCTTGGGCGTGAATCCATTCGCGAAACGCTGCGCAGGCCTCAGGTCTATGTGATGACCGCGTTGGGCGTCCTCCCCGGCGCGGCCTACCTCGTCTACGGCGTCTGGATCGCGGGCTACCTCGGCCAGCAGTTCAGCCGGCGCTTCATTCCATCGCTCTTCCTCAGCCCGTCTTATTATCTCGGCTGGATCGAAATGCTGAATCTCGTGATCGGCGGCGCGCTGTTGATGCTCGCGCTGGCCGGCCTCTTCTTTTTTAAAGAGGAAAAGCTCCGCTTCATGCTTGGACTTTGGGCTGGGTACGCGTTCTTTGGCCTTTTCTTCAACTATCACATTTCCACCCACGACTACTACTCCCTCCCGCTGATCCCGATTGCCGCGCTTTCCCTCGCCCCCCTCGCCGATTCACTGTTTGCAAAACTCAACGAACTTGCCGCGGCGCGCTTCACGCGTACACTCGTGCTTTGCATTTTGCTCCTCGGCCTCTTTGCTTCTGTTTGGAATGTGCGCGCTGATATGAAGTCCATTGACTATCGCCGCGAAGCGTTGATGTGGTCTGAGATCGGTGAGAAAATCGGCGGCAGCAGCGTGATCGGCCTCACGCAGGATTACGGCTCGCGGCTCGCATACTGGGGCTGGAAGAGTTCCGCCTCCTGGCCCACCTCCGGCGACCTCTTTTTTCACGACGACCTGAACGAAGCTGCACGTGATTTTGAAAAACGATTTGAAGAGACTGCGCTCAAAAAAGATTTGTTCGTAGTGACGGATTTCGACGAACTTCACCGCCAGGCATTTCTTGATTTCAAACTGCAAAATAACTATCCCATCTTTGCGGAGGGAAACGGCTACGTGATTTACGATTTGCGCTATCCCCTTTCCCATTAATCGGCAAATCGCGGCACCGATGGAGTTTCCTTCCTTTTTGTCTCAGCGTCTGCGTGTCTGCTGTGAAAATAAGTCATTCAGGCGTCGTCATCCGTTTATCCGTTTCGCGAAGCAATCCGCTTTTGAATCCGTTTACGCTAAACTGCATTCAATTTTCATCCTTCGGGGTGAATTTCGTTCATGGATGCTCAGTGGTTTGACCTTAGCTCATTTGGTTTGGGTGCGTTTCAAATGAGTTGAAGGGAAGAACGTCCCGAAGGTTTTCTCAAGAGATTTTGGCCGTTTTTCAAACCTTCGGGACGGTTGTTTCAACTGAAATGAAACACCCCCATTTGGTTTCTGCATGTTCGAGTTAGGTACCTGATAAATGAATCAAACTTCCAATAGACCAGCTTCAATTAAAAACATATCGAACATCGTCGTGTGGGTGGGCATTGTCTCCTCGGCGATTGCATTGGCCGTGTACATCTATCTTGGCACGTTCACCCGCTACATGGCCGACGACTACTGCCTGCTTGTGGACTTGAATCACGGCAATCTTTTCACCGCCAGTTACGACAAATATCTCACCAGTTCAAATCGCTTCTCCAACCTGTTCGTGATGGGCGTGGGGGAGCTGTTTGGCTCAGGGAATCTTGCTTACATGCCCGGTATTTTGATCTTGCTTTGGGTTGCCGGGTTGGTGTGGCTTGGCGATGAACTAAAGAAATTGTTCGGCCTGCCCATTGCGCGGCCTGTCATTTTGCTCGTTGCGGAATTGGCGGCGGTGCTCACGTTCTATCAATTGCCGAACCTGTTCCAATCCGTTTACTGGCGCCCCGGCCAGGTGACGTATTTCACGCCGGTTGTGTTGTTCACGTTTTTGGCCGCGGGTTTGGTACGCGCCAGCCGCCTGCAGGCAGGCCGCGCCCTCGTCTGGCTCGCGCCGCTCTTTGCGTTTCTCGCCTTCTTTATCGGCGGACTCTCCGAAACCGTCGGCGCGTTCCACATCACCGCGTTGGCCCTGGCGATTTTGGGAGTCTGGTTCTTCGACAAGTCCCCGCGCCGCAAGCCCGCGTTGACCCTCCTGATTGCCGCGTTGACCGGTGCAGTTCTCGCACTCGTTGCCATGTTCCTTTCCCCTGCCAATGCGCTTCGCCTGGAAGGGAGCGACGCGGCGCGCGACCTGACGTTTCTGATCGTCCGCACCAGGCGATACGCAGTCTCGTTCAACTACGATACGTTGATGACGCGCCCACTTCCGTCGCTGGTTTCCGTCGTTTTGGGTTTTCTCCTGGCGTTTACGTTTTTCAACGGCGATCTCAAAAAGCAAAACCCGCGTTTGTGGTGGGGGCTGATCCTCATCCCGCTCATCAATTTTATTTTGATCCTGGCGATTGTTTCTCCCAGCGCCTACGGCCAATCCTATCCGGTTGAGCGCGTGCGCCTGCCTGCTCATTATGAATTCACGCTTGCGCTGATGAGCCTTGGTGCGCTCCTGGCTCTTCTGGTAAAACAGATACGATTGCCCGGTTTCGCGCGCACGTTTGCTTTGTTCGCGCTTGGCGCTTTGTTGCTGTATCCGTTATGGACATCGAAACAAACCCTCGCCATGGCCGCGGACTTGCGTGCCTGGTCTTCCCATTGGGACCGGCGCGAAGCCTATCTCTACGATGTGATCGAACAGGGGCAGGCGGATATAATTGTCCCTGCCTTGCCCGGCATGTACAGCACAAAGGAACTGGACGTGCGCCCAAACTTCTGGGTCAACCAGTGCGCGGCGCAGTATTACGGCGCGAATTCCATCAGCGCCATCCCAGTACCGGATGAGTACCTTGATGACTACTACAACCAGTAACTATCCGATCCCCATCCTTGTCACAGGCGCACACCGCTCAGGCACAACCTGGGTTGGAAAAATGCTTTCGTCCAACCCCGATACCGCCTACATCAGCGAGCCGCTCAATGTCCTGCATCGTCCCGGTGTTTTTCGTGCACCGGTCAAACACTGGTATACCTACATCACAAAAGAAAACGAAGCGGACTACCTGCAGCCCTTCCACGAACTGCTCGACTTTCGCTATCACATCCTGCATGAGATCCGTTCCATTCAATCGTGGCGCGACTTCCTCCGCATGGGACGCGACTTTCACGTTTTTTTTGTGGGCGAGATGCAGGGCCAGCGCCCCCTGCTCAAGGACCCCTTCGCGGTTTTTTCCACGCCCTGGTTTGCAGAGCGATTGAATTGCAGGGTCGTTGTCACAGTTCGTCACCCGGCGGGCTTTGCCAGCAGTCTCAAACGCTTGAACTGGCCGTTTGATTTTCGCGACCTGCTCGAACAGCCCATGCTCATGCGCGATCATCTTGAAGAGGACCGCGCCGACATGGAAGCGACTCAGCCCGGCGACATCATCGGCCAATCGGCATTACTCTGGCGGATGATCTACCGCGTCGTTCACCGGACCTCGAACCTGCTGGCCGATTTCAAAGTGGTCCGCCACGAAGACCTTTCCCTCGACCCCGTGCGCGGCTACAGAGAGTTGTACCAATCCCTCGGCATGGACTTCACTTCCAGGGTAGAAAAAACCATCCTGAACTCCAGCAGTTCCGAAAACCCAGCCGAGCTATCGAAGAAGAAAACCCATTCGGTAAAACTGGACAGCCGCGCCAACATGGACAACTGGAAGAAACGCCTGAGCACCGACGAAATCACCCGCATCCGCCAGATCACTGAATCTGTTTCAAGTCTCTTTTACGCAGACAGCGAATGGTAGTCACCCCTCGACCGCTTCTTTCTTTCCCCTTTCCTCTTTCATCCCTCGTCCAACAACCTAACTCCCAACTACCAAACTACTGAACTATCGAACTACCCAACTAATGCCCCCTCTCGTCTCCATCATCACCCCCTCCTTCAATCAGGCGCGCTATCTCGAAGCAACGATGCAATCCGTCCTGGCGCAGGATTACCCGCGCCTCGAATACCTCATTGTGGATGGCGGCTCGCTGGATGGCAGTGTGGACATCATCAAAAAGCATGAAAGCAAACTTGCCTGGTGGGTCAGCGAAAAAGACAGAGGCCAGACTGACGCCATCAACAAAGGCTTTGCCCGTGCCAACGGCGAAATCCTTGCATGGCTGAACTCGGATGACACCTACAACGCAGGCGCGGTCTCTGCCGCGGTGGAATATTTGCAGGAACATCCCGAGGTTGGCATGGTTTACAGCGACTGCAATTACATCAACGAAGAGGGACAGGTCATCGGCAAATTCCCCGCCGCGCAAACGGACCAGCGCCGCCTGCGCGCAGGCTACGTCCACATCCCGCAACAAACCATGTTCTTCCGCGCAGACTTGTGGAAACAGGTTGGCCCGCTCGACCCATCCTTTTACTTCGCCATGGACTACGACCTGTGGACGCGCATCGCGGCGCATTCGCAGATAAAATATCTTCCAGGCCAAACCTGGGCAAACTTCCGCCTGCACACCTCCGGCAAAACCATCACCGCAGACGACCGATGCTGGCCGGACATGCTTCGCGTCCACTATCGCGATGGCGGCAGTTTCTTCTCGATCATCGTTGCAAAATACTACGTTCGCAAACTCATCGCCCCACTCTGGAACTGGCGGAGGAGAAACAGGCTTGGTATAAAATAGGCGCGCCTGATATGTAGCGTGTTGCGTGTTCCGTCTATGTAATGGTAGACGCGAAAACACGGAAACAACGCAACACGCACCATTCATCCTTCATCATTCTGAATTCGACTTTTCCATGAACATCTTCTCTCCTCCCTCCCTCGAAAACCTTATCCGCCTGCTCAAAGCATGGCGTTTCTGGGTTTTGAGCGCGGTCATCGGCGCGTTGCTCGGCGCCGCTGTTTATTTTATTGCTCCGCCGCCCTATCGCGCCCGCGCCACCGTCAACGTGGACTTCAACCTTGAGCAGGCCTGGCCGCAGGATACCGACCGCCAGCAGTTCTATTATCTCGAACGCGAAACGCGCAAGCTGAAGGAAATTGCCTGGTCAGATGATGTTCTACGAACCGTCGTAGATGCAGACGGGAACACCACCATCGGCGAGTTGCGCAACGACAAACTGCAACTCAGCCAGCCTGGCGAGGCAGGCTGGCATTTCTACGCCGATGACAAAAATGCGGAACGCGCACAGACCCTTGCGTCCAATTGGGCCGAAGCCTTTGCCGAAGGTGCGCTCGCAAACATCAGCCAATCAGATGGTTTGAATTCATTCATCAAAGTCGAAGTCACCCAGTCTGCGGATTTGCCTGTGGAACGCAGTATCCCGCTCAGCACATACCTGCTTGCCGGTACGGTTGGTTTTTGGTTTATCAGCGCGTTGGTTGTTTTATTTTTTAGTCATGATAAAAAATAAAAGTGTCATGTCATTGCCCCGCCAAATTACGGCGGGATTCCGAGAAGGGTGTGCTTCCCGACGAAGCAACCCCCGATTAAATGGCGAAGACTTCTCGATAAGAAATTCTCGTTAAACGGGGGGTTGCTTCGCACAATGCGCTCGCAACGACATTTCAAAAGATGAAAACCTTCTCACTCTCTTTCGTCACCCTCGATAAACTTTCCCGCATCCTCTGGGGCGCGGCTCTTCTCACCCTGCCTGTCACCAGTTTTCGTTATTTCCCATTTCTCGGTGAAGATACCCTCGTCCGCCCGTTATCGTTGTATCCGCTGGCTCTGCTTCTTCCGGTCTTGCTCATCCAATGGATACGCGGCGCGCGTCCCTTTCCGTGGACGGGGAGCACGATTCTGCTTGGGGCCTTCGCGCTGGTTGTTTTAACGGTCACCAGCCTCGGCGTCCTGTTTGACCCGATCCCGTTGCGCGGGCAAACCTATTCCGGCCGCGCGGTCCGTGCGTGGGTCACTCTCCTCATCGGGATCGTCTTCTTCATTTCAGCCGCGTGGATGAACCGCGATGAAGAAGACCTCAAATTCACATTCAAATGGATTCTCGCGGGCTTCGGTGTTGACCTGTTGTGGATCGGTTTGCAGGCCGTCACGTTTTACACGAACCTGCTCCAAAAAGAAATGGTGACGCACTGGCAACTGGCGTTTTCGATGCGCGAACTCGTCCGCACGAACCGCATTTCGGGCATGGCTTACGAACCTGCCTGGCTCGCCGGGCAAATTACAACGATGTACCTGCCCTGGCTGTTCGCCGCGCTGTTGACGAATTTCCGCCTCACGCGAGTGAAGTGGCTGGAACCCGTTTTACTGGCATTATCTTTCCTTGTCATTCTCGCCACCTACTCGCGCGGCGGACTGCTGGTTGCTCTTGGCGTTTCGGCATTGACCTTCCTCTTCATTGGCCGCGGCGCCCTGCGCTCCGTTTGGACGTGGTTCTTCGGCGGTTTTCGCCGCGGTACAACTGCATGGCTTGTGCGGCTCGGCCTGGTTGTGACGGTGATTGGCGTGCTTGCCGGGTCGTTTGTGTTTCTTTCACAGAAGAATTACTTTCGCCGCCTGTGGGAGACCTCGGCGGATGACCTCACTGAATATCTGGTGGGCATCAATGCGGGCGGACGAAGCGCGTACGCCACCGGCGCGATGGCCGCGTTTGAGGAACATCCCATCACGGGCGTGGGACTCGGCGCGAGCGGCTTCCACATTTACGCCAACCTGCCCGATTGGACGTTGACCACCGTGCCGGAGATCGCGAAGCAATTGAATCCCGAAAGCCGTTTGTATCCGAATCCCAAAAACATGTACGTGCGCCTGCTCGCAGAAACGGGATTGGCGGGTTTTGTTTTGTTCATCGTTTTTCAATTTTCGGTGCTTGCTGATGCGCTTTCTGTGTTGCGCCAAAAAGATATTCTTCGTTTTCTCGGCGTGGCGGGTCTCTTCGCCTGGCTGGCGATTGCCCTGTATAATGTGACCCAGGATTCGCTCGCCACGCCCAATATTTGGTTAATTCCGGGGATTTTGGCGGGATTATCATTCCCTCACCCCTTGCCCCTCTCCCAGCGCGAGAAGGATCGGGGCGAGGACGAGGAGTGTTCATGATCGTTTTATCTGTCGGTATGCCGCGCGCGGGTTCGGGATGGCACTACAATCTCATCAACGATTTGATGAAGACCGCGGGTAGTGTCGATGCGCGCGAGATACGCGAGAAATATCGTTTGCAGAAGATCCTGACCGAAGTCAATTGCAATATTGGTGTGCTTTCGCCGCGGCGATTGACGCTGGTCAGCGTGCCGGCGCTGTTGGGCAGGACTTTCGTGATCAAAGCGCATTCCAGCCCGACAGCCGCGTCGCGTCTTCTCTCGACCTTCGGTCTGCTTCGCCCCACCTACATTTACCGCGACCCGCGCGATGCCATGCTATCGGCCTTTGAATTTGGACAGCGTACGCTGGCGAAGGGACGGCCCAATGCCTTTTCGCACCTGGTTGATTTCCAAAAGAGCATGGACTTTATCGTGGATTATGTGCATATCTGGGAAAAGTGGATGAATGAAAAGAAAGTTCTGGCCGCACGCTACGAAGATTTGTTGTTGAATTATGAAACGGAATCAGCTAAACTGGTGGAATACCTGAAATTAGACGGGAGCAGGCCGGAGGTCCGCGCGGTGATCGAACAATATCGCCCGGGCGCGGGGGAGGGGCAACAGGGTCTGCATTTTTATAAGGGCAAGATCGGCCGGTTCCGTGAGTCATACACTGCGGAACAGCAGGCCATTTTGAAGGAAAAATTTGGGGTATATTTGTCGCGAATGGGATATGAAATTTAGCCGAATCCGTAAGGTGTAATCCACCTGTAACGTCCGCTCGTTGCCTTCGCAAGTGTTTTTCGTTATGATTGAGAACTATGCGTAAATACGACAGCCCCTACATGGCCGACTGGTTTGCCATCTCCCTGCGATGGATCATGTTGGTTGCCCTGGTCGTATCGCTTGGTTTGGGGACTAAACTGGAAATTTCCACTGCCTGGCCCCTGGGTCTGCTGATCGCCTGGAATTTATTCATGACTGCGCTTGCCAGCTTGAACATGCGCGTCACGTACCATCGGCGCATCAGCTTTGCAATCGATTTGGCCATGGCGGGCGCGTTCTTCTGGGTTCAGGGAGGTTTGAGAGGGCCTGCTTTTTGGGCAGGACTCCTGCCGATTTTGACCGGTTCAATATATTTCGAGTTGCTGGGCGGCTTGCTGGGCGCGGTGATGTTTGCGGGGCTTGTGGTTTACATCGGTTATCAGAATTCGGCAGATTTACCCATCGCGACGACGATCGCGGCCATCATGGCGGTGCTGGGCGGGTTGTTCGGTTTCATGGGACGCCGCATGATCGTACACATGCGCCATAACCGCGAGATCTGGCTGGATTCGGAGGAAAAAAGACGCCGCATCCAGACCGAGCGCCTACGCGCCATCTATGAATTGACCTCCACCCTGGCCGCCACTTTGAGTTACAAGCGTGTGCTCGAATCCGCGCTGGATATGGGGGCGGTGGCGCTTAACGAGAATCCAGGCGAGGCGGTCCACGATCCGCTGGTGGGCGCGGTGATGTTATTCAAGGGTGGAAAACTTCGCATCGGTTCTGCGCGGCGTTTTACCACCGCTGACCTGCGTGTGACCTTCGACGGCAGTGAAGGCATTTTGAAAAGGGTCTTTGACGAGGGCGAGCCGATCATCACGAAGGATATCGGTTACGACCCCGAACTGGGCCGGGTGGTTGCCCTGCGGAATTGCACCACAGCCTATTGTTTTCCACTGCGAAGCGGGTTCAACGTTTACGGCGCGTTGTTGTTCGCGCATCCCGATCCTAATTATTTCACGCCAGACCGGCGCGACCTGCTCGATATCATCGGACGCCAGTCCGTGATCGCCGTTCAAAACGCGCGTTTATATCAGGATTTGGTGGAAGAGAAGGAACGCATGGTGGAAGTGCACGAAGAGGCGCGCAAGAAGCTCGCGCGCGACCTGCACGACGGCCCCACGCAGTCCGTTGCGGCAATGGCGATGCGCATCAATCTCACCCGCCGCATGATGACAAAGGATACGAAATCCGCAGGCGAGGAGCTTGTAAAACTGGAAGAACTGGCGCACCGCACCACCAAGGAAATCCGTCACATGCTGTTCACCCTGCGCCCGCTCATCCTTGAGTCGCAGGGTCTCGCGGCGGCATTGCAATCCATGGCCGATAAAATGCAGGAGACGTTCAACCAGAAGGTAACGATCAGCGTGGAAGAACGTGTGACAAACCAGCTCGAAATGGGCAAGCAGGGCGTGATCTTTTACATCATCGAGGAAGCGGTCAACAACGCGCGCAAGCACGCCAACGCCGCCGCGATTGCCGTTCGGTTGAAGCAGGTGGATGCAGGCCTCGCCCTGCTTGAGATCGTGGACGACGGTGTGGGCTTCGATGTGAAGACGGTGATGGAAGCCTACGACAAACGTTCCAGCAGCAGTCTTGGCATGGTCAATTTGCGGGAACGCACGGAACTGGTCAATGGGGTGTTGCAGGTTGATTCCACACCCGGCCAGGGGACGAAGGTGTCCGTTTATATTCCCTTCACCGAGGAAGCCGCAGACCGCCTGCACCACGCGCGGCGCAAGAAATAAGTCATGCCGGTTATCGAAGGCCTCTACTATTTCGTTCGCGGAATTGAAAATACAACCCGCCCGCCCGTGATCCTGATCCACGGAGCGGGCGGGTTTCATTTATCGTGGCCGCCGCAAGTTCGCAGGCTGGGTGGTCTGCGCGTGTATGCAGTTGACCTGCCGGGGCATGGCAAATCCGAGGGAACAGGCAGGCAATCCATCCAGGCATATGCGGACGACGTGGCCGCGTTTATGAAGGCGCTCGAAATTCACAGCGCTGTCATCGCGGGTCATTCGATGGGAAGCGGCATCGCCATGACGCTTGCCCTGAATTATCCACAAAATGTGGCTGGCCTTGTTTTGATTGGCGGCGGCGCAAAATTACGCGTCGCGCCTGCGATTTTGGAGGGTGTGAGCAAGCCGGATACTTTTGTGTCAACCGTTCAATTGATCAACCACTACTCTTTTAGTCCCCGCGTATCTCAACGGGTAAAAGAACTCTCGACACAGCGAATGGCCGGGACGACCCCGCAGGTTTTGCACGGGGATTTTCTGGCATGTGATACTTTCAATGCGATGGATCAACTTGGGCAGATCAAAGCCCCTGCGTTGATCATCTGCGGCACGGAGGACAGGATGACGCCCCTCAAATTTTCCGAGTCCCTGCGGGATGGGATTGCAGACTCCCGCCTCGAAGTTGTGGAAGGAGCGGGTCACATGCTGATGCTCGAGGAACCGGATTTGACAGCCGATTTGATCTCCCGTTTTATGAAAGATCTTCCGCTTCACGCGGGACGATAGGTCTGCTTCCTGAAATTTGAAATCTCCAACCGATTTGGTGATCAACATAGCCGATGCTTCGCAGGCGTTATCTGTACCTCAGGTTGCGTTCAGTATATAATCGTGCCCATGGCCGAGCGCATTTTTCGCCCTCACACTATAGACCGCGAACAATTGAAGTTGTTACTTGCTTTGCCCGCACACAAGCGGATTCGCGTTATGTTGGATGCGCGCGATCTCGCGGTCGGAATGATACGCGGGCGAATGCGGAAAAAATATCCTGATTTGACGATAAATATGCTGAATATAAAGGTGCTGGAGGAGTTAGCACGTGCCAGATAAACGCAAACCAGATTTGAGCCTGTTTGTGGATATCCTAAAAACGCTTGAGGATATAAATGCGCCTTACATGATAATCGGTGCATTTGCCGGCACGGTATATGGGATCAATCGTGTTACTTATGACATTGATATTGTGGTGGATCTTTCTGCGCAACATGTCCAGGCTTTATCGGATATATACCCGCTTCCTCGGTATTATGCCGACCCGGTGATGATCCAGAATTCAATTGATATGGGTATCATGTTCAATATCATTGACACCGAGCGCGGTGAGAAGGCAGACCTGATGCCGCTCAGCGGCACGCTGGATTATCGTCCCGCTTTTGACCGACGCGTCCGGCAGTCGGTGGAAGTTTCCGGCGCAGAACCTTTTGATGTCTGGTGTGCTCGCGTCGAGGATGTCATAATTGGAAAATTAATGGCGTGGAAAGAGGGGGCGTTCACGTAAGCACGAAACGGACATATTTGACATTATGGTTTTTCATTATTCAAAAAAGGATTCCGATTTAAGAGAATCTCAAATTGATGAGTACGCTCAAAGATTAGGGGAAGATACCAACCGCTTGTGGCAGGATATCAAGCTTGATGCTAAAAAGGAAGCGGGTAAGAATAATTACAGCTAACCCAATTGTTGGAGTCGGTCAGGCTCTAAAAAACGAAGTTTAGGCATAACGAAAGACATAGGATGTAATTGACAAAATTCCAACTTACGATGGTGTGAACATTTTCCTCAAAATCGGCTTTGCATTCTGCACCGCCCGCGCCCGATGGCTCAGGCGGTTTTTTTCTTGCGTGGTTAATTCGGCCATGGTCTTGCCCAGTTCGGCCAGCATAAAAATTGGATCGTAGCCAAAGCCGCTCGTGCCGCGTTCCTCGGGGATGATCTCTCCGGGGCATTTCCCATCTGCGATTTCCACATTTCCCTCCGGTGTTGCGATTGCAATGGTGGCATGAAAATTCGCCGTCCATGGACGCGGTTTGCTTTGCAGATTTTGCAGGAGATGGGCGCGGCGGCTTGCGTCCGTGCGCTCTCCTCCATCTTTCCCTAATTTCTCCGAAAGAGGGGGACCATAACGTGCCGAGTATAAGCCGGGCGCGCCGTCGAGCGCATCCACTTCGAGGCCGGAGTCGTCGGCGAGGGAGATCAGTCCGCTGGCTTTGGCGAAGGCGAGGGCCTTTTTGACGGCGTTTTCCGCGTAAGTATGACCGTCTTCGATAACTTCGAGATCGAGGCCGATATCTCGGGGTGTGACGAGTTCAACGTCCATATCTTCGAGCAGGGCTTGAAGTTCAATGACTTTACCCCTGTTGTTGGTGGCAATGAGAAGTTTGTTCATAACGGACTAAAGTTCGCGCTCCTTTTTATTGGTCTCAATTTTTTCGATGGCCCAGCGCGCATGTTCCCTGACCATAGGCTCCTGGTCTTCCAATGATTTTCGTAACGCAGGCAGGGACTCTTCGTCCGCAGTGTTGCCGAGGGCAACAGACACGTTTCGCAGGAAGCCGCGTCGCTTGGCGCGTTTGACGGGACTCTTCTTGAAGCGTTGATTAAATGCCTGGGGCGTGAGGGCCAGATTCTCGGTCAGGATGGGAAGCGGGATGCTGTTTGCGAAGGCGGGATCACCTTCTTTGGCGAATCGATTCCACGGGCAGACCATCTGGCAGATGTCGCATCCAAAAATCCAATCCTGCATGAGCGGGCGCAGTTCGGTTGGGATGTCGTCTTTGAGTTCGATGGTGAGGTAGGAGATGCAACGGCGGGCGTCGAGCGTGCGATCTGGCAGGATGCAATGTGTGGGGCAGGCATCGAGGCAACGGGTGCATGTCCCACAGTGATCGGTGATGAAGGGGAAATCGGGTTCGAGCTCGATGCCGAGCAGGATTTCGGCGAGCAGGAAATAAGAACCTGCACGAGGATTGATGAGACAGGTGTTTTTGCCGATCCATCCAAGGCCTGCGCGTTGGGCGAGGTCACGTTCGAGGATGGGGCCGGTGTCGGTGTACCAGCGATTGGGGATGGAATGGCCGAGTTGTTCTTCGATGAAAGCGACAAGGGCTTGCAGGCGCTGGGGGAGAACATCGTGATAATCTTCGCCGAGGGCGTAGGATGCGATGCGGCCCTCACCCCTGGCCCTCACCCCCGGCACCTCTCCCATAGAGAGAGGGGAGTCATAAGGAACAGCCAACATAAGGATGGATTTGCATTCGGGCAGGATCAGTTTTGGGTCGGCGCGGCGGAGACGTGATCGTTCGTCGGCGAGATAGCCCATCGCGCCGTGGTGTTCGTGTTGAAGCCAGTTTTCAAATGTTTGGTAATGCGGGGGATGTTCAGGAGTCGTCACGCCAGCCAGGGTAAACCCCAGCTGGCGTGCTTTGTCTTTGATGGATTGTTTTAGAGAATTGTCCAATGTTATTGAACGATGATCTTGACAAAGATGGCTTTTCCGAAGGTCACGCCTTTGGCATTCGCCATTTGCCATGCACTGGTATATTCGCCTGCCTTATCCGGCGCTTTGAAGTTGACTGAGACGTCTATTTCCTGCCCCGCTTCCACCACCGCGCCAAGCGGCGCAGGCTGGCCGTTCATCTTTTCGCTGTAGGAATAGATCAGGCCGTAGCCGTCGCCCCAGGCGCACGTGCCGGTGTTTTTGATCTTCCACGTTTTGACGAACTCCTGTCCGGGGGTCATTTGTGTGCCGTCCGGGATGGTGACGTCCACCGTTGCAAGGTCAAACGACATATCATCACACAACGCGCCGGGGGTGCCAAGAGCGATGAGGGTGGGGTCGGTCACTATGGCAGTGGCAGTGGGAGTGGCTGTCGGCGGTTCGGGTGTGGGTGTTTCCGTGGGAGGCAGGGGCGTTACTGTAAAGACTGCGGCGGTGAGTGTGATCTCGGCTACCACGGTATTCGCGGCAGATGTGCGGATGGCGTCAATATCCGGGGTCGGGGCGGGAGTGGTGGCTGGCGCACAGGCGGCAAGCAGTAATCCGATTGTAGCAAAAATGAGCAACCTGTTTTTCATTGGACCTCTTGGTTTCAAAATTTCTTGATGATCTATTTTACTCAACGACAATGTCAACGTAGACGCGGGCGCCAAAGAAATTTCCACTGGCGTCTTTCATTTTCCAGTAGCCTAGGTATTCTCCGGCGGCATCAGGCGCTTTCAGTTTGAGGATGAATGACTGGGAATGCTGCGGCAAAATGGTTGTATCGCCTTCTTTGAAAACAATGTCATATCCCTGTAACCCGGGGGTGGAATCATCCGGCAGGAAAGCGAAGACGTAGCCTTTTTCCCATGTGCAAGTGCCGGTATTTAAGATCTCCCAGACTTTGGTGAAATCCTTTCCGGCGGCTATGACGGTTTTATCCGGGATGGTTTCGGAAACAAATTGGGAGTCGTTACAGCCATTTGCTGTGGATCCAGATCCACCGGAAGGCAGGGTGGGAATCACGGTTGCAATTGGCGTACTGCCGAATGGAGTGGGTGCACTGCCAGTGCCGGGTGTTCCAATCACTGTGAAGGTTGGCGGGGTAAGAACGGCCGGTAAAGTGGCGGTCGGCTGGGCAGTTGGTTGGACAGCCATCGCCGTCTGGGTTTGTTGCATCGCAAATTGAGTGGCAATGAGTTCGGCGGCCTGGGTATAGACGGCATTCACATCCTGTGTTGGTTCGGCAGGCGCGGCCGGTGAGCAAGCGCCTGCCAGGGCAGCAATAAGGATTGCCATGACAGGTAGTTTGAATCTCATGAAAACCTCACGATCGTTCATTGAACAATATTATTCTTTGACCTCAATCTTGACACAGAGATAGGTGCCAAAGTAATAGCCTTTGTCGTCCTGCATGCGCCAACATTCCTGGTAAACGTTAGGCACAAGCGACGCCGTTAAATTTACTTTAAAAACCTGCATTTCGCCGGGCCCGACAAAATCCGACGATTTCTTCAGCTCGATGTCATATCCATCCAGCGAACCTCCCAGGTATCTCAGCACGTATCCCTCGTCCCACATGCAGGTGCCGCCATTTTGAACCTGCCAGGCTTTCTCGAAATTCTTGCCGGGTTTGAATACGGTACCGTCGGGTACGGTTTCTGAGATAAATATGGCTTCATTGCAGGGTGTCCCAGCCTGGGTGGGAACCGGGGAAGCTGCCGCCGTAAAACCGGCGGCGGGTGTATTGAAGGCGAATGGAGTGCCAACGCCGGGAGTGGCGACTGTGCCCACACCCACGGGTGTGGTGGTCGTGCTTCCACCCACAGACGCGAAGGTGGGTGGCGCCACGGTTGCCGTCGCAAGGGGCGTCAATGTGGCTTGAGGGGTGGGGCTGAAAGCCATGGCTGTCTGGGTCTGTTGCATGGCCAATTGTGTGGCTACGATTTCCATTGCCTGGGTTTGAACCGCCCCTGGGTCCTGGGTCGGCGCAGGAGTTGCCCCCATGGTACAAGCACTGAGAACGACGGCTGAAAGAGAGACCAGCCAGATTAGTTTTGAAAACTTCATGGTATCAACCTCCAAAAGATTGACATCATTATAACGCACCTAAGAAAGTGTTTCTTAAGTCAGGTTGTGGTTCCTTTCATGCGCGGATTTACGCAAAATCCAAAAACCATCCGCGAATTCACGCGAATTTCAAACCAACTTGTGTTGATTAGCGAAAATCTGTCTTGGCCCGTTGGGTTGAGCCCCCGCGTTAAGTTTATCGCCCGTCCTGGTGTTCGGGCCAGGGAAACCTTGTCGAAGGATTCGCGGAGAAAAATCATCCGGCGTAAATCCTAACTCGGACGAGCCGGAACCCCGCCTGCTATCAATGAGGAAGTTCAAATGGGCAAAGTCAAACCACGGAGACACAGAGACACCGAGAAGTAAAAACTCCGTGTCTCCGTGGTGAAATTTCCTAAAGAAACAGTCCCTATGGGGTTGGCGTGCTGGTGGATGTGGGAGTTGCAGTAGGTGTAATGGTGGGGGTAAATGTCGGCGTGGGCGTAAAAGTTGACGTAGATGTTGATGTGAACGTAGGAGTCGGCAGAACGCCCTGCCGCAGGATGTGCGGGCCGAGCCAGATGGCCTCGTCGCGCTTGGCCGAGCCGTTCGCATCAACGAGCAGAATGAATTTAACCGTCTGCCCCGCCAGATTGCTTAGATCCAAATCCACGGTGGAATACTTGCCTTCATACACTTCGTGCCAGCTTGCGAGCGTTTTGACCTGCCCGTTATTCTTGTAATTTAAGCGGAAAATCACGTCGCATTTTTTGGCGTTATCCTGGCAGTTCACGATCGTGCGGAAGCGGTCACCGGATTGCACGGTGAAAGCGGGGTATTGCCCGGCGATGATCCCGTCGGACGCGTTCTGCGGGAAGGTCAGCAGGCCGGGTTCGTTCTCAGTATTGCCGTCCTCCATTTTCGGCGTATTCAACTTGATCACGTAGCCGTTGTCATCGTCTTCAATGCCGGGGCAGGGAAGTTCGGTATCGTTGTTTTCCCAATGGGCGCTGCAATAATTGGCGACAAAATCATAAGCCGTGTAGGTCGGTCCGCCGACTTTGATATCCACCCAGAAGGCGGTGTCGGCCTGCGCGCCGATGCCAAATAAAGCATTGGACGCGTTGCGCAACTTCCAGTAACCGCGATATTTACCATCCTGGCTGGGCGCGACCAGGGTTACCGATAGATCCACCGTCTGCCCGGGGTTGACGTTACCGGGCATGGCGACCGCAGACGCGCCTCCCATCGCATCGCCGCTCACAAAGACCAGCGCGTACGACGGAGTCCACGAGCAGGTTCCGGCATTTTTGATGCGCCACGTTTTGACGAAAGTGCCGCCGCGCGAAACGACAGTCCCATCGGGATAGGATATATCGCTGACGAAAACCGCCGCGTCACACCTGGACACGGGAACTGGTGACTGAACAACAGCAGTATTCGCCGGGACGGTTGATACCGGTGTGCCGATGGTGGCAGTTGGCAGTGGCAGGCCGGGGGTGGCGGTAAAACCCGTTTGGGTGCTGAGTGATTCCAAGGTCTGGGCGGATGCGGTGTAGAGTCCGTTTAAAGTGGCCGCTGTATCAGGCGTCCCTGCACCGGAGGGCATGTTGCACGCCAGTTGAACAATCAGCAGAATGGCAAGAAAAATAAAAAGAGGATTCTTTTTGATAAACATGGGGCCTCCAAATCCAAATGTTTCTGTTATTTTTAGACGGAGGGCGGGAAATAAAAGTTCCGAAAAAAAAAGAAGCCAGGCATGCCTGGCTTCTTGATAATTATGATCCGGTTTGATCTACTTGCAGGTATAGGAAAATACGGCTGTTTCGTATTCCTGATAGACCGGCTCCAACACCACGATTTGCATCCAGCGGTCGTGCCCGGTACTGCTTCCCAAATGGATTTGCCATTGACGTGAAAGGGTTTGGGAACCTGCCGCCTCGAACTTTAATGTTTTGGGATTGCTATCGTTCTGGTCGCTCTGCGCCCAGTAATATTTCACCTCGACCGGGCCGCTGGCTGTGATCGTTGCATACACGGTGTACAACACATTGGCTGGGCATCCGCTGGGAGGTTCGCGTGTGATCTTGTAATCCACCGAGAGAACACCATAGGCGGGTTTTTTGGCATCGGATACGACAATCTCCGTGTAAAAGGGCTGGCTGTACTGGCCGACACCGAAATTCGTTCCATCAGGCGCTTGAAGCATCCACGAACTTTGATAGGTTCCGTTGACTGCGGGCGCGATAAGCACGAGCGGTACGTCAACGGTCTGGCCGGGCGAGGCGGGTTGCGGAAAATTGTAAACGTACGCGCCGCCCATTACATCGCCATCCCAGAAGACGATTTTGTATGTGGAGTCCCAGGTGCATGTGCTGTTATTTTGAATTTGCCAGGTTTTCGTAAATTGTTCGCCGGGCGCAAGGATCGTGCCATCGGGAATGGTTTCGCTGACGAGGTTGGCTTTGAGACAGCCGGAGTTTGCGCCCGTCCCGGTGGGAAGAGTGGGCGGGATCTTGGTAGCGATGGGTGTTAACGTGGGGGAGAATACGAGAGGAGTCGTCCTCACGGCAGGCTCGGGGCTGGCCGTACTGGCTGGTTCCTGCTGGGCGGCATCTTGCGCCGCCACGGTTTGTGCCACGGCGGTTGCAATGGTTGGGTCGGCAGTGGGGGTAGATCCCCCACATGCCGAAAGCGTGAGCGCCAAGGCTAAAAGCACGGGAACGAAAACATATCTTCGTGGTTTAAGCATTCTTATTCCTTTCATGTGCAGAAAACATTATACTGTCGAAGATGAGTAAAAGATGAGTGCCCGGCGAAGCCGGGCACTCGTTTGTTATGCGTCTTTTTTTGAGGTTTATGGACAGGTGAAGGTTGCCCGGCCGAATTGCTGGTGATTGGGGTTGTCGATGTAGATGTCTGTCCACGAGGAACTTGCGGCTACGCCGTAGTAAACCGACTCGGAAAAGGATTTTGTTCCCGCCGAGTCGAAAACCAACGTTCTAGGAGTAGTGTCTGTACCGCCGTCGCTGAATACCCTGTGAAGATTGACGGTCCCTGCCGCATTCGTGGTGATATTGACCGTGTAGCTGAAGTTGGGACAGGCGCCGCTGACGGCGAAGGTAACATTTGTCACTGCAAAGACCACGGCCGTTGTATTTGTCGCTGTGGGCGTGGCCGGATTCTGCACTTTGATTTGCACATAGAATTGTCCGAACAATACACCCGACGCATCGCGAATCTTCCAGTTGCCGGTGTAATCGCCTGTGGTGCTGGGTGCTGTGAGGCTGACGGATATGTCAATGGTTTGCCCCGGGTTGACGTTTCCCGTGAGCGCCTGGCTGGCTGGCCCGTTCATGGAATTTCCGCTGGAGAATACGATGGCGTAGGAAGGAGTCCATGAGCATGTGCCAACGTTCCTCAGTCTCCATGTTTTGGTGAAGTTCTCCCCGGGTGACATCACGGTTCCATCGGGAACGGTGACATCTGTGACGAATTGCATGGCATTGCAATTTGATGTAGCCGAGGCGGGAGGTGTGAGTGTGGCAGGCGGTGTCAGTGTGACTGGCACAGTCGGGACATTTGTGAAAGTCGGCGTTGGGGGTATTTGAACCAGCGGTGTGTTGGTGATGAGCGCCTGCAGGGTTTGCGCGGCGGCGGTGAGGCTGGCTCCTTGCTCGGATGATGTGCCGGAAGGCAGGTTGCAGGCTCCAAGAAACAATGAAATCACCGTCAATAATGAAAGAAGGCGTGTGGTCTTGGTCATATCTCTTTTCTCCTTGTGATGAGAGCATTTTACCGCAGGTTAAGTTTTGATTAATCCCCCGCATTTCTCAGCGGGAATGAAATGCTTTCGTTCGCAGTAGAACTGCCCGCGAGTAAAAGAGCATTTCTAACCGAAAAATAAACAGGAGCCGCGAAGGCTCCTGTTGGCGGGACCAGGTTGAGGGTCCGGAAAGATGCGATTGCTTTTCGATGAGGCGCGGGACTGCGGTTGTCGAATCCAGTTTAAAAGACTCTTTCAACCTTGATTTCTTTTTCCTGCTTGGGTGCGCTTTTGACCGCATCTTCAAGTTTCACTCCGGCCATCAGCAGCCCCAGATATTCTTTGCTGACATTGGCCGCCGGGACGATATCCACGATCTGGCCGCGATACATGACGGCAATGCGATCCGAGAGGACCATGATTTCATCAAGCTCAGAAGAGACGAGCAGGACGGCCGCGCCTTCGTCGCGTTTTTGGATGATGCGGCTGTGGATGTATTCAATCGAGCCGACGTCCAGGCCGCGCGTGGGCTGGGAGGCGATCAGCAGTTTGATTGGTCGGCTGAGTTCGCGCGCCACGATCACTTTTTGCTGGTTGCCGCCGGAAAGTTTGGAAGCAGGCACGAAAGGCGATGGGGTGCGGACGTCGAAATCCTTGATGAGTTGGCGGGCGTTCGCGTCGATCTGATCCGGCTGCATAACCACACCGTTGGCGAATGGCGGGCGATAGTAGTTGCACAGGACCATGTTATCGGCGATGGTATATGAAAGCACCAGTCCATGCCGCTGGCGGTCTTCGGGAATGTTTGCGAGTCCGGTTTCGGTAATCACGCGAGGTGTTTTGCCTGTGATGTCTTTTCCGGCGAGCGTGACCTGGCCGCTTTGCGTTGGGCGCAGCCCGGTCAGGGCCTCGGCGAGTTGTGTCTGGCCGTTGCCCTGCACGCCCGCGATACCCAGCACTTCCCCGGCGTGGACTTCAAACGAAACGCCGCGCACGGCGGGATAGCGGCGGTCATCTTCAACGTGCAGGTCTTTCACCACCAGGGTCGCTTCTTTCGGGTTCGCTTGTTTTTTCAAGATAACCAGGTTGACTTCGCGCCCGACCATCATGGTGGCGAGTTTTTCAGGATTTACATCTTTTGGCGAAACCGTTCCCACGGTCCGGCCGGCGCGCATGACCGTGATGCGGTCTGCAATGGCGAGCACTTCCTTCAATTTGTGGGTGATGAAAATGATCGAGACGCCGCGCTTTGTCAGGTCACGCATGATGCGGAAGAGGTCGTCCGCTTCCTGCGGGGTGAGGACGGCCGTCGGTTCATCCAGGATGAGGATTTGCGCGTCGCGGTATAGGGTCTTCACGATCTCGACGCGTTGTTGCACACCCACGGGTAACTGTCCCACGAGCGCAAGCGGGTCCACGTCCATGCCGTATTGTTTGGAGAGTTGATTTACTTTCTCCGCAACGGCGTTTTGATCCAACATGCCGCGGCGGACGGTTTCATCTCCGAGCATGATGTTCTCGGCAACGGTAAAGACGGGGATGAGCATGAAGTGCTGGTGGACCATGCCGATGCCGAGGGCGATGGAATCGTTTGAAGAATGAATGAGAACAGGCTTTTCGTTGACGTATATTTCGCCTTTGTCGGGAAGATGAAGGCCGTACAGGACGTTCATCAACGTGCTTTTGCCTGCGCCGTTCTCGCCCAGTAACGCGTGAATTTCGCCTTTGCGTAAATTGAAGTTGACGCCGTCGTTGGCAAGCACGCCGGGGAATTGTTTGGTGATGTCTTTTGCTTCGAGGACTATGTTTGTCTGAGCCATGGCGGCCTCTTATTTTTCGTATGGAACGCCGTCTGCGGCGGGCGGGGTGGTCTTGCCGATGATGCCGGTCAGGATCAGCATGGTGAGGATGTACGGCGCAAGCCCCACCACATAGGATTGTTGCAGAAAGGCCCATTGCGGCGGAATGGATTCACGGAACAGTTGCATGTTGATCTGCAGGGCCTGCGATGCCCCGAAGACGAGCGCCGCGGCCCAGGCTCCGATGGGCGTCCAGTTGCCGAAGATCATGGCGGCGAGTGAGATGAAGCCGCGTCCGTTCGTCAACAAGGGTTCAAAGGATGGCACCGATTCAATCGTGAAGTAAGCCCCAGCCAGCCCGGCGAGACATCCGCCGATGATGACGTTGGCATAGCGCATCTTGAACACGTTGATGCCAACCGTATCCGCGGCTTTTGGGTGTTCGCCGACAGAGCGGGTGCGTAAGCCCCAGCGGGTCTTGAAAAGGATGAAGTGGGCAATGAACACCAACAGGACCGCGCCCATCGCGATCGGTTTCTGGTCGAATACGCGGTTGATGGCCCGGATGTTCTCGATGCAAATGATGGAGTCACTGCACAGCGGTGCGAATATTTCCCTGATGGGGATGTGGATGGTGGGCAGTACACCGGGGGAGTTGGGAACCTGGCCGCCAAACACGCTTCCCTTGCCGAAAAATAACTGGCGATTCAAAAAGCCTGTCAGGCCGACGGCGAGGATGTTGATGACCGTGCCGCCGATGATCTGGTCCACATTGAAGGTGATCGAAAGAACGGCCAGCAGTAAGCCCATCAAACCGCCGGTGATGACCGCGAACAGCGCGCCGACAGTAATACTGATGCCAATCGGAAAGCCGAAAACGTGGAACATGTAAATGGCCGCCAGCCAGCCGAAGAATGCGGCCGAGAGCATCATACCTTCGATGCCGATGTTGACGACGCCCGAACGTTCGCAGAACACGCCGGAAAGCGCGCCGAGCGTGAGAGGTGTTGCGACCGCAATGGTTGTTGCGAGCATGCTGGTAATGATCAGAATGGGGCGCTGTTGCGATTGCCCAACCATTACCACCGCGCCGAAGAGAACGATAATGACGAGGGCGATGAAACTGAAACGTTTCCAATCCATGTTGATCTCCTAGCCTCCCCAGCCGCGCGTAAGAACCACGCGTTCGCCCTTGGACTTGACGCGGTATATGTAACGCACAATCGCATCCGCCGCGACGAAGAGCAGGATGAAAGCCTGTAACATAGAAATCAAGTCCACCGGCAGCTGGGTGATGAATTGCATTCGCGTCGCGCCGTTGCGCATGGCCGCGAAAAGAATGGCCGCCAGCACGACGCCAAGCGGGTGGGATTTTCCAAGCAGGGCAATGGCAATCGCATCGAAACCATAGCCAATCGAGAATCCAAGTTCATGACGAAAATTCAGGCCGGTTACTTCAATTGCGCCTGCCAGCCCGGCCAGCATGCCTGAGAACACCATGGTAAGCGTAATTGTGCGCTTCACATTGATGCCCGCGTATTTTGCGGCATCCGGGTTCAACCCGACTGTGCGGATCTCGAAACCGAGCGTGGTCTTGGTCAATAACCACCAGATAAAAAATGCCACCAGCAGGGCCAGAAGAAATCCCCAGTGGACGCGCAAGCCTTCGAAAATTGTTGGAATGCGTGCGCTGTCAGCGATCATCGGTGTGCGCGCGATCACATTGGTTGGGCTTTTATCCTTCATGATGCCGTTAAGCAAAAACGAGGTTGTGTTAAGGGCTATGTAGTTCATCATGATCGTGTTGATAACCTCGTGGCCGCCTGTGTATGCTTTTAACGCGCCGACGACGCCCGCCCATATTCCGCCCGCGATCATCCCCACGATGATCGCCAGCGGCAGGTGGATGATGGTGGGCAGGTCAAAGCCGAGCCAGCCGGGCAAAGCATAACCGATCAGGGATGAAAAAACGGCGCCGAGGGCCAACTGTCCCTCCGCGCCGATATTAAAAAGGCCTCCTTTAAATGCAAGTGCAACAGCCAGCCCCGCAAAAATATAAGGAGTCGCCCATACGGCAGTCTCGCTCAATGCCTTTTGGGAGCCTAATGATCCTTCGATCAACCCTCTATAAGCTTGAAATGGATTTCCGCCGACAATGCTGATAATAATGCCGCCCACGATTACTGCGGTCAGAATCGCCAGGAATGGGATCAAACTCGATTCCGTGGCAGATTTCAGGATTTGCCTAGCCAGCGAACTAGATTGCTTTTCTGCTTGCATCCTTCGCTCCAGTGGAACTTGTGAATTGTAGGGCAATTATATCAAAGGTCTGACAATTATTTCCCTTTCCACCCTCAAAACAAACATACCAATAAAAAAGGGAAGGAGGCGTGTACCTCCTTCCCTTTCATCTAAACGAAACGGAAACTTACGGCTTTACTGGGGGAACGTCAGTCTTGATCGAGCCGTCGAGCAGGCCGGTGTTGATCGTTTCCATCGCAGTCTTGACTTCAGCGGGAACCGAGGCTTCAAGATCGTGGAACGGAGCGTAACCGGCATCGCCAAACACGTTGCCGCTCTCGATCGTGCCATCCTTGACCGCGGCGATCAGTTTCGCAACGCCCGGGGTGATGAGTTTCATCGCGCTGGAGAGCATGCGGGGAGCCGCTTCGGGCAGGGTCAGGTACTGGTCGGTGTCCACGCCAATGGCATAAGCGCCAGCCTGGGCCGCGGCTGTGATGGCGCCGTTACCGGTGATGCCGCCGCAACCGAAGATCGCATCCGCGCCCTGGTCCATCATGGACTTGGCGGTCTGCGCGCCCCATTCGGGGTCGGTAAAGGTCTTGTCGAAGCCCACATCGCTGTGATACACAACGAACACTTCGGTGGTTGTGCCGTTCTGGGCATCGGCATATGCCGCGCCGGCCTTGTAGCCTTCACCAAAGCGCCAGACGGGAGGAACCACATCGGTACCGCAGACGGCGCCGATCTTGTGGCTTTCAGACATCATCGCCGCAAGTGCGCCCACGAGGAAGCCAGCGTTATCTTCAGGGAAGTTCAAGCCGGAGACGCCTTCAGTCGTTTCGGCCTGGAACTGATCCACACCAATGAAATGAATATCGGGGTAGGTCGCGGCGGCGGCCACAGTGGCTTCACCGAGCGCGAAGCCCACGGTCACGATCGCATCGTAACCAGCATCGCCGAACTGCGCGATGTTCTTGGCATAATCCTTGGCATCGGTGGTCTCAATGTATTGAACCACATCGGCCACGCCATCAGTCTGGGCCTTCTGCACGCCTTCCCAGGCGGACTGGTTGAAGGACTTGTCGTTGATCTTGCCAACGTCGGTCACGAGGCCAACACAGAAGACATCGGGCGAAGCGCAGTCTTCAGCAGACGGCGCCGTGCCGCAAGCCGAGAGAACCATCGAAGCGATGATCAACGCGGCCAAAACGAGATACAGCTTCTTCATTTTGTTTCTTCTCCTCATTCGAAGATTAAGATTAGGTTTGTTTTGAAAAGGGGATTGATCATTTGTATTTCAGGCGTTCGCCTCCTTTCCATTACAAAAACCACAACATAATCAAGTATAAATCCTCCCTGTTCATTGTGCAAGCCTGAACAAATTGGTGATTACCCACAAGTCCGTATCCGACATTCAAAGCCTCAAAGCCAGAGCATTCTGCCGCGAATTTCGCTAATTCACACGGATTTTTAAAACCAATTCGCGAAAATTCGTGAATTTCGCTAATTCACACGGATTTTTAAAACCAATTCGCGAAAATTCGTGAAATCCGCGGCTGAGGTTTTGCTTTTTTTCTCTGAAATTGGCGGGCGTAAAAGATGTGGGTAATCACCAGTGAACAAAATCAAGGCGCGTGGAGTGGTACGCCGGTCTCCAACGCGCCTGTACCAAGGCCGGCTAACAATTGATCCATTTCCGTTTTGATGGAATTCGGTATTGGGATTTTGACTTCCCGATACGCGGCATAACCAAACGTCCCAATCGACTCCGTCTCAACGGCATTTCCTTCCCCGATCAAGCGCATCCATTTACGGACCTCGAGGTCTGCCCGCCGATAAACGGACGTGATCACCGCCGGTTGCGCCTCCGTTAAAACCTGCGCCTGGTCCTGCTCCGCGCCGATGGCAGTGACTCCCGCCTCAGCCGCCGCGATCAACGCGCCCTGGCCCGTGCCTCCGCCTGCGGCGAAAATCACATCCGCGCCGCGCCGGATCAAATCCATTGCAGAGGCATGTCCCCACTCCGAGTCAACGAACAGTTTTTCACTGCTCTCATCGCTGCGATAAACGACGAGGGCGTTCACATCCTCGTCCGTGTAAACCGCGCCCTTGCGAAAACCCTCGCAATAACGCCACATCGCGTCGATGCTCGATGTCTCGCACACCGCGCCGACTGTGCCTGTTTCGGTGATGCGAGCCGCGAGCGCCCCGGCCCAAAATCCCATTTGGTCCTCGGGGAACGTGACGACGAGCAGGTTGGGACGTGTCTCCTTTTGGGGCTGATCCATGCCAATAAAAACGGAATCAGGGTACAGGTCCGAGGCCCGAAGCGTTTCATTGTCCAAGGCGGGGCCGATGGTGACGATCACATCATAGCCGCTTTGCGCGAACACATCGATATTCTTGGCATAGTCGCGCGCGTCAACTGATTCGATGAATGCGACGCGATCGGCGAGTCCTTCGTCGCGCGCTTGCTCCAAGCCCTCCCACGTGTTTTGATTCAAGCCATGATCCCGAATCCCAGCCGTATTCGTCACCACGCCCGCGCAAAAAACATCCTCACGAAAACAATTAGGTGATTGCGAGCAGGCTGAAAGACCTGACAACGCAATCACCAAAAGCACGAAGAAAAAGCGGCTCTTCAACGTAATTCCTAACCCGGACAAGCCGGAAAAGTTTTACCGCAAAGCCCGCTAAGAGCGCGAAGGTTTTAAAGGTTTTTCTTAGCGGTCTTTGCGTGCTTCGCGGTTCAAAAATTCTTGTACAAAAAACAAGGATGCAACTTCTAAGTTCCTAATTTGTAACCCCTATTGCCTGCGTGGCTTCGCCGCGCGTTACGCCCAACATTGTGATCAGTGCGAGTGCAAAGAATAACGGTGCGATCAACGTAATGATGTTGTAGTTGCCGCCGGTCAATTGCACCGCCCAGCCATTGAGATTCGGCCCAACGATGGCGGAGAGGGTGGAGAAAAGATAATACAGGCCGGTGTACGTGCCGATGCGCGCCGGTTCGGTCATATCCACCACCATCGGAAGGGAATTGATGTTGATCAGCGCCCAGCCGATGCCGCCGAGGATGAGGAATACCCCGGCCAATGTAAGCATGCGCGCGCCGCCCTCAACCAGTGGAATCCCAACCACGGGCAACGGGGAAATGGCAGTTAGCAAGGCCTCTGCGGGCGTGATGTAGAGCAGGGTAAGCACCACGATCAGGATGATGAGACCTGCCGAGATGGTGGGGCGGCGGCCAACGCGCTTTGCGATCCAGCCGGATGGAATGGCAAATATGACGAAGAAGAGCGGAAGCACTGAAAGCAGCGTTGCGCCGTCGCCTTCGTTCAGGCCGAGATGATTTTTTGCGTAGAGTGTGAAAAAGGTTTCCACCGCGGAGAAGCCGAGGAACCAGAAGAAGATGGCGAGGAACAATTTGATGGCGCTCTTGCTTGGGTCATTGAAGACTTCACGCAAGCTGCTGATCATGCCGGGTCCTTTTTCGGTCTCTTCGATCACTTCGGGTTCTTTGATGAAGAAGAACACCATCAGGGCCGCGAGGACAACCAGCCCCGATCCGAGCCAGAAGGGGAACGAGGGACTGATCTTGTACAACATGCCGCCGGTTTGCAGGGCAATGATCGTGCCAATGCCGCCCATGAAGTTGATGATTCCGTTGGCGGGGGAGCGGTGCTCGGACGGTGTAATGTCCGGCATGAGCGCCACCACCGGCGTGCGCCAGATCGCCATGCTCAAGATCAAGGTGCTGGTGCAGGCCACGAAGAAGGGCAAAATGGCCGCGACCGGTACGAGGCCGAACGCCACTGCAGAGATCGGCGCGCCGATGAGAATGAACGGCAGGCGGCGGCCAATCTTTGTGCGGATCTTGTCAGACCACGCGCCGACGGGCGGCTGAATGAACAAGGCCGCGATGTTATCGAGCGTCATGAAGAAGCCGATCCACACCGGGGAGAGGCCGAATTTGTCCTGCAAAAAGATGGGAACGAAGGCGTTGTATGTCCCCCAGATCACACTGACGCCGAAGAAGCCAAAGCCGAGCAGAAAGATGCGACCATACGAGAAGCGCGATTCCATGAGTATCTCCTTGGTTGATGATGCGTGTACGCAGAACGTCCCGCAGGTTGTGATAACCCAACAGCGTTTTATAGGAAAACCTGCGGGACGGTGTGTAACATCAGTTACAAATTGCGTTTTATTTCCTCAATGAATTTTCGTTCTTTGTCGCTTAACTCAGCCGTCTCCAATAAATCCGGCCTGCGCTGTAAAGTTCTGAGTATGGCCTGTTCGCGCCGCCATTTTTCGATTTTGCCGTGATCGCCGGAGAGCAGAACATCCGGTACTTTCCAGCCCTGAAATTCCGGCGGGCGCGTGTAGTGCGGATATTCCAACAGGCCCATCGCGTGGGAGTCATCTTCGGCGCCGGTGGGGTCGCCGAGCACGCCTGGGATGAGGCGTGAGACCGCGTCTATCACGATGAGCGCGGGGAGTTCACCGCCGGTCAGCACGAAATCGCCGACCGAGATTTCGTCGGTGACGAGGTGTTCGCGGATGCGTTCGTCCACGCCCTCGTAACGGCCACAGATGAGCGCGATTTTTTCGTGGCGGGATAATTCGTCGGCCACGCGTTGGTTGAAAACGCGTCCCTGTG
Organism: Chloroflexota bacterium; assembly: GCA_016235425.1. Lineage (GTDB taxonomy): Bacteria > Chloroflexota > Anaerolineae > Anaerolineales > Villigracilaceae > JAKOVF01. The sequence goes on along the minus strand of JACRLC010000058.1, from coordinate 17,484 downwards.
GAGTCAGCAAAATGACCGGGACCCCGCTACCCGGTCCGAGAATGGAAGCGATGGCCTCGAAAACGGGTTCAGGCTTCATTACCATGCCGCCGCCTCCACCGTAGGGTGTGTCGTCGGTCGTGTGGTGTTTGTCGTGTGTGTAATCGCGAATGTTGTGGACGCGCACGTCAATCAATCCCCGGTCAATGGCGCGCTTGAGAATACTGGTTTCAAGATAGGAGGGGAATACTTCGGGCAGGAGCGTGAAGACCTCGAACTGCATAGTGGGATTTTAGCATATTAAGAAAGACTTAGAACCCCGCTTGACGCCCATTTGCGCTGGATGGTAATATGATTGTATGTACCTAAAAGGAAGTAAATGGAGTATGAACCGCAGGCGGAAGCGGCCAAACTGGTTTCGCATCTCCCTGCTTTCCCTGCTGGTGCTTGGCGGGGCGTATGTGGATCGCTTTATCATCCCCACGCAGCCATCGCCCTTTGTGCCAACGCCCACGGTAACGCGCTCGCCCGAATCTTTTGTGACGGAGGCGGAGCAATTATTCAACCAGGGAAAATTGCTTGCTTCCATTGACATGTACAACCAGGCATTGGCCGCCAGCCCGGATACGCCATCCATCTACGTGGAATTGGCGCGGGTTCAGGTTTTTGCGGGCAAATACGAAGACGCGCAGAAAAGCGCCGAGAATGCCATCCTGTTGAATAATAATAATTCCATGGCGTATGCCGTGCATGCCTGGGCGCTTGATTTTCAGGGCAATTATCTTAAAGCTGACGAGAGCATCCGACAGGCCCTTGAGCTCGATAACCAGAATGCGCGTGCTCATGCTTACTATGCGGAGATCCTGATGGATTCATCCCTGAGCGGCGTGGGTCAGTTGGATGCTGTTGAAAAAGCGATTGCAGAATCAAAGATTGCTTTGGACCTTGCGCCCGATTCGCTGGATGTCCTTCGAGCGCGCGCATATATCTATGAGAGCACCGGCAACTATGAAGAAGCGATCCGCATGTACGATCAAGCGGTTGCCATCAATGGAAATATTGCAGATCTTCATCTTGCTCTTGGCCGCAACTACCGTTTTCTTGGCATTTACAATGAGGCGATCAGCGAATTCACGGATGCCATTGCGCTCAATCCCGAAGACCCCATGCCTTACCTGTTGACCTCGCGCACGTACGCGACCGTCGGTGAGTATTCCAAGGCTTTGCAATATGCCGAGACGGCGGTTCAGAACAACCCTGCCGATGCGAATCTGCGCGGCAACCTCGGCGTGATGAATTATCGTAATTTATACTGGGCGGAAGCCGTCACCGAATTGGATTATGTTGTCAACGGTGGATTGACGGAGGACGGACACAAGGTTGACGCGATCAATTTGACGCCGGACAATCCGCGCATCGCCGAATATTATTTCACCTACGGCCTTGGGCTTGCGCGCCTGAACCGTTGCGGCGAGGCTTTGCAAACCGCGCAGACCTTGTTGTCGCGCGTGCCTTCCGATGAACTTGCCATGGAGAACGCCAACGAGATCATCAACCGCTGCCAGCAAAACCTGGTGGAGACGCCGATCCCGCTTCAGACCCCGGCCGAGGCTGATTCCGTTTCGACGGAAAGTCCCGACGTTTCTTCGGAAGAGACTCCCACCCCCACACCATGAACGTCTACAAAAAACGTGCCATTTTTCGCAGGCACAATGAATCGAATGTTTATCGTATGTTTTTCTGGGTCGTGTTGATCCTGGGAGGCATTTGGCTGATCCGCCTGGTCCAACAGGGTGAAATCAGGCCGCTCTTTGAGGCAACCCCCACACCCACGCGTGAAGCTGGATCTTATACACTCGAAGGTGAGGCGCTGTTTACCGCCGGCAGGCTGAATGATACCGTCGATGCCAATGGCAGTGTTACGTCCATAGGAGCCATTACGGCCTACAAGGAAGCTGTGCGTGCGAACCCAAACGACGCGGGAGCGTGGGCAAAACTGGCGCGCATTCAGGCATACTCCTCCGCGTTGTTAACAACCGACGATGCACGAAGGGCGCGGTTGGAGGAGGCCTTGGAATCCGCACAGAAAGCGGCGGAGCTTGCGCCCGATAATAGCGAAGTCTACGCCATTCGCGCGTTCGTTCTGGATTGGAACTCGACACCCGGCCTGGTATGCTCCGCTGAAGATGTTGTCAGCAAGGGCACATGTGATGCCTCGGTCAAATTGCTGACCGATGCCGAAAGGGATGCGGTCCGCGCCCTGCAATTGGACAACCAAAATACGCTTGCCCTGGCCTTCTATGCGGAAATCCTGGTGGACGCGCAAAGATGGTCGCAGGCCGAGGAGAGTATCGACCAGGCGCTTGAACGCGACTCAACCTTGATGGATGTGCACCGCGTCCACGCTTATGTGCTTGAATCGAGCGGGAAATATACGCTTGCCATCGAGGCCTATAACCGCGCCATTGCCATCGCGCCGAATATGACGTTCCTTTACCTGCGTGCAGGCGCGAACTATCGCCGCCTCGCGTTTGACAGCCCAAATGAAGAAATCCAGCGGCAATTATTTGAAAAGTCGTTGGAATACTTTGCGGAGAGCGCGCGCATCAACGAGCAGCTTGGAGTGAAAGATCCCGGGCCATACTTATCGATTGCCAGAACGTATTCCCAAACGGGCGATTATTTTGCGGCCGCGCGCAATGCCCAAAAGGCCCTGTCCTTCAGGCCGAATGATGCGGACATCTATGGGCAATTGGGTGTGATCTTTTTTAAATCCCGCAACTATGAAGGTTCGATTGACACCTTGAGGTGCGCCGTGCGAGGTTGTTCCGGTGAAGATTCGTGCAAAGGACGAGGATTGGAAGCCTGTGACGATGAGAACGCTCCCGTCACTGTGGAAGGGTTGAAACTTTCCCCGAGCTCGGTTGTGTACTACTATACTTACGGTTCGGTACTGGCCGCCTTGAGCCGCCCGAAGCAAAATTATTGCCCCGAAGCATTGGATGTATTTGGCGAGGTCAAAGTCTCGTTTGCAGGCGATAAGGATATTTCAGGCATTGTGGCCGCGGGCGAGGAAATCTGCCGTTTGGTGGCGCAGGGGGATGTGTCTTCGGATATCAATTTGGAAGCAACGCCTGCGCTTGAGTCTGTGATGCGGGAAACGCCGACTCCAACCCCCGTTCAATAGCCGCGTTTTCAGCGTCAGAATTTTGTAAGAATTTATACAATCCCCTTGACTTTGCCTCCTGAAATAGGTAAGATTGGGTTTAGCACTCGCAATTATAGAGTGCTAAATTCATGCTTATTCAAAATAATTTAAGGAGAATAAATATGGCAAAGATCTCTTTCAAACCGTTGGGCGGTCGTGTTCTTGTCGAACCCATCGAGCAGGAAGAAGTGACCGCAGGCGGCATCGTTCTTCCTGAAACTGCGAAGGAAAAACCCCAGCAGGGTAAAGTGTTGGCCGCCGGCCCCGGTGACCGCAATGACAAAGGTGAGCGCATCGCCATGGATTTGAAAGTGGGCGACACCATCCTCTTCGCCAAGTATTCCGGCACCGAAGTCAAGATGGATGGCAAGAAACTGCTCATCCTGCGCGAAAGCGATGTTCTTGGTATCGTTGGATAATTTGGGAAAAATTTTTGATCGAAGGAAATTAAACTATGGCCGCAAAACAACTTGTATTTTCAGAAGAAGCTCGCCGCAAGCTTAAGAACGGCATGAACGTGGTAGCCAATGCCGTTTCCGCCACGCTCGGTCCCAAGGGCCGTAACGTGGCTGTGGACCGCAAGTTCGGTTCTCCCACCATTACGCACGATGGCGTTTCCGTTGCGAAGGAAATCGAACTCGAAGACCCGTTTGAGAATATGGGCGCGCAATTGCTCAAGGAAGCCGCCCAGAAGACCAACGACATCGCGGGTGACGGCACTACCACCTCCACCGTGCTCGCGCACGCCATCGTCAATGAGGGCCTTAAAGCCCTCGAAGCCGGTTACAACCCGATGCTCCTCAAGCGCGGCATCGAACTTGCCACCGAGACTGTTGTGACCGAACTCAAGAAGAACTCCGTCAAGATCGATACCAAGGAAGAGATCGCTTCCGTAGCCACCAACTCCGCCGCGGATGAAGAGATCGGCGGTCTGATCGCGGACGTGATGGACAAGGTCGGCAAAGACGGCGTGATCACCGTCGAAGAATCCAAGTCCCTGCAATTTGAAACTGAATTCGTCGAAGGTATGCAGTTCGACCGCGGTTACCTTTCGGCTTATTTCATTACGAGCACAGAAAAGATGGAAGCCATCATTTCCGATGCCTACATCCTGATCAACGAGAAGAAGATTTCCGCCGCACAGGACATCGTGCCTTTGCTCGAGAAACTCGTCCAGCTTGGCAAGCGCGAACTGGTCATCATCGCCGAGGACGTTGACGGTGAGGCTCTTGCCACGCTCATCCTCAACAAACTGCGCGGCATGTTGAATGTCATCGCAGTCAAGGCTCCCGGCTTTGGCGACCGCCGCAAGGCCATGTTGCAGGACATCGCCATCCTGACCGGCGGCACAGTCATCTCTGAAGAACTCGGCCGCAAGCTCGAAACCGCAACCCTTCAGGACCTCGGCCGCGCTGAGAAGATTGTCTCCGACAAAGAGAACACCACCATCGTCGGCGGCAAAGGCAAGAAGAGCGACATCGAAGGCCGCATCAAAGAAATTCGCGCCGAGATTGACAAGAGCACCAGCGATTACGACAAGGAAAAACTCCAGGAACGTCTCGCCAAGCTCTCCGGCGGCGTGGCCATCATCCGCGTTGGCGCCGCGACCGAGACCGAAATGAAAGAGAAGAAGCACCGTGTGGAAGATGCTCTCTCTGCCGCCCGCGCCGCAGTTGAAGAAGGCATCGTCCCCGGTGGCGAGATCTCCCTGATCAACGCCGCGACGAAGCTCGATAAGCTCGTCAAGAGCCATGCCGAAGATGAAAACGAAGAAATCAAAGTTGGCATCAACATCGTCAAGAAGGCGCTGGAAGCTCCCATTCGCAAGCTTGCCGCGAACGCTGGCGAAGACGGCTCTGTGATTATTGACACCGTCCGCCGCAAAGCTTCAGAGAAGAAGGATCCAAATATCGGTTTCAATGTGCTCACCGGCGAATACGTCAACATGATCGACGCCGGCGTCATTGACCCGGTCAAGGTTGTGCGCGGCGCGCTCGAAAACGCCGCATCGATTGCCGCGATGATCCTCACCACCGACGTGTTGATCACCGATATTCCTGAAAAGGAAAAGGCTCCTGCCATGCCTCCCGGCGGCATGGATTACTAAACCGCCTCATCCCCAACCTCTCACCCTCACCCCATCCCCTCTCCCCCTGGGAGAGGGGCAAGGGGTGAGGGTTTTTCATTGGTATAATTTCGACGATGTTTTCCAAACCCCGCTTCACAGACAAAACTTCGGAGGCCTCCCCTGGGACCTTTCGACTGGGACGGCTTAATAAAGATTTCCGAACTTTCATTTTGATCTTGCTCATCGCTTTGGGATTTTCATCCTGCGCTTCTCCTCCGGGGACCTCGAGCACGCCCACGCCCACCGAGCCGACTCAAACACCCATACCTCCAACTGCCACTCCGCCTCCCTTAGCCGCGACCGTTGGCGGGGAATACATCACGCTGGCGGAATTCCAGGCGGAACTGGCGCGTTATGAATCCGCTCGGACTGCGCTGGGAAAAACGTTCACAGAAGAAGAGGCGAGCAAGATCGTTTTGGAAGACCTCATCGCACAGACGTTGCTGGCACAAGGCGCGAGAGAGACGGGATTCGATTTAACGGAGGCAGATTTACAGTCCAGGGTGGAAGCGCTGGCCGCGCAGGTTGGGGGCGCGGAGGCGCTCGCCAAGTGGGAGTCTGATCACGGCTATGATGATGCGTCATTCCTCATTGCTTTAAAACGAGCGGCTGAATCGGCGTGGATGCGTGACAAAATCATTGCGGATGTTCCTGCTTCCGCGGAACAGGCGCACGTGCGCCAGATTTTGACCTATAATGCGGAAGACGCGCAATCGGCGCTTGAACAATTGAAATCAGGCACAGACTTTGATGAACTGGCCGTCTTGTATGACCCGATCACGCGCGGGGAATTGGGCTGGGTGCCGCGCGGTTACCTGCTCGATCCCAAAGCCGATGAAGCCGTGTTTGCATTGCAGGTCGGCGCGTACAGCGACGTGATCGAGACGCAGGCAGGCTTCCATATTTTCACGGTGATCGAGCGCGGCGATCATCCGCTTTCACCCGATGCTTTATTGACGCTGCAGGAACTTGCCTTGAAGGAATGGATTGCTGAAAAGCGCGCGAATACTGAGATTGTGCTGGCCCCGTAAATTTTTATTGATCACCATGTCATGCTCCCGGTGGAGATAAGCAATGAGTAACTACGATTACAACGAACCCCCTGCGCCAAAAAAAGGTTCAAGCCTCAAACTGTGGGATATATTGACCATTCTCACACTGGTGACGACGCTGTGTATTGGCGTGTATTTTATTTTGGTTTTTGTCTCTCCCAATTCGCCGTTGAATCCACTGCCGCCCAATCCTGTTGACCCGAATGCTCCGCCCACGCCGACCATCACTCCCATTCAACTCGAGCCGACGTGGACGGCCACGCCGTTCAGCGCGACGGAAACAGCCACGCTGGTGCCAACCATCACGCTTGTGCCTTCCGCAACGCCGCTATCGTTGATCACGCCGTCCGTCACGCCTACATTCACGGCTACTCCCAAAGCGCCTTTTTCGGCGTCGGTCAACATTTTGCAGAGCGATATTACCATCCCGCATCTTCAGTCGCTGGCCTGTAACTGGCAGGGTGTGGGCGGTTCGGTGGTGGACGCCAACAACAGCGACATCATCGGCATGGTCATTCGCATTGCCGGAAGATACAGCGGCAAGACCGTGAACATGACCACCGTGAGCGGCGTCAGCCCGGACTACGGAAAATCCGGTTTCGAGTTCGTGCTTGGAACCGTGCCGATAGCCTCGAAGGACAATCTTTACCTGCAACTGCTGGACCAGGCCGGCCTGCCTCTCGCTGAAAATGTATATATTGATACGTTCAATGAATGCGAGAAGAATTTGGTATTGGTGAGGTTCAAGAAGAACCGGTAACAGCGGATCGATTCAAGGAGTCGCTCATGACGCGCTCATCCCTTAATGCCAGCATGTGGAGCAGAATTTTCCTGATCCTGTTTGCGCTTTCCGCCATTGTGCTCCTGGTTCTCTGGTTTAGCGGGCCGGTTGTTGGAGACGTCTTTACCGAAGTTCGTGAGTCGCTTGACCCGAACTCCACACAACCGACGCCAGTCCCATCTACAAGCAGGCAGGAATTTTTCACGGTGATGGGGACGGCGATTACCTCGATTACTTCGCTTGTTGGCTTTATAGTCACCACCGTCATTAGCTGGCGGAAGGAGAAACGCGAAGCCGCACTTGCCGATGTGGAGCGTCGGAAGCTGGAAGTTGACCTGGAAAAAAGCAGGCTTGAATTGGAAAAACTAAAGGGGAACAAACCAAAGAGAAAAGTGAAGAAGTGACAAAAAACCGCCGTCTTGCACGGCGGTTTTTTGTCACACAGTTACATTCCATTGCGCGTATTTTTGATTTCTTCCGCGCGTAATGTCGTCGAGCATCTGGCGCAGTTTGGCGGTGATCGGCCCCATTCTGCCGGCGCCGATGGGGCGGTGATCCACTTTCGTCACTGCGGCCACCTGCGCGGCGGTCCCCGTCATGAAGGCCTCCTCGCTGATGGCGATCTCGGTGCGGTCAATCGAACGTTCCAGCACTTCGACGCCCAATTCATTTTTAGCAAGTTCGATCACCGAGCGCCGCGTGATGCCCTCGAGAATGTTGTCATTGACGGGCGGTGTGATGATTGCGCCGTTGCGGACGATGAACACGTTCATCGCGCTTCCCTCAGAGACGTGTCCGTTCTGATCCAGTACCAGCGCCTCGTCGAAGCCGCTTCGCACCGCATCCGTTTTGATCAATGCCGAGTTGGCATACGCGCCGCTCACCTTGCCGCGCGCCGGAATGACGTTATCGTCCACGCGCCTCCACGAAGAAATCGTGACGTGCATGTTGTCATCGTTCTTGAGATAACCGTCGAACGGCAGGACGTAAATGCCAAGTTCATCTTTCAGATCGTGCAAACGCACGCCAATGCCTTCCGTGGCCTTGTAGATCAGCGGGCGGATATAAACATCCCTTTGCCAGTTGTCTTTTCTCAGCAACTCAATCGTTAGCTGAATCAAACTTTCTACATCGTGATTGATCTCCATGCACATCATGTGACCCGAAAGCAACAAGCGGCGATAATGGTCGTATGGACGAAAAACGAAGAGGCGTTTTGCCTCTTCGTTCCAAAAGCCCCGCAGGCCGCCAAATACTGCGGTGCCGTAATTGAAAGCATGCGTTGCGATGCTGACCTTCGCTTGTGAAAAGGGGACGATCTTCCCCTCAAAGAACGCGTGACTCTCTTCTGCCACAGATACACCTCCAAGAGTGGAATAAATTTTTACTGTCGCCAAAATTATAACCCCTTTCAACTCGCTTCGTTTCTGACCGGCAGCCTGCCTCCCCGCAATTTTCATTTTCTCCTCTGACAGAAATCGCGGGGCCTCCGTTTCATTGAAATGGATAAGCCCGTAAAACTGTTTCCGTTACCTGCTTCAATACACCCTTGACAATCGCCGAAATCTCGTTAAAATCTAATTCGATAAATATCGAAATAAATTTACGGAAGTGGAATATGAACGCACAGAACGAAATGCTCAATTTTCTAAAAGCCATGTCATCGGCAGACCGTTTGCGAATCATCGGGTTGTTGGCGCAGAAAACTGCGAAGAAGGACGAGATCGTCACACGTCTCAACCTGCCCCTGCGACAGGTTGTCAATCATCTCGCCTTTTTGGAACACGTGGGTGTGATCGGCCAGACTGACGGCGTGTATGAATTAAAGACCACCGACCTCCAAAAACTGGCGCGCAAGCAACTGGCTGTGGAACGCCCGGCTTACGTCCCCGCGCCGGAGTTGGATAAAAAATCCAGCAAAATTCTCAAGGCATATCTCAACGCGGACGGCAGTATCAAGCAACTGCCCTTCCAGCCCGGAAGATTACGCGTGATCCTGGACTATCTTGTCCAGGCCTTTGAGCCTGACGTGGATTACGCGGAAAAGGAAGTCAACACCATTATCAAGAGATTCCACGAGGATTTCTCCGGCCTGCGGCGTGACTTGATCGAAGCGGGCCTGCTCGCCCGCGAGAGTGATGGTTCGCGTTACTGGCGGAATCCTAAGTCCGTCGAGGGGAGGCCGGTATGAGCGAAGAACTGGTCGAATTCTTCAAAGCCCTCGCGGATGCAAACCGGCTGAAGATCGTCGGTTTGCTTGCGCAGAAGCCTTATAGCGTAGAGGAACTTGCCGCGTTACTCGATCTCAGACCATCCACGGTCTCGCATCATCTCGCGAAACTGGCGGAGGTTGGCCTTGTCAGCGCCCGCGCGGATAGTTACTACAATGTCTATCAATTGGATGAGAAGGCATTGATGGACAAGTCGCGCAGTTTGTTTTCACAGGAGAATCTCAAAGCATCCGTCTCTGACGTGGATTTGGATGCTTACGATTCAAAGGTGGTAGCCGATTACACGCGCAAAGATGGAAGCCTGAAAACCATCCCTGCCCAGCGGAAGAAACTGGAAGCTGTTTTGCGTTATGTTGTGAAAGCGTTCAAAGCTGGAAAACGATACACGGAGAAGCAGGTCAATGAAATTCTAAGCGGCTATCACGAAGATACTGCCAGTCTGCGGCGTGAGTTGGTCGGGTTTGGTCTGATGAAACGCGAAGGTGGAGGGGGGGAGTACTGGATAGAATAGAAAGTTGGTTATTCCTGCAGTGGAACTGCGGGAATAACTTTCATAACGTGCGTGTCTGCCCGCCGTCAATATCAATGATCGCACCATGACAATACCCAGCCTGGGGAGAAGCCAGGAATACAACCATTCGGGCAATTTCATCCGGCGAGCCAAAGCGCGAGACACCCAATTCCTGAGCCATTTGTTCTGCGGCGGTAACTTCATCCACGTTATGCTCGCTGGCGTAGTTTTGGATGCGCTTTTGTAATCGTTCCGTTGCAATCGAGCCGGGATTAATGGCATTGACGCGGATGCCGTCTTTTGTGCCTCGGTTAGCGAGGGCCTTGGTGAGATTGAGCAGTGCGGCATTGACCGATCCGCCAATCGTAAATTCCGTGCTCCCCGTCCGCCCGCCAATCCCGGAAATGTTGATGATGTTCCCATGCGTCTTCTGCAAATGCGGCCACGCGGCGCGGCTCAGACGCATCGCGCCGAAGAATTTGAGCGCGTAACCATCTGCCCAATCTTTATCGGATAAAGCGAGGAAATCCCCGCGCTTGGCCGCGCCCGCACAATTGACCAGCACGTCAATTTGCTTGAAGTGTTCGATGGCATTGGAAACAACTTTACCTGGCGCATCCGGTTCACGCAGGTCAACCGCCTGTATGAGACATACGGTTTGACACAACTTTGTCGTTTCCTCCAGTCCCTCGATTGAGCGCGCCGCCAAAACCAATTTCATGCCTTCGACTGATAATGTCATGGCAATGGCGCGGCCAATTCCGCGGCTTGCCCCGGTGACAATGGCTACTTTCCCTGATAACTGTAAATCCATGTTGGGTTGTCCTTGATTAATAAGGGTCAATGATCTTTCCCGCTGTTTTGAATAGCATATTGATCAACAAAATGAAAACGGCTGAAAGCACCATGGCCGAACCGAACAGATATAGCAGGACAATTCCCTTGGACAATCCATCCCGGATCAGGAATACGCCAAAAGGGAGATTGAGAAAGAGTCCCGTCAACAGGCCAGGCGAATATCGCCTGAGAACGATCGTTGCAACCAGGTGCGGAAACACGACATTCAAACTCATCATCAGGATAAAGCCGTAGAACGCGTAGTGAACGACAGCGTGACTATTTACCAGATGAAAAAAGGTAATCAAATAGCCGATGATGGTGACAGTCAACACTGCGAAATGAAATTCATTCCTTTTTACTTCGGGATGAAATCTTGAAGCATGTTTCGACCAGGCGGGCAGCCAGATGGCTTCCTCCAAATTGTGAAGTGTGAAGCCGAGCAGAAATAGCAATTCGATCATGATGTTATCTTCCCTTAAGTTGCAGGATTTCCCGCCCATTCAGTGGGGACGACAATGCATCCGCCTCCAACGACATGACTTTGCTGTTGGCAAAGAATCCGAAGTCAAATGTCGTGGCGTCGCCTGCTTTTTTACCGGGGACAGGCATAAGTCTCGCGGTGAGCGGTTTGTTCAATCGCAGGGCCAATGCGGATAGATCGAGCAGCAGGGGGACCAACTGTCCTGGTGTCGTGTCCCCCGGGAGCGGGACAGTATCCAGCCCGGTTCCGCAGACGGTTGAATAAAGCAGAAGATCCTTGATCGTCAATGTCCCCTCGGCGGCGCGGAAGGCCAGGACGGAATCCTCCAACACGGGTTGCATGAATCCGCTGAAGCCGGTGTGGGGAAAATCTGCGCGGTCAACGGCCTCGGTGAGGATCGCGGCCGCGGCCAACGAACCATGTAACCCGATTTTTAGGATACCCATTTTTTCAACTGCGACGCCAAGCGAATGAGCATTGTCTGGGAAGGGCGCGAGGGAGAAGTCAATGCCGCCGAAGGATGGTGATTGGTGATTGGTAATTGGTAATTCGGCGAGGTCCGCGGCCACGCGGGCGATGGCCCGGCCATGTTTTGTGATTTCAGAAATTAATGCGTTTCTTCCATTTTCCAGGGATGTGGCGTTCTCGAATGCCTGCACTGCCAAATCCGCCGCTTCCGTTGCAATTGCAAAGACAGGCTCATAGCCCTCGTGATACGCGGCGGGAAAGAACGGTGCGCCCGCGCGGACGTTTGCCAGCGCGGCAAACCTGAGATTGGCAAACCCATTCGGGTCAGTCGCCGCGGACTTGACGATTACATCCGCACAAGCCTTCACTGCGGACATGTAAATTTTTGCGTCATCCGCTATGGTGCCACCGAAGAAAATATTCTCAGAAGCAGAAATCGCTTCGGGAATGACCTCGTAACTGCGCGGCATATCTGGTAATGCTGGCCCAAAGGACGCGTATGCAACACCCACATCTTGAATTGCTTTTGCCAACTGTTCAGCCAGTTTGGGCAAATCGTCAATTCGCTCCTCACCCAGCAACTTTGGAAACGGGATCGTCGCCAGCCGCGTGGTCTGGACCTCATATCCCGCGGCCTGATAAGCGGCCTTCGCCTGCGCGAGAAAATCTCCCGCTGCGCGCAGGGTGTTTTCATCGAGGGGATATTTGGGATTGCAGAAGTAGGTGATCGAGCGGATTTTCATACGGGAATATTATTGCCTACCTCACTTCAAGAGTTCTTTGATTTTCCCGATAAAGGTTGATGCAGTATTGATTATCTCTTCACTTCCCTCCCTGCTGAGGGGAGCAAAAGGAGCATAGTCGCTTCGTTCGCGAGCCGTTTGGGCGCGCCCCAGATAACGAAGATACTCCGCATCCACACGACCCGTCATGACAAAAAGTTCGCGAAATTTTGTAACAGCAGAAGAGTGCCGGCGTAAATCCACGCCTTCAGAGAGCAATGCGGCTTTTGCCGCGTAAAACATGGCATAGTACGCCCGCGACACGGCGTCATCATATAAGCCAATTTCAAAGATGCGACGCGCGTGATCGAGTTTGCTCTCCGCCAGCTCCAGCCATGTGGCCGGGGAATTCATGTCGGCTGGGCTGTCCACAGCACTAATCCCTCATCACGCGCGGCTTGTGAAATCGAAAATTTGCTCTGGAACACATCTTCCCCAACAACCAGAACGGAAACAAAAGGACCCCGGTTCACCATCGAGTCAATCGCGGCATCAACCAACTTTCTCCAGCGAATGTCGCCAGGGCCGCCTATGTAGGTTTTAACAGGCTGTTTCTCTTTGCGAAGGACGACCATCACGTCCAGGTCAGAGTCGGGTGTCGCTTGTCCGCGCGCGTAAGAGCCGTACAGAATAATCTGGTTGATGGAGTCAGGGAACATCGCCAACGCGCGGTCTTGAAAATTTGCCAGAGTTAGCTTTGCGGCGCGCGGCAGGCGAATCTTTGTTGCGGATTTTTTTCTCAAGCGTGAGACTGACTGAGCCATGATTGGATTATACCGACATTTACGAATTCTGCTGAATATCCCTTTGCCTCACCGCCTCAAACATCAACACCGACCCTGCCACTCCTGCATTCAACGACTCCATCCTTCCCGTCATCGGAATGCTGATTTTATGATTTGCCAATTTGCGCGCCTGTTCGCTCGCGCCCTCCGCTTCACCGCCAACAATGAGAGCCAGTGGCTGATGCAAGTCAGTCTCCCAGCAGGATTGACCGTCCATGTCAGCCAGAAAAAACTGTAAACCTGCCGACTTCCCAACTTGCTCGATTTCGTCCCACGTCATTGTATGGATTGGCAAACGAAAATGCGCGCCCATGCCTGCGCGGACAACTTTCGGCGCGAAGGCATCTGCCGTTTCGGGTGGAAGGAGCACAGCCTGAACACCAGCCGCCGCGGCGCTACGGAGCAACGTGCCGAGGTTGCCGGGGTCGCGGATTTGATCGGGGATGAGGACGAAGTTTAGAGAATTAGAGATTGGTAAATTAGAGAATTCCATGACCGCGAGAATGCCTTGAGGAGCTTCTGTTTCGCTCAACGATCTCAATAGTGCCGGCGAAACTTCCTCTGTATCAACGCGTTTTGCGTTTAGCGTTTTGACAATTTCCTTTCCCCGTTCGCTCAATGACTCATCGTAAAGCGCAAACCTAATTCTCCAATCTCCAATCTCTGCCTCTTCAACCAACCTCACCCCTTCCACCACAAACGCGCCTGCATCACGCCGCTCTTTTGAGCGTCCAAGCAATGCGCGCACAAGTTTTAATTTTGGATTGTGAGCTGAAGTGATCATTCCCCCCACGTCCTTTTCCAGATGTCGAGGAAAACTTTCACGCTTGAATCATCAAACAAAACAATGCGGACAAGTTTCACCGTCGAGTCACCCTTTGCGCCAAAATAGGTGTTGATTGATTTGAAGATGATCCCCGCGGCGCGGTCTTTTGGAAAGCCGAAGATGCCGGTTGAAATCGCGGGCATGGCGATGGACGAGCATTTCAATTCGTCTGCCACGCGCAAAGTCCCTGTGATGGCGGAGGCTAATTTGGCGTCCTCATTGCCGCCTGCACCTGCATTGGAGGTGTCTCCCCAGACGGGGCCAACAGCGTGGATAATGTATTTCGCAGGCAGGAGCCCGCCCGAGGTCCACGCGGGATGCGAGTGGGAGACAATGCCTTTCGTACGGATCCATTCGTCGCTTTCCTTTTGAATCGTCTCCCCACCCTTTTTCGAGATAGCCCAAGCCACGCCGCCGCCATGTTGCAGGTGTTCGTTTGCCGCGTTGACAATTGCGTCCACTTTTTCAGTGGTGATGTCGCCTTGAACGATTTGCAGGGTTTGGCCTGTTGGAAAAACGCGTTCAACCAAAATGGTATTCATGCGAATATTTTACCCCGTTAAAAACGTAGAGCGAGATTAATCTCGCTCTACAAAATTTACTTTGTCTTCGCAACCACTGCGGCGAAAGCCTGCGGATTGCGGACGGCGATGTCGGCCAGCATCTTGCGATTGAGCTCGATATTCGCCTTCTTGAGCGCCGCCACTAGCTTGCTGTAGGTGGTGCCGTTCAAGCGGGCCGCGGCGTTGATGCGGGCGATCCACAATTTGCGGAGATCGCGCTTGCGCACGCGGCGATCACGGGTGGCGTACCACAGGCTCTTGAGCATGGCCTCGTTGGCACGTTTGAACAGGAAGTGCTTGGCGCCTCGCTGTCCCTTCGTGATCTTCAAAACTTTCTTGTGACGTAGATGCCCTTGCGGGCCTCCCTTAACGCGCATTTTTTTACCTCCTGCGAACTCGCGGGCGTCGGCAGGTTATGCCAGTTGCGTACACCCGAAAGCCGCAAACAAAAATTACGATGACCGGATTCGTGCGGGCGAGAAAACCTCGCCCCTACTTTTCCATGTTGGGGTTCAGGCGCTTGACACGCTTGAGGATACTGCGGCCATTGACCGGTACCATCTCGCTCAACTGCGCCTTTGTTCGCTTGGACGTGCGTCTGCGAAGGTGGCTTTTGCCGCCTTTCGTGCGCACAAGTTTGCCGGAGCCAGTCAGGCGAAATCGCTTGGATGTCGCTTTATGGGTCTTCAGCTTGTTCTTTCCAGCTTTTGCTTTGCGAGGCATTGCTGTGTGCTCCTTTCAGACAAAATAAACCGCGGGACTGATCCTGCTCCCGCGGACGATCAACATCTTTGGGGACTTTCCGTTATTTGGGCTGTGCCGCTTCCTGTTTGACTTCGGCCTGCTTGTGGCCCTCAGGCTGCTCACCCTTTTCCTTCTTTTTCGCGCCGCCTTTGGAGGGTGTCAGAACCACGAGCATTGTGCGGCCTTCCATCTGAGGGGGGACCTCCACTACCGCGACATCCGCAAGGTCAGCCGCGATCTCCTTCAAGTCCTCGAGCGCGATCTCGGGATAATCCATTTCGCGCCCGCGGAACTTGACTGTCACACGGACTTTGTGTCCCTGGTTCAACCAGCGGCGGGCGTCGTCCACCTTGAAACCGCGGTGGGCTTCGTTGGTTTTTGGGCGCAGGCGGATCTCTTTGACTTCGATCTTCGTCTGAGATTTCTTCGCCTCGCGTTCCTTCTTTGCCTTCTCGTAAATGAACTTACCAAAGTCCATCACGCGGCAAACAGGCGGATTGGCCCCGGGCGAGACCTCAACGAGGTCCAACTCGGCGTCGCGGGCAATTTGCAGGGCTTGCTTGATCGGGACCACGCCGATGTTTCCACCATCCGGCCCAATCAAGCGGACTTCCGCGACGCGGATGCCCTCGTTTACTCGAAATTCATTGGCGCTGATAAGCTTCTCCTATTTCAAAAACGGACGACCAGCCTTTGGCTGGTTTTTTAGCGGGCTGATAATACCATGAAGGCGCGGGAATCGTCAACGAAATTACGGGTTTGCCGAATCAACCATCGGCAAAAAGACGGTACGATAGAGCGCATCGTGTTCGTCACTGTTGCAGAATAATGCCACTACCAGCGACCACCCGCGATAATCAGCCATGGCAATATCAACCGGGCGGCCATACGAAGAGGACGTATATAGTGTCCATGTCAATCCATTTGCCTGCCGCTTACCGGCAGCGATCAGCGGACCGTCGAGTCCGCGATAGCCATACGCTTCCAGGGAAAACCAGCTCTCGATATCTTCAGAATTTGAGGATACTTGAAGGATGCCCACCTCGGTAATATCAAAGGGTGAATTGCCCCGATAATAAAATCCTCCTCCGATGGAACGCCAATCTTCCGGGATGTCAACTGTGATTCCATTTGCCTGTACTGTCTTCAACGAGAAAGGAGGATTTCCCGCGTAGGGGACAATAAAATCGACTTTCTTCATTTCGTTCAAGCAGGCGCGATCCGGTTCGGTATAAGGGTCGTCGAGAAATTCGAGAACGATGTCCATCGCGCATCCCGAAGAGTCGGCGGCGGTCGGGGTATGTCCCAGGCCCGGAAATTCAAAATAATAGTTATGACTCAGTTGTCCTGCGATCTGCTTTGCATACATGGGCGGTGTGGTGGGATCGTACGCGCCGGTAATGATCAACGATGGAATATCGCTGACCGTCGGGACATTTTCACCGTACAGTGGGCTTGTCGCTCCCCAAGATTTGCACGTCTTGAATACATCATCCGTGTTTCCATAAAATGGAAGCCACGCATAATCTTTGATGATCTGCCGGCTTGAAGCGGTTTGTACCTCTTCGGGCGTGGTTGCCAGAACATGCTCATGGCACATCATGGTGATGAACAGGCCCGGACTGATGCCTTCAAACATAAAAGGCAGGGACGATTGCTCGATGATCAGGGTGGAAAAATCGCCGTTTTTGAAGCGATAGATGGATTGAGGCGCAGTGGATATAAACCGGGAATTTTTTATCGAACCCAGAACAACGTTCATTACCGTTGTGCCGGTTACGGTTTCAGTGATCGTTCCCGTTGGATAATTGGAGGTGGTTACCGTAACCGGATTGGCGTCCAACTGGCTCACAAGGTCCCAAAACACGACTTCCAAATTGGGATAAGCGGCATTACATTCCAGGTCAACCGCGCAATTGATGAATAATGTTTTAAGTCCCGATTCAATTGCGTTGGGATACCTGCTATAGCTGTCCAGAAAAGTTTTTTCCAAAAACTGAAAGGTCTTGCGATACACTCTGGGTAAAAAACTTCAGATAATATGAGGCAACCCAATGAGCAAAACAGAAAAACAAGTCAAGATTGCGCGTCTGCGAAAAATGTAC
>JACRLC010000057.1 GCA_016235425.1 Chloroflexota bacterium | reverse complement strand
TTCTCAAGCAGTTGTTGTTCCGCTTTTCTAAAGAATGCGGGCAGGTTAGGTATTGTCCCAGTCCTGCGAATCGAGAGCCTTTTCAAGTTAAAATGGACTGTCTGGTGTATTGGTTTTTAAGGTGCAAAAGTCGAGTCATTACAAGGAAAAAGGCTTGTTAGTAAAGCCTTTTCAAGGTCGGCTGCTAAATCCTGCTGCTAATGCTTACATCAAGCGATGAAATTCATCAAGTTGTTTTTGTTAGCTAAAACATCAATATAGAAGTAATCTTTTGGATAAAAAAGCCCTCGTCGCCAGTGGACAAGGGCTTTCTCTCATTTTGTTTTGGATTGGCGCTGTCCTATGATCTGCCTGCCAAGCTCACGGACAGATTTCTTGGGCAGCAACTTCTTGCGGTCGCGCGTGTAATCTCCGTGACCGGGCTCGTATTGTTGAATAAATCGAATTGCGCCGGCAGGTCCGAGTTCTCGCATTAGAGCATCAAAGCCAATCGTACGAATTTCGTAAAGGGTAAGATTTTCAGTTGTCATTTCAACACCTCTTCCAGCCACCTCACTGGGTTTTCTATAAGGAAAGGCAACGCTTCTTTGCTTCGCTTTGCAACCTTTTGGATATTATCATCAGTGGTCAGAAAAACATCTACTTTTGCCTGTTCAGCAGACGCCAAATGGATTGCGTCATAACTGTCAAAACCTGCTGTCTCTAGCGTTTCTGCTCGTTTAAGAATCTTTTCAGTGATCGCAATTACCTGGTGTGATTGTCCTGCTAGAAGTAACAAGCGTTCTCTGCGTTCCGCATCGACCGTTTGTCCCAGCTCATATACCAGAACTTCACTGCCAACCCATTCCCATTCATGCTGATGGAGTTTTTGTAAGATTAGTGAAATTGCTTCCGCTTCCAACCGAACGCGAGGTTGGCGTTGATCGTCAAAGGGACGATTCAAACAGCAGGCATCAAGGTATAGCTTCATTGTGAATGAAGTATAGCATGATTTAGACCATGAAATCAGGTATGTGAAGATACCCAGACTTGATTTTCAAATGAGAACAGCCACTAACCCCTGACTCTAATCCGTGCGTCGCTTTCGAGTGCGGCGCGAGCGTGAGCCTCGGCCAGGCTTCTTGCGCTGCGGTCTCGTCGCTATTTCTGCCTGTAACCACTCGACAGCACCTGAGATCCGTCGCCAATAGTTCAGGTGCTCGCTCACATAATAAACTGCCTCACTCTCGTCACCCCAACCATAATAGTCTATTTGCCTGTTCGGCACTCTCTTCTGACCTATCAAATATGCCGGAACGAAAGGATTTTCCTCTATGGCTTGCTGCAAAACCCTTTTTGCAGCGGCCGAGGCACCACGCTTCTGAAATTCCAGCAACGCGCGCGAATAGAGCCATTCGGCGGACCACTCATCCTGATATTGCTTCAGCAGAGTACGCGCTTCTTCGTAGCGCTCAATTTGTATCAGCAGGTTGAGTAATGCGTAGCGATTGCCCTGATTGTCACCTGGATTTAGATGCAATAATTCGCGATAATGTTCGATAGCCTCCTCATATCGTTTCAGACGCCACAACGTTTGGGCCAGGCCCTGTCGTGCACGCATGTACGGCCGCGTTTCGAGCAAACCCCAAAAGTATCCCGCATTTTCCCGAAAATACTCCGCTCCCAGCGCGCTCGCTCCGGCTTCTATCCCTCGTTTGTATAATTCCAGGGCGCGCTTGACGGTATCTGCTTCTTCTTCAGCCAGCAGGACATATGCGTCTGCACACTGCCTGGAGAGACTCAATGCCTCGTGTGCAAGGGCGATACGCTTGGCAGGATTGACTTCTTCCCAGGCGCGATACATGACCTGCTGGGCGCGCGCCAGGGCAGGGTCGCGAGCATCGGACTGTGCTCCAAGCTCGCTCACAAGCCCAGGCATCACTCCTTCCATACTTCGACGGTCAAAGGCGGGCATCTCATCGCTTCCTGCCTCCCTCTCTCCCCAATCCAGCCGCTCAGCCGGTTGATCTTCAAGAGGCAGCTCACCGGCAGGATATTTCACGCCCACCTTGATCATCCCATTTCGTGTTTTCACCGAAATATCGGCCTCGATCGGTTCATGGTCACCATGCGAATCAGAATGCAGGTGCTCACGGACGACCACCGGAATGACCCGCAGGGCTGCCTCATACCATTCCCATTCTTCACGTGTCGGACGTCGAACCTGTCCCTGCCCTTCGAGAACAACCCCAACCGGATAAGCCTGCTCAGATGCAATTTCAAAGTTGTGCTCCTCAATTGCATCGAGATCTGCAAAAGGAAGGAGGTCAGCGGTATCGTACGTAAGGGAATTCCACGTCCTGCCTTGCCATCCCAGGAGTGGATCATCATCGTGCATGGATTGACTCTGGACTTCACTCCAATCCGCATACATAACCAACCCATATTCCACGCCACCTTGTCCCATCACGAGAGCGTAATGATAATTGTGTTCGTTCGGGTGCCGCACAGCAATGACCTGATTATTGCTCAACCGGACCCATGGGGCAGCTCGATAAAATTCGGCAGCCGCTTCGAAGACACCCCGCAGCAAGTCGACTGTCAGCTTCGGTGTAGCAAGCATCGCGGGAATCTCAGGCTCATTGGCGCGCAGATGTGCCTCTAATTGACGGATGATCTCGTCGAATTCATCGGGAAATCTTGCGACAAAAACTTCTATTTCCAATTCTGCATCTTTGAGTAGAACCCGCAACGGCTCCAGGAGCGCCGTATCGGCAAGGGCAATGCTGCGCGGACGGCATGCTTTCCCAAGTTCGCGCGGTGGATGTCGCATCGCCTGGAACAATACATCCGCTACCTGCACAGCTGTAGGATCCTCAGGGATAAGATTGCTGCCGCAGACCAGTCCCGTGTTACTGCTGGCGATCAGGATCAGATACGGACGCCTTGGCGGGCTTTCTCCTTCTTTGACCCATGTCCAAAGATGGGAAGTGCTGATCAGCCAGGTATCCTCAAGGAGCGGAAGCTCAGAGAGCGAACGTTTGGAACGTGGCATGGATATTTCTTTTACCAGTTCTATTATATGTGCTTTTTGTAGCCGATGCTCGATGGGGTGATTCCTGCTGTACAGAACGCCCGTCCCTTCAACGAAACGTTGGCGAAGTAAATAAATCAAAAGCAGCAGAGATGAATCTCCACCGCTTTCGAAGTCAGCCTGGTTACTAAGCAGTTTTTAGTTGAAAAATGCCAGTAAAGTGGTAAATTTCTGCCGCCTACGCGCTTGCGAAACTTATACCCGTATACCTGATATATACCGCGCGGGTCAGATCTTTGTGGTGCTATAAACCTCATTCGTTAGGATTTCAAACAGATGTCAATGACCCAATTTGAGGCTTTAAAGCAGTACTTTTTCGATAGATTTTTCCAGACAACCAGGCCGCAAGCATTCGCTTGAGCGCGCCTGAAAGCAAAAACCACTCCAAACTGGCTGTGAAAATGCCCTTGACATGACCCTAAAAACCTTAACTTGTAACTGATGAACTTATTCCGAAAGTTCGCGGGCGTTAACGAGTCTATTGCTTATTTCCAGCGTGATAAAACCTCATCAATCTCATCGGCGACTTCATCGCGCGCTAACGGACGATCCAGTCCCCGCGACAATAACTCATCGTAATTCGTTTCGGCGTGGCGGATGTGGGCAATGACCGCCAACAGAATAAATTTCTCGTCCAGGCTTTTTGCGCTCGCGGAACGTCCAACCCGTCCGCTGTATTTCTGGCAGGCGTGTTCGGCAATGACCTGCTCGCGCCCAGCGGGGCAATTGGGGAATAATTCGCGCACCTTTGCCGCAAAGCGCAAAACATATTCCTGATCCAGTTCCGCGCGACGCTCGGCTTCACGCTCATTTCGGCGTGCGCGCACATCGGCATCATCGAGGCATTCCTGCTCGGCGCGTTGCAGCGCGGACTCCTCGACCAGAATTCCCTGCCGCTCGTAGCGCTTGCGGGCGCGGCTCCATTTCAGGACGACGGCTGAGAGGGTGGAGTATTTGCCCGCGCGGCGCGTCAACGCCGCGTCGCCTGAGGGGAGGAAGATGAGATGATCCAGGTCGGCGCAGGAGAGGCAGAGCGCGCCCTTGCCTTCGACAAGGGTAATCCACGCGCCGTGTCCCAGATGCTCATGGCATTC
The DNA here is from genome assembly GCA_016235425.1 of Chloroflexota bacterium. Lineage (GTDB taxonomy): Bacteria > Chloroflexota > Anaerolineae > Anaerolineales > Villigracilaceae > JAKOVF01. Next base: position 19,492 of record JACRLC010000057.1, on the reverse strand, counting down.
GTCGCAGGTGGAATCCTGGTGGGAGATGAAGACTTTCAAATCCATGTTACAAAGTTCCCAACAATCCTTTTCCAAGTTGGGTCAGGCGGAATTCGATGAGTTCCTGAGACTTGAAACCGTAACTGGTTTTTGTCTTGTATTCACACACCACGCAGCCGAACCATTCCATGGGATAGATTACCATTCGTTTAACAGCCGACCGCAAGGTATTATGAGCATAGGTCTGATCTTTACTCGACCACGTAAGCCCAGTTGTTGCGATCAAGTCATCGGCAAATGGTTCATAGGAGACTGGCTTCCCGACTTCCAGTTCCAGCAAACGCGACAAAGTCGTTTTTCTAAAGTTACGCGGCAATCCACGGCTCAACCCTGTATAGGGGAACGTAATCGTCCAATCCTCCTGATGCCACCATATCGCGAGCATATAGCCGAGTTGAACGGCGGGGGGCAATTCCAAAAAGACTTCGCCTGCGGGCGTCAACCTCCAGGCACGCGCCTGTCCGCCAGTTACCAATTCGCCTGTGTTGGCAAGCATGTGGAGGTAATATAACAAAAAGACATCGTCCTCACTTCTCAGTTTATAAACCTTGTCGCCGATTTTTGCATCGAGAACGGGCGGGTTGACGAATTGTGCACATACCTCGCGCACGGCCTTGAGTTGCAGGTTGCCCGTGGACTGTGTGCCGACAGGACGTTTCTCTTTGAAGTATTTCAGAAGCGTCACCATGTCGCGTCGCAGAGACAGGGATTCGATCAAAGCGGTGTCCGCCTGATTCAAATCCCGCAACCACGCGACTATGTTTTGGAGTTTGGGCAAATCCGATCTGCGGATTGGGGTTCGAGAGGCGAGACGAATCGCCTCTTCAACGTGAGGCGTAAGTTTGGAGGTGGATGAGTCGCTCATGATTCGCCTGTCATTTTCATTTCATTCGTGCGCGCGCCGCATACCGACGCAAACTTTTGTTGACATCATCCACGTCGAAGCGTTCAGGGTCGAAATCTTCCTCGAACCATTCGATCAGGATTTCGTTGTAATCGGGATGTTTGGAGTTGGAGGCGGCTTGCAATAATTCTTCGTAGCCCCACACACCTCCAATATCTTCAGGCGGACAGGCGCGCTTGCCTGCCATACAGACTGGATACTGCTTGCCTTTCTCAATGGGCAGGATGGCCTCGACGTGGACAGTGTGTTCCCAACTATCGCCGAAGTCGTATTCGTAGATGAACTTGAATCCTTTGCGCGTGACGAATTGATTCAGGCGATAACGCTTTTCGTTCCTCAAATCTTCGCTATAGCCATCCTCTTCTTCGGGCTCGCCGTAATATTCATCGTCAATGATGAACTGGTGCAGGTGGCTGTTCGTCCAGCCCATGACGATTTGCAGGATGGTATGCAGTTGGTGTAACGAGATCGAATCTGGAACCAAAATCCTGCGCCAGATGGGAGGCTTGGAATCGTTCAAGGTGACTTTGAGTTGGTAGATGGATTTGGGAGCGGGAGCGGGCATGAGGTTCTCCTTTGGGGTCTCGTACCGCAACACACTGTCCCCGAATGGGGATTCATGTTGTGTGTTCGCAAGATAAATCTCCCTGGCACTTGCACGCCAGGGCAAGTGTGCGGTACTGCTACTCGTAGACTTTCACTTCACCGTTCACATTGAGGAAGACAAGCCGCGTCTTTGGCTGGACGTTGAGCTGGGTCGCGACGGCCTGGGCGTAGCGCGCCACTTGGAGGTTGTACCCTTCGCGGCTGATGATGGCGCGGGCTTCATCGTCGCTGCGGGCTTCGTCGGTTTTGAAGTCTATAATATGCCAATTGTCGTTGACGCGGTAGAGCAGGTCAATGTAGCCGCGGCCTTCGGGGGAGAAGTAGGGGACTTCGTGGTGGCGCTCGGCGGCGTCGAGTTCGTGGAAGAGAGGATGGGCGCGCAGGCGTTCCAACAGGCGGCGGGATTCGTGAATGGCGACGCGGATCTCGTCATCGTCGGTGAGTCCCGATTCGAGGGCGAAGGGTTTGATGAAATTGTCCAAATCGTTGAAACGCCAGCGGCGGAGGGACTCGTGGACGAGGCGTCCAACCAGCCAGGCAGGGGCGCGGGGACGTTTGGTTTTGGAGACGACGCGCCAGACGCGCTGGGGAGGGGCACTCTCGCGGGCGCGGGTTTTGTCGTCGGCGAGGGGGAGGCTCGGGGCGAGGGGTTCGAGCAGGTCAGACTCGGGGGGAGATTCTATTTGAGGTGTGGAATCAGGTTGAGGGGAGTCCGAAACGTTGGCTTGGGAGGAGGCGTAAATCGTCGCCGAGGTTCCGTTTTCGAGCAGGGAATGTTCGGACGTTGCCATTTCCAAAAAAGAAAATTTGTCGAGCCAGCCTGCGAGGGAGAGCGAGCCATCTTTCTTTTGTTTGACGTGGCCGCTGATAAGCAGTTTCTCTTTGGCGCGGGTGGCGGCGACATATAGTAGGCGATTGTCTTCGGCTTCGGCGCGATCATCTTCGCGGCGGGAGGCGAGTTGCCAGGCAGTGGGGTGGAAGTCGTCGGCGCGCACGTCGAGGAGGAGGTGTTTGGTAATTGGTAAATTGGAAGCGATTTGAATTTTGGCGGAGTTACTGCGATATTCGTAGGATGCGTCGGCAAGGACGGTGAGAGGGAACTCAAGACCTTTTGCTTTGTGAACGGTCATCAGTTGAACCGCGCCAGTAGCAGATGGATCGGAGGGGGCTTCGCCTTCGCGGAAACTGACATCGCGGAGAGTCTGGACGTAGGCGAGGAAGCCGGTGAGGCTGACGAGGCGCGAGCGGTGCGCGTCGGCGAGGAGTTTCTCAACGTTACGGACGAGACGCGCGCCATTGAGATCGCTGGCGAGGATGGCGCGGTAGTGGGTGAGGTCGAGGAAGCGTTTGAGGACGGCGGCGGCAGAAGCACGACCCGCGAGGGCATGGAGTTCGTCGAGAATGGAATAAGCGCGTTGATGGCTTGGAATCATTGAACCGCGAAGACCGCTAAGAACGCCAAGAAAAAAATTTTGATTTTCTTTGCGCTCTTCGCGTGCTTCGCGGTTAATCTCTGGAACGCGCAAGCGATAAATTTCGGAATCGGGAATTGCGAAGGCGGGGGAACGAAGCAAACCTACGAGGGCGAGGTCGTCGGTGGGATCGGCGATGGCGGCGAGGGCGTTGAGCAGGTCGCGGATTTCGGGGCGGTCGTAGAAGCCGCGTCCCGCGACGGTGACGAAGGGGATGTTCGCGGCTTCGAGCGCGGATTCGTAGACGGGGAATGCCGTGGAGGAACGGAAGAGAAGAGCCATTTCGCCATAGTCGAAGCCTTCGGTTTCGTGGAGTTGGCGGAGGCGCTCCGCGAGGGCTTGCGTGGCAGACTGGCGTCCTTCTTCGGCATTTTCACCGAGGCCGAGGTGGAATTCAACGAAGGGAGGTTGGATGGTTTCGCGTTCAGGTTTCTGACGATAAGCCTTCAGTGGCGCGAAGGGAACGGCGTAGGGACGCACGGGGTCGTCGGTCTCGCCGAGGATGGGGGCGAGGAGGAAGTTGAGTGTTTCGAGGAGGGGCTTGTGGGCGCGGAAGGTGAGGTCGAGGTCGAGGGAGAGTCCGCCTGAGGAGCGGATGTCCGCTTGGACTTGGCGGAAGACGGTGACATCTGCCCCTCTAAATTTGTAAATTCCTTGTTTCGAGTCGCCGACGATGAAGAGGTCAACTCCCGCCCTCACCCCCGACCCCTCTCCCAATTCTGGGAGAGGGGAGTCTGCCCTCACCCCTAACCCCTCTCCCGTGGGGAGAGGGGAAAAGCCAGTGAGAGCGTAGACGATTTGACGCTGGCGATCGTTGGTGTCCTGGAATTCGTCCACAAGGACGGCGCGCAGTTCGGTTTGGAGTTGGGCGCGGACCTCGGGATGGGCGGTCAGCAATTGCGCGGTGAGGCTTTCGAGGTCGTCGAAGTCGAGGCGGTCTTCTTTGAGGCGCTGATATTCGAGGAAGGTCTGGTCGAGGAGGCGATGGACAGCAGGGAGGGAGACGGCAAGTTTTTCGTCGAGGGAGAAGCGGGATTTTTCGGCGAGGAATTTGAGATGTGCGTCGTAGATGTCGCGCAGGTCTTTCATCGCTTCGCGGACGGTTTCGATATCGTCCCAGTTATTTTTCTGTCCCTGTGTGGAGATGGATTTGCGGAGGGCGGTGAGGGTGATGAGAACATCGTCCCAGTTTTGCGTGGCGCGGGCAGATTGGATTTCAGTCCAATGCACGATGACGGATTGGCGCGCAAGTTCGAGTTTATCTTCGGGAGACGAGGAATGATGGGATGCGAGTGCGGCAAGACTATCAAGCCACTTTTGAGAATCAAGATATTCGGCAAGATAAGAAGCAAGTGTGGAAGCGAATTTCTCCCTCATCCCCTGCCCTTCTCCCGAGGGGAGGAGGGAGTCAACATCCAACCTGCGTGCCAACAATGCGTTGAGAATCTGCCGTAGTTCGTTTTCTTTGAATGGCTCGAAGAGTGCGGCGGATTGCTCGTCGGTGGAAGCCCAGGCGAGGGCGGAGTCAATGGCTTCGGCTTGGAGCGCGGCGGCGAGTCCTTCTTCGAGGACTTCAAATGCGGGGTCGAGGCCTGCTTCGGCGGGATGGGAGCGGAGGAGTTCGGCGCAGAGACTGTGGATGGTGCCGATTCTTGCGGAGTCAAAGGATGAAGGATGAATGATGAAGGATGAATTTTGATCAGTCGAAACGCGGGAAAGAGAATCTCGAATTCTTGAGCGCATTTCGCGGGCGGCTTTTTCGGTGAAGGTGATGGCGAGGATGGAGCGGATGGAGTAATCTTGTTCGAGGAGGTGGAGGTAACGTCCCACCAGCGAAAGTGTCTTGCCCGAACCCGCGCCCGCGGTCACCGCGATGGCGCGCGCCGAGTCGGTCACGGCTTTTTCCTGATTGCCTTTGAAGGAATACTGGGATAGAAGAGACATCAAAATCCTCTCTTGTATCTCCAACAAAAATTCGTCGCAGGGCAATAACTCGGACACCCTTCCTCAGGCGGATGCGGCTCGAAATGTCCCGTGCGGATTCCCGCGACATGATCGCCGATATGCTTCACCGCCATTTCAAACGCCGCCCCCACCCCGCCCTCGAACTTCTCCAACTTCAAACTGCTCGCTTCTGCTTTTTGGATGTGCCAGTAAAAGCCTCCAGAAATTTCACCGAGTCCCAACGCGTCGCGTGCCGCCATCGCATAGATCGGCAATTGCAATCTGCGTCCCTCTTTCAGATGATTTGCCGTAATCGCTGTGCTTCCCGCTTTGTAATCAATCACACGCAACGAACCATCATCCGCGACATCGAGTCGGTCAATGTACCCGTGCAGTCGCACATCGCCCGCCGAAGTCTTCACCACCAGCGACGGATTTCCCATTCCAAAGCGCGCCTCCATCTGCTTCGGCGTATATCCCTGCGACGCCTCATCCAACGCGCGTATCGTCTTCTCCAACATCCGCACAAATTCTTTCTGTTGCAACTCCCACAGCGCGGTCGGACGGAATCCGTAATCGGCGGGCGCGCTCGCGAAAACCTTCGCCGCCGCGTCCCTCAACTCCGCGCCACCATACACCATCTCCAAAATCTTGTGCCACATCGAGCCGAGCATTCGCACGTCGAATCCCTCCTCGGCCTCCTCGCGCGGCTCCAGCCCCAACGCGTACGCCACGAAAAACTCAAACGGGCACGTCCCATAACTTTCGAGTCGGCTCGCGCTCCAGCCCAAGTCCGCGTTGAATCGTTCGCTCAAATCAAAAAGTTCACCTTCGTAAATCCCCTTCGCCTTCGGACTCATCCGCGCCTTCAAGACTTCAATTCCATTTTTTATTTGGATGTCGAACGCCCGCGCCGACTCCACCCATTCGACTCTCGAGGCCGCCTCAGCCGCTTCCACCTCCCCGACCACGCCTCTCACCTGACGTTTGGGCTGGTCGCCGTTTAGACGCGTCACCTCCGCCCAAAACGGCGACGCCTCCCAAGCCTGCCCGTCCTCCGCGAGATACGGACGCGTGAGCAACAGCCTCTGCCTCCCGCGCGTGACGGCTTGATAGAAGAACGTCGCTTCGTCGCCGTGCAATTTGGTTTCGAGGGGAAGTCCGCGTTCGCGCAGAGTCGCGCGGTCAGACTCGCGCAGGAAAATATCTTCGCGCTCCTGCTTGGGAAATTCACCCTCTGAGAGTCCCATCAACACGACCGCTTCAAACGACAATCCGCGTCCATCCAGCGCGGACACGATAAACACACCCGACTCGGCGGGGACGGAAAAGGTTGCCGCGTCCACCGCGCCGCGCAGGTCTTTGTAGAAATCAGCGTAGGGAATCGTGTCCGCGCCCAGGACGGATTCTGCCAGAACCAGCCCACGCAACACATCCTTGAACGCCCGCAACGCGGCAATGTCACGTTCTTTCGTTGAATCATTTTCGCGGGCGCGCTCGACCACCCTCACCCCCGACCCCTCTCCCAAAGGGAGAGGGGAGAGCGCAGGGTCGTTCCCGATGATGGATTCTACGAATGCTACAAACTCTTTCACCGAAGCGCGATTGGGTGGTGTGAGTAAGTCAACGAAGGAGTTGAAGGCGGACTCCAAAGCCTCCAGACTTTGGAGACTCGAAAGTCGGGAGACTTTCGAGTCCGAATCGCCTGAAGGTAAGTCTTCTTCAAATTCAGTGATCTTCCTCTTCTTCCACAACTCAAACGCCTCGCGCCACTGCGACAATCCCTGAATCACCCTGCCGACTCGCGAAATCTCATCCAGCGTCGCGGCGGATTCGGGGGTAATGCCAAGCCACGTCCAATCGAAATATGGACTGCGCCACGATTCAACCAACATACGTCGTGGCCAGTCTTCGGCAGGCAGTGAAAGCAATGAGAGCAACGCGGCGACGGCAGGATTTTCGTTCAGCGGTTGTCCGCCCACGATACGCAATGGGATTCCAAACTCGGCGGCGGTCTCTTCGAGAAAGGGACGATACGGCTCAAGGTCACGGGCGAGGATGGCGACATCGCTTAATTTCATTCCATCGCGCACGACGCGGGCTTTGGCCCAACGCAACGCGGCGCGGGCTTCGACGGCGCGGGTATGGGCTTCGATGAATTCCACTTCATTGCGACCTTCGGGAAGCAATCCCCCTTCTCGCCCTGCGTCATTGCGAGGAGGGTGTTCTTCCCGACGAAGCAATCCCCCCTCCGTCGAGGAGATTGCTTCGTCGCTCGCTCTGCTCACTCCTCGCAATGACGGGTTGGTAGTGGAGGCGGGTTGAAACAATGACGCTTCCATGTTTGCAACACGCACGGAAAGCATGGAAGTGGATTCCATCGCTTCGGGTTGGATGCCGAGGGCGGAAGTGATCGCTTGTTGTGCGCGGTGGAAGCGATGGTGCGCGGGACGGTGCGGGTTTTGCAGGTCGCTTGTCAGCGTGATGAGAGTCTCTTTGGCGCGGTGGGCTAAATGCGAGAGGACAGCCAGTTGCGTGGGGTTGAATTCGTCGAAGCCAGAGACGGCTAATAAACGAGTATCAGCCCCCAACGTTGGATTCGATTCGAGCGCAATTGCCGCCAGCCAGCCGCGGCCTTCGTTGTCCGCCCAGTTTTGTTTTTGCAGCCAATCCTGGTACGCGGCGTAGACGCGGGCAATCTCCTCCAGCCGCGCGCCGAGTCCTTTGACGGAATCCGCAAAAAGGTCGGGGAAGACGCGGGCGCGTTTGAGTTCCTCAATCGTGTTGCGAAGTCCCGCGATGAATCCAGGTTTGGCGCGCAACGCCGCGTAGTGAGTCATCTCGCCGCGCTCGCAGAGGTCGTCCACAATGAAGCGCAGGAGGCGGATGCGGACGGGGTCGAGCAGGAGCGGGAGGGGCTGTCCCGCGCGGGTCAGCAGTTCGGCGTAGAGCGTGTGAAAGGTGTGGACTTCCACCCCCAGCGCGCCACCCGAGGCCGAAAGCCGTTTGCGAAAACCGCCCGCCTGAATCGAATTTGGAACGATGGCGACGACGGGCGCAAGCGGCTCCTCCGCAAGAACCTGCCGCACGCTCCGGATGATGCGCTCGGTCTTGCCGTATCCTGCGGGGGCGAGGAGGAGGCGAGACATACAATTTATGCCGACAAACTGGCGGGAATTCTTTGATACAGAAATTCTCTCATATCGGCAGACTGTCCCGCATGTTCAATGGTCATGCTGACCACACGTCCTTCAGCGTCTAGGTCAAGGTAAATATTCTCGTTCAATTCCTGTGTTTCAACGGGTGCATTGCTGGAGAATTCAACCAGGGTGGTGTCCGTATCTTCAAAGTATTTAATTCGCATGGCTTACTCCTTAAAGTTTCTGTCAAAAAAGGCGTTATGAACGGTCTCGCCATCTTCAAGCGAAACGACACGCAACGCGCGATTTTCCATTTCGGGGATGCGCGCCCAGCGGCGAATTCGTCCATCGGTTTGTGTCTCTTCACGCAACGGGTTTTTGAGGACGCGTTCAATCCATTCATCCAGAATCATGGCACGGTCTGGGCGTTGGCGGGTGTATTGAAAGTATTGCGTGGTTTTCATGGTTTATTTTCGATTATAGCCCTGTCTTAACCACTTGCTCCTGCGCCAATGAAACCAATTCCTTCACGGACTCAAGCAACGTCCCGCCCGTTTGCGCGGACAGGGGAACCGCTTCTTCCCCCGCTTCGGCAGGCGCGGTGAGGTCGCGGACTTGCGCGGCCTTTTGGGATAACTCGGCGGGGAGGTGTCCGCGCTCGACGAGTTCGGATTGGACGAGGCGCGGGGAGGGCAGGTCGGAGGAGGGGTCGCGGTCGGTGTGGAGGGCGAGGAGGGAGGTGAGTGACCAGCCGAGGGATTCGCGCAGGGGACGCGTCATCTCTTCGGGGAAGTCGCCTTTGAGCAGGAGGTCGGCAAGGGCGAGGCGTTTTTCGGCGAAGGCGAGTCCTTCGGTCGCGCGTTTGCGGCGCGCGGACGGGAGGTCGGCTTGGCGCGCGGGGACGGGGATGGCTTCGGCGCGGTAGGCAACGTCTTCGGGCGCGGGAGTCTGGGCGAGGGCGGGGACGAACGAGGAGAGCGACTGGAATCCTTCGGAGTCCATCAGGTAAAGTTGCGGGAGATCCTCGATGAAATATTCCGAGAGGATGGCTTCGACGGCGGGACGCAATTCGGCAGGCGCGCCAGAGACGACGACGATGACTCCTTCACCTGTCGCGCCAGGCATGTAGGGCGCTTTGCGGACGAGCAGGATTCGGCTCGGGACGCGATCGAGCAGCAGGTCGGCGAACCCGCTCAAAGTCGGGACGGAAGCGGGAATCTCCGCGGACGGAATCTCCGCTTCGGGAGTCGGAGTCGTCGGGGCGAGAGCGAGTTCCACTTCAGCGGGAGTCTTCAACAAGTCGCCCAGTTTTTGCAGGAGGCTCTGTCCCATGTCTGCAAATTTGATTGCAGTCGGAGATTCGTCGGTGCCGAAGACGGTGGCGAAAACATTTTTCTTCGCGGCGAGGGTGTCGAGCATGCGCTCTTCGATGGTGTCTTTGGCGATGAGATTGATGACTTGCACCGAGGATTTTTGGCCGTGGCGATGCGCGCGGGCGATGCGCTGTTCGAGCACGGCGGGATTCCAGGGCAGGTCGAGGTTGATAACGAGCGACGCGGCTTGCAGGTTGAGACCGACGCCGCCCGCGTCGGTGGAAAGGAAGACGCGGCAATCGGGGTCGTCGAAAAATTTCTCGATGAGCGCGCCGCGTTTGGCGGAGGGAACCGCGCCCGTGAGCTTGACGTAACCGAGACCGATGCGCTGAATGATGGGTTCGGTGAGTTCGAGCATGTTTGACCATTGAGAGAAGACGACGGCTTTGTGTCCATTGTTGGCGATCTCTTCGGTGAGGACTTCTTCGAACTCGCCGAGTTTGGGTGCGGTCTTTTCGCGGTCTTTGGGTTCGATGTCTTTATCGTGGAGCGCAAGGGCGTTGCAGATGAGACGCATTTTGATGAGATACATCAGGAGGAGTTCGCGCTCTTTCGGCGTGAGAGGACGACGCTTTGAAATTGAAATAAGTTTGGCGAGGGATTCCTTGAACTCGTTGTAGGCGTTCCATTGCGGGTCGGTCATTTCGACGAAAAAGTTGTTATCGGTGCGCGGCGGCAAATCTTTCAGCACTTCGTCGCGGGTGCGGCGCAGGACGTGCGGCTTGATGAGGGCGCGCAGTTCGTCAATGTTTTTGTAGCCGAGAACTTTGTACGTGCCGCTCTCGCGTTTTTCGAGTTCGTAAAATCTATCGTTGAAATGCCAGAGGGGTCCGAGGATGCGCGGGTCGAGGAATTGGAAGATGCTGTAGAGTTCGTCAATGCGGTTTTCGAGCGGCGTGCCAGTGAGGACGAAAGCATAACGGCTCGGCAGGCTCTTGACCATCATCGCGGTCTTGGCGCGCCAGTTCTTGATGCGCTGGGCTTCGTCGAGGATAATGAGGTCGGGGCGGAGTTTGAGCAGTTCGTCCATATCGTGGCGGACGAGTTCGTAGTTGATGATCTTGAAGAAGGATGAGTCGTTGTAGAGTTTGCGGCGGTCGAGTAATCCGCCTTCGACGACGGTGACGGAGAGGGAGGTGAAGCGTCGAATCTCGCGCGCCCACTGGTGCTTGAGCGAGGCGGGGCAGATGATGACTGCCTTCTGGATGTCGCGCATTTCCTTGAGGAGGGCGGAGGCGGCGATGGCTTGGACGGTCTTGCCGAGTCCCATGTCGTCTGCCAGCATGGCGCGGCGTCCGAAGGCGAGATGCATGGCGCCTTGTTCCTGATACGGATACAGTTTGGTGGAGAGAACGTCGAAGGTGCGGCGTCCGCGCTTGACCTGGTCGAGGAACCATTCTTTTTGCTGCGCCACTTCTTCGCGGTCTTGCAGGAGGGCGAGATGTTCGTGGACGGCTTCGGTCACGCGGACGAGGGAGCGGTCGCGCGCGGGCAGGGATTCGATGTCCGCTAAAAGGGAGGGCAAGGCTTGGAGCGGCGCGCCAACCAAAAGTCCAGAAGGATCGAAGTAGCGGGCGAGGAGGTCTTTGACGCGGGCGTTGCCGGGAATCGGCAGGGTCACGCGCACGGTGATGTCCATCCCGTGATGCAGATAGATGTGCGCGCCGCGCGGACGTTCCTCCGCGAGTTTTTTGAGTTTTTCCCCATGCTCTTTTTCAAGAGAAATCAGCACACCCTCGATGTGTTTGCAGGTGCCGATGAGGTTGTTTTTGTAATCGGGGCAGGTGCAGGAGTTTTGCAGTTCGTCCAGCGAGCGGATTTCGACGCGGTAGGATTTTTTGGAAATGGAACTCACTTCGAACAAACTGAAAACGGGATGATCGCCTTTGTTGACGATCTTGAGAATTTCGGCGCGGGCGCGTTCGCGTCGGCGCTCGATCTGTTCCTGGATGTCGGTGGGCATGGGGGACTCCGATTTGGTGGCTTATTGTCGGATTATACTTGTTTTGAAAAGTTACATTTCATTCAGGATGTGTTCAACAAGGCAAAGATCGGCAATGAGGCGCACTCGACTCGCTGCGATGGGATGCCGTGCCGTAAATGTCCCCAAACTAAAACGTCCCAGTACAGGGTATGGGCTATTCCTGATTCAACAATCGCGTCAAATTTTCTTTTGTCAGCAGATCGATATCCTATTGTGAGGCGAGGTCTGTAGCAACACTCATGCTTCCTCGCTTGTATCTTTGAACGCGATTTGAATCGCCTTTCGGCTCACGGCCTGATACGCGGCGGACAGCCAACTTTGGATTCCAGGCTCATCGACAAAATTCGCTTCGCCCAGTCGTTTGAGCAGCGGCATCTCGATCGCGGGCGGACGAATGGATACTGAGAATCCCTCCAACGGAGCGCCCAAATCCCAGAAGTTGGAGATCAGTTCTTCGAGCGGAACGACCACTTCCGCCTCTTCAGTTTCATCTTCAACGACTTCATCACTTCCCGCGCGCCGTTTGCGAAGTTCCTGCATGACCTGTTCCTGCGTGCGCCCACGCAGGCGGAAGATCAGGAACGGATCTTCATCGAAACGTTCGCCCAAAATGTAGTGTGTCGCGGCGATGTGCTTGCATGGATTGGAATAATCGGGACAGGAACAGTCGGTCGCCAAATCGCCGCGCTTGGATGGGAACAGGCTGACCTTCGCCTTCTCGAACGCCTGCTCGATTTCCTGGGGCATCTCGCCTGCCAGCAGTTGCGCGCTGAAAATGGCCTGCTCGGCGAGCGAGTCAATCACCTTGTCCCATTCGGAATCGGTCAGGTGATTGATCTTGATGCTGATTCGATACGGTGTCCGCATGGAACCTTGCACGCGCGCTGCGATCCCGTCTTTGGTTTCATCAATCGAAAGCACCTGACCTTTGCGCGCATAACTGCGCCCGCGCGAGAGCCGCCCCGAATCAACCAATCTTTCCAACGCGGCGATCCATCTCTGCGCCCACCAATTCTTTGCGAATGCCCCGCGCTTGCTTTGGGCTTTGATCCCATCTTTGGTTTTGATGGCTTTGGTTGGTTTGAAGTAGTAATCAAATGGCATAGTATCTCCAGGTAAACGGTAGACGGAATACGGTAGACAGGGGCTTTGCGTTCACCGTATCCCGTTTACTGTCTGCTATTATTTATCGCTTCAATCAAACGGTACAACATTTTACTTATCGTCTCTGCATCATTCATCACTTGGGTATTATCGCTGATGTATTCCAAGTCTTTGGAGAGAATAAAAAAATATTTGAGTTCTTCCAACGACGCTTCACCGATATTATAGAAATGAACTTTTTCCCCTTTTCCCTTGCGTTTAAATCCCTCGGTGATGTTAGCGGGAACAGAAACAGCCGCGCGACGCATTTGCGATATCAAGCCGTAGCGTTCATCTGATGGAAAATCTTTTGTCATGCGATACACTGCCAGCACAAGTTGATGCGCCTTTTTCCAAACTTCCAAATCACGAAAATTCTCAATCTTGTTCATGAGTTCCTCCAGGTTGGGTTGGGATGTATCAATCAGGCGGGATATGAAGATGAATTTCCCGTCCACTGTATTCCGTCTACTGTCTCCTGTATTCAACGATCTTCCTCAATTCATCCGTGCTCATTTCCGTCAGCCAATTCTCACCGCCACCGACAATCGCCTGCGCCAACCCTTTTTTGGATTCGATCATGTCGTCAATCATCTCTTCGAGCGTTCCCGTTGTGACGAATTTATGCACCTGGACGTTGCGCTTCTGCCCGATGCGGAAGGCGCGGTCGGTGGCTTGATTCTCCACGGCGGGATTCCACCAACGGTCAAAGTGGAAGACGTGATTGGCGCGCGTCAGGTTCAAACCTGTGCCTCCCGCTTTCAGGGACAGAATAAAAATCGGCGGTGCGTGCTCGTCCTCCTGGAAACGCTTCACCATCTGGTCGCGTGCTTTCGCGGGTGTGCCGCCGTGCAAAAACTGGGTCGCCGCGCCAAACGCCTTCGGCAAAAAGTTTGTCAGCATTTCGCCCATCTCCGCGAACTGTGTGAAGATCAGGGCGCGGTCATTTTCCGCTAACACTTCCTCCAGCAATTCGCCCAATCGTTCCAACTTGCCGCTTCGATTATCGAGTGAAGCATCCGTCTTACCTACCTGATGAAGATACTGCACGGGATGATTGCAGATCTGCTTCAACTGCATCATCATGCTCAACACCAGCCCGCGTCGCTTTATCCCCTCTTCCTCCTCAATCTTTTTCATCACATCCTGCACCACCGCTTCATAAAGCGTGGCTTGTTCCTCGGTCAGTGTGCAGTAGACTTTCGTCTCCACTTTTTCGGGCAAGTCTGAAATTACACGCGGGTCGGTCTTGACACGCCGCAAGATGAACGGCGCGGTCAACTGCTTCAATTGCTTGATCGCCTCTTCATCGTGATAGCGTTCGATGGGCATCGCAAAATTCTCGCGGAACGATTTGCGCGCGCCTAGGTACCCTGGATTCAAAAAGTGCATGATTGACCACAACTCGGAGAGCCGATTTTCCACAGGCGTTCCCGTCAGCGCGATGCGAAACTCCGCGCCGATCTTGCGGATGGCTTGCGTCTGCTTCGCTTCGGGATTTTTGATGTTCTGCGCCTCGTCCAAAATCACCGCCAGCCATTGGATTGACTGGATGGCCTCCGCGTCGAGCCGTGCGACGGGATAACTGGTCAGCACCACATCCTGGTCTTTGACCGCCTCCCGCATCTCTTCGCCCCTCAGCCTGCCTGCTCCCCGATGGATATACGTTTGCAACCCTGGAGCGAATCTGCCAATCTCCCGCTCCCAGTTGGTTACCACCGACGTGGGCGCGATCAACAACACAGGCGCGGATAATTTCTTCTTCGTTCCTTTCTCGCGCAATAAAAGGGAAATCGTTTGGATGGTTTTGCCAAGCCCCATATCATCCGCGAGACATGCGCCCATGCCCCATTTGCGAAGAAATGCCAGCCACGAATAACCATAGAGTTGATATGGACGGAGTTGCGCGTCCAAGCCTTTGGGCTGTTCGAGTTGTTCGAGTTTGTCTGCTTGCTCAAACTTCTTTAACCACTCAGACAGCCATTTGTCAGACTCGATTCCGTCAATCGGCATTCCGCCCGCCGATATTTCTCCGCCTAAACCAAGTTTCATCGCTTCGAGCAGGGACATCTCGCCTTCGAGTTGGTGCTTCTCCCAGAACTGGATCGCCGCTTCGATCTGTTCCGCGTCGAGCGTGACCCATTGCCCGCGGATCTGCACCAGCGGCGACTTCAACTTCGCCAGCGCCTTGAACTCGGCCTCGGTCAACTCAGTCTCGCCCAGCGACAACTTCCACTGGTATCTGACCAGATTGTCAAAAGACATGTGTCCCTTGACGACATCCTTGCCCTGCGACTTCATCTTCACTTTGACACCAAGCCGCGCGCCCTTCTTGTTCCACCACGGCGGGACAAGAATCCCAAACCCCGCGCCTTCGAGCAGGGGAGCGGTCTCGCGCAAAAAGGTATACGCGCCGTTCGTGTCCACGAACAATTCGGTAGGGCGTTTGCTTTTCAGACTTTCCGTGATGGGAGAAAACAATCGCGCGGCGTAGCCCAAACCCGTCAGCAATTTTTCCTGCGGTTGCTCGAAGCGATGACCGAGATGAGTCAATGCGCCTCTTGTTTTCTTCCAGACTTCATCGGCGGGAATCAACAGGCTGGGGTCATCCTTTGCCTGGATGAGGTAATGCAACTGCCAGGGTTGTTTCTGCAAGACAGGCGCTTCCAGGCGAAACGCGATTCGGAACGCCGCATCGCCCGCGACGTGGAGATTCCGCATCCACGCCTTGTGGCTGGCAGCGAGATTCTTCAATTGCGCGGGCGAGGCTTTGATCACTGCACTCTCGCTAAACAAGGCTTCGATCCAGAGCTGGGCGGTCGAGTCGTCGCTTGCGTAAAATTTCGGCGCGGCGGGTTTTGCCCACACGCGCACGAGCGCGTCGCAGAAGGTGTTGAGGAAACTCGTCAGTAGTTCTTTTGGAGATGGCTCCCCTCTCCCTTTGGGAGAGGGACTGGGGGTGAGGGCAGCGCGACATACAGCGGGCATGGCTTCTTCGAGTTGCTTCAAGCGCGCCGCGTCTTTTGGAGCGTCCAGCACAGGTTGCCAGCGCGCGTAGAATTCCTTTTCGCCCGCAACCATCACAGGGACGAGTTTGTGCGCCGTGAGAGTCTCCAACACCAAAGCGCCGACCATGCTCCAGAAACGGGTATCCGCCGCGAGGGGGAGCGAAGCGTCCGTTTGGGAGGATAAAGTCAATAGCGTGGAAATCGCCTCGGGCGGCCGCGTCCAAATCCCATTCACAAGAAAGGAAGCGAGTTTTGGGTTTTTGGAATCCAAATTCCAGTTGTGGATGAGTTGCGGCGAGGGCAGGGGAATACCCTTGACGGCGGGCAGGCGCAGGATGACGGTTTTAGACGCGCCGTTGATATTTAGCGTGCGTTTGAGTGTATCGGTATCGGCGCAAAACGGGTGCAAGCGCGACTTTTCTTTTTTCGCGCCGCGCCCGCTTTTGGGTGCGGGGATATCGGATGTTTCCATCCAAAATAAAATGCCGCCCGTTTCGTCGACGGTTTGGGGAGGTTGGAAATGGGCGTGGAGAATGTTCATGGCTTTCTAAAACAAACTCGGCTGGCTGGGTTGGGATGGCAGGCTGGCGGCTTTTTCCTTCATCCAATCGGGAAGTTTGACAGGCGCTTCCTTGAATGGATGCGGGAACGCCAGTGCGCCTTTTTGCAGCAACAACTTACTTCCCTCTGGCATGGCGTCGTGTTCCAACACAAACACGGGAACCCAATTATTTTTGAGCGTTTCGGTTGCGCCGGCCCATGTGCCGCCCGTCTCCGCGTCTGACGCGACCACGATGGCGTAATCCGCGAGACAGTAGATGAGTCGGTTGCGTCCCATCGCCGCGCCGACGGAGAATCCCGCGTTGGGACTGTACGGCGTGATAAGGCATAGGTCGCCGCGACTCAACGCCTCTTTCTGACCCCGAACGGCTCGCTCCAAACTATCCGCCAGCACGCCCACAGCGGTTCCGCGCACCTCCAAAGCGGACTCCATGCTGAGCGTGTCTACGCCCTTCGCCCCGCCCGAATACAAAACTTGACCCGAGAGTCCGCACGCATTGCCCACAAAACGGGCGCAATCTTGCCCCACCTCATCCAGGTGACGCGACCCGACAACGGCAATTCCAGGTTGTCCAAGCAAAGCCTTCTCGCCCGCATAGAACAACACCGCGGGTGCGGAGTCTTTCAGCCGCGAGCGATATTTTTCGGGATAGTCCGCGTCCGCGCGGGTGAGGGGGCGGATGCCGAGATTGTTGAGTCGTTCAAGGGCAATGGCGAGCGCGCCGCTGCGTTCCAGCAATTGTGTGAGGCGCGTTGCGAGTTCCGCGGGGAGATCGAGTTTGGTTTGTAAATCGGATTGGGAGAAATTGAGAAGGTTGGCGGGACGAAGAGACGCAGTTTGCAGTTTGCGCGCAAGCGGATTCCATTCGCGCAGGGTCAATGTCGCAAATTCAGGATTGGAGGGAAGTCCGAGTTGCGAGCAGAGCAATAGCAGGGTTTGAGAGTCAGGTGAAATCATGAATTTTTCGCAGTGGCTTGCGCCAGGGTGAATGGGAAAACCTGCCCGCAACCGTGGGAGCGAAGGAGCCAGCCTGCCATGGTCAATGTCCAGCCTGAGTCGAGGATGTCATCCATCAGCAGAACGGGCGCATTGGGCATCTCTCCTGAAACATCGAGGGTGTTGAAAACATTGATGGCTTGCATGGAACTGTTTTGCATGGTCTTTTGTTGCGGGGCGTCGGATATGCGGATGAGGACGGGCTTGAACGGGATTCCGATTCGGGTGGATAAACGCTCGGCGAAGCGGCGAACCAACTCGGGGTGGCGGCGGGACGGAATCGCGGTCATCCAAACGGGAAAAGGCTCGGGCTTCCACTCGCCAATTAAGCGTGCGGCGGCTTCCACCAGTTCATCCGAAAAATGATTCTGCTCGTATTTGCCCGAGCGCACCAATGTTCCCCAGCCCGCGTCGCCATAATAACACAGGGAACGGCCCGTCTCATTGAGAAGTTCGGGCGGGACTTTGCGTTTGTGATCGGGGAAAATTCCAGCAGGGAGCATGTGGCGCGGCTCGATGGAAATGGAAATGCCTTTGAGATAAGCTTCGGCTTCGACAATCACTTCATAAGAAACGGTTTTTGGCAGACCTTTGCCGCGGCAATTCGCGCAGCGTCCGCAGGGTTGGAGATGTGTATCGTCAAGGGCACGTTGTAGAAATTCCATGAGACAGCCTGTGTGTGCCATGTACTCCTGCATTTGAGCCTGCTCGGCGCGTCGCTGTTGGGTGACGTGCTCGATGCGCTCGATATCCGCCTGCCAGGGGTTGGGCGTGCGGAAATAAATCGTCTTGCGGTGTTCATAGGCTGTGCCAACTGCCCCATCCACTTCGAGGAGTCTGAGCGCTTTGTCGAGCATACTTTTGCTGATATTGACACGCGCCAGAATTTCGTTGATGGCAAGCCCGTTCGTTTTGGCAAGCGCGGAAAGGATTTGATTCATCGTTTCGACGCTTGGAAACGCGGATTGAATGAAATAATCCTGAATTTCATCGTCTTCCATCCCGCTGAGCAAAATACCATAAGATCGTTCCACGGCGCGACCCGCGCGCCCGACCTGCTGGTAATAAGCAATGACAGAGCCAGGACGCTGGAAATGAACTACGAATCCGATGTCAGGTTTGTCAAATCCCATACCGAGAGCAACGGTGGCTACAAGGATCTTAACTTCATTGTTGAGAAAGGCTTGTTCAAGAGCGGGGCGGTCTTGAGCGTCAGCATAATACGCTTCAGCGGAAAACCCCTTTTGTTTAAGCCAGCCTGTGACGCGTTCTGTATCGGGAACGGTGAGGCAATAGACGATTCCGCTGCCAGGTAACTTGGGCAGATTTTCCACCAGCCATGCCAGGCGTTCGCTTTGGTTGGCAAGGGTGATATTTTGCAAGCGCAACGACTCGCGCGTGAGCGTTCCGCGCAAGACAAGCAAATCCACGCCGAGTTGGGAGCGCACATCCGCGACGACGCGATTGTTGGCGGTGGCAGTTGTCCCCAATACGGGCGCGCTTTTGGGAAGCATGTTCAAAATTCGGGTAATGCGGCGATAATCCGGGCGGAAGTCATGCCCCCAGTCCGATATACAATGCGCTTCGTCCACGACAAACAGCCCGATGCGCCCCGCCATGCCAGGTAAAACAGATTGCAGAAATCGTTCGTTATTCAATCGCTCTGGTGAAATGAGAAGGATGTCGCAGGTATTTTCTTTGAGAGACATTTCAACCAGATCCCATTCCTCTTGATTGGCGCTGTGTATCGTATGCGCGCGGATGCCAATGCGCGACGCCATTTCGATTTGGTTTCGCATGAGAGAAAGCAGGGGGCTGATGAGCAGAGTCGGCCCTGCGCCCTGATCTCGGAGAAGTTTCGTCGCGATGAAATAAACGAGGCTTTTTCCCCATCCTGTGCGCTGGACAACCAGCGCGCGCTTTTTGTGAATGGCAACGGATTCAATCGCGTCCCATTGGCCGGGTCGGAAGTCCGCGTGATTGCCGAGCATGGCGCGCAATAGTTCGAGAGCATGTTGAGGGGAAGCGGATAGTATCATGAACTCCTGCGTTGATAACAAATTCATCCCATTATACTTTCGTATGATTTAAATAGTGTATGCCATTCGAAACGGAGTGTAGCGCAAAAGTATCGGTAGGATCAGGACGGGGACTGCCAGGCAGACTGAAAACGTCCGCTACTCTATCTATGGGTTAGATTCTGAAACGGGTTGAAAGTAAGCCTGTTCAGAAGTTACGGGAACAATGAACTAACCACACTGAACAATGTGGTGTAAAAAAGCCAATGCGCAAAAAACAAACGCTTACGCCAAGAAAAAACA
>JACRLC010000056.1 GCA_016235425.1 Chloroflexota bacterium | reverse complement strand
CGGCGGTTTCTTGGGGCGCAAATCTGATGGCGAACCAGGCATTGTCGTTATTTGGCGCGGATGGAAAAGATTACAAGATTTGGCTGCAACTTGGAATCTGATTGCCGAGACTCGCGTTCAAGTTGTGGGTAATAGATAGAATAATCGGGGCCTCTGAAAACTTTGTGATATCTCCGACTTTTTGGAATAGATTGTCAAAGAAGAAAAGAGACTCGATAATTAAATATTACCAAGATACTCTTTTAGATAAAAGATCATTTGATGGCGATATTCGAGATTTATGCTTGTTTGAGCTACCGAATAAGCATTGATTATGTCTTAAATCCTTGTGGATAAGTCTGGAGAATAAATGCAATTTCTTGCTCGCATAAAATCTGCCGCCCGCATCCTCCTCAAGGGTGACACCAAAAAGAATAAACGCAACCCCATCCCCGCCATCACACCTGAAGAAGTGGCGGAGATCAAGCAGTTCTTTCCCCGTGAAAAGTTCTTCATCTTCGGCCACGCTCGCTCAGGGACAACACTCCTCATGCGCCTCATTCGCCTGCACCCTGAAGTGCACTGCAACTATCAGGCGCATTTCTTCACACGCCAGCCGTTGCTCAAGTCGCTGGTGAATACCCCCGAAGTGGAGGAGTGGCTGACGCGCAAGTCCAACCGCTGGAATCAGGGACGCGATCTTTCGCCGCTCGTCCTGCGCGCCGCCGCGGACTTCATCATGGAGCGCGACGCTATCCGCGAAGGCAAACGCATTGTTGGCGACAAGAGTCCCTCGTCCACGATTCACGGACAGGCGGTGCGCGACATGCACGCCGTTTATCCTGACGCGAAACTGGTGTACATCGTCCGCGATGGACGCGATGTTCTGATCTCTGAAAGATTCCGCAATTTGGTGGAAGAGTCTAAATTTTTGAAAATTGAAGACAAGCGTATCATTGAAGAATTGCGTAAAGATCAAGCCCAATTCACGAATGGTACTCGTTCGATCTTTACTGAAGCTGTCATCCGCCGCGTGGCAAAGGGCTGGGTAACGAACTTGCAAGAGACCGAAGATGAGGGTCGAAGGCTGCTCGGTGAAAATTACTACGGCATGAGATACGAAGACCTGCTTGCACATCCCTTTGATGAAATGCAAAAACTCTGGAAATTCCTCGGCGTCCAGGCGGACAGGTCGTTGGAGAAGACCATCGTTGAAGAAATGACGTCCAATCCCGACGAGGAGTGGCAAGCCCGCCGCAACGGCGACATCTCGTCCTTCCTGCCAAAGGGACAGGCCGGCAACTGGGCGCGCCTCTTCACGGAGAAAGACAAAGCTGTGTTCAAGGAAGCCGCGGGGGAGATGTTGGTGAAATGGGGATACGAGAAGGATTTGAATTGGTAGGGAATTAAACACAAAGGACACGAAGTACACAAAGGAAAGGGCCTAAAAACCTTCGTGACCTTTGTGTCCTTCGTGTTTGGAAAAGGTGATTATGAAATACTTAATTGCAGGCCTCGGCTCCATTGGCCGCCGACATTTTCGCAATCTGATCGCCCTCGGCGAAAAGGACATCGTCCTCCTCCGCACACGCAAAGCCACCCTGCCCGACGATGAACTCGCTGATTACCCCGTTGAAACAGACTTGGGCGAGGCGCTAAAAAAACACAAGCCCGACGCGGTCATTGTGGCGAACCCAACATCCTTGCATCTGGATGTCGCCATTCCAGCCGCGGAAGCGGGATGTCACATCCTGCTCGAAAAGCCTGTTTCCCATTCGCTCGAACGGCTCGACTTTTTGCAGAAAGCCGCCGCGAAAAGCGGTAGCCGCATTTTAGTAGGATTTCAATTTCGCTATCATCCCACACTCAATAAAGCGCGCGAATTAATTCAGCAGGGCGTGTTGGGCAAAATCCTGACAGTCCATGCCCATTGGGGTGAGTATCTTCCACAGTGGCATCCGTGGGAGGATTATCGTCAGAGTTATGCCGCTCGCGCAGACTTGGGCGGCGGTGTGATTGGCACCCTCACGCATGCGCTGGATTACCTGCGTTTTATGATTGGCGATGTTCAGGAACTATGGTCATTCAACGGACATGTTTCCCCGCTTGAAATGGACGTGGAAGACGTAGCCGAGATTGGTCTGCATTTCTCTAATGGAACGTTGGGCGGCTTGCACTTGAATTATGTTCAGAGACCGCCGGTTCACCGTTTGGAAATTGTCGGCACGGATGGCACGCTTCGCTGGGACAACTCCGACAGCGTTTTGCACCTCCTCAAACTACCCGCCAAATTTGGCACGTGGACATCCAACCCGCCCGCGCCCGTGGTTGAAACTTTCAATCCGCCCGATGATTTTGAGCGCAATCAATTATTTATTTCGCAAACGAAACATTTTATCAACGTGGTGCGCGGCGAAAAACCAATTTGCGATTTGAACGACGGCATTCAAGCCCTGCGTCTTGCGTTGGCGGCGAAGGAATCGCAACAAGCCAAAAAAATCATATCGTTGATTGAGTAAGCGGGAATCTACTTCACAATCACCCTGTCCCAAAAAACATTCGGGGAATCTTTCAACAGATAAACTTTCACACCGGGGGCAATCGCCGCGTAGACGTAATTGCCGAGATATGGCTCTGCCTCCGCACTCGTCCCTTCCCAAAGCGAAACGATCACATCGGGCTGCAACTGCCCAAACGTATATTCATAGTCCCATTTCATGTGGCCGGGGCGCATTAGCGGAATATCTTCGTAACTCATCGGCGCGCGCACGGTTTGACGTGCAATGTACGGGTCTGCCTTGCCGAGAATATCAATGGCATAGTCATCGGGCAGAAAGTACGGGATTGTCCCCGCGCCGACCACCGCCACCGACGCGCCGGGTTTGGTTGTCTCTTTGATTGCCAGCGTGATCTGCATGTTGCGTTCGCTCGCCGCGACGTAATCCGGTTTGCGCGCAAACGTGAGTCTTTCGATGTATTTCCAATCCCCAAGCAGAAGATTGAAATTGATGATCGAGATGACGAAGACAACAAGCCACGCGACGCGCGACAAAATCACCGCTTCTTTCCTTGACCCGAAACCTGCCGCGGCTTTCTGACGAATTGTCTCCACCCCGTAGGCAAACGCCGCGAAGAACAACGGCATGGCAATCGCGATGTAGCGATTCGCGCCGCCGTGATTCTCCCACGCATCCCCGCCGACGTAGACACTGTAGGCCATTTGCCCAAGCAGGACGAGCAATAGCAGGTTGATTTTCCAATCGCGGCGGAAGAGCAGGATGGCAAACGGGACAAGATACAAAACCCAGTTGGTGTAATACATGAACCAGGTCAGCGCGTACAAGCCGCGCAGGATCCGCAAAACGAAGGGCCAGCCGGTTACTTTCAGGTAATAAGTATTGGGAAGCCACTCTCCATAGTAAACATATCTCGCCAACGTTTGCCCGCCGAGAAATACGACGAGCAAACCGACTCCCCAAATGAGATGCTGCCTGCGGTATTCCTTTTGGACGATAAACAGCACCGTCAGCACGGCGATAAACGGAACCGCCATATCGAAGCGGAAAAGCGTCGAAACGGCGAGCAGGATATAGGTCCAGAGAGGGAAGCGGGCCGGGGCGGCGCGCAAAACCAGGTAAACGGAAGCGGCCAGGAGGAGGGCCAAGATGCTTACTTCCATCCCCAACAATGACCACGAATTCAGCGGGTTATAAAATGCCGTGAACGCCACTGCCGCCAGCATGGGGAGGAGGTCGCCTGTAAATTCCTCCACGATTTTGCGGACAAAGTAAAGCGTGCCCGCCATGAAGGCAAGCCCGCTGAGTTGGATGTAGAGGCTGATTTTTGTGAGAGGTATGGGGAGCAGGTGAAAGAGCGCCATCCAGCCGACCCAAAGCGGATTGGTGAAACCCTCCACGCGCTCGCCCGCATTCCAGACCGGACCGAGGCTGTGCGCGAGATTGTACGCGTAGCGCATCGAGATCATGGCGTCATCGAAAAGCACGTAATATTTTTCTTCGCCGATCGTGACGGTTGTTAATTCAATGTAACGAATGCCATAATAAATATAGCCTGCAATCAGCAGGCCAAAAAGAAGATTGCGCAGGGGTTTGGAGTTCATGTTGGGGATTATAGTGGATTAGCCTCCCCCATTACAAATTTCAGGTAATTCTTTTTTGAATTTCCATCAGCCACCGACGCAACAACGCGGCGTGATGTGAGAGGCGCGAATACAACTGAATAGCGAATTCTTCCTTGTAAGTGTGTACGGTTAAATTGCGATCATTGGCAATTCCCATAATTTTTTCGGCGGTCTCCTCATCGAATATGCCTGCCTTGAAGCAGCCGCGAATCACGCCTTTCGGGGAGGCGCTTTCCAGTAATTCGCGATCGGCCAGGTAAACTTGCGCGGTTTTCCATGCAGTCTCAAAAGTATATTCGAATCGCTGAATGGCCGCGTCACGCTCAACGTCTGAAGGGCTGGGGAGGTTAACAAGTTTTTCGAATGTTATCAATGCCTTTAGCGCAAAGCCAGGAAGTTCTTCTACTCTGTCCATAAAATACCTTCTTTTACGACCCTTTCATGAAATTTTTCGTCCACTTCCCGCAAATCAACCACATCCACAGTTCGTACGACATCGCTTTCTTCAAGCGCATCCCGAAGGTTGAAAAAGAGGGACGGAGGTAATGGCTGTAAAGGCAGAATGGCGACATCAATGTCGGAATAGAGATAGGCTTTCCCGGTTGCCTGTGACCCGAATAAATATGCTTTGGCGCGATAACCTTTCAAGTTTTCTAAAACAATTTTACGCGTCAACTCAAGGTCATGGATGAGAACCCGGCTTTTCATGAGTCAATTATACCGAGGAAATGGCGGGCATTACGGAAAATTGGGTGGGGGAAATTCTAAAATTCACCCACTGAATTTTGAAGTATAATTGGCGTTTGTGAAAACCAAAAAATTTCGGAAGCTTCATTAATGCCTTCCGAAGTTTATATTACATGGAGTAACAATGGCAAAAGCTAAACTTATCCCCCCCTATGGAGGCAAGCTCGTCAACCTCCTCGTGGAAGGCAAGGAGCGCGAAGACCTTCTCGCCCGCGCCTCCAAACTGCCTTCGATCAAGATCACCATGCGCAACCTGTGCGACCTCGAATTGATTGCCACCGGCGGATTTTCACCGCTGACAACGTTTATGGGCAAAGCGGACTACGAACGCGTCCTGCATGAAATGCGCCTCGCGGATGGGACACTCTTCCCGCTTCCCATCACCCTGACGGCTGATCCCAAAGAACTGCCGACCGTCGGCGAGGACATTGTCCTGCGCAACGCCAACAACGACGTGATCGCCATCATGACGCTGGACGAGGTCTATCACTGGGATTTCAAAACCGAGGCGGCGCTGGCTTATGGCTCAACGGACTCGAAGCATCCGATGGTCTCTGAAATGGAGCGCTGGAACAAGGTGTGCATCTCGGGCCCGTTGAAGGTGGTCAACCTCCCCAAGTATTATGATTTTGTTGAACTGCGCCGCACGCCTGTTCAGGTGCGCGCAACGCTCGAAGAGATGGGACATGATAACGTAGTCGCTTTTCAGACCCGCAATCCTCTGCACCGCATTCATGAAGAATTGACCAAGCGCGCCGCCGCCAAGGTCAGAGGTTCGTTGATCGTTCACCCGGTCGTCGGCATGACCAAGCCCGGTGACGTGGACCACTACACCCGCGTCCGCACGTACAAGGCGCTGGTGGATAATTATTACGAGAGGGACAGCACCATGCTCAGCCTGCTCCCACTGGCGATGAGAATGGCCGGTCCGAAGGAAGCCATCCTGCACGCCATTATCCGCCGAAATCACGGAGCGAATCATTTTATCGTTGGCCGCGATCACGCGGGGCCGGGAAATGATTCGAGCGGCAAGCCGTTCTACGGTCCGTATGATGCGCAGGAACTGATGACGAAGTATGAGGCCGAATTGGGCGTCAAGATGGTTCCGTTTGAAATGCTCGTCTATCTTCCCGATGAAGACCGCTACGCGGAAGAGAAGGACGTGCCGAAGGGCGCAAAAACCCTCAACATTTCCGGTACGCAGGTTCGCGATGACTATCTCGCCAAGGGCAAATTGCTCCCCGAGTGGTTCACCCGCCCTGAGACCGCCGAGATTCTACGCCAGATGTACCCGCCGCGTCACAACCAGGGATTCTGCATCTGGTTCACCGGCTTGAGCGGCTCCGGCAAATCCGCGACGACGCAAGTGCTGACATCCCTGCTCCTCGAACGCGGACGCGAAGTCGCCATTCTCGACGGCGACGTTGTCCGCACGCATCTTTCCAAGGGACTCGGCTTCAGCAAGGAAGACCGCGATACCAACATTCTCCGCATTGGCTTTGTGGCGGGCGAAATTGCCCACGCCGGCGGCACGGTGATTTGCGCGGCCATCAGCCCGTACCGCGCTACGCGCCGGGAGGCCCGCAAGATGGTGGGCGAGAACTTCGTGGAAGTCTACATGGATACGCCCGTCGAAGTCTGTGAAGAACGCGATGTGAAGGGTCTGTATGCCAAGGCCCGCGCCGCCATGGCTGAGGGCCACCCGATGGGCTTCACCGGCGTGGACGATCCGTACGAACCGCCGATCGAACCTGAGATCACGCTCCAGGGATTCGGCGCGACGCCCGAAGACAACGCCCGCAAGATTTTGGCTCATCTCGAACAGCAGGGCTACATCCTGTCGCAGTAAATTTTAGCTAACCGGGTGACAGTCACTTTTGCGAAGCATCCCCGTAGCGGAGTGGGGCAAAGTGACTGTCACCTTTTATCAAAGGGTTTCCAAGTCTGTTTACAAAGCACCGCAAGCGGTATTCGCTCATCGAAAATGGCCGGTTTTCTTTCAGAGTATAATTTGAACAAGGCAAGCAATTATGCGCAAGGACACTGCAAACTGGCTGGCGTTAGCCGCAAAAGATTACCTGTCCCAAACCCAGGAAGTTATCAAATGGTTGAAACAACACCCGAACTTAAGCGGATAATCAAAAGATATCGCGCCCAACTTAGAAAAATGGGAATTCGCCCCACGCGTATTTTCCTTTACGGCTCGCAGGCCGCCGGGACCGCGTGCGAAGGCAGTGACATTGACTTGATTGTTATTTCCGGCGATTGGACGAAATACAACCATCGCAGGCGCTTGGAATTGCTGGGTATTGCCTCTGCAAGGATTTTGGAGCCAATCCAGGCGCAGGGGTTTACGCCGGGCGAAATTCGACAGAAAAAAATCACCCCATTTTGGGAACAAATCATGAAGGAACAGGCAATTGCAGTGTAGTGGGCTGATTGTTCCGCCACATTTTGCGTATTACGATGAGTAATACGTAATGCGATTCTCTTTTTTTCGATGAACGTCCGCCCATCCTTTTTTCTTACCCTCGGCTTGATTTCCGCAATTGCAGTGGGGGTGATTTTATATGCTGCGCCTGAGGGTCTCGGCCTCTCCGACGATTCAATTGCCTACATCGCGGGCGCGCGCAGTATTTTGGCGGGGGACGGCTATCGCGAAGCGTGGCTCGCCTCGAACCAGCCCGTCACACATTTTCCTCCCGGTTTCTCAAGCATTCTTGCCCTCATCGGCCTCAGCGGACTCGACCCCGTGCGCGGCGCGCGCTTCGTCAATTCACTTTTATTCGGGGCGAACGCATTTTTGCTGGGACTCATCGGCTGGCGCATGACGAAATCGCAGGTTGCGGGAATCGTGCTTGCCATCTTGTTTGCGGTCAACGCCTCGATGTTACGCGTCCACGCCGTGGCGATGAGTGAGCCGCCCTACATCTTTTTCA
Source organism: Chloroflexota bacterium (assembly GCA_016235425.1). Classification (GTDB taxonomy): domain Bacteria; phylum Chloroflexota; class Anaerolineae; order Anaerolineales; family Villigracilaceae; genus JAKOVF01. Next base: position 24,304 of record JACRLC010000056.1, on the reverse strand, counting down.
GCCTTGCCGCATTCCTTGCTTTTTCACAATACTTTTTATCTTCTTTCTCTCTTTTTGAGAGAGGGCAGGGAGAGGGAGAATCCCCCTCTCCCACCGGGAGAGGGGTTAGGGGTGAGGGCTGGCTCATCCTCACCGGTACTCTCGCCGCGTTTGCCTATCTCACGCGCTATGCCGGCCTCGCCCTCCTTGCAACATTCCTCGCCGCGCTCATCCTCCTTCACGATACCTGGCGCAAGCGATTAACCAGCGCAGGCATCTTCATCGCCGGCATCCTCCCGTGGGCTTTGGGCTGGAGCCTCCGCAACAAACTCGTCGCGGACAACGCCACCAACCGCACACTGGTCTATCACCCGCTTACTGCCGAGAACATCGAGACCGGCATCTATAACGTCTCCGAATTTCTTGTCCCTGTTGAAACGTGGCGGCGCACGCTCATCAAGATTCCCAATTCCATTGCCATTGTCGTTTCAATCATTTTCATCACTTTGCTCATTTGGGTCGTCTACAAGGGATTGAAAAAATTCTTCCAGCCATCCACCGAACGGCCCGAAATCCTTTCGTTCACGAACGGGCTATATATCTTCGGTTATCTCGCGTCCATCGTTTCATCCATGATGCTGTTCGACGCCAGCACGAAATTCAAGCTCCGCATCCTTTCGCCTATTTATGTTTCATTGCTTGTTCTGCTCGTTTTGTTGGGTCATTGGCTTTGGCAAAAACGCGGGATAATCTGGCGCGGCGCGGTAACCATCTTTACAATTTTCATCCTCGCGCTTTCATCCTACGAAACCTTCGACGTCGTAACACAGCTTCACAAAAGCGGACAAGGCTACGCTTCCTTCCAATGGTATGATTCCGAAGCCATGGCCTTTCTGCGCGAACTTCCCCAAGGCACACGCATTTACACCAACCAACCCGGCCCCGTCTATCTTTACACAAATCGTCCGTGCTACGTTTTGCCAGACCTCGTTGATCCGATCACCGGCTTGCCGCGTGAAAATTATGAGGAAGGCGTAAACTTCCTCCAGGCCGACGTGCTTTCCGGCAAAGCCGTGCTTGCGCTTTTCAAATTCGGCGCAGAGGCGGAAGACGTTCAATCCATTTACATGCAGCTCGCCGATGGTTTGTACCTCGCGCACGAATCGCGCGGCGATCAAATCTACACGGCTCATCCGTAACAAACCGTCCCCGCAGGTTGAACTTGCACAACTCTAAACCTGGACAAAAACCTGCGGGACGATATATGAAGGACATGAAATGACGATTTTCGATAAATTCAATTTGAAAGACCGCGTGGCCATCGTCACGGGCGGCGGGGGGCTGTTGGGCTTCGAGTTTTGCAAGACCCTCGCTGAGGCAGGCGCGGCCGTTGTCTGTGCGGATTTAAATTTGGAACTCGCCACCCGGACATCAACCCGCTTAACCGAATCCGGCTACATCTCGATCCCTTTCCCGCTTGATGTCACCCGCATCGAATCGACCCGTGAGCTGGTTGCCGAGACCCTGAAAAGATTTGGCCGTCTCGACATCCTCGTCAACAGCGCCGCGCTCGATCCCAAGTTCGACCCCGATGCGGCCGCGAAAGGCATCGCCCCCGGCGCATTTGAGGATTATCCGCTCGAACAGTGGAACGCGGCTTTGAATGTCAATCTCACTGGCATGTTTCTCGTCACGCAAGCCTGCGTCAAGCCGATGATCGAGCAGGGCAGGAAGGGCAGTATCATCAACATCTGTTCCACCTACGGACTCAACGGCCCCGACCAGCGCATCTACATCAAAGACGGAAAACGCGTGGCCTACAAGCCGGTTTATTACACCACCACCAAAGCGGGTGTGATGGGCTTCACCAAATATCTCGCCGCCTATTATGCCGGGACAGAAATCCGCGTCAACGCGCTCACCCCCGGCGGCGTGTTCAATAATCACGAGGAATACTTCGTCAAAAATTATTCCGCCAAGACCATCCTCGGCCGCATGGCAGAGAAAGACGAAATGAACGGCGCGTTGCTGTTCCTCGCATCGGACGCATCATCCTACATGACGGGCAACAATGTCATCGTTGATGGAGGATGGACGGCGTGGTAGAAACCCTCGCCCTCATCCCCGCCCGCGGCGGCTCAAAAGGCATCCCGCGTAAAAACATCCGCTCGTTTGCTGGCTATCCGTTGATCGCCTGGAGTATCGCCGCGGCCAAACAAGCCGCGTGTGTCACGCGTGTTATCGTCTCGACGGATGATCCTGAAATCGCCGCGGTCGCCCGCGAATACGGCGCTGAGACTCCGTTTCTGCGCCCGCCCGAACTCGCACAGGATCGAACGACCGATTTGCCCGTCTTTGAGCATGCCTTGAAATTTCTGGAAGAAGTGGAAGGCTGCAAGCCTGAAGTCGTTGTGCAGTTGCGGCCCACGTCGCCAATCCGCCCGCGCGGCATGGTGGACGATGCTGTCCGCATCCTGCTTGCCCATGTGGATGCAGATTGCGTCCGCGGTGTTGTGCCTGCCGGGCAGAACCCTCACAAGATGTGGCGATTCGCCGGCGAAGACAAAGCCATGCAACCCTTGCTCGAAGTGGATGGCATTCCCGAACCCTTCAACGCACCGCGGCAAATCCTGCCTCCTGTTTACTGGCAGACCGGCCACATTGACGCCATCCGCCTCTCCACGATCACAAGCAAAAAATCCCTGACAGGCAATGTCATCTATCCGCTCGTGATTGATCCGCGTTACACGGTTGACATTGATACCCTCCCTGATTGGGCAAAGTACGAAGCATTGGTATACAGCGGACTTGAGATGGTCGCACCTGAAAATCGTACGCGCCGTCAGATGCCCGAACATATCAAATTGATCGTCAGTGATTTCGACGGCGTCATTACCGACGGGCGCGTCTGGGTGGATGAAAATGGCCGCGAAACGGTAGCCGCCTCGAGGTCCGATTCGATGCGGATTCGTCAAATGCGCGAGCGCGGGATCGATGTCATGATTTTGTCCTCAGAGGTGAATCCCGTTGTCAAAGCGCGGGCGAAGAAGATGGGCATTGATGCGATCCACGGTGTGGACCTTCACGACAAGGGTAATGTCCTCAAAAAGTTTCTAGCCGAGAAGAATTTGGACGCGGCGCAGATCGTGTATGTTGGCAATGATTTCAACGACCTGCCATGCTTTGAAGCGGCAGGCTGGGCTGTGGCTGTAGCGGATGCATATCCCGAAGTATTGCGCGCGGCGGACTATGTGTTGAAAACCAACGGTGGTTTTGGCGCGTTGCGTGAATTGTGCGAATTGATTTTGAAAAATATCCAGGAGAAAAAATGACTCGTGAAATTAAATTTGGAAATAGAATGGTGGGGGATGGTCATCCCGCGTTTGTGATCGCCGAGATCGGCATCAATCATAACGGCGATATCGAGATCGCCAGGCAGATGATCGACGCGGCGGTTCACGCAGGCGCGGACGCGGTGAAATTTCAGAAGCGCACGCCCGAAGTCTGCACGCCGCCCGAACAGCAAAAGCAAATGCGCGAGACGCCGTGGGGCTACATCACGTATTTGGATTATCGCTATAAAGTTGAGTTCAACGAAAAGCAATATCACGAGATTGAAAAGTATTGTAAGCAGAAGAAGATCACATGGATGGTTTCGGTTTGGGATGAACCCTCCGTGGACTTCATGGAAAAATTCGACACGCCCGCCTACAAAATCCCGTCCGCTTCACTCACGGATCACAAACTGATCAAACACGCCCGCACCACCGGCAAGCCGATCATTTTATCTTCCGGCATGTCCACGATGGAGCAAATTCACGAGGGCGTGAAGATCGCCGGTGAAAAGGATTTGGTGCTGATGCACTGCACCAGCACGTATCCATGCGAGCCGGAAGAGTTGAACCTCAAAATGGTGGAAACATTGCGCCGCGAATTTCCGAAACTGCCGATTGGATATTCGGGACATGAAGTCGGCCTGGTTCCGTCGGCTGTTGCTGTTGCGCTGGGCGCTTGCATGGTCGAACGCCACCTCACACTCGACCGCGCCATGTGGGGCAGTGACCAGGCCGCCTCGGTTGAGCCGGGCGGCTTCGAGCGGTTGGTCAAGTACATCCGCGTGACGGAAGCTTCGCTTGGCGACGGCGTGAAGAAGGTGTACGCGAGCGAACGGTCCTCGTTGAAGAAGTTGCGCCGCGTGAATGGTGAGGAATAATTGTTGCGTGGTGCGTGTTCCGTGAGATGGTCTGAATGAATCCGGCTCAAAAAATTCGCCGCAGATTAAGGCCGGCAGGTAAGACCGCTCAGGCGGTGTGGCGTTGGAAGCGATTATCCTTCAATGACGCGCCGCCCATCTTTGGCAACTCCAAGCCGAAGAGCGGGTCACATTTGTTGTTGCAGATTCTCAACGGCTTTACGCAGATCATGCCGTACATGTATGTGGAGGCGGAACCGGTTCGGACGATCAACAAGGACGGTGGACGGAGGACCGTTGACCATGTGCTTGAGGATTTGCGACGCGTTCCCCGCGGCGTGATCGGTTGGGGCTACGTGGACGCGACGCCCGAAAACGCCTCCTTCCTGGCCTCAAGCGGGCGCGTGAACTATTTCATTTATCGCGACCCGAGGGACATGCTCGTCTCGCAGGTCTTCTTCGCGACCGACATGCACGAAGAACATGGGATGCACGATTATTACAATTCACTGCCGGATTTCGGTGCGAGACTCAAAGTGGCGATCACAGGCATTGACCGCGACGGGTTGTACATGGTCAATGTTCGGCAGAGATACGAAGGGGTATTCCAGTGGCTCGAGCAAAAGAACGTGATGTGCGTCCGCTTTGAAGATTTGATCAATAACCGTGACGCCACGTTGAATGCCATGCTCGATGAAGTGGAAAAGACAGGCTATCGAATTCCCACGCCGCGCCAAAAGGCACTGTCCATTTTGGTGAATGTGATCCAGCCGAGGAAGAGTCTCACCTTCCGCTCAGGGACGACGGGCGGCTGGAAAGAATATTTCACCGAGGAATGCAAGAAATTATTCAAGGATGTGGCAGGGGATTTGTTGGTGAGGCTGGGATATGAAAAAAGCAACGATTGGTAATTTTCACCACAAAGACACGAAAGCACGAAAAAAGAATTGGTGTCTTGACAACTCGGTGGTATGTCTTTCATGAGAGAATTCTTCAAACAACACATCCAGCGCGGACTTGTCCGCAGAATTAACAATCTCAAAATAGTCGGCATGGCTCAACTTGTCACGCGCCACTCGCCATCTGTACAGGGCGCGCCCATCGTCTTCTTCAAAGCGTCCACGGGCATTGACGATCTCTCGTGGAACAGCGGGTTTCATCTGCTGGCGTCGTGGGCGTTTCGGTTGCAGGGGATTCCCGTTGCGTATTTTGCATGCAACTCTGGCATGAGCAAATGTGTATTGGGGACGAATCGGGACAATCCACACAAGGAAATGCCGTGCAAATCCTGTGTCTATCAATCACGTGCGCTTTATACAGGGTTACCCGTTCTGGAGTCCGACAGCTTGCTGTCGGATGTTCAGAAGCAAACTTCCGGCCTCCAGAGTGGGGTGCGATGGTTCAACTTCCAGCGTGATGAAAAACTCATCGAAGCGGTGGCAGGTTTATCGGTCGAAGAGATGATGCGCTTTGCCTGGGAGGGGATTCCGCTCGGCGCGTTGTGTCTGCCTGGCTTGCGATGGATCCTGCGAATCCATCATCTGAATGACGACGAATCGACGCGTTATCTTTTCAGGGAATATATTTTGTCGGCGTGGAATGTCGCTCAAAAGTTTGCGGACTTTCTCGATCAGACTCAGCCGCGGGCTGTGATCGTGTTCAATGGGCAGTTCTTCCCCGAAGCGACCGCGCGTTACATCGCGCAGAAACGCGGCATTCGTGTGATCACACACGAGGTGGGACTGCAGCCCGCGTCCGCGTTCTTCACCGATGGCGAAGCGACAGCGTACCCGATTGCGATCCCCGAGTCGTTTGAGATGAACGAGGAACAAAACGCGAAACTCGACGCGTATCTTGCGAAGCGTTTCCAAGGCGACTTCACAATGGCAGGGATCAAATTTTGGGCGGACATGAAGGGACTCGATGAGTCATTTTTGCAAAAGGCGGCGGGGTTCAAACAGATCGTCCCCATCTTTACGAACGTTATTTTTGATACGAGCCAGCCGCACGCCAACACTGTTTTTGGAGATATGTTCGATTGGCTCGATTTGGTTTTGGAAGTCATCCGCGCCCACCCTGAGACGTTGTTCGTGATCCGCGCCCACCCTGACGAGTTACGCGTCCGCAAAGCCAGCCGCGAGACGGTGGCGGCCTGGGTCGAAGCCAGCCGCGCGGACGAAGAACCGAACGTGGTCTTCGTGGCTCCCAACGAGACGCTGAGTTCGTATGAGTTGATCCAGAAGTCGAAGTTCGTGATGGTCTATAACTCGACGATCGGGCTAGAGGCTTCGATCATGGGCGCGGCGGTGCTGTGCGCGGGCAAGGCGCGTTTCACGCAGTATCCCACCGTGTTCTTCCCGCAAACAATTGAAGATGTAAGAAGAAAGATAAAAGAATTTTTGGGTGCTGAAACGATTGATGTCCCGCCTGAGTTCAAACGCAATGCGCGCAGGTTTTTGTATTACCAGTTGTTTAAAACATCTCTGCCGTTTGGTGAGTTTCTTGAGCCGTCCGTGAGAACCACGCAGACACGGTTGAAGCCATTTGGGTTGGATGGGTTGATGAGGTCGGAGGCGGTGAGGGTGATTACGGAGGGGGTGCTAGAGGGTGGGGATTTTCTGCTGAGGGAGGAGTAGAAGAGAAGCAGTTGCCACTTTATTACAGTACGCATGTTCTATTGATTGCCAGCAGATAATAGGCGATAATGATATTGCCCCTAACAAATAATCAATGTGCGGTAAGTAAAATGATTGTGGAGGTTTCTAAGGAATGAAAACCCAATCACGGGTCATTATTCACGCTGGTATTAATTTTTTAAGCATTCCTGTGCCCCTTATTGTGCCACAGACCCTTTTGGCATTTCAGCAAGCAGTTATGACGCAAGGACTAGAATACAACCGCGTTGAAGCACCTAAAAATACAATTTCACTGATTCGAGATACTCCATATCCATTGCAAGTTTCTGTATCGGCCCAAGAGTCTCAAGTAGGGCAATTGCTGATTGTTACACCACAGCCTAAGGGTTCTTTAGATTTATTTATCAAGGAAGCAGAAGCTGCTGTTCAAGCGTATGAGTCTGTCTGGCCAGCACCTAATCGACAGATTGTTCGAGCGGATGCAACCATTCGTGATTTGTATGAAACCACTAGCCAACATGCTTTTCAGGAACTATGGGAAACTAGGCTAGGACAACCATCCCAGGCATTAAGTGCTTTTGGTAGGCCGATACGCGGAGGTGGTCTGCGCTTTGTCATGGATCCAGTGGCAGAAGATTTGCCCGTGCAAATAGAAGTGAAAATTGAGTCGTTCCTGCTTGACACGACGAAAATCTTCGTCGAAACACAATTTACTTGGCCTGTTCCACCTGCGCCTCAGTCTCCATTCAATGTGAGAGGACGACTTGAAAAAATGAATTCTTATATTGAGGCACATGTTCAACCATTCATTTCGGGAGAGAAAAAATGACACTTAACAGCGCAACTTTGATAAACAAGGCGGATCGCCTGTATTCCGACTCTGGCGCTGAGGTCATTGTTGCTTGGATTCAATCCCCTATCAGCCGTCAGATTTTTGAGAGCGGCGGTCAAATTGTCGATGAAATTTATGTGCAGGTTAAGCCTTTTGAAGTTGCTTTGCCTGCCTTGGACACACTGGCGCAAGAATTTGCCGCATGGGACGCCGCAAGTGATGAAGATCTTTTGAATTTTGAAAAAGAGAATCTCTAGCAATGCAGAGGGGTGACATTGTTTTGGTAGATTTGCCACAGGTCGCGGGGACCAGTGGGCATGAACAAACTGGTTCCAGACCCGCGCTGGTAGTGCATGATGATGCCACCAGCGTGAATTTGTCTGTTGTTATGATTATCCCTATGACCAGCAATTTGACAGCACAGAACTTTTCACACACGATCTTGATTAAACCATCAAAGCAAAATGGGTTGAGCATGCCCTCCGTGATACTCATCTTTCAACTGCGCGCAATTGATAAGCGGCGTATTATGAAAAAGATTGGAGTCATTGAGCCACCCATCATGGAACAAGTGAATATTGAGTTGAAAAAGCTATTGGGGATATAGAAGAACTAAATACTCTTGCTTGGGCTCAAACGCGATGCGCGCCGGTTTTTGTATTACCAGTTGTTTAGGACCTCATTGCCATTTGGAGAGTTCCTTGAGCCATCCGCCCGCACGACGCAGACGAGGTTGAAGCCATTTGGGTTGGATGGGTTGATGAGGTCGGAGGTGGTGGAGGTGGTTTTGGATGGCGTGCTGGAGGGTGGGGATTTTTTGTTGGAGGAATGAAGTCGAAATCTTTCCCGAAATCAACAATGTGTCCGCCCAACCCCTTCGCGATGCACCCCCGTGGAGGGGAGCCTTTTGGGTTATTCAGGTGGAGGAACGATTTTTGATAATTCTTCAATCAAGGGTGGAAGTTTATTTTGCGCCGTATCCCACACTTGATTAATGTCTACCACATCGTATTCATGGATGACCAGGTTTCTCATGCTGGTCATTTCGCGCCAGGGAATTTGCGGATACTTGTCGCGCGTCTCTTGCGAAACTCGTCGTGCCGCTTCGCCGATAATTTCAATGCGACGTACAACTGCATCCTGACACTGGATATCTTCATAAAACTCATTCCACTCCTTGCCGAAGACATAATCCAGCGCGATCTTTGCAGATTCGAGAATGTCCACCAGATAGGTATCATCGCGCGACATGGATCACCTGTGCCGATTCGAGAATAGCTTTCCGCCTGAGATAGTTACGGCTGGTTTCCACGCCGCGCTTGCTGATCAAGTCCACGTCTCGGCCAAAGATGGTTTTTAGCTCATCCTGCATACGCACCATATCAAACAAGGATACTTTTGCATTAGGGGCAAAAGAAACCAATATGTCCACATCGCTGTCAGGGCGAAAGTCAGCACGCAAAGCCGACCCAAAAATGGCAAACTCTGATACGTTCCAACGTTTGCAAAATTCAGCGACTTTAGATTTTGGAATTTTGATTTTTATCTTGCTCATACTTTGATTATAGCAAATTCTAATATTGTCTGCTAAAGCGCTCCCCGAAACAACAACGTGTCCGTTCGAAAATGGGGCAGACCTGACATGTCTCCGCGAAAGCCCGATAAACTGTGACCCACATCCACGCGACTGTCTTGGTTTACCACGGCGCGGATGAGACATGTCAGGTCTTGTAGTTACCAACCTAATCAATCGAAAACTTAAAACTCCCAAGCAACAGATCGCCTGCGTAAGCCTCCAGGATGACTGTCCCTTTCATGTTGAGAAATCTCCCACTCCAAACTCCACAGTCCCGGGGTTGACCATCGGGTCTTGCGTGGAAGGTGTAACCGAGTTGATCCCTTCCTCCATGCTGATAGGTAGCCCACAATGTAAAATCGCCTTCCACACCCTCTGGCGCTTTGGCCCAGATGTAGAGGGCGGACACACTATTTACCTTGAGTTTGCCAATTGGCGGTGCGGCCGGGTCATCTTCAATGGACAGCCATAGGTCAAGGTGAGTGAGCGGGAGAGGTGTATTTGTCACAGCGGGAACAGGGGGTGTATTGGTTGGAGTCAGCGTGGATGTCGCCGTAGGGATGACTGTTGGTGTAGGAGTCGTGACGGCGGAGGGCGCGCAGGCAGAGAACAGGATCAGCCCAATCACGGTACATGAAAGAAACTGCTTTCTCATCCTCATGACTCCTTTGTTGAGCAGTAACCGCGCACCGCGGCAAACCAGTGACTTGTACACGAATGTTAAACGCAGGTCTAAACTGGTGTCGTGAAAAACAACCGCTAAGATATGATTCCGCCCAACCACAGTATAGAACGAATTACCCCCAAATTCAACAACGGCCAAAGCCTGGCATGCCTCACATGCACCCTGACTAACCGAGTCAATTGCGTGGACAGATTGTGATTGACCGACCCCTCATGAAGACACTTCAAGTCTTAATATCGCTCCTCCAAAGTTATATATTTCCTTCTTGGATTGATCCCCGCCATCCCTGCAAAAAATCCCTTGATCGCCTTCATGTCCGCCTCCGCATCATCTGTGGGATGAAATACCTGCCCCACATGGACTGTTTTCCTGATCCCGTCCACAACAGCCATAACCATGGGGATGCCTGCGCTTTTGGCAATGTGATAAAACCCCATCTTCCATTCAGTGACTCTATGACGTGTGCCCTCGGGGGCAATGACCAGGACAAATTGTTTCGCTTTTTTGCAAGCCTGCACCATTTGCTCCACCAGGCCTGTGGATTTGGAACGGTCCACAGGAATGCCGCCGCACCAATAAAAGAACCACCCAAACGGATTGTTAAACAACTCCGCCTTGCCCATGAAACGGACATTGGCTCGCAGTTGAAAGATCACGCCCAGAAACAGCAAAAAATCCCAATTGGATGTATGCGGCGCGCCGACCACAACGAACTTGGGCAGGTCGGGGAATTTTCCATCCACGCGCCAGCCGAAGGCGCGCAAAAGCAGTTTCGTTAGCTGGTGGAAGAACTCGGAGAGAATAGGGGTATTGAAAATAGTAACCTTCATTTTGTTGATTTCCTTTGGCCGAAAACAATAACACCGTTGCCCATCCAAAGTATCTCGTGATTCGGAGTCCAAAGCGTTGCCCTGAGCTTGCCGAAGGGTCTCCAGACGTTGGATACTTCCAAATTCTGGAGACATTGGACTCCATTTTCTCTGTGGCTGATTTCTGTGGTTAAATATTCCCATGACTTTGAAATCGTCCCTTCGCCGCACCCTCTACCAGACCGAAAAACTCGCCCAGCGCGCCCGCTTTGCGAACACCACTGCCCCTCAAAACGGCTGGCCGACCCTGCTCGGCATCTCCTTTCCCAAAAGCGGCACGCACCTCCTTGACCAAATCCTGCTCGGCTTCTCGAATGTCGCGCCCTTCTCCCGCCGCCTGCACTCATTCTACGCCGAATACGAAGGCGAAAGCGGACGCAAGCGCGCCCCCGAACAGGCCCTCGCCTGGCTCGATTCCCTTCGTCCTTGCGACATTGCCTCCGCCCATCTCTTTGCGCGGCCTGATGCAATCGTTCGCGTGTGTTCGCCAGTCTTCATCCCATACTTCATTTTTCGAGACCCGCGCGACGTGGTCGTCTCGCACGTTTTTTACGTGACCGACATGGAATCCCGCCACGTCCATCACGACTACTACACCTCCCTCCCCGACTTTGACTCGCGCCTAAAAACAAGCATCCTTGGCCGCCCTGATGCTGGCATTGAATTCCCCGACATCGCTGACCGCTTCGCACCTTACCTCGGCTGGCCCGACCATCCCGAAGTGCTGACGATTCATTTCGAAGACTTGATCAACAACCGCGCCTCAACATTGACCTGCATCATGGACCACTTCCTCACCCGCGCCCCGCTTCACGCGCCCCGACAACTGATTCTAAATTCCCTCGAATCCTCCATCAACCCGACAAAGTCTCCGACCTTCCGTTCAGGCAAGACCGGCGAATGGAAGAAGCATTTCAAGGAGGAGCATAAACGCATCTTCAAGGATGTGGCAGGAGATTTGTTGATCAAGCTGGGATATGAGAAGGATAATGACTGGTAACATGTCGTTGCGAGGAGGGTGTTCTTCCCGACGAAGCAATCTCCTCTTTAACGGCGAAATCTTCTCGATGAGAAAAAAACTGCTAAACGGGAGATTGCTTCGGCGGAACATCGCCGCCTCGCAATGACAGATCAATTTATGAACTGCTCCATCGTCATCCGCGCCTACAACGAAGAAAAACACATCGGACGTTTGCTCGAGGGGATTCGGCGCCAAACGCTCACGGATGTTGAAATCATTCTCGTCGACTCCGGTTCCAGCGATTCAACCGTCTCGATTGCTGAGTCGTTTGGGGCGAAGGTCGTGAACATCCGTCCCGAAGAATTCACCTTTGGCCGGTCGCTCAACCTCGGGGTCCGCGAAGCGACGCGGGATTTTATCGTCATTGCCAGCGCGCACGTTTACCCCGTCTATCCCGATTGGCTGGAGACTCTCCTTCGTCCATTTGAAGACGGCAAGGTCGCGCTCGCTTACGGCAAACAACGCGGGCCTGAGACTGCCAGGTTTTCGGAACAGCAGATCTATCACCAGTGGTTTCCCGAAGTCAGCAAGCCGCGGCAGGAGACCGCCTTTTGCAACAACGCCAACGCCGCCATCCGAAGGACTCTGTGGGAGCAGAACCCCTACGACGAAACATTGACGGGGCTGGAGGATTTGGCATGGGCGAAGTGGGCAAAGGAACATGGATATGCCATCGCCTACGTAGCCGAGGCCGAGATCATCCACATCCACAACGAGACGCCGCGCGGTGTGTTCAACCGTTACCGCCGTGAAGCCATGGCCTTCAAACAAATCCATCCCGAAGCGCATTTCAATCTGTACGATTTTGCGCGCTTAACGACGACAAACATCATCAGCGACCTATGGCACGCCGCGCGCGAACGTGTGCTATGGAAAAGTCTCCCCTCGATCTTCTGGTTCCGTTTCATGCAGTTCCACGGGACGCGCATGGGTTATCGCGAATCAGGCTTGCTCACTGCGCAATTGCGAGAGACGTTTTATTATGCGCGGGAGAGAAAGCCGAAAGAGGACACGAAGAGGGATGTGGAGCCGATTCGGTATAATAAGGATTGACCATGCGCCGTGTTGAGTTTCTTCGCCTTTTCGAAAATGAGAATACCCTGAGAGTGTATTTCGACCTGGAACGCGGCGAAGTCACATCATTTGTAGTGCAATTGGAATGCTTGTTTGGCGATGAATGGAAACCTGTTGTCCGTTATGACACGGCTCATGGCTTTGCCCACCGTGATACAATCCACCCACGAAAAAAGACCGAGAAAACAGAAATTTCTGTCCGCAACTACAAAGAAGGCCTGAATTTTGCAATTAATGATTTGGAAACGAATTGGCGAGAATATCGCCGGAGGTATGAAGAATGGCTAAAAAAGTAAAATCTGATATTGCTGAACGCAACATCCGTTTGACGGGTGTAATCATGCAATATCTGATTGATCACCCGAAGGTTTTTGATGTGCTTCCTGACAAATTTGAATTGGTGGTTTTACCTGAAGACGACCCTGAAATCAGCATGTTCAATCTTGAATTGCTCAAAAAGTATGGAAGCCAGAATAGACCGATTGTTTTTGCGCGAATCAAGACCAGCGAATTGACAGCAAAGGCTAAGCCAAGTATCTTTGTGCCGGTGGCAGCTTGATCTGTATCGCTGCATAAGGCCCAATCTCCAAGAATAATCATCAGGAGGCAGTCACTCCCGAAGTGGCTGTCTCCTTTGCTTTGAGGGGCAATTCGGTATAATCAGCCCATTCTCTAATCCTCTAATCTCTATTCTCTATCCCCCTCCTCATGTTCCAACTCGTTGCCCTCGTTCCCATGCGTCATCACAGCCAGCGTGTGCCTGGCAAGAACTATCGCCCGCTGGCGGGAAAGCCGCTTTTTCACCACATCATCGAAACGCTCCTCGCCGTCCCTGAAATTGACCAAATCGTCGTAGATACCGACTCTGACCCGGTGATGGAAGGCCTGCGCCGGCACTTTCCACAAGTCAAAGTCCTCAATCGCCCCGAACACCTCCGCGCGGATGATGTCCCGATGAACGAGATACTGCTGTATGACACGGAACAAGTCCCTTCTGATTTCTATTTGCAGACGCACAGCACGAATCCCCTGCTTAAACCTGAAACGATTTCGCGTGCCATCCAATCACTAATTACCAATTACCCCACCTACGACTCCCTCTTTTCTGTGACGCGCCTCCAAACCCGCCTGTACGACCAGCACGGAAAGGCCATCAACCACAATCCCAATGAACTGATCCAGACGCAGGATTTGCCGCCCGTGTACGAGGAAAATTCCTGCATTTATATTTTCACCCGCGAAAATTTGATGGCGAAACGCCACCGCATCAGCGGCCACCCGTTGATGTTCGAGATTGACGCCGACGAAGCGTGGGATATTGACGAAGAACTTGATTTTGAAATAACAGATTTCCTCATGCGCCGGAAGTCTTCCCAGGAGAAGTGATCGGTGAGAAATAAAATCCGTGTTGATGGCTCCTTCTGGATGGGTGTCTTCGTGTTGCTGGTCGTTTCGGCGCTGACGTATTTGCCGTTGGTCGCCCGGCTCGGTTACGCCAATGATGACTGGTATTTGATGTTTGGCGCGCACGTGCAAGGCTCTGAATTTTTTGGTCCGGCCTTTGAACGCGACCGCCCCCTGCGTGCCTTCGTCCTCGGTCCAACCTACGCGCTTTTTGGCGATGCCCCCCTGCCTTACCACATCAATGCCTACGTGTTTCGACTGCTGGGGGCTGTCAGTCTCTTGTGGTTGCTGCATAAGCTCTGGCCGCGCAACCGCAAGCCCAACCTGCTGATTTCATTATTCTTCCTGGTCTATCCCGGCTTTCTATCACAAGTCAACCCAATTGATTACCAGTCGCAAATCATCAGCCTGTGGGCCGCGATGACTTCCCTGGCGCTGACTATAAAAGCGATGATCTCCGATAAGCCTGCCGCGAAAATATTTTGGGCTGGCCTATCCGCCCTGCTGGCATGGATCTATCTTGGGCTGGTGGAATATTTTCTCGGTCTCGAAGTATTGCGCGTGCTGTGTGTGTACCTCGTCGTTGCTCACCGCGAACGGTCAACGTTTCGCGAAAGGCTGACGCAGACGGCGCGAGTTTGGCTTCCATTTTCGATTGGACCGTTGGCATTTCTCGTTTGGCGTTTGTTCTTCTTTACGAGCGAACGCGGCGCGACCGATGTGGGTTTGCAGTTCGGGCAGTTGCTTGCCTCGCCGCTTCAAACAGGACTCTGGTGGCTGGCGCGGACGATCCAGGATACGTTCAGTGTCACATTTTTGGCGTGGGGTGTGCCATTCTATACCCTCGGTTTTAACCTGCGCCTGAGCGAAACGTGGATCGGATTCATTTTGGCCTTCGCGGTTGGGGCGGCGTTGACTGCTTATTTAACGGCGGCAGGTTCGAGGTCCGAGGAGGAAGCGCATGAATCCAATTGGCGGGAGGAAGCGTTGTGGGTGGGATTGGTCAGCGCGGTGGCCGGGCTGATCCCGGTCATTTTGGTCAATCGCCACGTGGAACTCATCAGTTATTCGCGTTACGCGCTGGCAAGTTCGGTCGGCAGTGCGATGGTGCTGGTGTCCATGCTTTATTACCTGAGTGCGCCGCGCTTGCGGCTGGCTTTGGTTGGATTGTTGACTATCAGCGCGGTGATGACGCATTATGCCAACGCGTCCAACTCGGCCAGGGACTTTGAGACCGCGCGGAATTTTTGGTGGCAGGTATCGTGGCGGATTCCGCAATTGAGGCCCGGCACGACGCTGGCGGTGAATTATCCCGCGCCCATCCAGGAGGACTATTTCGTCTGGGGCGCGGCAAACTTGATCTATTACCCGGATCCGCAAACGACCAGGCCGGTGGAGGCTCCCGTTTCGGCGGTGCTTCTTACTCCTGAAAATGTTTTGCGGATAATGACCGGCAATGGACAGAACGAACCCGATCGCCGCAACACTCACATCCTGATGGATTATGGCAATGTGCTCGTGCTGACCCAGCCGAACGAGCGTGCCTGTGTGCGCGTGTTGAATGGGACCCAGCCCGAACTTTCCGCGTCGGATGACCAGCGGATCATGGCGGTCGCGCCGGAATCGAAGATCGAGAATGTGTTGTTGGATGGGAAACATGCTCCGCCGCTCAAAACGGTTTTCGGCGTAGAGCCTGAGCGTGGCTGGTGTTATTATTTTGAGCAAGCCGACCTTGCCCGTCAGCTCGGCGATTGGGACGCGATCCCTGCTTTGCACAGAGAAGCTCTCCAAAACGGGCATTACCCCGAAGACAGCGTTGAATGGATGCCGTTCATTCAGGCTTATGCTGTTCTGGGTGACGCGGAGCAGGTGCGCGGTCTCTCCAGAATCGTGAGCGCGGATCATTTCCTGCAAGTGCAGGCTTGTGAGTTGATGACGGATTTTATGCAATCCGAGTCGGTGAACGAGGAGATTCGTGGATTGATTGGAAAGTTTTTTTGTGAACAACCATCACCTTGACCCTCTTCCCAAAAAGGAGATAGGCCGGGAATGAGGACAAATTTTAATTTGTAGAACAGGCTTATGAAAAAAATAATTTTAGAAAAATTCAATATCCCCTGGTATCCGATTGCGTTTAGCGCGTACCCGGTTTTGGCATTGCTCTCCACGAACACGGGACAAATCCAGCCTGAGGCGGGAATCCGTTCCCTGCTGGTTTCGGTCGCGTTGGGGAATGTCTTGTTTTTCGTTTTGCGGCTGTTCATGAGACAGTCACATCGCGCCGCGTTTCTCACGACGCTCTGGCTGGTCTTGTTCTTTTCGTATGGGCATGCCTGCAACCTGCTGAGCGAAAAATATCCAGATTTCAATCTCGACCCGTGGCTGGCAGGCGGATGGAGCGTTTTGTTCCTCCTCACCCTTTGGTGGGCGACGCGGCCAAAGTTGAATTTTGCCTCCTCGGCGGCGAATCTTAACGTGATCGCGCTTGGGCTGGTGATCATGTCTTTGTGGCAGGTCAACCCCGGGTCCAGGTTGAGAAGCGCACATGCTTTGGGAGCGGAGAAAGCCCCGGTGCAGTCTGACCTGGTTAAACCGGAGAGTCCTCCCGATGTCTATTATTTCATCCTCGATTCCTATGGCCGCGCAGATAATCTTTATTCGGCCTATGAATTCGACAACAGCGGGTTCATCAGCGCGCTGGAGGAACGCGGCTTTTACGTGGGGCAGTGCAGTCAGAGCAATTACGTGCGGACGGAGATTTCGCTGGCTTCGTCACTGAATATGATGTATTTGCAGGAACTCGACGATGACTTCAAGCCGGAGAGCACCGCGCGCCGCGTGTTATGGGATTCGCTCAAGCACAGCGCGGTGCGATATAACTTTGAGAGTATGGGCTATACCACGGTGAACTTCGCGACCGGCTTTGCGTGGAACGAGTTGGAAGATGCCGATGTGTTTCTTTCGCCGCCGCCTTTTTCCTCCGGCCTGAGCGAGTTCGAAGGTCTGTTCCTGCGTACCACGCTGGCGCGTTACATCAACGATTGGGGCTGGGTGGACCCCGATGCGGTGATGGGACAAAGTTTCCGCGACCGCTTCAATAATATTTTCGATCACGTGGACGATCTGGCGCGCATGAAGGAGCCGACGTTCGCCTACATCCACGTCATTTCGCCGCACCCGCCGTTTGTGTTCGACCCCGAAGGCAACCCAACCTACCCGCCCGATTTCTGGAATGAGAATCGCCAGTACCCGCCCGGCCTGTATGAAAAAGGCTACGTCAATCAGTTACAGCATTTGAACGACGAGGTGCTGGCCGCGGTGGATACAATCCTTGCCGAGTCAGAAACGCCGCCCATCATCATCTTCCAGGGCGATCACGGCCCGTGGCTGCAACCGAAGAACAAGCGCATGTGGATTCTCAACGCGTATTATTTACCCGGCCACAACGACGAGCTTTATCCAACCGTCTCGCCGGTCAATTCGTTCCGCCTGATTTTCAACGCATATTTCGGCGGGAAGTATGATATTCTCGACGACGTAAGTTATTTTTCGCCCGTGCCGAACCTGTACGATTTTTCTGTGATCGCAAACGATTGCCGCAGGTAATATGCCCACCGTCCTTCTCACCGCCCCCTACATGATTCCCTTTCTTGACCGCTTCAAACCTGTGTTTGAAAAATACGGGCTTGAACTTATCGTCCCCGATGTGCAGGAACGCATGGAAGAAAGTGACCTGCTCCAGTATGCCGGTCAATTCGATGGCGCGATCTGTGGGGATGACCGTTATACGGAACGCGTTCTGGAAAAGTGCGCTCCCCGTTTAAAGGTCATTTCCAAATGGGGGACGGGCGTCGATTCAATTGACGCCTCAGCCTGCTCCCGTTTAAATATCCGACTCTGCCGAACGCCAAATGCCTTCACCACCCCCGTCGCGGACACGGTGCTCGGCTGCATGCTGGCCTTCGCCCGCCGCGGCCCGTGGATGGACGCGGCGATGAAGCGCGGCGAATGGGAAAAAATTCCCGGCAAAGCCCTCAGCGAATGTACGCTCGGCGTGATTGGCGTCGGCAACATCGGCAAGGCAGTGACTCGCCGCGCGCGTGCCTTCGGCATGAAAGTCCTCGGTACCGACATCGTGGATATTGACCACGTTTTCATCAGCGAGTCTGGCATTCACATGACCAATCTTGAATCTCTGCTCGCCGATTCCGATTTTGTCTCCGTCAACTGCGACCTCAACCCGACAAGCCATCACCTCATCAATGCCGTGACGCTGGGCAGGATGAAATCATCGGCTATCTTAATCAACACCGCCCGCGGCCCAATTGTTGATGAACTGGCGCTCGCGTCTGCCCTCCAAAAGGGACAAATCGCAGGCGCAGCCCTCGATGTCTTTGAACACGAGCCATTGCCCGCGGATAGTCCTTTGTTGAAAATGGACAACGTCCTGCTCGCGCCGCACAACTCCAACTCCAGTCCCACCGCATGGGAGAGGATTCACTGGAATACGATTAGGAACTTGGTCGAGGGGTTGGGGATGGAATATAAAGGATAAAGTGTAATCCGTTGGTCGAGTAGCGAGCGTTCTTTGCGAGCGTATCGAGACCAATTGTGTCATGCTGAGGGCGTTCGGCCTGCCCCGATGTTCTTTCGGGGTGCCCCGAAGCATCTCTGACGTTGATTGCCGAGACCCTTCGTCTGCAACAAACGCTACTCGATTACCGCAATAATTTGGATATATGTCTATGACAAAAACTGTCCTCATCACTGGTGTAGGCGGCGGCATTGGCCGTGCCTGCGTTCATCATTTCGCAAACAAGGGCTGGCGCGTCATTGGTGTTGACCGTATCGCCTTGAGCGAAGTTGAAGGGGGCGGCGATTTTCCAAAGAATGGCCGCTTCATCAAAGCCGATATTTCACACCCCGATTCTGCCGAGCAGATATTCCAGCAGGCGCGGGAATTTCATCCCACACTGGATGCCCTTGTCAACAACGCCGCTGTGCAGGTAGCCAAACCACTCGTGGAAACCACTGTCGAAGAGTGGGACGCGGTGATGGCCTCCAACCTTCGCTCGGTGTTTTTGTTTGTCAAGCTGGCGCATCCGCTGATGAAAGCGGCAGGCGGCGGCGCGATTGTGAATGTCTCCTCTGTCCATGCGGTGCAGACCTCCGCCAACATCGCCGCGTACGCCGCCTCCAAAGGCGGATTGCTCGCCCTCACGCGCGCGCTGGCAATTGAATTCGCCCCCGACAATATCCGCGTCAATGCCATCCTTCCCGGTGCAGTGGATACGCCCATGCTCCGCGCCGGACTTGGCCGCGGACATGTCGGCCACGGTGACATGCAGGAGCGGCTCGATAATCTGGCGCGCAAGACGGTCAATGGCAGGGTGGGCACGCCGGAGGAAATCGCCCACGCGATTTACTTCCTCGCGGATAATGAGCAGTCATCGTTCATGACGGGTCAGGCCATGATCGTGGACGGCGGCGCGACGGCGCGTTTGAGTACCGAGTGATGAAAAGAGACAGATATTACGTTGGCGCAAAGGTGAAAGTCGCGCGGGCGTTGTTTTTTGCCAACGCCCTTATCTGGGTTGGGTTTGCCATTTACATCTTCATGGAAATGACCAGTCTTGGCAACGGCCTCCCTGCCTATCTCGTCAGCTTTTTCATGCTCGCAAATGCGGGCGCAATGCTTGGAAGCGGAATCATGATTGCCAAAAGAATGCGATGGGCTTATTTTTTCGGCATCGCTGTTTTGGCCCTGAATATTCTGTTGACCTTTACCGACCAGTTCGGCGTTTATGACTTCATCACTCTCCTCGCTGACATCGTTATCCTGATGATTCTTGTTTCCATGAGCAGGACATATTTCATTAATCCATGAGACAAACCATCAAATCCGCAATCCCCGCCCCGGCCTGGACCCTCCTCCGCGAGACCTACCAAACCGCCCGCCGCCTCCCGCAGCTGCCCGCCGCGTATCTGCATCCCTGGCGGCGTGAGAGCATTCGTCGTCTCGCCGCGCTCAAAGATGCACACAAAGGAAAGCGCGCCTTCGTCATTGCCAACGGGCCGAGCCTAAAACAAACCGACCTCGGCAAACTCAAAAACGAGTTCACCTTCGGGGTGAACCGCATCTACCTGATGTTCCCCGAACTCGGTTTCTCCACCACCTACCTCACCGTCGTCAATGATCTCGTCATCGAGCAAACCGCCGAAGACCTCGCCGCCCTCACCACCCCAAAATTCCTCTCGTGGCGTTCCCGCCGCTTCTTCTCAAACAATTTACCAATTACCCAATTACCCAATTTCCTCTACACCACCTACGAATCCCCGCGCTTCTCCGGCGATGTCCGCGGCCGCGTGTGGGAAGGCGCAACCGTCACCAACGTCACGTTGCAACTCGCCTTTCACATGGGCTTCAAGCAGGTCATCCTCATCGGCGCGGATCACAACTACACCGCCACCGGCAAACCCAATACCACCGTTACATCGCAGGGCGATGACCCGAATCATTTCTCGCCCGCCTACTTCGGCAAAGGCTTTCGCTGGCAACTCCCCGACCTCGAGACTTCCGAGATTGGCTACACTCTGGCGCGCGATGCCTACAAAAACGCGGGACGTGAAGTTTTGGATGCGACCATCGGCGGCAAACTGACCATCTTCCCCAAAGTGGACTACAATTCGCTCTTCCGATGACAACCCCGCCTCAAGCCCGACCTCAAACCTGGTTCCCGTTTCTAATCATTCTCATCGCCTTGGGCGGACTCCTCCGCCTGCTCGATATCACCGATCCTCCCCTCGACTTTCATCCCACGCGCCAACTTCGCAACACCATCGTGGCGCGCGGCATTTATTATTCCCTGCTCCCCAACGCCGACCCACACACCAAAGACCTTGCCCAGGTCTTCCGCAACACCACCGCGCAATACGAGCCGCCGATTATTGAATCCATCGCTGCATTGACTTACAGACTGACCGGTGGTGAAAGTTACGCTGTCTTTCGCGCATGGGAAACTTTCTTTTGGTTACTGGCAGGAATCGCTCTTTTTGATTTAGCGCGCCGCGCGATTTCACCCTGGGCAGGGTTGATTGGACTCGCTTATTATTTGGTCTTGCCGTTTGCAGTCCAGGCCAGCCGCTCCTTCCAGCCTGACCCGTTGATGACTTCCGCGCTTGTGATTGGCGCGTATTGCCTTTATCGCTGGAGTGAATCTGTCTCCCTTCTCCCACGGGGAGAAGGGCTGGGGATGAGAGAATGGCGTTGGGCAATCCTTGCCGGTCTCCTGCTTGGGTTCGCGGTTCTCGTCAAAGCAATCACCGTTTTTCTCGTTGCAGGCGCGGCAGTCGCTGTTGTGCTTTACACGCTTCAATTCAAATTCTGGAAATCCGCGCAAGTGTGGACGATGGCCGCGCTGACCGTTCTCCCGCCGTTTTTGTTTTACGTGGTCATTCATCCCGGCAACAACTCGGAGTACATCGTCAACTGGTCTGTGGCGATGGCGAAATTGCTCCTCAGCACGGACTTCTATTCCAAGTGGCTGGCGTTCCTTGGAAGCCTGTTTGGGTTGACCGCTATCTTCCTCGCCGCCGCAGGGACGTTGATTGCGCCGTCACGTTTACGCGCGCTGTTGATTGGCTTGTGGATTGGCTACGCCGTCTACGGTCTTGTCCTGCCGTTCCAGATGTACACGCACAGTTATTATCATATTCAGCTTATCCCCATCGTTGCGCTTGGATTGGCCGCGGCGCTGAATCCGCTGATTGAACGCGCGGCAACTCAAAGTCCCGCGGGACGCGTTGCTTTCGCCGCGTTGATTGTCGCGGTTATCGGTTATCAGTCATGGGTGGCGCGGTCTGTTTTGATGGCGGAGGATTTTCGTCATGAGCCTGCATTTTGGAAATCAGTCGGTGATGCGATCCCCGCGGATGCAAAGGTCATCGGGCTTACGCAGGATTATGGTTATCGCCTGATGTACTTTGGCTGGCGCAAGGTGGCGCTGTGGCCGTACAGCACGGAGCTTGCGGAAGTGCGGAATGGCGAAGTGGATTTCTCCGACCGTTTCGCCGAATTGACCAATGGCCGGGATTATTTCCTGGTCACGTCGTTCGGCCAGTTGGACAAGCAGCCCTCGTTGAAGGAATTGCTCGACGCGTATCCCGTCGCGGTGCAGGGTGAGGGGTATGTGTTGTACGATTTAAAAAAATGAAACTTGTTTCCATCATCACCCCCTCGTTCAATCAAGTCGCTTATCTTGAACAAACGATTCATTCTGTGCTGGAGCAGGATTATCCGTGCATTGAATATATCGTGATTGACGGCGCTTCGACGGATGGCAGTGTTGGCATTATCAAAAAATACGAAGGCAAACTGGCGTATTGGGTTTCAGAAAGGGACAGTGGCCAGGCGGACGCCATCAACAAGGGATTTGTGCGCGCGGCGGGTGACATCATTGCCTGGCTGAATTCGGATGATTATTACCTGCCGGGCGCGGTGAGCGCGGCGGTGAAAGTGTTTGAGGAGAACCTGGATGTTGCGCTGGTTTACGGTGACATGCTCGCCGTGGATGAGCGCGGCAAAACCTTCAACACTTTGAAGTACGGGCAATTGTCTCTCGAGGATTTGCTTTGCTTCCAAATCATCGGACAACCCGCCGTTTTCATGCGCCGCGCCGCGTTGGATGATCTCAGGCTTGAACCATCATTCCACCTGCTCCTCGACCATCACTTGTGGATTCAAATTGCCCAGCATGGACGGATTTTGCACGTCCCTCAAACCTGGGCCGCGGCGCGCTATCACGCTGAAGCGAAGAACCGCGCCAAAGCCGCCGAGTTTGGCCGCGAAGCCTTCCGCATTCTGAATTGGGCCACGCAGGATAAAAATCTCGCGCCCGTGCTTGCGCGTGTGAATCGCCGCGCGCGCGCCTCCGCCCAGCGCGTGGACGCTCGCTACCTGCTCGATGGAGGTCAACCCGCCGCCGCGCTCTCCGCGTGGATGCAGGCGCTGTTCATTCATCCGCCCACCGCACTGACCCGGTTAAATATTTTGGTTTCAGGAATTTTGAATTTGCTGGGATTGGGGAAATTGCGCGAAGCAGTCTTACGCCAGCGCGAAGTACGCTATAAAAAGTGACTGTCACTTGCAATTTATCATAAAACTGTGAACCCGGAAGCGGCGGTTGTTCCGTCGCCTGTGTTTTACCTCGATATTTCAAAAACTACAGAGTAAGCTATCAAAGCTGTTTTTGAATTAGTGGCTATTCCCCGCTCTGTGCCATAGAAGACAACTAGTTGGTAACGCCCGGCTGGAACAAATACATTTTCTGCAAAACCGGAAAAACGTTTTTCCCCTTCTTGGGATGTATCTTGATAAGCTCTTTGATCCCATTCACAGGATGTTGTTTGGTAGGATTTGAGTTCGCTTGGAGGCGGCACTATTTCAATTATTTTCGTTGTAACCCAAATTTTGTTTTCGCCTTCAATTTTATAAACAAAGATCCATGTACAACCGACAATATACATGGTCTTTTCTGAATAGTTTCTTATTGCAAATGTAATGGTCTCGCCCATCCTGTAAGAATTGGCCACATCCTCTACTAAAATATCGCCCGTTGGTGTCACTGTTGAAATTAAAGCAGGTTTGGGTTTGACACTTTGGCAGGCATAAACCAAAACGGCTCCCAAAGTGACCATTCCAATGATGGCTGCTATTCTTCCCTTGTTCATAAAACACTCATTCTTGGAGTTTGTCACTGGACCGTCTAGCTGAGGACGGCCCTCCGAGAAGCGCCGAACGGCCTGCGTTAGCCGCTGGTGGGTGGGATGAGACAAAGCCGATTTGACGGAATTGACTTGAGCGTAGTGCACTCCTTTTTGGCGGGTGAATCCCACCAGTCGGGTGGTAGGGTCAAGGGATGGCGCCTGGGATATAAATCCTGGTTTCCATCCCCTGCCACATCGAACCGGACATGAGGTTTTCCCTCATCCGGCTCTCCGACAACCTTCTTCTTGGAGTATTCAAGGCATTCATTGT
>JACRLC010000068.1 GCA_016235425.1 Chloroflexota bacterium | reverse complement strand
GGAGATACAACGCTTCGACACAATCAGTCACCCGACTGCATCGGTTGCCTGCTATCCGGCGTCCTGACACTTACCGGAGCTGGACTTCCACCAGTGAGCAGACGATGACTTTTCAGGACACACCACGCTTTGTTGGCTGGCGTGCTGTTGTGCAAGACTCTACTTGCCTTCGAGAACGGACTGTAAAACTTCTGTAACCCAACTATTCAGACTCTTGTCTTTCAACTTCGCCTGAATATATGCTTTGCGGTGCAATTCTTCGGGCAAGCGTAAAACAAACTTGCCCGAAAACGGTTTTTCGGGAGATTCGCCACGCTCGGCACAAAATTCTAAATAATCATCAACTGACTCGTGAAAAGCCTGCTGAACTTCTTCAACGGAAGTGCCTTCAAAAGTAATCACATCGCGGACATTAATAACTTCCCCGTATAAAACGCCCACTTCATCATCAATTTCGACCTTACCAATATAACCTTTATATTCCATCATGGCTTTACTCCTGCCGCTTCGAGAAAACGACGAACAGACTTTACTGCTCCTTTATTTGTTTCCTTGCGTGGATGCGGACGGTGAAAGACAGCGCAAACACCGTGCTGCCATTATAGAACCCTGCCCTCCAAAAATCAATAGCCGTCGAAACTCCACACCCAACATGCCAAACACCCAGAATTCATCATTGCCTTCATCCGTCCCCCCAGCGGGATTCATCCACAGATTTGGTAGATTACGCAGATTAAGAAAAGAAGATCTACAACTCTTCAGGCGGAATTAACCCATACCGCACGGCCATCAACGCGGCCTGTGTGCGGTCGCTGACCCCCAGTTTCATCAAAACATCACTGACGTATCCCTTCACCGTCATCTCAGTCAACACAAGCTGCGCGGCGATTTCCTTGTTGCTCATGCCTCTTGCAACCAGCTTCAAAATATCGCGCTCGCGCTCGGTCAGCGATTCAAACGGGTCCTCGGGCATGGGTGCGCGCGCCATCAATCGTTTCGCAATTTCGGGATGCAGTTGCGGTTTCCCTTTCGCCGCGCCGCGAATCGCTTCGACCAGATCGTCGCCATCCATTTCCTTCAACAGGAACCCCCTCGCGCCCGCGCGTAACGCGGCATAAAGATGTGCGTCGTCGCTGAATGACGTGAGAATCAAAACAGGCAGTTCGGGGAAATCAGGCCGCAACTGTTTGAGCGTTTCGATTCCATTTTGCCCGGGCATTTGCAGGTCGAGCAGAACCACATCGGGCTTGTGCTTCTTCACCAGCGCGGACACTTCCGCGCCGTCACTTGCCTCCGCGACAACTTTCATGTCGCTCTCGGCTTCGAGCGTCAGGCGCAGTCCGCGGCGGACAATTTGATGGTCATCGGCAATGAGGATTTTTAGCATGGGTTATTTCCTCGCGCTCCCGAAGGACATCGGGACGATGTGAGCGAAGGGTCGTGTTTGCCGACCCGTAGTCGAAGCGCGTGTAACATGCAAATCCAAACTTTTCATGTAACCCGTCCTTCGACTGCGTTGCACTCCGCTCAGGACGAACTTATTGGCAGCGGCAGTGAGAACTCCAAAATTGTACCGCGTCCGATTTCAGATTCAATCTTGAACTCGCCGCCGAGCGCCAGCACACGTTCACGCATCCCGCGCACGCCGTAGTGGCCTGCAGGAATCGTCTGCATATCAAATCCCTTGCCCGCGTCCGAAATCGTCACGCGCAACACATCATCACAGCGCACCGCACATTTTGCGCTTCGGCATTCGCTGTGACGGATCACATTTTGCAACGCCTCCCTCACAACCCATAAAGTTTCCTCCGCAATCACGGATGGGATTTCCAACGCCTCAGGCAAATCCGTTTCGACGGTTAATAGCGGCCCGCCTTCCGGTCCCGTTTTATTGGCAAGCGCCTCACACTGACTTTGAATTGCCTCCGTCAAATTGACAGTCTCTTCCCCCGAGGGATTCCGCAGTTGATTCAACAGCAATCGCATCTCGCGTAAAACGCTGCTGGCTAAATTCTCCAATTCTCCAAGTTCTGTTTTGAGTGCCTCGGGCGCGGATTTTTTGAGTCCGCGCGCGGTGAGGTGCAGGCCGAAGATATTTTGTGTCACCGAGTCGTGCAAGTCGCGCGCGATGCGCTGACGTTCCTGGTACGCCGCCACTTCCTTTTGACTCTCCAGTGCGTGTGCAGTCTGTTCTTTGACGCGATTTTCGAGATTTTGATTTAGCTCATACAGCGACTCGTACGCGTTTGCATACGCAAGGGCGAGCGCGGCTTGCTGAATCAACGTTTGCAGGCGGCTGCGTTCTTCGTTGTCGTAGTGGGGGCCTGCGCGGCGCGGTCCCAGCCAGTAGCCGCCGAAGACGACGTTGCCCGCGACCAGGCGCGCGTTCCACGAGGGCGCGCTGTGCTTTGCAGGAGGGATATCGGGTTTTGGGAAAAATGTCAGGGCGGCCCACTCAGCCCCAATTTGGCGCGGCAGTTCCGAGGTCAGGAGAGAGGCGATTTCTTCCCTGCGATTGGCGCGGGCGAGGGAAGTCCCCACGTTTTGAATTGCGCTCATGAACTTGAGTCGGTCTGGATAAAGCAAACGGTCGAGCCAGTTTTGAGTCCAGCGGCGGGCGGGTTCGAATAGCGCGCCCGCGATCAAGAGGCTGAGGATGGGCGCAAGCGGGCGGGATGTGTTGGTTTCAAAGAGGGCGGTGAAGGCAGTGGTGAGGCCGAGATAAAGTGTGAGCAGTGCAAGGGACAGCGCACTGTAAGTGAGTGTGCGGCGCAGGACGCGGTCAATGCCGAAGAGTTCGTGACGAAGAACAGCGTAGGCAATTCCGGCAGGGATGAAGAGTTGCGTGGCAAGGATGAAATTGTAAGGAATGATGTTGATGCCAAACGCAAGCGTGAGCGGACGAAGCCAGAGGACAGTCTCTGCCAGCGCGATGCTGATGAGGATGATGCGCGCCTGTTGCGCGGTGTGCAGGTTTTCGGGGGCCGCGTCGCGGGCGGCCAGCAATAGATTCAAAATGAAGAAAATGATGACAAAGGTGAATTCGAGAAATAGGAAGATAGCTGAGGTGAGTCTGAGCCACGGGAAAGAGGAAAGAAGAAAGACGGTGATAATTGAAAACGAAACGAGATAGCCAGCGAGGATGAATCGATTCGAGATTTTTGGATTCGCGCGTGGAAAGCGCGCGCTGATGTGAATGGACATCGCCAGCAGAAGCGCGCCGTTGACCATGCGCCAGAGCAGATATGGAGTTAGTAATTGGTAAGTGGGGATTAGAGGCTGGAATGCGGGGAGATCGCTGAATTCAAAGGGCACGGCGAGGAGCGTGGCAAAAACGACGGTAAAACATGCAATAAACGTGTGGATATTCGCGGGCCGCGCCAACGCAGGGATGATTCCTGTGAGCAAAATCGCGGCCGCGACGAAGGCGGAGAAGAAGGTAAACGTTTGATACAGCGGTTTGCCGTTGAGCCGCGCCGCCCAATCCAACGCGATGGATTCCAAAGCGAAGACGAGGATGATGGGCAGATAGCGCGTGGCGAAGTTTTTCATTGCGGTTGATTGTAGGGCGCGAGGGAGGAAGGGTCAAGATGACCAAATGTCATTGCCCCGCCGTAGTCTGGCGGGGCAATGACGTATCCCATGCACAAATTTTCCCCACAACTTTTTGACAACCTCTTTACAGCCATTTGCTACCATCATGCCGGTTGGACATATCCAACTCATTTCACAACGAAAGGAGGTGAGACTCACTTTGAACAAGAAACTTCCCAAAATCATTGGCGGACTCCTCGTGGCCGTGATATTGATTGGCGCGGCGGGAGCAACCATTGCTTACGCACAGGATGGCACGCCTCCCAAGCCTCCCGCTGATGGGCAGGCAGGCGGACGCGGTCCGCGCGGCGGGCATGGTTTCCTCGGCACTGCCGAACTCGAAGCCGCCGCCAAAGCGCTCGGCATGACGGCTGATGAACTTTCGACCGAACTCCAAAACGGCAAAACTTTGCAAGACCTTGCCGACGCGGCTGGCGTGGATTTACAGGTTGTACAGGACGCCATCAACGCCGCACATGCCGAAGAGATGCGCCAGCGGATCGAACAGGCCGTGACTGATGGAACCATGACGCAGGAAAAAGCGGACTGGCTCCTCGAAGGCCTCGATAAAGGCTTCCTCGACGGTCCCGGCTTTGGATTTGGTCACGGTCTCGGAGGTCCGCCGCCCACCGAAGCGACTCCAACCGCCGCGAATCAGTAGACCCGCGTTTTGGACGCAGTTCAACTGCGTCCAAACAGAAAGGAGTGAAATGTGAACTAAAAACAGGTGAGGCAGGAAACTGTCTCGCCTGTTTTGATTTTTGCCTCCGTCCTGAGCGGAGGGTTGAGTAGGCGGTGCAATGTGCTGAACCTGTCGAAGCATTCGCCTGTCGTATCGCCCGCCCTGGTGTTCGGGCCAGGGAAACCCGCAGTCGAAGGACGGGTTTCTTGAATAGTTTACGTTACCATGCAACCCGTGCTTCGACTGCGTTCGACGGAAGAACACCGTCTCTCTCCGCTCAGCACGAGGTAACCGGCAGCTCGATCAACACGCTCAAACCCTGACCTTCAACTGACTCCGCCCAAATTTGCCCGCCGTGCGCCTGAACAATGGACTTGGCAATCGCGAGTCCCAGGCCGGAGCCGCCCTCGGCGCGGTTGCGCGAGGCGTCGAGCCGATAGAAACGGTCGAAGATGTGGTTGACATCCTGTCCGTTCTTGATGCCAGGGCCGCTATCCTGAATTGAAATACGGACAGCATCTTTCACTTCCCCTGCCGCGAGAGTGACTTTGCTGTTTTCAGGTGTGTAGCGCAGGGCGTTATCGAGGATGTTTGTGACCACCTGTGTGATGCGGTTCGCGTCTGCTTGAACGGACGGTAACTCGGAAGGAACGTCCAATTCAAGCGCGACATTTTTCTGCTGAACGCGATGCTGGTAAACCGAGGAAATATCCTGCAATAATTTCTTCAAATCACAAGGCCGCTTTTCAATCGAGAGTTCCCCTGTATCGGCGAGGGAAAGTGTTCGCAGGTCGTCCACGAGATGCTCGAGCCTGCCAGCTTCTTCGCGGATGATCTCGAAGTTTTCAAGCGAAGGCGGCAGGACGCCGTCGTTGACCGCTTCGGCGTGACCGAGAATCAAACTCAGCGGCGTGCGTAGCTCGTGCGCGATATCCGCCGTCATTTGGCGGCGGGCGTTGATGGATTGCGCCAGGTCCGCGCTCATTTTGTTGAAGGCGTGCGCCAGTTCGCCCAATTCATCGCGCGAGCGGACGGAAACCTGCAAGCCTAAATTCCCCTGGGACATGGCCTGTGTTGCGGCAGTGAGTTCGCGGATGGGTTTGGTCAGGGTGCGCGAGAGAACCATGCCCAGCACGAGGGCAAGCGTTATGGCGGCCAGCCCGCTATAAATCAACGTATTGTTCACCTGTCGAATAAAAGCGGATTCGAGCGGGTTGCGCTCAAAGGGGACTCCTCCCAGGACGAGATATCCAACCAGTTCATCGTCCACCTTCAACGGGACGGAGTTTTTTAGGTCGGCTTGGGAAGCCCGGTCACCTGGTTGTAAATGCGGCGGCCCACCGATGATGATCAGTCCGCTTGGATCGGACAAAACGAAACGGAATACATCCTTTGAAGGAAGCGCATGCGGGTCGAAGGGATCATTTTGCCTAAAGGCTTCCGCCAGGCCATCCCACGAACCATGGTTGCGATAATAGTCCGTGAGACGAATGGCAAATTCCTCCTCATTGCGATTGGAGACAAACTTCTCGAATTCCTGATTCGTATTCCAGCGCGCCACGAGGACGATGACAAGGATGCTGATCAACCCGATCCCGACAAACGCGGCGATCAGCTTGATGGTGATGGATCGCATGGTTACTTAATTCCTCTTGAAGCGGTAGCCGACGCCGTAAACGGTTTCAACATAAAACGGTGACCTGGGATCTTTCTCGATTTTTGAACGCAGGTTTTTGATGTGCGTATCAATCGTGCGCTCATAGCCTTCGTAGCGGACACCCTGCAAAATATCCAGCAAATCGAGTCGGGAATACACCCGCCCGGGCGCGGACATCAACGCGGTGAGCAGGTCGAATTCGGAGGGCGTGAGGTCAACAAATTTATCAGCGACCTGAACCGTGCGTTGTTCGCGGTCGAGCGTGATATCTAGTGTGCGGATAATTTGTGCGGCAGGTTCATGGTTTCCCGCGCGGCGCAACACCGCACGGACGCGCGCCATCAACTCGCGCGGGCGGAACGGTTTGGTCACGTAATCGTCCGCGCCGAGTTCGAGGCCAACGACGCGTTCCTCGTCGTCCACGCGGGCGGTGAGCAAAATGATGGGCGTGTTGTGTTCGGCGCGGTGCTGGCGCATGAAATCGTAGCCGTTCATCTCGGGCATCATGATGTCGAGGATGATGAGATCGGGTTTTTCGCGGCGCGCCACAGCCAGCGCGTCCCTGCCGTTGCTGGCCGTGACCACGCGGAATCCCTCCTGCGCGAGATAACTCTGCACGAGGGACACGAGACGGTGTTCATCGTCAACGACCATGATGGTTTTTGTCATGTGTAACTCTTTTTCAGTATACCAAAGACTTTTATTGACTATTCAAAGGGGTAACCCTCCACGCTGAGACTACGAACCCGCTTTCGACTTTAACAACTCGATGAGCACCTCAATCAACACAGACGGAACACCGCTTCCCGCCAGGCCCCGGCCTGCCGCCGTTTGTGAGCTGTCACTTCCGCTGGAAGAGTCAGCCGCCATCTGCATATCGCCGGGTATTCCCTCGCCGCCATCGGGTGGCGCGCCCATCGGCATCCCGCCATCGGGAGGGGTAAAGCCGCCTCCGCTTGAACTGCGGGACGCTTGCGCCGTGGCAATCTGCCCGGCGCTTAGTCCCTGGCCGCCTCCCATGCCAAGGCCCTGTTCCTGCATTGCGGCCATGACATCCTGCTGGGTAAGCGCCATGTCTTCGATGGCCTGCATTTGCTCATCGGTCATCGTCCCCCGAATTTGTGCGATGAGTCCATCAATCTCTCCCTGCGCGGCAGTGTCGCTGGTGAGCAGTTCGCTGTAGACCTGCCAGAGAGGCAGGAGTTCGGCGGCCTGTCCGGCAGTCACATCCTGTTCGGTTCCATCCAGTTTCATCGTGCCGACGATGAGTTGAGTCGCTGGGGGCAAGAAGTCTGCCGAGGTAACGGAATCAACTGTCGGTGAGTCAGATGCGGAGCCGCAGGCTGTCAGAGTTAACATGAGGAGGATGAGTGTCGTAATGAGAAGTTTTTTCATTTTGTTCCTTTTCTTTCTTCGCGCTGAGCGGAGAGAGACGGTGTTCTCCCGTCGAACGCAGTCGAAGCGCAGGTGACCTGAAGATTCAAATTTTCCATGTGCCACGTCCTTCGACTACGGGTCTCGATACGCCCTTCGCGAAGAACGCTCAGGGCTACTCGACCCTCCGCTCACCTGTGCCTGCCTGTCCTGGCGGTCAGGCCAAGGCGCATGGTGCAGGCAGGACGAATGTTATTCGTACCTCAATGCTTCGATTGGATCGAGTTGCGCGGCTTGGTTGGCGGGGTAGTAGCCGAAGAATGCGCCAACGATGGCAGCTGAACCGAAGGCGAGCAAAATGGAACTGAGCGAGACAACGGTGCGCATGTCGCTCAGCGCGCCGAAGATGTATGAGCCGCCCACGCCAACGACTATGCCAATGAGGCCGCCGACAATGCTGAGCAGTAACGCTTCGGTGAGGAATTGCATGCGGATGTCGTCGGGTGTCGCGCCGACGGATTGGCGAATGCCGATTTCACGCGTGCGCTCCGTGACGCTGACCAGCATGATGTTCATGATGCCAATGCCGCCGACAATGAGCGAGACGCCTGCCACCCATGCCAGCAATGAACGGAACGCGGCGGTGGTGGACTCCTGCGTGCTGATGATGTCCTGTTGCGTGGTGACGCTGAAGTCGGCTGTGTCGAGCGTAACGTCGTGGCGTTTGACGAGAAGCAATTCGATCTGTGTGATGATGTTGTCGAGGTTTTCGTCGGGGTCAACTTCCACGTAGATCATGCGGATGCTGTCACCCATGATGCGGGCAAACATGGACGGGGTGAATTTTTGGAAGACGACCGAGATGGGGATGTAAATGCGCGCGTCGTAATCTGTGTTGCCAACCGAGCCTTTTTCTGCAAAGACTCCGATGACGGCCAGTTTGGTTGTGCCAACCGTGATGTATTGGCCGATGGGATCGGTTGTGCCAAAGAGTTCCTCGGCCATGCTCGAGCCAAGCACGGCAACTTTTTTCTTGCGGTCAATGTCGGTGTCGGTGAAGTAGCGGCCGGTGGCGATTTCCACGTCGCGCACGGAGGGGAAGCCGGTGGTGGTGCCGAGGATTTCAACTTCATCGAGGGAAACGTCGCTGAACTTAACCGTTTCAGATGAGTTCTGTTCCACTACAACCGAAACGACTCCGTTCACGCCATCCTGAATCGCGGCCGCATCGTCGTAGACCAGGCCCCCGCTGGCCATTTGCCCCGGCCCGCCGCGCGAGAAGGATGATTGTACAAAGACCAGGTTCGAGCCGAGACTGGTGATCTGTTCTGAAATGGTGGCTTCCGTCCCGGCGCTGATGGCGACCATGATGATGACCGCCGCCACGCCGATGATGATGCCGAGCATGGTCAGGAACGACCTGATTTTGTTTTTGAGGATCGCTTCCCAGGCGATGCGCATGGCTTCAGACGGTTTCATGGCGCGCCTCCTCATGGGATGACATTAATGTCGTCCTGCCATTATGAACAATGTTATCTACCAGCCCATCAATCAGATGAACGGTTCTCTGCGTGTGCGCGGCAATCTTCGGGTCGTGAGTCACCATCACGATGGTGGTTCCCTGCGCGTGTAATTTGTGCAGGATGTTCATGATCTCTTCGCCGGAATGGCTGTCGAGGTTGCCGGTCGGCTCGTCAGCAATGACAAGGACCGGGTCGTTGATCAGTGCGCGGGCGATGGCGACGCGTTGTTGCTGTCCGCCGGAGAGTTCGTGCGGCTGGTGGTGGATGCGGTCGCCGAGTCCCACCACTTCGAGCATGGCGCGCGCTTTTTCATCGCCTGCTTCGATGTTTTTGTTTTCCTCGTGGGTGTACAGCAGGGGCAGGGTCACATTTCGCAGGGCGCTTGTACGTGCTAATAAGTTGTAGGCCTGAAAGATGAAGCCAAGTTTTTTATTGCGGACATGCGCCAACTGCGCCTTGTCCAAATTGCTCACGTCCTCACCATCTATGATGTATCGTCCGGTCGTGGGCCGTGAAAGACATCCCAGGATGTGCATGAGCGTGGATTTGCCCGAACCGGAAGGCCCCATGATGGCGACGAACTCGCCCGCTTTGATCTGCATGTTGATGCCCTTCAACGCGGCCACGCTGATGTCGCCCATGCCATAGACCTTGGTGATATCTATTGTTTCGATGATCTTGTGCGGCTCGGTCATTGCGTCTCCGAAATGCCTGTGGTGACAACGTCTCCCGGGTTCAGGCCGGACTTGATTTCGGCATACAGCAAATCCTGAATTCCAACTTCCACCACGTGCAGTCGCGGCTCGCCGTTTTCCATCACGAACACGGTATATTGATCGCCTGCCTGGTGCAGGGCCTCGATTGGGACGAGCATGGCATTTTCCGCTTTCCCGCCGATCACATCCACCGCCGCGGCTGTGCCAATCGGCAGGTTGATCTCTTCGCTCGATGTGTCCAGCTTGACAATCGCCCTCACCACCGAGGTATTGCCGGATGTATACAAACCGGGGTCAACCTGGATCACTTCGCCGGTGAAGTTCTTTTCGGGCAGGGCGTCAAAAACGATCTCGGCTTCGCAGCCAACCGTCACGTTACCCCAGTCGGTTTCATCGAAAAATGTCTCGAGATAATACTGGCTGAGATCTGCCACCGTGATGACCGTCCCTGTGCCGGCCGCATCGCCGACGGACGTGTCAATGGACATGATCGTGCCAGAGATGGGCGCGTAAATCTTTGTGCCATCCAAAGAGACTTGTGCGGACTCAAGATCGAGCTGCGCGGATTCCAACTCGGAGAGCCCCGAACCGGTCGCGTCTTCCGAGACCTCGCCGCCTGTCAACGCGGCGTAGAGATATTTCGCCTCCTGGAGAGTTGCCTCCGCCCCCGTCACCGCGGCGCGCGCTTCCATAATTTCGGTATCGGTAGGCCCAGCGATGTACTTCGTACCGGTCTCTTTGTCCCAGGTTGTGAAGTTGTCGGGCAGGTATTCGTGATCGTAGTAATACCAGTTGCCTTCCAATTTATCTTCTGCAAAATCGAGATACGCTTCCGCTTTTTCCAGCGCGGCCTGAAGGTCTTTGTCGTTGGGCGAGGCTTCCAGTGCGGCTTTCGCGTCAGCGACTGCCTGCTGGGCTTCCTTCACTTCCAGCTCCCACAGAAAAACGTCAGGGCTGATCAGATAGGCCAGATGGTTGTTCGCAGAATCGAGGTCCGATTGTGCCGCGGCGGCGGCCTCTTCCGCTGAAGCAATCGCGGCCACAGAAGTCAATTCCAAAAGATTGCGTTTGGCCTGCGTGTATTTGATCTGAGTTTCGGTGTCATTCACTTCGGCCAGCAGGTCGCCTGCCTTCACTTGATCGCCGACTTCAAAGTAGATCGCCTCCACCTGCCCGCTGGTTTTGAAGGCCAGATCAACCTCATCCGCGGCGATGAGTGTGCCGCTCCCACTGGCATAAATAACCAAACTGCCGGTGCGGACGGTGGTGGTTTGCAGTGTCGCGGTTTCTGTGGCGGCAGCCTGCGTGGTCAGCGTGGTAATGGGAAAATAGACCGCGCTCCCAATGATCAGGAGTACCAGGATCGCCAGTGCCGCACGGACGACT
The DNA here is from genome assembly GCA_016235425.1 of Chloroflexota bacterium. Taxonomy (GTDB): domain Bacteria; phylum Chloroflexota; class Anaerolineae; order Anaerolineales; family Villigracilaceae; genus JAKOVF01. The sequence goes on along the minus strand of JACRLC010000068.1, from coordinate 7,173 downwards.
TTCTTCGGCACTTTGGCAAGCAAACGGCTGTTTTCGATTTTCGAGACGAGCGCGGAACCCTTTGCCGAAATGCCCCTCAACAAGGCCGGGATTTGGAATTTGAAGCGCATGAAATTTCCTCTTGGTGCAAAATTGATTACGCCAGGAGTATATTGAAGCGCTATGGAGAACTCGTCATAAAGTTATGAAGAAAATATGTGGAATCTAAACAGGTGACTGTCACTTTTGCGAAGCACCCTCGAAGCGAGGCGGAGTGGGGCAAAGTGACAGTCACCTGTTATGCAGGGCAAAGACCTTAAGAAAGCGGGCGAGGCCAAATGGACCTCGCCCAAAATTTTTAATTCACCTTACGCACTACGCTTCGACACTTCGACAGGCTCAGTGCATCGCTGCGAGCGGGAAACAACACCCGCTCTCCGCTCAGCGCGAACTTCATCCTGAGCGGAGCGACGAGTGCAAGTCGAGGAGCGAAGTCGAAGGACGTGGTGCGGAACATGCTTATTCTGCGTAAGGTGAGTTTTTAATTCTCAGTTCGCAACGACATCGGGTAACTATGGCCGTCTGCCGAGTTCAATGCTGATATCCACTTTTTCGTCGCCGCGCAATACGGTCAACACGACCGTATCGCCGGGGGCCTTGTTTGTGATGAGATAGGCCAGCAATTCATCAAAGCGCCGGATGGCGCGGCCATCAATCGCAATGATCAGATCACCGCCGGATTTTACTCCCGGAATACTGGTCGTTTTATCCCCGGCTTTGATACCGGCTTTATCTGCCGGTCCGCCGTTTACCACGTCAGTGACGTATGCGCCCGTAAAGGAAGTAAGCCCCAACGCGTTGATAATATCCAGGCTCATATCGTCCCTGGATGAGATGCCCAGGTAGGGATAATCATATTTCCCGTTGCTGATCAGAACCGGAACCACGCGTTTGACGATGTTCGATGAGATCGCAAGTCCGATGCCCGAATTCGCCGCCTGTCCGCTGTTGGTGGTGCTGAACGAAAGGATTTCCCGGTTGACGCCGATCACCTCGCCGTTCAGGTTGAAAAGCGGACCGCCTGAGTTGCCAGGGTTGATCGCCGCGTCGGTCTGGATGAGATCGCCTGCCGTGAAAACGCCTCCACCAGAGGTGGCATGCGCCGAATTGCTGGTGCGTCCCAAAGCCGATATGATGCCCATGGTCATGGTTCCGTTGAGGCCGAAGGGGTTCCCGATTGCCACAACGGTTTGACCGACTTTAAGTTCATCCGAATTACCCAGGGTGACCGGGTTCAATTCTTCGGCAGGCGCATCCACTTTGACCACGGCCAGATCAGAATCCAGGTCCGTGCCGATGACGTTGCCATAAGTCTTGTAACCGGACATGAAATCCACTTCCACCTGTTTCTCCCCTTCCACAACATGGAAATTGGTGACGATATGTCCGTTCTGGTCGAAGACGAATCCCGATCCCAGCCCGCCCGAGGAAGTTTGAATGGCGACGATGCTTGCACTGACCCGCTGGTAAAGCGCCACCAGAGTATCCTGTTGTTCTCCGAGGTTGATCGGTTCGCCAGGGATTGCCTGGCTCGAACCGATTGTTGGAATAATAGCCGGTGTATTTCCTGTGGCCTGGCATGCGATCATGGCAATTGCGATTACCACTAATGCAATGCTGGGTTGTTTTGTTTTCATTTCTCTCCTTTATTCATGCAACAGCTAAAATTTAATGCGGGATGCTTTTTCGATTAATTCCCTTTGTTCGGGCGACAAATAGCGCGGGATTTGCACTTTCAATTTTACGTATAAATCGCCTTTCATTTTGGGGTCTTTCAAGTGCGGCATGCCGCGTCCCGAAAGCCGGAAAACCTGCTCCGGCTGGGTTCCCGGCGGAATATTCAATTTGACTTTTCCTGCCGGTGTTTCCACATCCGCATCGCCGCCTAAAATGGCGGTGAACACATTGACGTTGGTCGTGGTGTGCAGGTCATAGCCGTTGCGCTCGAAGCGGTTGTCATCCGCGATTTGCACCACCAAATATAGATCGAGTCCTTCGGGGCCCGCGCCTGCCACCCGGACTTTTGAACCGGTCTTCACTCCGGGAGGGATGCGAACCTGGATCTTGCGGCCATTGGTTTGCAGTTGGCGCGTCGTGCCGTCGTACGCTTCCTGAAGGCTGATCTGCACAGACTGCTGATAACCCTGCTGCTGGCGGCCGCGCGCTGGAGCTCCCATTGCCTCGCCGAAGATCGTGCGGAAGAAATCCGAGAAGCCTCCCGCGCCGCCGAAGAGATCATCCACATTCACATTGCCGTACTCCGCACGCGTCCCGCCGCCGGGCGAAAACCAATCGCCCCAGTTGAAATCGCCGGGCTGGCCGCCGCCCGATCTCCAATTGGAATACGCGCTTCCCAACTGATCGTAACGGGCGCGCTTCTCCGAATCGCTGAGCACCTGGTAGGCCTCATTGATCTCCTTGAAACGCTCCTCCGCTTTCTTGTCGCCGGGGTTGCGGTCGGGATGATATTGCAGGGCGAGCTTTCGGTATACCTTGCGGATTTCGTCCGCGCTGGCTTTGCGCTCCACACCGAGGATTTTGTAATAGTCCTTGTAATCCATAGCGTAATTCTTATCACCGCGACCTGTGCGAGTCAAGCGCCCGAAAGTGTCACTTATACAACTCTAACCTGCTTTTTATGGTACATTTGACGAAACCAATTCTAAAACTTAAAGATAAAAAAGCCATGAAATCAATTTGTGTTTTTTGTGGATCTTCCGACTCGGTTCACGCGGACTACAAAACTGCCGCGCGCCAAATGGGCAGGACTCTGGCTGAAAGAGGCATCCGTTTAATCTTCGGCGGCGGAAAGACCGGCCTGATGGGCGAAGCAGCCGACGGCGTTCTGGATGCAGGCGGCGAGGTGATTGGCGTCATCATCCCTTCGATGAACACGCCTGCTCTCGCGCACGTGGGACTCACCCGCCTGGACGTTGTCCCTCACATGCACGCCCGCAAAGCCCGCATGCACGAGCTGTCCGAAGGCTACGTTGCCCTTCCCGGCGGCTTCGGCACCTGGGACGAATTGTTCGAGACCATTACCTGGGCACAGACCGGCGCACACGAAAAGCCGGTCGGCCTGCTCAACGTGCGCGAATATTACAATCCCCTGCTCGCCGCCATTGACCATGCCGTGGCCGAAGGCTTCATCTTCTCGGAACATCGCAATGCCATCAGCCATGATTCTGATCCCGAAAAATTGTTGGACAAGATGCTGGCATACGAACACCCGCACGAGGCGGTCAAGAGGTGGCTACGGGAGAAGTAAAACCATAGCCGGTTCTTTTATATCCCGCAGCCAACAGGTCATCCCGCAGTTGAACTGCGGGATGACCTGTTGTAGACGGCTGTAACGGGGAATTCCGCGGCAATTGGCAGAACAGACATAAAAATGGCGGACCGTGCTTGTGCGAAGTAGAGGCATTCTCCCCTGCCTTATTGGGGGAGAATGCCTCTAGCCTGGATTCCCTCACGAGCATAAACTTACAAGGATTATGAAAGCTGCGTGAGAATTTTCCGCAAAGTTACAACTTGATGTCTTGATACAGGACTCAAATATTTATCAAGCTTCAATAAAAATATAAGGAGTTCATCATGAAAAAGTTAATGTACGTCCTATCCCTGATCATGCTGGCGTCGCTGGTTCTTTCGGCCTGTGGCACGCCCGCCACACCTGCGCCCACTGAACCGCCCGTCGTGGCTACCGAGCCGCCTGCTCCCACCGAACCGCCAGCCCCGGCCTGGGAAGCGCCCGAGGGTGCTTTTGTCGCGATCCCTGTGGATGCCGCGCCCACGCTTGACGGTATCGGCGATGAAGCCTCCTGGGCCGAAGCCGAAGAGTTCGTCGTTGATGTGGACGGCGGCGCAAAAGGCTATGAGACCCAAGTTCATCTCAAAGCCGTTTACACCGAGGATAGTGTTTACTTCCTGGTAAGCTACGAAGACCCCACTGAATCCTTCTTCCGCTCCCCGTGGCAGAAACAGGAAGACGGCACGTGGAAACAGATCAAGGACCCGGATGACAAGGGCGGCGACAACAACACGGTTTATGAAGACAAAATGGCCTTCATCTGGCCGATCAACAACAGCATCGCCAAATTTGAAACAAAAGGCTGCTATGCCTTCTGCCACGATGGCGAGAATCCCGATCTGAAGCCTTACGGTAACAAGTACACCGAGACCGAAGGCGAATTGGGCGACATCTGGCACTGGAAATCCATCCGCAACCTCGGTCAGATTGACGACCAGTATCTCGATTGGACGCGTTTCGATGCTGAGAATGCCAAGGAAGCCGGACGCAAGAGTGACCCGAAAGACTCTGGCGGCTATGCCGATAACTTCGCTTCCATGCCCGATCCTGCCGATGCGACCAAGACCGTCCCCGACAAGACCAAACCCGGTTTCACATCCCCCAGCATTGATATGACCACTGGCGCCCCCGGTTTCATTCTCGATAGCAAGAAAGTCGCTCTCGACCAGGCCGCTCTGGATGCCCTTCCCGCCGGTTCCTACATCCCCGGCATTGTCAAATCCGCAATCACTGGCGACCGCGGCAACATCTCCGCTGGCTGGAAATGGGCCGATGGCGTATGGACGATTGAATTTGGCCGCCTGCTCGATACCGGCTCTGAGTACGATGTGCAGTTCACCGATCTGGCCGCCCAGTACTACTTTGGTGTCGCAGTATTTGAAAATGCCCAGGTTCGTCACGCCACCGAAACCGGCGCTTCCTTCCTGGTCTTCAAACCATAAAATCTCTCTCTCCTTTCATAAGGGAAAAGGCCGGAGGAATTTTCCTCCGGCCTTCAACGTTTCACCCGCAGTTCAACTGTGGGTGAAATAATTTACTCGCGTCCCATTTTTTCAAACAAGTGATGTTCGTACGCGTAAGCCGCAAGTTCGATGCGGTTATTTAGGTGCAGTTTCTCGAACATTGTGCTTATATAATTTCCCACCGTCTTTTCGCTCAAGTTCAATAATCTTCCGATTTCGGCATTCGTTTTTCCCTTTGCAAGATGGACCAGTACATCCATTTCACGGTCGGAAAGATCGCGGAAAGCGTCTTCATCCGCCTTTCTTTCAGCTTCGCGGACGCGTGACAACAGCCGCGCCGTTGTGGATGGATCGAGCAACGCTTCGCCCCGCGCCGCCGCCCTGATTGCCCTCAATAGTTCTTCATTCCCCACTTGTTTCAGCACGTACCCAACCGCCCCCGCACTGATGGCGCGGACAACAAGTTCATCATCCGCGAAAGAGGTGAGCATGACCACTTTGCTTTTGGGAAAGCGCGTAGTGATCTGATGGGCGGCTTCGATGCCGCCTTCACCGGGCAGGCGGATATCCATCAACACAACATTGGGGTTGAGTTTCTCCGCGGCTTTCACGGCCTCCAACGCAGTGCTGGCCTCTCCAATCACTTCCATATCGGGTTGGTCATTAAGCAGGGTCATCAAACCGAGCCGCACAATATCATGGTCGTCAACGAGAAGGATGCGGGTTCTTGTCATCTTAGTCATTCCAGGGGATGGTCAGCGTTACGACTGTGCCCTTGTCATTCTCAAATTCTATCCTGCCATTAAGGAGGCGTGCCCGGTCACGCATGTTCCGCAGACCATACCCGTTTTTAGGCTCTGCGGGTATGCCGGTACCGTCATCCCTGATCTCGATGCTGAGTTGTTCACCGATGTCCCTGGCGTGGATTTTGACATTCCGGGCGTGAGCGTGACGCGCCGTATTTGCCATCGCTTCGTTGACAATGGCATACATATGGCTGGCGCGCATGGCCGAGAGGGACTTTCCAGCGGACAAATCCGCTTTGACCGTGACGGCGACCATTGAGTTGTAACTGGGATTCCCGGCGATCTTTTGCAACAGCTCAGGCAGGGGTTCGTGTGCTGAGGGGGAGTGGGCATGTAATTCGGCCAGATTCCGCCTCAAGTCCAGGATTGAATCGTTGAGCACGACGATGGCGCGCTTCAGGCGTTTGTCTATTTCGCTTTCGGGTTCGGCCAGCCGCGCGGTTGATTCGACCAGCAGTCCTGCAGTATAAACTTTTTGAATGGCGCCATCATGCAGGTCGCGCGCGAGGCGTTCCTGTTCCGCATTGATGATCTGTTGCTGCTCGAGCTGCTCGATCCTGCGTTCCGTTTCAAGGCTGAATATTTCCATTGCCCGAATGATGGTGAAAGCGGTGATCATGCCAACCAGCGAGCGGAATACCAGCGGCGGCGCGCCGATGAGTTCCGTGAACGTATCTGTGTTGACGATATTTCCCGGAAAGAAATTCACAGGAGGGACGACCAGCCCGCCGACCACTGCATAGACGCCCAATGAGACTCCGGCGATGCGAAACATTTGCACGATCTTCGGCACGTTCAATGGTTTGATGCGTTGCAGGGTGTGCGCTCGCAAACCATAGGCGGCAAGCATTCCGCCGGGAAAACCGATGAAATAACGCGCCAGTGCATTGGCGGTCCGCCTCCATAAATTGAAGTCTGGATTACCTGGAAGCGCGACGAAAAACGCAAAAAATATCCAAAGAATGAATAAGGTGATGGACGCCCAATGAAAACCTCGAGTTCGCCTCGTCGAAGGAAGCACGGCAAGGCCGAACTCAAAAAGGCAAATGAACGAAACTGCCAGCAGGATCTTGTGCAGATAATATAAAAACTGTATGGTTGTTTCGCCCAGGTAATTTGCCTGTATCGGAATGAATAGATCGCCCCATTCATAAAAACCGTGCGCGATGCCGAAGGCCGCCAGCCAGCGCAGGTTGCGCGCCAGGTCGAGCCGCGAGGATTGGCGGGTTTGCAGGATGATGGCAAAGCCCAAAATAAAGAACACCAACCCGTATACGAACAGGATAAGTTCGCGGTTGAATTGGAAAAATTCTGAGAAGGTAATCATTTGCGGCGTATTGTAGCACGGCCGGATGTGACGGCCTCTTCGGCACAGATAAGCCGCTATGGCAGGAAGGGGGCCAGTGAACTTTGATATACCTCACACGGTCACAAATTGCGCTTTTTCAAAGAGCTGAAAGCGCAAGGTTAGCAAAGAATCAAGATCGGCTTTGTGAGTTGTCAAGGATTCTTCCAGACACTTTGAAATAGCTTCTTTGAAAGCAGGAAACTTTTC
>JACRLC010000067.1 GCA_016235425.1 Chloroflexota bacterium | reverse complement strand
CATTTTTCGCAGACGCGCAATCTTGACTTGTTTTTCTGTTTTGCTCATTGGGTTGCCTCATATTATCTGAAGTTTTTTACCCAGAGTGTATCGCAAGACCTTTCAGTTTTTGGAAAAAACTTTTCTGGACAGCTATACGGAATACCCGGTTGTAATCCCGATCGGATACCCAAAGGCAGTCGCAGTCGGGCTGATAAGCCAGCCCGCCGTCGATCAAACTCCATGACCAGGTGAATGTACCTCCGCCTTGAAGAGGGAGCGGCGAGCTGATTGTTAGGATTGGTATTGCTCCTGTTGTAAGTGGTAGCTGGTAGGCATTAATTTGGGCAGTGCCACTATCAAAGGTAGGTCCGTAGATAACCCATAACCTTCCCTGATTGTCCGCTCTCATTCTGCCAAAGAATTTTCCCCATCTTGGTCGCGTTTGGAAGTCTGATTGCCCAATTAGACCATCCGCTGATGGATAGTTGTTGTTAATTGTCTGAGGGCCATTCCAAAACAATAGCCGTGGACCATCGGCAACTATCATTTGCCCGGCTACGACTTCCAAGCCTTCAGGATCAGTCAACCCGCGAGGTCCCTCTTGGTTGAAAGATCCATACTCATTGGCACGTAAAAATGTTGACGTCCATGTATAAGAAGGTGGGGTGTAAACAAGGACTTGCTGAGGATCCCAACCGGTTATCATTAAATTGCTGTCGCGATCAATCCCAATGCCTCCCCAAGTCCGGGAGGGAACACCATTCACCGTTTGTTGAAGGTTCCCATTATTGTCAAAACGAAGAACTCTTTGATTATCAGAATCGTTAACCCAAAATCCACCTGCAGGGTCCAGTTCTACAGCAGTTGGTTCTGCTATGCCGCTCTGTATCATTTGACTGGCTGACATGCCATTGGACAGCGGCGGACGGAATATTAATATTCGACCAATCGTGTGGGTCCAATAATGTTCACCATCTGCCACATAGATATTACCATTATTATCAACTCGAACAGACGTTGGACTCCCCATTTGATTGAGGCCAGTGCCGAATGTTGCTGTGTTAAAATCTGGTTGTCCCAGTACAAGGTCAGCGGTTGAGGCAGGTACGCCTGATGCGGGGTCAAATGGAAAACGAAGTACCCGATTGTTTTGCGTGTCAGCCACCCACAAGTTCCCTTGAGAGTCAGTCGCAACCCCTGTCTTGGTGTTTCCATGCCCAGGTGGAGAAGCCAAGCATAAGCTCTTATTATTGGGGTGGTCATAAGAGGCTCCCATATTACAGTCTGCGCTGACAAAGTCAGATTGTCCCCAAACATAATCAGCTACAGAGTCTGTGGCAAAGGGATTGTTGTATCGTAAAACACGGCTGTTGAAGAAATCGGGAAAATAAAAATTTCCTTCACTATCGGTAGCCATTGCCGCCATTGAACCGCCCTCAAGAATGCTAACACTTATTGGATTTAATCCACATAAAGTGGTCTTGCTTGGAGATGGAAAGACAGGATAGTTTTGCATGGCACTATCGCCGTTACAAGCGCTGGACATGAAGGAGTTCTGACCAAGCACAATGTCGGCACTTCGGGTTGGATCAATTACGCAGACAGATCCGGGATGATCAGAATTGGATGTACACGATTGACCATCTTCAGGTCCTCCCTGAGCCGTTCCGAGGTATCTGAAGCCAAGGACTCGGCTATTGCCAGCATCATACACGTAGACCCGATTGGGTTGAACGGAGCGATCCACATAAACACCCCCTGGGTTGAACAATTTGTTTCCAACAACTTCATTGGGAGTAATTTGACCAAAGTCTGGTTGACCAATGATGACATCCGCCCATTCATCATCCAGAGTTCCGCGTATGGGAGCAGCCAACGCCAAGTTGGAATCGTTACTTTGGTTCTTGTTGTAGATGGTCTGCCAATTGAAAGGCATCGAGGTAGGCAGTATGCTCACAAGCGGGGTAGGTGTTACGGTCACGGATGAGATTCCGAATTCTTTCCCCTGAGCATTTGCTATCCAAAAGAAGGCTGAGAATATGCTTGTAAACAGAATAAACAATAGAGCTCGCGTTTTCATGTTTTTCCCTTTTAAGAGCTAAACGAAAGAGTAGCGCAATCATTCAGAATGGCCTTCTGGGTTGTCTCCAGTGGTCTGCAAATATGACTTCATCCTGCTGGAAGAATTGGTTGGGCGAGTCTGCATCACTTTCCTACCACAACTATGCGGAGAGCATCCGCACAATAAGCACACACATTATTGAATATCACGGTATCCATGTCAATAGACAAATGTACTGATTTCCCTCCCAAAATAGAACGTCCCGCTGGGCAGTGCCTGCGGGATGATTTGCACAAGCAGGATTACATCTTCATCCTCCACAACTCGAACGGCTCATCGAACCCGCGTATTTCGTCCTGAAAGTGTGATAGTGTGTTTGGCGGAACGTTCCTCTCCAGATACTCCTGCACTTCCACGTCGTTGCGAATGGACTCGGAGAAGATCGCTTCACCTCCAACCGAGAAGCCCGGCAGGCGCGCGGCGATGTTGACCGTTGATCCAAAATAATCCAGCCTGTCGTTCAGGTTCACCACGATGCACGGCCCGTAATGGATTCCGACCTTCAGCCATAAAGCCGGTTCCCCGCTGGCCGAGATTTGCTTCTGCATGGCGGAGACTGCGCGTAACGCCGCAGAGGGTTGGCGGAACGCGGCCATCACCGAATCGCCCATGGTTTTGATGATGGAACCGCCCTGCGCGGCAATCGCGCGTTCGAGAATCTCGAAGTGCTCGCGCACGCGGCCAAAGGCAGGCGCATCGCCGATTTGGCGGTAGAGTTTTGTCGAGCCGCGCAAGTCGGTGAACGTCAAACACACTGAGCCGACGGAGATTTCCTCGCCGGGGCGGATCACTTCGTTGGAGAAAAGATCGCGGAACACTTGCAGGATGGTCACGTCCGCCGCCGTCGCCGCCTGATCTGACCAGGCTGTGCGAGCCAGTTCAAAGGTCCGGGGTTGAGCGGTTTCGTTGATCAGGCGAAGTTTTGGCGCGAGACTCACTTCAGTCAATTCCGTTGGCCAGCCGGATTCGCGGGCGCGAATATCCAATGATTCCGGGCCGTCGCTTTTTGCAAGGATTGGCTGGGTACCGGCGAGTCCCGAAGCGCGCAGGGTGTAACGTCCCTGGGCAAGAACGGTGTTGAGGGGCAGTTCCTCGCCCGCGGGAACGATGTAGGAAAAAATGACGTGCGGCTGTCTTTGCGGACTGCCCACGCAAAACTCCACGTTCGCGTCCACGGCGCGCACGGACGGGTTGGGGCGAAAAACGACCTCCACGTTGTGATCGAAATTCGCGCTGAAATCAATCTGGCAGGTGTTGCAATGCGCGCGCGCGTGCAGGCCGCTGAGACGCGAATGGTCTTCGCTCACGCCGCGGCACTCCGGGCAGAGAATATCCCAGTACATATCCAGGGTACCAAGCCGGGTGGCGCGCAGGAACGCCTCAAGCACCGCGCGGCGCGGCAGGCTCCAGCTATCTGCGAGCGCGTACGGCCTCATGCGCTGAATGGACAAGTCATCGGCGTGCTGGATGAATTCATCGAGATGCGCGGCGATGCTTTCATCCACGCCCTGTTCGCGCAATCGTTCACTCTGGACCTTGAACCTGCTTCGGCCCAACTGGGACAGATTCTGCCCTTTTGAGATTTCCGGCAAAGAACCATTGCCCGCGATGATTTGGTCGTACCGGCAAAAGGCATTCTCAAATCGTTTGAGGCCGATTGTGCCAATGCCAAGTACGATCGCGGGATAACCAAGAAGACCGTTCGGTTTTGCCCAGACATCGTAGATGAGGCGCGTGCCGGAAGGTTCGCGCCGCTCGAGGCGGCAATCCACGCGCATCTCCGAAAGCGGGCCGCTGTGAAAGCGCCGTAAAATCCCGAAGCGATAGGGATAGATCCACTCGAACGGCTCCTCCTCCCACTCCACGCGATAGACCGGGATTTTGTAGCGCACGCGTTTGATCCCGTTTTGGAAGGAAATCAATTCCATCGGCGGCTGGCCTGTGTCACGGTTGAAGCGGTTCGTATCCGAGACGAGCGGCCAGAGCGCCTCCGGCGAAGATTCGAGATCGAACATCCAAGTGTAATGTTTCTCGCTGGACATATTGTTGTAAAATAGATGCAGGAAATTGAGATAATTTTACTCAGTATTTGGCCTGGTGGCATGATTGCATCGTTGCAAAGCCCCTGAGCGTACCTTTGTTCAGATGAAAAGGTGAATGTCATGGAAGAGAAAAATCAACCCAACCAGAATGAGAAAAGCGAATCGCGTTTGAATCAAGGCATGATCATTGCCCTGATCGGCGCGTTCGCCACGATCGTTGCAGCTCTCATTCCGGTAATTTCGAACTTGAATAAGCCCGAACCTTCACCTACATCCACTTCGATTCCACCGACGGAAGCATCCACTTTCACACCATCTTTGCCCACTATCGAATTTACTCCAACACTCGAAGAGCTCACGCCCACAGTCACAGCCACGCCCACACCGATCATGGGTTTTTACGATGTCTATCTTGCCATTGATCCGACGGGCGAAGTTCCATCGGATACATTTCCATCCGACCAGCCCGTGTATGTCTTTTTCAAGATCAACGATCCCACCGATCAGGGAAAGATCAAGGTTATCTGGTACGCGGTGGAAGTGGATGGAGTGGATCCAAATGCGATAGTCTACCGGCTGGAGGATACCATCCTTAAATCCAAAGGCTCCGTGCAGGGCGGCGGCAACGGCATATGGAAGCCCGGCAAATACAAAGTGGAACTTTATTTGAACGGACAGTTATCCTCAACCAGGGAATTCGAAATAACCCAATAACTGAACATAAAAACAGCCCGTTACCTGCGACGGGCTGTTCCTTAAACATCTTCAATTACCAATTACCACCTACCCCATCCTTCCTGTAATATACGCCTCCGTCAATTCCTCTTTTGGCCGCGTGAAGATCTCATTCGTGTGTGAAAACTCCACCAGTTCACCGAGCCAGAATAAGCCGGTGAAGTCCGAAACGCGCGCGGCCTGCTGCATGTTGTGGGTCACAATCACAATCGTATAATCCTTTTTCAATTCAGCGATCAACTCTTCCACTCTCAGCGTCGCAATCGGGTCGAGCGCGGAAGTGGACTCGTCCATCAAAATCACTTCAGGCTGCACGGCCACCACGCGCGCAATGCACAGCCTCTGCTGCTGGCCGAGGGAGAGTCCCATCGCGTTCTCGTGCAAAATATCCTTCACGTCATCCCACACCGCCGCGCGGCGCAGACTGCTCTCCACCAATTCGTCCAATTGTTTTTTACCCTGCGCATTCCCCATCACGCGCGGGCCGAACGCCACGTTATCATAAATGGACTGCGGGAACGGGTTCGGTTTTTGGAACACCATGCCCACGCGCTGGCGAAGAGTCACCACGTCCATGTCTTCGCTGTAAATATCCGCGCCATCGAGCAGAATCTTCCCATCCACGCGCGTGCCTGCAATCGTATCGTTCATGCGATTGAGACACCGCAAAAACGTGGACTTGCCGCATCCCGAAGGCCCGATCAACGCGGTCACTTTGCGCGGTTCAATCTCAAGATTGATATCAGACAATGCCATGGATTGTCCGTAATAAAAATCCAAATGTTTGACGGAGAAAGCCGACTCGCTCATGGGGTTGATTCTACCGCTTGTTGCACAAATTACTAAGCTCTTTAGAAAAAACTGTGGATGGAGAACTGAATTCTGATCTGGTCATTTATGCGGTACTTTGTAACATCAACGCGTTATAATCTGATCAATGAAACGCCCGCTTCTTATCGGACTTTTAGCTGTTCTCGCCATCATTAGCATTTCCTGCTCCTCAACCGCCTCCGCTCAAACATCCCCCGATTCAGCCTCCTATATCGAAAACAAAGGCTCCGATACGATAGTGAATCTCGCGCTCGCATGGGCGGAGAAATATCAGTCGGATCACGCGAATGTCCGTATATCGGTGACAGGCGGAGGGTCCGGGACGGGAATCGCCGCCCTGTTAAACGGGACCGTGGATATCGCCAACGCGTCCCGCCAAATTAAAGGGGAAGAGGTCGAGGAGGCGAAGTCAAAAGGAATAAACCCGGTTGAACACATCATCGCCCGCGATGCGATTGCGGTGATCGTCAACCCGGAGAATCCCGTTTCGCAACTGACGCTGAAACAAATCTCGGATATTTACAGCGGGAAGATCACCAACTGGAGCGAGGTCGGCGGCGAAGACAGACCGGTCGTGAAGCTCTCGCGCGAGACCAACTCCGGCACGCACGTCTATTTTTTGGAGACCGTGCTGAGGCTGGGAAGCAAGGAAGATAAAACTCTCTTCTCGATGGACACGTTGCTATTGCCATCGTCGGAGGGCATCATCGCCGAGGTGAGGCAGAACCCAAACGCGATTGGCTACGACGGGCTTGGCTACGTGCCGAAAGATTTGAAGATGATCGCCATCGCGGAGAAAGACGGCGGCGCGTATGTTTTGCCCTCGATTGAAACAGTGAATGATCTGACCTACCCGATTGCGCGCGACTTGTACATGTACACAAACGGCGAACCGGCAGGCATCGTAAAGGAATATCTCGATTGGATCCTTTCGCCCGAAGCACAGGAGATCGTGGCAGAGTTGGGCTTTGTGCCGATAAAATGACCCTCACCCCCAACCCCTCTCCCAGGAAGGGAGAGGGGGGAGTTTGTGAATGGAAAAAACTTTAAACTGGCGCGAATTTATTATTACACGAGCGATCAAGGCCTCCGGTTACTCAGCCATTGTGTTTGTGGCTTTGATATTTTTCTTCCTCCTGCGCGAAGGACTTCCCGCGCTGGTGGAAGTTCCGCTTTCAACGTTGTTCAGCGTCCGCTGGTATCCGATTGAATCGTATTTCGGCATCCTGCCCTTGATCACCGGTTCGATCATCGTGACCATCGGCGCGGCCTTGATCGCTGTGCCTTTTGGGATTGGCACGGCGGTTTTTATTTCAGAAATCGCGCCGCGCTGGCTGAGGGAAATCATCAAGCCGCTCGTGGAATTGCTCGGTGGGCTTCCATCCGTGGTGTTGGGCTTTCTCGGTATCTTGGTCTTGTCCCCATTCCTGCGCCGCTTCCTTGACTTGCCCACCGGCCTCACTGCGTTTACTGGCTCATTGTTGTTGGGCGGCATCGCTGTGCCGACGGTCGTTTCCATTGCGGAGGATGCGCTCGACGCCGTGCCCCGTTCGTATCGCGAGGGCGCGTGGGCTTTGGGCGCGACACGCTGGCAAACGATTTGGCGAGTTACGCTTCCTGCCGCGCGCTCCGGCGTCTTGACCGGAATCATGCTCGGCATCGGACGCGCCATCGGTGAGACGATGGCTGTGATGATGGTCACGGGAAATGCGCCGGTGCTGGCGCTGACGCCGGGCAGTCTCTTTTCTCCCGCCCGCACCATGACCGCGACCATCGCGGCGGAGATGGGCGAAGTCGCGAATGCGAGCGTGCATTATCACGTGCTGTTCTTCATTGGCATGGTCTTGTTCATTATTTCGTTGATCGTCAACATCGCCGCGTCGTCTGTTGTATTTCGATCCAAGAAACGCGCGGAGAGGGTGTTGTCGTAGGGACAGGGCTTGCCCCTGTCCTGGGCGACCGCAAGTCCTGGGCGACCGCAAGGGTCGCCCCTACATAAAATTATGAAACGTATCTTTTCTCTCAACCGTCACCTCATCGAACGCCTGGGATTTGGTCTTCTCACCCTTATGGCCTTGTTGACTGTCCTCCCCATCGTGGGTGTGGTCATCTACATTCTTGCCCAGGGCGCGCCAGCCGTCTCGTTGGAATTTCTCACAGGTTTCCCGCACGATGGGATGCGCGCGGGCGGAATTCTTCCGGCCATCATCGGCACCTTGTATCTGACGATTGGAACCGCAGTTTTCTCGGTGCCTCTTGGGGTGGCCGCGGCAATTTATTTATCGGAATACGCCTCCGATACGGGGTTGACGCGTTTGATTCGTATCGCGATCATCAATTTGGCGGGAATCCCTTCGGTGGTGTATGGTCTCTTCGGGCTGGGACTTTTCGTCCTCTTCCTGCAATTTGGGACGAGCATCCTCGCGGCCTCATTGACTTTGTCCATTATGACTTTGCCCGTCATCATCAGCACCGCGGAAGAATCTTTGCGCGCGGTTCCGCAGGCGTTTCGCACTGTGAGCATTTCGCTCGGCGCAACGCGCTGGCAGACGATCCGCCGCATCGTTTTGAAGGAAGCCCTGCCCGGCATTTTGACCGGCGTCATCCTCGGCCTCGAACGCGCCGCGGGCGAGACCGCGCCGATCCTTTTCACGGGTGCGGCGTTCTTTCTGCCGCGCCTGCCCGGCTCGCCTTTCGATGCGACGATGGCCCTGCCGTATCATCTTTTTGTGATTTCAACGCAAGTGCCTGAGATGCCGATTCAAATTCAATATGGCACAGCGCTTGTCCTTTTGTTTTTTGTGCTGGGAATGAATCTTATCGCGACGGTCATTCGTTCGAGAGCACGGGCGAAAAGACAATGGTGAAAGCAAATTACCAATTACGAATTACCAAATTCGTAATTGGTAATTGGTAAAGAACATGAACAAAATCGTTATCGAGAACCTCTCCCTCCAATATTCCGACGGCACTGAATCGCTTCGCGACATCAGCATGTCCATTCGCACCAACGCGATCACGGTGTTGTTTGGCCCGGCGGGCGGCGGCAAGTCCACGCTGTTGCGATGCCTGAACCGCCTTAATGACCTGACCGAGGTCAAAGCCGTGGGCGGGCAAATCCTGCTCGATGGCGAAAACATCCTCGATCCCGGCACCGACACGATCGCCCTCCGCCGCAAGGTCGGCATGGTGTTTGCGCGTCCCGTCGTTTTGCCGATGAGCATCCGCCAAAACTTGACTTACGGACTGGAACTCGCGGGCGAGAAGCGCAAGTCCCGTTTGGATGAAGCGGTCGAACGGAGCCTCAAGCTGGCCGCGATATGGGAAGAGGTGAAGGACCGTTTGGATGATCCCGCCATCGCGCTTTCCGGCGGGCAACAGCAACGCATCTGTCTTGCCCGCGTGCTGGCGCTGCAGCCCGAGGTGATCCTGCTAGACGAACCCACCAGCGGTCTCGACCCGATCTCCACCGGCAAAGTGGAGACGGCTTTGCAGGAACTGAAAAAGGAGTACACGGTCATCCTCGTCCCGCACTCAGTGCAACAGGCAGGCCGCACCGCCGATTACGCCGCGTTCTTTTTACAGGGTGAACTGGTCGAATACAACGACGGCAAGTCGCTTTTCACTACACCGAAAGATAAGCGCACCGAAGATTACATCACGGGAAGATTTGGGTAGCGGCCTGAGCGAACGCATTATTGATTTTTGGGGAAAAGAATTTGCATGAGTTATAATGAATTCGGAGGCAGAAATGACAATGGTACAGATATCCATAGAATTGCCGCGTGAAATATTTTCCGCCTTGCGAACCGATCCCGATGGCTTTGTGCGTGAAATGCGAATAGCGGCGGCGGTCAAGTGGTATGAAACAGGAGTGGTTTCGCAAAGCAAGGGCGCCGAAATAGCGGGGCTTTCACGCGCGGAATTTGTAAACGCGCTCAACCATTTCAAAGTTTCTCCGTTCCAGTACACAGCAGATGAAATCGTCGGTGAAATCACTCATCGCTGAGAAGTGGGTTATCAATTCATCGCCTGTGATCGCGCTTGGCCGTGTGGGGCAGGTTGAGTTGCTGGCGCATTTGCCGCAAAAGGCCATCATTCCACAAGCCGTCAAAGAAGAACTGTTCAATGGACCGGAAGGCGACCCGGCTCGACAAGTTTTGGAACGCGGCCTATTTGAAATCGTTGACACCCCCTCTCCAACACCCGAAATTTTAGCGTATGATTTGGGTAAAGGCGAAACCGCCGTTTTATCTTATGCACTGTCCAACCCCGATTGGGTGGCGATTCTGGATGACAGAGCGGCGCGCCGCTGCGCTCGCAGTCTATCCATCACGCTGACTGGCACATTGTCTATCGTCATATTGGCAAAACAACATGGCTTGATCGAATCTGCGGCACAAGTATTGCGTGCCTTGCAGAGCAACGAATTCCGCCTTGATGACGCCGTAATCAGTGACGCATTAAAGCGGACGGTGGGAGAGACTTGGTAAGCGATAGTGCATGTTTTCATTGAATCGCTCAAAAAATAAAACTACCTTGTCTCAAGTCCGTTCATCCGCTGCCAAATCTGTTGACCCCCATCCGTTAACAACCCCTTAACCGACGATGTTTTCTTTTGTGGTAACGTTAACACATGCCTGAAATAATTCTCGTCGTTGAAGATGAACCTGCCTTGCAGGAAACCCTCGCCTACAACCTGAAGAAGGAGGGATACACGGTTGAAACCGCAGGTGATGGACGCGCCGCGCTCGAATCCGCGCGCAAGTTCAAGCCCGATTTGCTCGTACTCGATATCATGCTTCCCGAACTGGACGGCTTTGAAGTGGCGCGTATCCTTCGCAGGGAAATGACCACACCCATCCTCATGCTCACCGCCCGCGACGACGAAATTGACCGCGTCGTTGGCCTCGAAGTGGGTGCGGACGATTACCTCACCAAACCATTTTCCATGCGCGAACTCATGGCAAGGGTCAAAGCGCAATTGCGGCGCGCGCGTTTGTTGCGCGAAGAATTTGACAGGGAATCAGCCGAAACGCAAAGCGCGACACGCGAAATGCAACACGAAACACTTGTCTTCGACAACCTCATCGTTAACCTCACGCGCCGCGAAGTGACGCTCGACGGCCAGCCTCTTCAACTTAAACCGCAGGAATACGAGTTACTGCTCTTCTTCGCAGAACACAAAGGACAGATGCTCTCACGCGAATTTATCCTTGAACGGGTCTGGGGCTGGGATTACATCGGCGACAGCCGCACGGTGGACGTTCACGTGAGATGGCTGAGGCAAAAGATAGAGGCAGATTCCGCCAAGCCCGAAAGGATCGTCACAGTGAGGGGCGGGGGCTACAGGTTTGAAGGTTAGTGCGTCATGAGCGCGTCGCACCTGCCCATTGGGATGAAGCCGCTGAAACGGGATTGGTTTTCGCTTGAGCCATTCTCATTAAACATGGCGCGACGCACAACTTAATATGAATTGGTTCTCCCTCTTTTTGCTCGTTGTCCTGCTCATAGCGCTGAGTTGGTTTGCCTATCGCTATTTCACGCTTCGCCAGCAAATCCGGGATTACACCTATAAAATTCGCAACGCTTCGGCCATCCCGCTTCTTCCCGAAGACGAGCAGGGGCTTGAAGATTTTTCCAACGCGGTCAAAACTTTTTTCGCCAACCTCAACCTTCAACTTGATATGTCTGAAGCCGAGCGCGCCCGCCTCGCCGCCGTGCTGGATCAAATGACCGACGGTGTCCTCATCGTTGATCCGTTTGGGCGCATCCTTTTTGCAAACCCCGCCGCCGAAAAAATCCTCGGTAATCACCTCCTCGAACGTTCGGTCACCGAAGCGCTCCGCCATCACCAGCTTATCCAGGCGTGGCAGAGATGCTACGAAAGCGGCGAAGTTCAAACCGAGTCGGTTGAGCTTCCCGCGCGCCGCCAGTTCCTGCAACTCATCGTCATGCCCGACCTCCACACCCCCGGCGGCACTTTGCTCCTTGTGCAAGACCTCACCCGCCTGCGCCGTCTCGAAACCGTGCGACGCGATTTCGTCAGCAACCTCTCGCACGAACTCCGCACGCCGCTTGCCTCTCTCAAGGCCCTTGCCGAAACTTTGCAGGATGGCGCGCTGGATGACCCGCCTGCGGCGCGTCGTTTTGTGGACAGGATGCAAACCGAAGTGGACGCGCTGACTCAGATGGTCAACGAACTTTTGGAATTATCCCGCATCGAATCAGGCCGCCTCATCCTTGACCTCAAACCTGTCGCGGCTTACGAATTGCTTTTTTCCGCATCTGAGAGGATGCGCCTCCAAACCGAGCGCGCCGGATTGAATCTGCGCGTGACAAACGAAGATGACAATCTCAAAGTCCGCGCGGACGCGGCGCGGCTTGAGCAGGTGCTGGTGAATCTGATTCACAACGCGGTCAAGTTCACAAAGCCCGGGGGAGAGATTGCCCTTTTAGCGGAGGCGGGTGAGGGCGGAGCCCCCTTCGGGGATGTTATCCGATTCGCTGTTCGGGATAACGGAGTCGGTATTTCGGCGGATGATCTGTCCCGTATTTTTGAACGTTTTTATAAATCGGATCGGTCGAGAGCGGGCGGCGGCACGGGGCTGGGACTTTCCATCGCGCGGCACATCGTCGAAGCGCACGGCGGAAAGATTTGGGCGGAAAGCCGTGAAGGGGATGGAAGCATTTTCTTTTTTACGATTCCATCTCAACCGTTTAACGGTTCTTAACAGTTTATTGCGCTGTTCTTAATAACGCCTCGGTAGAATGAAAAAACACCGAGGCTTTTATGACTCAAAATATTCTTTTCATTTGCGGCTCCCTAAACCAGACAACAATGATGCACAAAATTGCGAAGAACCTGGGGGAACACAATTGCTATTTCACTCCCTACTTTGCTGATGGGTTGATTGATTGGATGGCCCGCATGGGATGGCTGGATTTCAGCGTGCTGGGCGGGCGTCATTTGCGCGACACGAAGGATTATCTGGCGCGCAACATGTTGAATGTGGATGCGCGCGGCGCGAGGCGGGAATATGACCTGGTGGTGACTTGCAGTGATTTGATTGTGCAGAAAAATATTCGCGGCAAACGGCTGGTGCTGGTACAGGAGGGCATCACTGAGCCGGAGACCTGGGTGTATAAGCTGGTGAAGCGGCTGAAACTGCCGCGCTATCTTGCCAACACATCCACAAACGGCCTGTCTGATGCGTACGATATTTTCTGCGTGGCATCCGAAGGATATGCCGCGCATTTTATTCGCAAGGGTGTGAAGCCCGAAAAGATTGCCGTGACGGGGATTCCCAATTTCGACAATGTGCAGAGTTTGCAAGACAATGATTTTCCGTTTCACGATCACGTATTGGCTGCCACCTCGCCTCTGCGCGAATCATTCCGCGCCGATGATCGAATTGCCTTTATCCGCAAATGCAATGAGATTGCCGCGGGCCGCCAGTTGATTTTTAAATTGCATCCAACCGAGAACGTGGAGCGCGCAACGCGTGAGATTTACCGAAATTCGCCCGGGGCGCTGGTGTACGCATATGGGAATGTGGATCACATGATCGCCAACGCTTCGGTGGTGATCACCCAGCAATCCACCTGCACGTTTGTGGCGGAGGCGCTTGGCAAGGAGTTGTACACCAATCTCAATTTGGACGAGCTGCGCCGCCTGATGCCCATTCAAAACGGTGGAGTCGCCGGCGAGCGGATTGCGAATATATGCCGCCGCGTTTTGCATACGCCTATGCCGGTGCTGGAACAGGTGCGCCGCGGCCTGCGTTCCCGCCCGCGTTGGGAAAAGGCGGATTCATTTTAGGCAGCAAAACGTCCCGCAGGTTTGGGTGATTCACTTGAGTTTTGCGAGAAAACCTGCGGGACGGTGCGTGAAGTGAGTTAGATAAGGAAAAGCGATGGAAACACAACTCTCGGCCCGTCCCCGCTCGACGGCTACATTGCCTGCGCAACAAATCCGGCTCTATGTGGTTTATACGTTTATCCTGTTGTTGTTTTCACTGGCAACCTGTATTCTGCTTTTGCCGGAGGCGATGGACAGGATTGAAAAGCTGTTTTTGTTTACGGATATGAAGAGCCGGGTCATGGCCCTGGGCGGCGTATTTACGTTGTTTGTTCTGTTCGTTGGGCCATTGATTTTATTTTTCAACGCGGTATTCAGATACCGCGCCGCCCGCGCCCTGGATCGGCTGGGCGTGATCGCCAAGGGTTCGATCCTGCAAAAATGGGTGGATACGGTGGATGACCAGCCCTCCTATCGCGTGAGCTACCAGTTCAAGAATCACCTGCGCGCCTGGCAGTCCATTCCCGAAGATTTCTATGAAACGGTTTCCCCGGGGCAGGATGTGGAAATTTTGTATCTCGAAAAATCCCCACAGTTATCACGCCTCGAATGGGACGAAGGTTTTTAGATGTCGCGCCGGAGCATGGATGAGGAACTGTTCAAGATCAAGGGACAACTTCTGGTGATGGGGCAGATGGTCAATAGGATTGTCCTGCATGCGGTGGAAGACCTGCGGACCGGCGATGTGGAAGCCGCCCGCGATGCCTGCCATCAGGATACAGCGATAAACGAAAAACGTTTCCAGATCCAGGCACATGCCATTGTAATGATCGCTCTGCAACAACCGATGGCGCGCGATTTGCGCCTGCTGGCATCCGTTCTCGCTTTGACCAGTGAGCTTGAACGTATGGGCGATTATGGGAAGGAAATCGCCTCGGTCAGCATTCGAATAGGCAACGAACTGGTTCCTCATTATCCGCGATCCCTGTTCGCTATGGCTCAAAAATCCACAGACATGCTGACGCGCGCCCTGCTCGCTTTTGTTGACGACGACGTTAATGCCGCAATGAAGATCCGCGATGAGGACGATGAAGTGGATTTTCTGTACATGGATACGTACACTGAGTTGATGAACTCGGCCATTCACGACGGTCGTTTGATCGAGAGTGTGAGCCATATCCTGACGGCGGCGCACAACCTCGAGCGCATGGCGGACCGCGTAACGAACATCTGCGAACGGACATATTTTGTTGTCACTGGGGAATTTTAGGGCTTAACATTTTTGTTTTCTCCCTGCAAAGTTCCTCTAAAGCGCGGAATTTTGAATCCATGTTATTCTAGGCGCATGGATATTTTTCTCGGCATAGTCATCGCCGCCTTGTTTGTGGTGTTTATTGTGGACTGCTCCCGAAAGCGCCGCGCCTTTTTGGCCGGGCAAAAGGTGCGCCGCTCCTGAACGCCCACGCATGTTCATCTCCTCTCCTCAGCACAAGAGCCTGGTCTGCTTCCCAGGCTCTTGTGTTTGTTAACCAACCCTTAAACCGCCCTTGATTTGCCCTTAACTGCCGTTTGATAGACTGCGAGTATGAAACAAAGGAGAACCATGGGACTCGCAGATTTACACACACATACCATTTACAGCTATGATGGCACGGCAACTGTCCCCGCTGTTTTAGAGCGCGCCAGCCAGGTGGGGCTGGACGTGATCGCAATCACCGACCACGACGAGATCAGGGGCGCGTTGAAGGCAGTGGAGCTTGCTCCAAACTATGGTCTGGAAGTAATCCCCGGCATTGAAATTACGACAGCCGATGGCGACCTGCTCGCCTTGAACGTGACGCAAAAAATCCAGCGCGGCCTGTCTTTGCTCGACACGTTAAGGAAAGTCCGCAGGCTGGGAGGGTATTGCATCGCCCCGCATCCAACGGCAGTTGGCGTGGGGATGAAGAGCCTGACGTGGTACGCGATTGCAAGTGTTATTCGTAAACCGGAAGCGGCCGAAACCCTGCTCGGAATTGAAACCTACAACGCCACGACTTTGGATCGGGAAGGCAATCACTACGCGGACATTCTCGCCGACCGCTACCACGTTGCAAAGACCGGAAGCAGTGACGCGCACGTGCTCGATGCGATCGGGCTTGGCGTAACGGAATTTCCCGGTTCGAGCGCCGCAGATTTCCTCACCGCTTTGCAGGAGGGAACGACGGTCGTTCGCAAGGACAAGGAATGGAATACGGCCAAAATTCTCGGCAGTTGGTTAACGAAATATGCCGCCAGCGCAGTCAACCGCTTATCGTTGGCCGCGCAATAAGGAGGTCCGAATGGAAGCGATTTTTCTTGGCGCAATGGTGACCGGGTTGATGATCGTCGTCTCGGTGGACGCGGTCCAGAAGCGTCGAAAATATTTAAATTCAGGTAAGTAATGGAAAAACACATTCTCGTTACCAATGATGATGGGGTGATGGCTCCCGGCTTGCTGGCGCTGGTGCAGGAGATGCGTGAGCTGGGAAATGTGAGCATCCTTGCGCCGGATCGAAATTGGTCCGGCGGCGGGCACGTCAAAACGCTGGATCGCGCTTTGCGTGTGAAAGAGGTCCGGCTTGCGGATGGGACGCCAGCCTTTGCCAGCGATGGCGCTCCGTCGGATTGTGTGGCGCTTGCGGCGCTTGGCTATTTCAAGGAACCGATTGACCTGGTGGTATCTGGAATTAACCTGGGTGCGAATTTGGGCCACGATGTAACTTACTCCGGCACGGTCACCGCGGCGATGGAAGCGGTGATCGCAGGCGTACCGGGCATTGCCGTTTCACTTGAAGCCGTGGAAGGTTACATCGGTGAAGTGGATTATGCCCCGGCGGCGCGTGCGGCCCGGCGTGTGGTTCAGCAGGTGATCGAGAATGGGCTTCCGCAGGAAATTCTGCTCAACGTAAATGTGCCGTTCCTGCCGGATGAAAAAATTCGCGGCATTTCCTTGACGCGGCTCGGGTTGCGCGTTTATCACAGCCGCCTGGACGAAAGGATCGACCCGCGCAACCGCCCCTATTACTGGATCGGCGGCGACGCACCGACCGGCGTCCCCGAACGCGGCTCGGACGTGGGCGCGCTGGCCGAGGGCTTTGTTTCGGTCACGCCTCTGCAATTGGACCTCACGGCGTATCGCGCGTTGACCGATCTTAACACCTGGCAATGGGATGGTCCCGCCCAGCCATTGCTTCAAACAGACGTGTTTGCCCTCAAGAATTCCGCGGAGTAAACACAAGGAGTTACGATGTTATATCTCTGTTTGGGAACCTATCTGGTAGTGAGTATCCCCCTAACCGTTTTCTTGTGGACCGCGTTCGTTGCCGCAAAATGGGGCGACCGGCAAAGGGATATTCATTACGGCTGATCGCAAAACAAATTTTCTCGCTCTTCTCCTCCTTCCGTCTCCTCGTGAGACATTGCCCGCCAGAACAGGACTGGCGGGCAATTAATTTACTCACCTTACGCACCTGCGCTTCGACTGCGAGCGGGGACACCCCCCGCTCTCCGCTCTGCGCGAAATATTCGTCCTGAGCGGAGCGAGTGCTTGTCGAGCGTAGTCGAAGGACAGGTGTTTGGGCATCCCAATGTTTTGCGTAAGGCGGGCAATTTAAACCGGTCCCCGTTCCACTCGCAGTTGAACTGCGAGTGGAACCGATTTAATTTAACCGGATGTTAACCCAATCTTCCAATCTCATTAAAAGCCGGTTGATAAGATGGCATTGTTAATAAATCAAAGGAGAAAAAGAAATGACCAAATTTGTTCGTCCCGTTTTATTTGTGCTGGTTGCTTTGAGTGTACTGCTCGCGGCCTGCGGCGCGCCCGCCACTGCTGCCGAAGCGCCCACGGAAGCCGCGGCTCCCACCGAAGCCCCCACTGAAGCTCCCACCGCCGCTCCCGTTGAAGACCCGATGGCGATGTATTTGCCTGACGCCGTCTCTGGCGACATCGTTACCGCTGGTTCATCCACTGTCTTCCCGCTCTCCGAACGCATGAAACAACGCTTCGAAGAGGAAGGCTTTGCCGGAAACATCACCGTTGATTCCATCGGCTCCGGCGGCGGTTTCGAGCGCTTCTGCAAGACCGGCGAAACCGACATCTCCAACGCTTCCCGCGCCATCAAGGATAGTGAAGTGGAATCCTGCGCGGCGCTCAGCCCGGCTCGCACCCCGATTGAATTCCAGGTGGGCATTGATGCGTTGACGATTGCCGTGAGCAAGGAAAACGATTTCGTGACCGACGTGACACTCGAAGAACTGGCCCTGATCTTCTCGACTGCCGAGAAGTGGTCGGATGTCCGCCCCGAGTGGCCTGCCGAACCGATCCAGCGCTTCTCGCCTGGAACCGATTCCGGCACTTTCGACTTCTTCGTTGAGGCTGTGATGGCTCCTGCCCACCCGAATGCTGAAGGCAAGGCTGACGTTGAGGCTGGCGAGAAAGCCATTCTCGAAGCCGCCAACATCCAGTTGTCGGAAGATGACAACGTGCTTGTCCAGGGTGTGCAGGGCAGCCCGTACGCGATTGGCTACTTTGGATACGCCTACTACCTCGAGAACGAAGACACCCTGACCGCTCTCTCTTTGAACGGCATCGCTCCTACGGCTGAGACGGCTGAATCCGGTGAGTACCCGATCTCCCGCCCGCTCTTCATCTACTCAGATGCGGCGATCATGCAGGAAAAACCCCAGGTTGCGGCTTTCATCTACTTCTATCTCACCAATGTGACCGATGAAATCGTGGACGTTGGTTACTTCCCCGTCAGTGAAGCGAAGGCGCAGGAAAACCTCGATGCCTGGATGACGGCCACTGGCAACTAGTCATCGGGTTGTTCCGAGGAGTCCTCTCACTTCTCTGAAAACCAAACACCTTCCCTCTTCTTTTGAAGAGGGAAGGAATTTACGTGTTTATGCAATGAATTTAGCCTGGAGACCGTATTATGGCTGAGTCAACCATCAAATGGGTGGAGACCGATAAAAGACCTCTGAACCTTCGCCGCAAGTTACGCGTCGGCGAACTCGTGATTCAAGGATTGCTCTTTTTCAGCGGTTTCTTTTCCATTTTTACGACCATCGGCATTGTCTATGAATTGGGCAAGGAAGCCCTGCTTTTTTTCCAAATGCCTGAATTCAACCTCATCGGAACCATCGCCTCCGTGGAATGGAAACCGCACGTCGGCAAATTCGGCATCTGGCCGCTGGTCACTGCAACGATGATGACAACCGTCATTGCCATGGCCATTGCCATCCCGCTGGGCATGGGAGTCGCAATTTACCTGAGCGAATATGCCAGCCCAAAGGTGCGGAGCATCCTCAAGCCGGTGTTGGAAGTGCTGGCAGGCATTCCCACCATTGTTTACGGTTACTTCGCGCTGATGTTCATGACGCCGCTGCTGCGATCCGTCTTCGGGAATGAAGTGGTGCAGATCTACAATACCGCTTCGGCGGGTCTGGTGATGGGAATCCTGATCCTGCCGCTGATCACATCCATGACCGAAGACGCCCTCAGCGCAGTGCCGCGCTCCCTGCGGGAAGCCGCGTATGGCATGGGGGCTACCAAACTGGAGGCCGCCCTCCAGGTGGTCGTGCCAGCCGCCTTGTCCGGCATCGCCGCGGCGATCATCATCGGCATCTCACGCGCCATTGGCGAGACGATGATCGTGGCCGTTGCGGCGGGTGCGGGGCCGAACTTCACTTTCAATCCCTTTGAAGGAGCAGAGACGATCACCGGCCATATTGTCCGCATTTCGGGCGGCGACCTTGCCTACGACTCGGTTGATTACAACAGCATCTTCGCGCTTGGGTTGTTGTTATTCTTCATCACATTAACCCTCAATATCATCAGCCAGCGCATCGTGCGCCGCTTCTGGGAGGTGTACGAATGAAAACCCTCACCCCTGCCCCCTCTCCCAAAGGGAGAGGGGAATCTACCACTGAATACAACGTCAACATCGAAGGCCGAAATCGGATCGGACTGGTTTGGACCCTGATCTTTCAGGCCTCCACGATTGCAGGCATCATTGCGCTCATCGCCTTGCTCATCAACATCGTTGACGGGGCCTTTGGCTACGTTGCCTATGAAGCCAAAGTGGATCCCGCCTCGCTTGCTGTGGATGGGATCTCCCTCGAAGAGCAAAGCAAGGAACAACTCGTTGTCCTCTTGA
Organism: Chloroflexota bacterium; assembly: GCA_016235425.1. Taxonomy (GTDB): domain Bacteria; phylum Chloroflexota; class Anaerolineae; order Anaerolineales; family Villigracilaceae; genus JAKOVF01. Next base: position 71,185 of record JACRLC010000067.1, on the reverse strand, counting down.
AATCCAAACTTTCCAGCGGCGCGTTCAACAAACTTGATAAAGACAAGCCGTTCACCGATCGTTCCCGCGCCGACGTATACCAGGTTGTCATCGAGCGCATCGTTAAGTACAAAGTCGTCGAAGTCTGGAACCTGTGGCCGTCGCTCACACAGGGCGCAGAGATCCGCGTTGAGATTGCCGAAAAATATCCCAACGCGCAATTGAAATTTGTCTCGTGGCTCACGGCCGATTTCATTACCCGCCCGCAATCCAGCGAAGCCGTCTCCACCGGAGTCCGCACCGCCATCCTCGGTTCGTTCTGGACAATCATCTTTACCATCCTCTTCGCCTTTCCCATCGGCGTGGGGGCAGCCATCTACCTCGAAGAGTACGCCACCGACAACTGGCTCAACCGCATCATTCAAACCAACATCAACAACCTCGCGGGTGTGCCATCCATCGTGTACGGGATTTTGGGACTCGCCCTCTTCGTCCGCGCATTGGAACCTTTGACGAGCGGACAGATATTCGGACTCGTTGATCCTACAACCGCCAACGGACGCACCATCCTCGCGGCAGGCCTGACCCTCGGCCTGCTCGTGCTTCCGATCATCATTATCAACGCCCAGGAAGCCATCCGCGCCGTCCCGCAGTCATTGCGTAAGGCCAGCTACGGGATCGGCGCAACCAAATGGCAGACCATTTGGTCACACGTCATCCCGAACGCCATGCCCGGCATTCTGACGGGAACCATCCTCGCCGTCTCGCGCGCCATCGGCGAGACGGCTCCGCTCGTTGTCGTGGGCGCGTCCACCGCGATTTCCTTCGATCCCACCTCGCCGTTTTCCAAGTTCACCACCCTTCCCATCCAAATTTACCAGTGGACATCCCGTCCGCAGGCGGAGTTCCGCAGTGCAGCCGCGGCCACCATTTTGGTCTTGCTGATCATGCTGCTCAGTTTGAACGCCTCGGCCATCCTGCTTCGCAATCGTTTCAGCAGGAGATATTAGATATGACCCAGCCCATTCCACAGAACGGGACATCCAAATTCGTGCTGGAGGCGCGCAGCCTCGGCATCTACTACGGCAATTTCCGCGCAGTGATCGGCGTTCACCTGCCGGTGGAGCGCAACAAAATCACGGCCATCATCGGGCCGTCGGGGTGCGGAAAGTCAACATTGTTACGCGCCTTCAACCGCATGAACGAACTCTTTGCAGGCACGCGCATCGAAGGCGAGATCAATTTTGAAGGGCAGAATCTGTATGACCCTTCGGTGGACCCGGTTGAGGTCCGGTATAGAATCGGCATGGTCTTCCAGAAACCGAATCCCTTCCCCAAATCCATTTATGAAAATATTGCCTGGGGCGCGCGTATTCACGGCTTCAAAGGGAACATGGATGATTTGGTCGAGTCCTGCCTTCGTCAGTCTGCGCTGTGGGACGAAGTGAAGGACAAACTCAAACAGTCCGGCCTGGCGCTTTCAGGTGGACAGCAGCAGAGACTGTGCATCGCGCGTGCGCTGGCTGTCCAGCCGGAGGTCATTTTGATGGACGAACCCGCCTCCGCGCTCGACCCGATTGCCACGCTCAAGATCGAAGAATTGATGCAGGAACTCAAGAAAAACTACACCATCGTGATCGTCACCCACAACATGCAACAGGCCGCGCGTGCCTCCGATTACACCGCCATGATGATGATCAACGACGAACGCGCCGGTACGGTCATCGAATTCGACGAGACGAACCGCATCTTCACCAACCCGAAGGACAAACGGACTGAAGACTATGTCACGGGGCGGTTTGGTTAAAAATGGAGAAGCCATGACCAGGCCAAAAATTCTCTTTCTTTGCACGGGTAATTCCGCCCGCAGTCAGATAGCGGAGGCTTTCCTGCGCGCCTATGCGGGGGAACACTTCGACGTACATAGCGCGGGTTTGGAACCGAAAGGCTTTATCCTTCCCGAAGCGCTGTCAGCCATGCAGGAGCGCGGACTGGATATGAAAGACCAGCGTTCCAAGGGCGTCAATGAATACCTTGGCCGGGTGCACTTTTCTCACGTCATCACGGTCTGCGGCCATGCTGAAGAAAATTGCCCGACCATTTTTCTGAACATGGGCAGGCGGGAACATTGGCCGTTCGATGACCCTGCCAAGTTCGAAGGCTCCGATGGCGAGCGATTGGATCGCGTGCGGAAATTGTGCGGGCAGGTCGATCAACGCGTTCGTCAGTGGCTTGCAGGACAAGACATCACCCCATCTTCTTCCCTGCCGGCCTGAGCCGAAAAGCCAGGTGAAATTTAAGTTACAATGTGATTGCTCCCGGATTAATTAGTGCAAACAAAAGAGGCTCTTATGCTCCGCAAAACTTTTGAGACCGAACTTCAACAAGTGAAAGACAACGTGCTACTGCTCGGCAGTATGGTCGAGCAGTCCATTCTTGACTCGGTGGAATCACTGAAAAAGCGCGATATCAAGGCGGCTGAAAAAATCCTGCAATTCGACCGCGAGATCAACGGAAAGCGTTTTGAGATCGAAAACCAGTTGATGATCCTGATCGCCACCCAGCAGCCGATGGCGCACGATTTACGCCTGCTGGCCTCCACGATGGAGATCATCTCTGAACTGGAGCGCATGGGCGATTATGCCAAAGGGATCGCCAACATCAACATCCGCATGGGCGACCAGCCATTGCTCAAGCCGCTGATTGACATCCCCCGCATGGCGCAAAAAGACGTGGACATGCTCCACCGCGCGCTGACGGCTTTCATCAACGAAGACGTGGAAGCCGCGCGTGCCATCCCGATTGAAGATGACGAAGTGGACGCGCTCTACAACCAGGTCTACCGCGAACTGATGACGTTTGTGATTCAAGATCCAAAATCCATCGAGCGCGCCAACTGGCTGTTGTGGGTGGCACATAATCTCGAACGCGTCGCAGACCGCGTCACCAACATCTGCGAACGCACGGTTTTCATCGCCACCGGCGAAATGACCGAGATCAAAGACACCGACGATGAATTCTGGAAGAATCAATAAGGTAACGCGACCCTTCGATAAACTCAGGGCAGGCATTCATGTCGCCCCTTTGAAGAAGCGACATGAATGTCGCACTACAAAATGACTCGAACCGTTCTCTTCCTTTGTACTGGCAACTCCTGCCGCTCGCAAATGGCTGAAGCAATCGTCAACGCCCGCTATCCAGAATGGCGGGCGTTTTCGGCTGGCACAAAACCTGCGGGCCATGTCCATCCCTTTGCGGTGGATGTGCTGGCCGAAATCGGCATCGCGCATTCAGGCCAATCCAAGCACATCAACGATTTGCCCACCAGGGATTTCGATCTCGTCGTCACCGTCTGCGATTCAGCCGCGGAGGAATGCCCGGTCTGGCCGGGGAAAGCGGGAAAACGCGTCCATCGCAGTTTCGTGGATCCTGCCAAAGCGGAGGGAACTGATGAGGAGCGCAAGCAGGTTTTTCGTCAGGTAAGAAGCGAGATGTTGGAAGTCATCCCCGAATTACTGAAATAATGACCATGGACGGTTGACCGTTTATCGTCCACCGTCTACAGTCTTTCGTCCAATTACCACGCCCGTTCCAAATCCTCATTATCGCGCGGCCTGCGTCCCACCTTTGGCATGTCAATCCATGCGCCATGAACTTTCACGCGCACCACGTCCGCGGTGAAATCGGTGACGGTCGCGCCGTTGTTGTTGAACAGGTACGAGCCGACTGCATAAATATCGGCGGGGACTCCCAGCTTTTCAAACTTGCGGATTTTATCTGGATTGAAACCGCCGGAGACAACGATCTTCACACTTCGACAAAATTCACGCGCCGCTTCTTTCCAGGCCTCAGGTATGCTCCAGCGTTCTGACGCAGAATCCAACGCCTGGCGGACGTTGAACACAAGCCGCGGTGTGACGCCGAGATCGAGCGCCGGGTCGCCCAGCGGCTGCACGGAAACGTCGCGGACGCTTCCGCTCGTGTCGAGCCGCACGCCGAATAGTTTATATTTCGCGGCTTCCTCCTCGTTCCCCGCATCCATGCACTCACGATATTTTGCGAACATCGCATCCAGCACGAGCAGGGAATCGCGGATGGAATCGTTGTTGAAATCCACGAGCGCGATGCGTGGAATTCTTGCAGGCAGGACGCGCGCAAAGGCCATCATCGCTTCGGCTGTATCGCCGAGGAAGGAAGCGATGGCCGCGTGTGCGATGGTTCCGCCGCCCGCGCCGCCCCACCAATCGCCTTGCGCGTCGGTGGAGATGAACGGGCCGACGGTGTGCGAAAAGTCCATGTTGAAGCGCTGCACCGCAATGTTGTAGGCGTATCCATCCGCGGCCTGGACTTCGTGCAGGTCGAAGCGCGCCGGGAAGAAAAGCACTGGTTTGCCCTTTGCGGCCATCAGTGTTTCATAAACGTTTGTCGCCACGCGGCTGGAGCGCGTGAGGATGCCGAGCGTGGGTGTTTCGAGGAGCGCAAAATCCCGGTAGCGCCCGCGCACTTTCAACACAGGTAGGACGTTCATCGGGTTGCCGTCGGATTCGACGATGGTTCCATCGTGAACAGCGTGGACTTCCAGGCGGTTTGCGGTATCAACAAAATTATCCCCTTCAAAATAACCCGTGCAATGCTTGAGCATGGCCAGCGCCTTGTCCACACCAACGACGACCGCCCTGCCGATGTGCCGCGTGAACCACTGCATTTCCACTTCAATGTCACCCACCGCGATTTGATCCGGCGAAATGCCCGCGGGCAGGTTATGGTGCGTGCCCGCGTAGCTGTATCCTGCGCCGGAGAGCGCGGTCAACATGCGGTTGATGTTCTCGAAGTACTTGTCCGAATACCAGCCGCGGCGCATGCGTTCGATATCGAGTTTGAAGGTTTCGTTGGTGAGTCGTTTGTTGTCAAAGAGGGACATGAGATTTTGGGTGGGATTAATGCAGAATGCGGCAGACACGAAATCTGCCGGATCTAGCAAAACTATGGAGCGCTTACTACAGTGGGGAGCAGGGAACACACAAATTCATACAAGGTGCTGGCGTTCTTAAAAGCCTGAAGAAATTCCTTCTCGGTTGGCTCCAAAACTTCTCCCGGATAGCGATATGCGGTTGCATAGGGTGATATTTGAACGACAATGTCCACCCACGGCTTGAATTTTGGCTCTGCTTCAGACGCCAATATCATAAGTAAACGCAAATCATGAGTCTTCTCAAAGGAAATATCGTGATAGACCAACCACCCCTTGATCACTTTTTCGGCCAACTGCTGGCAATGGTAAATTGCCGTATCAAGATAAGGGTCTTTGCCGCGCGCGAGTTTTTTTGCGGAAAGCAAGTCGCGCCTTGCCTTCATAATCCATTTACGCACGAGGGAGAGTTTTGCGTCCATATAATAATTTGCCCTCTCGTGTGATCTGCGCTTCCAGTGAAGCTTTCACAGAAGTGTAGCGCTCGAATTCCCTGCGCGTTTTTACCAATACGTCTACAGATGCCTTGAGTCCCTTTAGACTTCGTTGAGCGCGTATCGCCCGTTGGATTGGTTTTTGGCGGCTGGTGGTGACAATGACCATCAAATCCATATCGCTTCCATCATGCGGAGTCCCCCAGGCGTGTGAGCCAAAGAGATAGATCGTCTCAGGATGAAATTCTTCCACAAGGCGAGAGACGATTTCCTTTCGTAGCGGGGTTGAAATGATTTTCATAAGACTTGCCAAATTATAGCATGTGCAATTCAATTACCCATTGCTCATCCCTGTTCCATTACATCCGTTGATTTCACAATATGCATCCCCGCCTTTGCAAATCTTTCAAAAGCCGCATCTGCCGCGTCGGTGTGATCCACCACGCCGGGGACGACTACGGGCGATGTGCAATCCTCCAGCAGATAGACTTTCTTTGCGAGTTCGGGGTCGGTGGCCTGGATATCTTCGAGCAGGTCTGAAACCGTCCACGCTACGCAGTGACTCTTGGCCTGCCCGGCGATGAACAACCTGTCATACTCCTGCAGCAGCTCGATGAACTTCGTGTTGCGGACGCCGAGCATCTCGCCCATGGGGCCTGTCAGCACTTCGGGGCCGATGACGGAATAATTTTCGGTGAACGGTTTATCGCCCTTCACATCGAAATCCGCTTGCGCCTGGCGCGCGATGGAATGGAAGAAGATGGCCTCTTCCACTGCCGGAACCAGCGCGTGACCGATCCCGCCGAGCATGGCGTGATACGGCCAGATCGTCAGCGCATATTTGCCTTTACGTTCCAACTCCACCGCATAATGGATCACCATTTGCTGGCCGTATTCGGGGGCAATGTCGTATTGCGCCGCGAGCGTGGGATTGAATCGCCAGCGGCCATCGCGCAGTTCGTCTGCGTGAATATCCGTGTATGGCGCGGGATGATTGCCGTCCTTATCCACGAAGAAAATGGCGTGGAAAATCTGCTGCGCTTTGTGCGTGTCCATCGTTGCGGAGATGTGCGTGATCATGCCAAGATTGCGATAAATAAATTCGCACAGACGCGTGTTGTCGTCCACTGCGCCGCGCCCACTGCGGCCGCCGACGTACAATTCAAAGCCGGGGACGCAGAAGGTGTTTTGCACGTCCACCAGCATCAGCCAGGATCGTGTCTGGTCAACGGAGGCAGGCCTGCCCTGAGTAAGATCGAAGGGTTGAAGTCCGTGTTGACGCGCCCAGTCCTGCGCTTCTTTGGCGCGTTTTTCGTACGGAATCCGCCAGATCGTGCCGACGCGATCCGGGTCAAAGAAGTCTGGAAGGGGAAGAGAAAAATTATTCACAGTCTTTTCCTTTTTTTGTATGCCCATTGTACGCTTGGGATGCCTCTTGTCAAGCGCAATAAAATATCAGTAGATCACAAAAAAACTGGGAGAAGCCCGAAAACATGGGGACGGGCGTACGCCCGTCCCCATGTTTTCGGGTATTCTTTCAACTTTCGTGAAGTTAAGATTTTTGGATAAAGAACAGGCTCCGCGTCTTTTTCGGACCCGGAGCCTGTTTCCGTTTCATGGAGTTGACAGCCACTTTTAGTCTCTTCGACACGATCACAGAGGATAAAGTGACTGTCAATTTTTCTACACTTGAGGTTGTGTTGCTTGCACCTCTACCTTGCGGCTGTCGCGGCGTAACACAAAGATGATGGCTGCAAGATATACAAAATAAGAGATCACTTCAGTCAACGACGGGTTGCCGTTGTAACCAAAGAGCGTCTTCAGCAATTGACCCGGCAGTGAGTTTTCGTCCACAAAGGCATTCACATCCCACACATGCTCGATGACGGATGGAATCCAGGCAACTTCGTTGAACTCATGCACGCCATGTGCGACCAACCCCGCCGCGAACATGATGAGCAGTGCGCCCGTCACCTGGAAGAAGCGGCGCAAGTCGAGGCGGACAGTGGTGGCGAAGAGAGTCCAGCCGAGCAGAATGGCTGTGCCAAGACCCAGGATCGCGCCTGCCAGGGTCTGCGCGGTGTTGGCGGTGATCTGACTCTGGTCGCCTACGAAAAATGCGGCGGTGAGGAACAGCGCCAGCTCGATACCTTCGCGCACCACTGCGACAAAAGCCAGCCAGAAGAGTGCGCGTTTGCCGGTGGATACTGCGGCCTTGTTCACGCCTTCTTCCAGTTCAGCCTTGAGCGTGCGCGATTGCTTGCTCATCCAGAAGATCATCCAGGTAAGGATTCCTGCGGCGATGAGCATGGTCAAGCCTTCGAAGATTTTCTCCGCCTCCCCCTGGAGTGACATGCCGAAATTGGTGAGCAAAACGGCAGCGAGAATACTGACGGCCACCGCACTGAACGTGCCAAGCCAGAGGGCCGGGGCGAGATCCGTGCGGCGGATCTTTCGCAGTGCGCCAATGGCAATTCCAATAATGAGAGCGGCTTCAAGGCCTTCGCGGAGGGAAAGTAAATAGGAGGGGAGCATTTACACCTCGTATCAAGTTGGGGATATAAAAACCAGCCTATTTCAGGCTGATTTATCTTGAAAATTGTATCATGCAGGCTGGGGAAGTGACAAGATATTTATCACTTTTTTGATAAATATTTGTCATCACGGATTTAGGACGGGATGTAATTTTGGGGACGCGGATGAACGTGGATGGATGTGGATTTCCCTATTTCGATTCGCGTTCGCGACAAGCAGACCTGACATGCGTTGCACTGAGCCTGTCGAAGTGTCTCCGCAGAACCCCGATCATCGTGACGCGCCTCTCCGCAATCGTTTCGGTTGGACACAGCGCGGGTGAGACACCTTCGGCAGGTTTCCCACCCGGCGAAAGTCCGATCATCGTGACCCATATCCACGCGATGGCCCTGGTCAATCACGGCGCGGATGAGACATGTCAGGTCTCATCAAAACCCCGATCATCGTGACGCGCCTCCCCGCAATCGTTTCGGTTGGACACGGTGCGGGTGAGACACCTTCGGCAGGTTTCCCACCTGAACCCGCGAATCCAGTTTTTCTCCTCGATTCCAGAAAGACCTGACATGTCTCCGCGAAAGTCTGACGATTATGGCCTTTGTCCGCGCGAAAACTCTGGCCAACCACGGCGCGGATGAGACACGTTCAGCAGGTCTTGGGAGTCAACCGTCCACGAATAGGACACGAATACTCGAACTGGTGCGCCTGTATTCGTTTATTCGTGGTTCAAATTCGTGGACGGTTTATCCGATCATCGTGACCCATATCCACGCGATGGCTCTGGTCAATCACGGCGCGGATGAGACATGTCAGGTCTCCTCAAAACCCCGATCATCGTGACGCGTGTCCTCGCAATCGTTTCGGTTGGACACGGCGCGGATGAGACACTTCGGCAGGGTCTCGACAGGCTCGCCCACCAGCTCAGCACACCGCTTCGTAAAATAGCCCCAACGTTTATGATGGGGCGGGCTGGCGGTTTCGGTGAAGTTCAAGGCCTAAGTAGCCAGTCGAAGTTTTCTTCGAGTTCGTCAGGGTTGCATTCTCTCACATTTGGCATTCTTTTTAGAATCTCCACGGGATGTTCATGCCCTCCATCCGTTACTATTAGCAACTTGGTTGGCAAGGCAGATATTTCTTCAATTTGAAGGATTGCTTTACCAAGTTGTGTGTCTCCAAATGTTCGAATATCTCTGTAATCAGCTTCATCAAGATCTCCCCCAGGAACTAGACCGTTATTGAAACGAAAGACCTTTACCCATCCCAATCCAAGTATTCTCCGCAAAGCTAATTGAACGTCTCTTGCCTCATAAGCATTTCCCATGCTTGAAGACACATCCAAAAGAACCATCGCAGATCTACTGATGGGCAGTAACTTGGCATTAGAAAGTGCGTTCTTAAGACACTTCTCGAATAGCAGAAGAGCTTTTTGATTTTGCGGTTCAACCCCTTCTACGAAGAAACAATCTTTTGGAAATAACGGATTGAGATTTGTTTCATCATAGTTAATAATGATAACACCCCCGCAATCTGGCGATCCTTCGGAATATGATTTTGCTATTTCTTCCAGAACGCTTTTCTTTGGGCTGGACAACTGTTTGAACTCCACAATCACCGCTGTGTTTTCAGAAACAAATTCTCCTGAAAAACAAATGCGCAGATCGGGTTTGATTGCTTTCCTCTTATTCTTTTCAAAAGGAGTCTGGACTTGCAACGCAACGCAGGCTCGATCATAATTTTCTGCACTTAAACTTGCAATTACAGATTCGGTATATCCATCGATTGGAATATACCCGCTCTTTATTCTCAAAACGGGTTGATAATCCTCTAGTAGCTTCATTATTAGTATCGTCGCCCAAACTTCATAAGTGTGCCATCTATGACGCCAGAAAGGTAAATCAAGGATGTCAAGCGCCTCCGATACGGGAACAGCTATGTTTTTTGATTGTGTCTCCAGAAAAGGTCTTATTTCTTTCTTGAAGAATTTTAGTGCTTCTTCTTTCTGTGTAACTGGAACAGTCTCATATTGACCAAATATTCTTACCCAACTTGGGAGAAGATCCGTAAGTAAAAACGCGGAGCGCCGAAGCGAACGAAAGTCTTCATCCTCATCGAGATTTTCAAGTTCTGGTAGATTTCGCCTTGATTCTCGTTTTGCGGACTCGCTAGCAAATTCATCAATAATTGTTTGGAAGAGTCCATAAATTTTCTCGATTTCTTTGTCAAATTCATGTTGTTTAAAAATGGGCTTTGGAAGTTTGTAAGGCTTTCCAGGCTGGTAATACTCATAACGGATGCTGGATTGTTGTTTCAAAATTCTGCCAATTTCAAACAACTTATTCATTGCGTCGAATGACCACATCTGTAGTGGCACTGAAGCAGTGACCCTTCTACTCATCTCAACATATCGGCGAAATTGCTCTAAGTCTATGGTGCAACTATCGGGTGAGTTGGGAAAACCAAAGCGGACTGCTATAGTCTCCAGTGCTTTTGGGGAACAGTTCTCGCTTAGGAATTCCCAAATTAGAGAAAACATCAATGCAAATGGATGCACTATCTCAAGGAACACCTTGAGAAAATCCTCGGCTGACAATTTGCTGATGTCGAGGTAGGCCTGTAATTGATTGCTGGGACAATTAAGTTTAGAAATTAGATTATCAATAAGTGCATTGTCCCGCCCATTCTCTTGTCGCAGATGAAGACCCCGCCTCTTTAATTCACGATACAAGTCTGCTGCTGTTTCAATAGGATGTTCCATTTGTACCTCACTTACGAGGAGTAAAATATTGCAGCTGAACTCGATGTTACATATCTGTAATATAGCCCCACTTCCCCACAGAGTCAACGATCGCGCTAACCAAATTCCGCGTAAATCTGCGTTCGTCCGCCTTCCATCTACTTTTCCTTCTTATGCCCTGCGCCTTTCCCCTTCCCCATCCTCCGATACGGCGGCATGTCAATCACGTGGATCTGACTCTTCGTCGCGTCGAGGATCTTGTTCCAAAGCCCAGGGTAATTGACCGCGAACGAGTCGGGCTTGAGCGTGGACGTGATGACGGTTGGCAGGTGGGCGTAGTAGCGATGGTTGAGGATCTGGTAGAGTTTGTCCTCCGCCCAGACGGAACTCGTGCCGCTCTCTTTCAGGTCGTCGAGGATCAGCATGGGGGTGGTTTTAATTTCGTTGAAACGGCGATCAAACGAAACGTCCGAAGTGGGGCGGAAGGTCTGGCGCATGTAGTCGAGCAGGTCGGCTACTTCCACGAGGAGAGCCTGTCCGCCCAGGTCAATGCGATAGTTGCCAATGGCCGCCGCGAGGTGGGTCTTTCCGCTGAACGAACTTCCCAACAGCACGAACCAACCTTCGGGTTCCTCCGCAAACGCGATGGCGGCAGTGACGGCTTTCCGCAGGGTCTTGAGATCCTCCTGCGTCACCTTGACACGCGTGATCTCCTTGTCCTTGACCTTGTTGCCGAAGCGATCCTGTTTCTCGGTGGTGGTGGTGGTTACCGCTTCCTTGCCCAGTTCGTCTTCGCGCGTTTCGAAATTCTTGAAGGTCATCACCTTCATCTCGGGCAGGGACAACATCGAAATGCCAGGGTTGCTCGTCTCGGTGGGACGGCGGTAATCGGGCGCGGTGATCCGCACGTGTGCCACGAATTCCTCGTCCTGCAGGCGCGAGCGGATGCGGCTCTCGATCTCGTCCAACATCAGGTTCGTGGTGATGACCGTCGGAAGTTTGTTGATGTAACGGTAGTTCATGATCTGGAATAATTTTTCCTGCGCCCAGCCCGTGGCGTTCTGCGTGCCGAAATCGTCCAGCACCAACAGGTCAGCGTTGCGGACTTCCTCGAAGCGCGCCTCGAACGTGGTCTCGGGGTCGCTGAACGCGAAGCGCAGTGTGTCCAGCAAATCTGGCACGGTGATGAACAGCGTCGGCCTGCCCATCGCAACCGCGAAGTTGGCGATGGCCGCGGCGATGTGAGTCTTGCCGCAACCGTATCCGCCCTCGATCAACAGCCAGCCTTGCGGATTGCGCGCAAAATATTCGGAAGTTTCTCTCGCGGCTTGCAAACTAATCGCGTCCTGCGGCGTCATGAACTTGGCATTTTTATTTCCCCGCGCCTCGAAATTATCGAACGTCAAATGGCTCAATCTATCGAGCCGACTCATCTCGAACAGACGCTCCCGCGCGCCCGCGGCGATGTCCGCACTGCGGCAGACACACGCCTCCAGCCGTCCGAACTTCGGGTCGCCCATCGGCACGTCAAAGCGCACGTAGCCCACGCCCGCGCAATGCGGACAGTTCGGGTCGCCGAGCGTCGTCCTAGTCGTGCTTGAGGTATTCGCTGAACTCGCCTTCGGTGTATCGCTCGAAATCTTTGCCAGCGTTTTGCTGATCTTTTCTTTCATCTTTCCCTTTTTCCTTCCACCTTTTTAAAATCGCTTCGCAGTATTTCCAGTTGCGTTTGTTATTTTTTACCGCAATCTCAATCGCTTCCGCTATCCATTCATCCGTGTAAAGTTCCTCCGCATCCTTCAACGCGTCGGCGATCAACGGCGTCAGCGGACCGATATTTTCCTCGTACAACTTGAACACATTCGGGCGCTCGAGAGGCGGCGCGGACAATATCCTTGCGGATTCCCGCCATTGACCTTTCGCGAACGCTTCAGCCGCCGCGCGTCCCCGCGGAGAGTTGAGGAAGTAAAACACATCCGCCTCATACTCGGACCTGAGTATGCTCCCGCGCTGGGCAGATTTCTCCAGCCCGCGTCTGACCTCGTCCGCCGAAAGCCCAACGTCCTTTTGGCTGAAATCCGTCTCGCACAACGCGCGAAACGGTCCTTCCGTATGCTCCACGCGCCACAGAAAATATAACGTCACCTTCAACTCCGCAATATCTTCGATCTCATTCAGCAAACGATGAAAGAAGGAATCGGGGAGTTGAGTGAAAGTTTCCGAGTCGGTGAAGCCTTTGAAGTTGGACATTTCACTCGTTCGGTCTGAACACCTTCGTCGCGGCGTTCTCGAACTTTGCCAGTGCGCCGCGGAAGATCAATTCCACACTGCCAACGGGGCCGTTACGGTGTTTCGCCACAATGATCTCTGCCACGTTTTGTTTCGTCGTGTCTTTCTCGTATTGGTCGGGACGGTAGATGAACATAACGATGTCGGCGTCCTGCTCGAGGCTGTTGTGGACAATGATATTGTTTGCGACAAAGTTATGATGACCTGGCACGGTTAAATCGTAAACGGCTTCTTTGCCATCGGGTTCGATGCAAATTATGCTATCCCAATAAATATCGCTTTCAGCCAAATCTATGAGACGTTGTGATTGCACCACATTTGCAACACGGGCAGCGCGGCCACGACTGATATTTTGTTTATACAAACCTGTTCCACAATACTGCGTGTCAATTGCGGCTTGCATTTGGCGGGTGGTCATTCCCAATTCCTGCATGGCAGGGACAACATGCAAACGCCACACATGATTAGGAATAACGTCGCGGTTTGTATTGGCTTTGCGTTCTTCCAAATGATTTTGGATTTCCACCAGCCGCCCCTTTTTATACGCGCCAACCGCGCCAATTTTTTGGGAAAACATTTCCAGCTCAGGCTTGCCGGTGACGATTACATTATATTGGTTGCGCCCTTTTCCATTTTGAGGGACACGCTTCAAGATTGCATTGATTCCCATTCTTAACAACAATGTCTGCACGCCTCGTGCAAGATACTCGCTACTGGTTGCGTAATATGCAATCGGGCGGATTTTCCTTCCCTTTACGAGTTGAATACTCCCGTCCGTTGCCCAAAGATGGCGAAGGAATACGCCAATTGCATCTTCAGGTTGTTCAAACACTTGCGCAGGGATTCGCTTCTCATAAGACCGAAGCCCAAATGCGTGCAATTCCCCCAGCCATTCTGTAACTGCACTGTGAACATTGTGAGTGTGATGCCGTGTGGAACTAAGATATACCTGATACCATTGTTTCTCAGGTGAGATTCGCGGGTTGACTTCCTCTCCAAAAACTTCAACGGCAAGTGCGGCTACTGTATCTGCCAAATCTTTCTCGCGTGTGGTGTATTGGATTACGTGCCGCGGCAAGGTACAGCCATCGCCAATTAAATGCCCTAGCAAAGCCAGCTCAGCATTGGACATGGTCTGTTCTTTTTGTGAAGTTGGCAATGTACGGGGTAATGCCAAATAATCGCCAATCTGCAATTCGTCCAATCGCTTCCAACCATGGATGGTGAGAAATTGATGGTTGCCAGTTGCTCGAATCTCCCTGCCAAGCCGCGTTTTCATTTTGAACACAGGTTTGATCCCTGTTGAAAATGAGCGTGTCACAGGCATGGTTTCCAACTTAAGTGAATTTGGATTTAATGCCAATATCTTGAAATTTGATTTCCCCTCCAATTCACGGATAGAGATATTCCGTCCATTTTCCAACGTAATAAGTGTTTCCCCTGTAAGACAACCAGACTCGCGCAAATCAGAAAGCACAGGGCGTTTGTCGGTGCGTTGTTCGACGGCGCGGGAGAGTTGGGCGGCAGTGAGGACCGGTACATTCAATTCGCGCGCGAGGATTTTGAGATTACGCGAGATGTAGGAGACTTCCTGGACACGGTTGTCGTTGCGCGTGTCGCCGCCCATGAGCTGGAGATAATCCACGATGACGAGGTCAATCCCATATTCCATTTGCAGGCGGCGGCATTTGGTGCGGAGTTGCAGGGGCGTGATGGCGGGTGTGTCGTCGAGGAAGATTTTCGTGTCGGAAAAGACTTCGATGGAATGTGTGAACAGCGGCCATTCCTGCTCGGTCAATTTGCCGGTGCGCAAACGTTGCGAGTCGATGCCTGTTTCCTGCGCGATCAGGCGTTGCACCACCTGCTCGTTGGACATTTCCAGCGAGAAGATGGCGACTTTCTTTTTGTGCGTGAGCGCAGCGTTCTTGGCGATGGAAAGCAGGAAACCCGTCTTACCCTGACCGGGGCGGCCTGCGATGATAAGCAAGTCTGAGGGCTGCAAGCCTGAGAGCATTCGGTCAAGGTCAATGAAGCCGGTGGGGACGCCGAAGAATTCATCGGGGCGCTTGGCAAGATCGTCAATGCGGTCGTAGTAATCGCTGAGGACGGAGGAGATTGGCTGGAGGTCGTGTTTGAGCCTGCGTTCGCTGACGTTGAAGACGGCTTTCTCGGCTTCGTCCATCACCGAGTCAACGACGGTTTCTTCGTTGTAGGCGAGGGCGGCGATCTGGTTCGCGGCGTTGATCATTTTGCGGCGAATGGCATGGCCTTCGACGATGCGCCCGTAGGATTCTGCGTTCAGTGAGGATGGCACCTGGTTGACCAACGAGGTCAGATATGCAGGGCCGCCGAGTTCGGTGAGTTGTCCCACCTTATCGAGTTCTTCGGAAAGGGTCAGCAGGTCAACGGGGATACGTTGTTCGTGTAAACGCGTGAAGGCTTCCCAAATCCACTTGTGGCGGTGGATGTAGAAATCGTCCGCGCTTAGGAATTGTGCGACGTCGTAATAGACTTCGGGGTTAATCAGCACCGCCCCTACGACGGCTTCTTCGGCTTCTCGGCTGTGCGGAATGCTCGGGCCTGCGGGGGCGGTGGATTCTTCTGGTTGGAGGAAATCGGTCATGTGATGGGAGCAGGTTTGGGTTTAGGGTGAATCGGGTTTGTCTTTATCGTCGAGCTTATCTATGTCGAGTTTATCTATAAAGTCTTTGAAGACGTCCAATCTCTCGCTTCCTTCATCAGATAACGGGGCGGGCGCGTCTTTTCTGGAAGGGGTGGTGCTTTCGGGCATATCCGTTTCAGGGACGATGCCTGCCGCATCCATCACGTTCGGGTGGACGAGGATGGGTACGTGCGCGCGTACTGCGATGGCGATGGCATCCGATGGGCGTGAATCGATGTGGATTTCAGTGCCGTCCACGTCGGCGACGATGTTGCCGTAGTAGATGTCATCCTGCAGTTTGACAATCTCGACCCGCCTGATGCGCGCGTTGAATGCGCCAAAGACGTTCTTGAGCAGGTCGTGGGTAAGCGGGCGGATCATCTCGACTTCCTGTAAGGCAACGGTAATGGCTTCCGCTTCGTAAGGTCCGACCCAGATTGGAAGGTAGCGCTCAGTATTAATTTGTTTTAACACAACCACGCGCTGAGGCGTCATCAAATGCACGCGGACACTGTCTATGGTTACTTCTATCATATCTGCCATTGGGAAACTCCAAGTATCTTATTTTAGCACAAACGCAAATCGGCATATCGAGGGGAGCCATTTTCGCCAGTGGTGAAAAGCATGAGTCGGAAATTTTTGTAACGGGGTTCGCGGCGAAAAAACATTGGAAAATATTTTGCTGTGCCATTGCCACAAAATACAAACGCGGCTATAATCCTGCCTTGCCAATCGGGGCGTGGCGCAGCCCGGCTAGCGCGCTTGCATGGGGTGCAAGAGGTCGGAGGTTCAAATCCTCTCGCCCCGACCAGAGAGCCAAGACCCTAAAGGTTTCCAAAACCTTTAGGGTCTTTTGAATACACCGATGACCGAATCGCCTCCCTATTCCCCGACGAACACACAATCCATTCTCAGCCTCATCTTTGGGATTCTGACCATTCTCACATTTTGCGCGGGGATGGTTCCAATTCCATTTACAGGTTTTATTTGTTTCCCTGCGAGCATCATGGCCGGCCTCATGGCATTGATATTTGGGACGGTGTCCTTGAATCAAATCCGCAGACGGGGTGAGAGCGGACGCCCGATGGCATGGACGGGGATTTTCATCGGCGGGTTCACCCTGTTTTCCCTGTTGTGCATCGTTATCCTGTTTGCATCGCTTTTCGTTTGGAATCCCGGTTCCATTCATTTGCCCCCCATTTTCGATAATTATCAAGTTTGATTACTTGCCAATCCTCACCCTCTCGTGTATCCTTGCGGACGGGAGTGGTTAGGTCCCGGTGGGTCTCCTGGTCTTCAAAACCTGTGGCGGGCCGCGTTGCGGGCCGCGGTGGGTTCGACTCCCATCCACTCCCGCCTATATCTGGACGACGGACGATAGACCACAGACCACCGTCCGTCGTCGGTTATTTGTGGTCTGTGGTCAAAATGGTGCCATAATGACTTTCCCCGAAACTGAAATTCTGACAAATATCGTTTCACGTGTCTTTCGCGTCGAAGATGTAACTCTCGGCGAACCCCAAAAGGGGACCATCGTGCGGTATCGCGGACAGCTGCTGGATGAAGATTCTGCCGCCGCTTATGACCGGCTGGCGGATACACTCAAGCAGTACAACATCACGCCCCTGTTTCGCATCGAGCAGGGCAGGCAGGTGATCTACCTCACACCCAGCAGGCCGGAACCCAAGGAAAGCAATGCTTTAACGAATGTGGTTCTGTTTGTGTTGACCGTCTTCAGTGTGATGCTGGCGGGCGCGGAAGTGAAAGGTCCCATCCCCTCCGATCTTTTGGGGCAGATGCTGATCCTCGTGAAGAACATTTTCACAGGCTGGCCGTTCGCGTTGAGCCTGCTTGGCATTTTGCTGGCGCACGAATTCGGCCATTACCTGATGAGCCGCTATCACAAAACGCCCGCCACTTTGCCGTATTTCATCCCGTTTCCATTCAGCCCGCTTGGTACGATGGGCGCGGCAATCATCATGCGGAGCATCCCGAAAAACAAGCGGATTTTGTTCGACATCGGTGTGGCCGGACCATTGGCTGGAATGGTCGTTGCGGTTCCCGTATTGTTCCTCGGTCTTTACCTTTCTTCGCTCGGCACAGTTGAGCCAAACCCAAATGGTTTCATCGAGGGCAATTCGCTCCTTTATCTCTTTGCGAAGTTTGTCGTCTTTGGGCAATTGCTCCCGTCGCCCGCCGCGCCGCAGGGATTTTTGTATTGGGTCCAATATTTCTTTACCGGGCAACCTGTCCCCTTCGGCGGCACGGACGTGTTCATTCATCCGGTGGCGTTCGCGGGCTGGGCGGGGATTCTCGTCACCGCGCTGAACCTCATCCCGGCAGGGACACTGGATGGCGGGCACGTGATCTACTCGTTATTTGGCGACAAGGCGAAGAAAGCTTTTCCATTCATCGTTGCCCTGCTGGTGGCGCTCGGATTTTTCTGGAGCGGCTGGTGGCTGTGGGCTGTTCTGCTGTTCTGGCTGGGACGTGTCAATGCCGAGCCGCTTGACCAGATCACCACGCTCGATCCGGCGCGCCGGGGAGTTGCCGCACTTGTCATCGTCATCTTCCTTCTTGTGTTCATGCCTGTTCCATTTATGACCCTGGCACAATGAAAAAAATCGCGACCATCACATTCATCCTGCTCATCTTAATTTCTGCATGTGCCGCGCCGACCGATACGCCGAAGACTCCAGCCGCGGCGAAGTCGGCGGAGAAAACTTCAAAGCCTGAATCAACTGTCGAAACGGCGAGCAGGCTTGAGGTCAAGGAAGAAGCGTTGAAGGGGTTGGAGATCGCAGTCTGGTATCCGTGGTTTGGCGTCGAGGCGAGTCTGTTCGAGGCAATGGTCGCAGATTTCAACGGGGCGAATGAATGGGGCATCAAAATCAATGTGAGCGGGCAGGGAAATTTCAGCAATTTATACGAAAACGTCACGGCTTCGTTGCCGATGGAGAATCGTCCCGACCTGGCGATTGCCTTGCCGGAACACGCGCTCGAATGGGACGCCGAAGGTGAAGCGGTGGATCTGACGCCTTACACAGACGATCCGGCATATGGAATTGACCGTTCGGATTTTCCTACGGTTTTTTGGGAACAGGATAAATTGAGTGAGCGGCGCGTCGCCATGCCCGCGCAACGCACGGCGCGCCTCCTGCTTTGGAATGAAAGCTGGGCCGGTGAACTCGGTTTTGATTCGCATCCCGATTCGCCTGCGGGTTTTCGCCAGCAGGCTTGCCGCTCGCATCAAACAATGGTTTCCGATGAATCGCCCAACAACGACGGCATGGGCGGCTGGCTTTTGGATACCGATCCGATGACGGCGTATGCGTGGCTGCTGGCATTTGAGGGCGGTGTGCTCGAGGGCAATAATTATCGTTTTCTCACGCCCAACAACATCAGCGCTTTTGAATACTTGAAAAAATTAGTTGAGGAAACCTGCGCGTGGCAATCCGCGGATGGCGATCCATTCGCGGAGTTTGCGATGCGCCAGGCCTTGTTCATTTCGGCGAGTCTCGAAGACCTGCCCGCCGTCACGCGCGCGTTTGCCGCCGCGAACAACACCGACGATTGGACCGTACTCGCGTACCCCGGCAAAAACTCACGCGCCTTTGCTGTGTATGGTTCTTCGTATGTGATATTGGACTCTTCGCCCGAGGAACAATTGGCCGCATGGCTTTTTATCCGCTGGATGCTGGACCCGGAACAGGACGCGCGGCTCGTACAGGCCACCCACCTCTTCCCGCTTCGCACCTCGACCCTGGAACTGCTGGCCGCTTATCAGGGTTCTCATCCGCAATGGGCTGAGGCCGTTAAACTTTTGCCGGACGGCGAATTGCAGCCGCAACTTGCTTCGTGGCGCACGGTGAAGATCATGATCGGCGACGGTTTCAGCGACATGTTCCGCCGCACTGATTTGACCAGCGGACAGGTTGCAAAAGTCCTGCAACAGATGCAGGATACGGCGAGGGAATTAAACGAGTAATTTGCCCTCATCCTCAGCCCTTCCCCCGAAAGGGGGAAGGGAGTCCCCTCTCCCTTTGGGAGAGGGTTAGGGTGAGGGATTGTGAGAAGTGCGGCGGCGAGCACGTCAAGCGAAAACTGGCCGTGATCCATGCCATGAGCGGAGGCCATGCCGTTTCGGGCATGTCGAATAGTTGTGACTGCGGCTCGTGCAGTGGCGGCAATTGCACGGGGTGTGGCCACTAAGACAGATCATAGGAAGCGGCGGCTAACGTCTCCGTCCCTATCTATCCCCCCAGCCTCTCATTCAACCAATCCAGGAATCCCTTCTCCTGCGGCTTGACCGAAGTCCCCAAACTCTCGGCAAGTTTCTCGAATAGGTCTTTCTGTTCCTTCGTCAACTTGGCGGGAATTTCGACATTGATCAGCACCAACTGGTCGCCGCGCCCGTTTCTTCGCAGGTGCGGCACACCCTTGCCTCTGATGTGGAAGACTTTGCCAGGCTGAGTCCCGGCAGGGATTTTCAACTTCTCATCGCCATCCAGCGTCGGGACCTGCACTTCCGCGCCCAATACCGCCTGCGCGATATTGATATCGAGATTGAGCAAGACGTCATTATCACGGCGTTTGAAGAACTTGTGCGGCCTGACATCCAGCACAAGAAACAGGCTTCCGCTCGGCCCGCCAAACACGCCGGGCCCGCCCTCCCCATTCAAGCGGATCTGCGTTCCGACGTCCACGCCCGCAGGGATTTGCACTTTCTTCTTGATGACCTTCCGCTCCAGGCCGCCCCCGCGGCATGTGTGGCAAGGCGACGAAATGATCTCCCCGCGGCCATTACACGCGGGACAGGTCGCTGTCTGCACCATCGAACCGAGGAAGGTTTGTCTCACCTGCCGCACTTCGCCTTGACCGTTGCACGTGGAGCATCTTGTCGGTGAAGTCCCAGGTTCCGCACCGGAGCCGTTGCAACGCGAACAGGTTTCCTCGCGCTGGAATTCGATATCCTTTTCCACGCCAAAGACGGCCTCTTCAAAATTCAAAGTGACCTGCATCTGCAAGTCACGCCCGCGGCGCGGGGATTTGCGCGAGCGGCGGCCTGTCGAGAATCCAAATCCGCTCAGCAAATCTTCGAAGATATCGCCAAAGTCCGCGCTGTAATCGTGGAAGCCGCCGCCCATGTTGCCGAGGCCTTCCTTGCCAAAGCGGTCATAGCGGGCGCGTTTATCGGAATCGGACAGGACTCCATACGCCTCATTGATTTCCTTGAACTTCTCTTCGGCGTCGTGTTCCTTGTTTACGTCGGGGTGATACTGGCGCGCAAGTTTACGAAACGCGCCTTTGATCTCATCATCGCTCGCGTTTCGGCCAACGCCTAATATCTCGTAGTAATCTCTATTGCTCATAATGCATGTAAGATTAGAGAACTTGAGAATTAGAGATTGGGACGACTCGACAACCAATCTCTAATTCTCCAATCTCTATTCTTTTACTTCGCCTTCCACCACATCGGGACCCGCATCTGCCTGACCTGTCGGGCCTGCTTCCCCACCCGCGGCTGGCCCCTGCTGGTAGACACTCGCGCCGATCTTCTGAATGACCTGTCCCAGCGCTTCTGTCGCGGCTCGGATGGCATCCACGTTTTCACCTTCGGCGGCTTTCTTGACTTCAGCCGTCTTGGTTTCGATTTCACTGCGAATCTCGGCAGGCACTTTATCGCCAAATTCCTTCAACGCTTTATCGGCGGCGTAGGCAGTGTTATCAGCGTTGTTGCGAGCTTCGATCAAGTCCTTGCGCTTGCGGTCTTCGTCCGCGTGGGCTTCGGCATCCTTGCGCATCTTCTCGACTTCGGTCTCAGACAGACCCGAAGACGCGGTAATCGTAATGTGCTGCATGCGGCCTGTGGCCTTGTCCTTCGCGGTGACTTTGAGAATGCCATTCGCATCAATATCAAACGTCACTTCGATTTGCGGGACGCCGCGCGGTGAGGGCGGAATTCCGTCGAGGATAAATTTGCCAAGCGACTTGTTATCATTCGCCATCGGGCGTTCGCCCTGCAAAACGTGGATCTCAACCTGGGTCTGGCTGTCACTCGCAGTGGAGAAGACTTGACTGCGGCGGGTTGGAATCGTCGTGTTGCGTTCGATCTGTGGCGTGGCAACCCCGCCCAAAGTCTCGATGGAGAGCGTGAGGGGAGTTACGTCGAGAAGGAGAATATCTTTCACTTCCCCGCCCAGAACACCCGCCTGAATCGCCGCGCCAATCGCAACGACTTCATCGGGGTTGACGCCCTTGTGCGGTTCCCTGCCAAAGAAGGCGCGGACTCTATCCTGCACGGCAGGCATGCGCGTCATGCCGCCGACCATCACCACCTCGTTGATGTCACCCGCAGTCAGGTTTGCATCCGCAATGGCCTGCTTGAGCGGCGCAATCGTACGGTCAACGAGGTCAGCGGTGAGTTGTTCCAGTTTGGAGCGTGTCATTGTCATGACCAGATGTTTCGGGCCGCTCGCATCCGCCGTGATGTACGGCAGGTTGATCTCGGTCTGCATCGTGGTCGAAAGCTCGATCTTCGCTTTTTCGGCGGCTTCCTTCAATCTCTGCAAAGCCTGGCGGTCGTTGTGCAGGTCAATGCCGTTATCCTTCTTGAACTGCTCGGTCAGATAATCCATGATTCGCAAATCGAAATCATCGCCGCCGAGGAAGGTATCGCCGCTCGTGGAGCGAACCTGGAACACGCCGTCGCCCACATCGAGGATGGAAATGTCAAACGTACCGCCGCCCAGATCATAGACCGCGATAATTTCATTTTTCTTTTTATCCAACCCATACGCCAGCGACGATGCGGTCGGCTCGTTGATGATGCGAAGCACTTCAAGCCCCGCAATCTTGCCCGCGTCTTTGGTGGCGTTGCGCTGCGCGTCGTTGAAATAGGCAGGGACGGTAATCACGGCCTGCGTAATCGTCTCGCCGAGATATGCTTCAGCATCGGCCTTGATCTTCGCGAGAATCATCGCGGAAACTTCGGGCGCGCTGTATTCTTTTTCGTCGAGCGTCACGCGCACGTCGCCATTCGCCGCGCCGTTCACTGCGTAAGGCACGCGCTTTTTCGTGCGCTCCACTTCGGGGTCGTCGGACTTGCGTCCCATAAAACGCTTCACCGAAAAAATCGTGTTCTGCGGATTGGTAATCGCCTGATTGCGCGCCACGCGTCCAACCAAACGCTCGTGATTCTTATTCACCGCCACCACAGACGGAACGAGCCGCTCGCCCTCCGCCGATGGAATGACGACAGGTTCGCCGCCGCTCATCACCGCCGCGACAGAGTTGGTCGTGCCCAAGTCAATGCCGATAATTTTTGCCATGATTATTCCTTTGATTTATTCGTAGGGGCGACCCTTGTGGTCGCCCTGCCTGCACCGTGCGCAGGCACAGGTGGGCAGGGGCAAGCCCTGCCCCTTCAATAATTATTGAGCCACCCTCACAAGGGCAGGCCGTATCACACGATCACCAAGCATATATCCATTCTGCACCACCGCGATCACATGCCCGCTCTCAAAACCATCGGCGGCTTCGTGCGAAATCGCTTCGTGGAAGTTCGGGTCAAAGACCGCGCCCTGGGCTTCGATTTTCTTCACACCCTCGGCCTCCAAAATGGATGCCAATTTCTTCTGGATCAACTCGATCCCGCTGATCCACGCGCCCGAATCGGTTGGACGGTTTTGCAGGGCGCGTTCCAGGTCATCGAGCACAGGCAGGACTTTCCTGATGATGTCGCTTTTCATCGCTGCATACATCATCTCGTTATCGCGCTCGATGCGTTTCTTGTAATTTTGAAACTCCGCCTGCGAGCGCATCCAGCCATCTTTATATTCAGACGCTTTGGATTCCGCCTCCGCCAACTGACTCTGCAACGCCTCCACCTGGACCTTGAGTTGCTCGCCGTTTTCAGGCGACTCTGTCACTTCGACCGGAGTCTCATTAACTTCCTCAGGTTGGGTTTCCTTGTGTTTCTTCTTATCAGTCATTTTTCAGCCACCAATTTTACAAAAGTTAGTTTTATTACAAAACCCCGAAGGGTTGACTTCGAGATTGTTATTTCGTGCCGCGACATTTATGTCGCCTGCCTGTTGTGCGACATGAATGCCGCATTATTCGCCAGCAATCGTATCGTTGACCAGATCACTGAGCAATCCTGCGACAAACCTGACCATCGGGATTGTTCTTGCATACGACATTCGCATTGGGCCAAGCACGCCCAACGTGCCTGTCGCCATGCCAGGGACTCCGTAGCGCGCAATCACCATCGAGCACTGACGCAGTTCCTCCCACCCGCCTTCCCCGCCGATCAGGACCTGGAGACCGCCGACATTGCTGTTGATAGTGGAACGGGCGAGTAAATCCTGCAAAGTGGAACGTTCTTCGAAGATTTTCAACGCGCGGCGGGCATCGTCTGATTCGGCGAATTCGGGTTCGGACAAGACGTTGGTCAGCCCATCCGTATAAATTTCGCCGGAGCCGCGCTCCGTGGCGCGGCGCATGTCGGCAGTGATGAGGGTCAGGATGTCCTGGTCGAGCGCGTCGGGACGGGTTGGAAGGGCGGAGATTCCGTCCATGGCGAGGCCAGCCAACAGGGCGTTGAGACGCGAGGCGGTTTGGCTGAGTCGCTCCTGGGAGACAGGTTCTGCCAAAGTCAGAATCTGCTGTGAGACCTCCCCTCCAGCCATCACTAAAACCATTAAGACCTGCCGTCCCTGGGTTGAGATCAATTCGACGTGTTTGTAGCGCGACTGCTCCGCGTGCGGCGCAGTGATGACGGACACACCCTGCGATTGGTGCGCGAGGATGGAGGCGGCGAGGGTCATCCACTGGTCAATGTCTGGACGGGCCTGGTAGAACTGGTGCGAGATGGTATGTTGCACGGCCTCGGGCAGTTCGGCATTGTGCATCATCTCGCTGACAAAATAACGATAACCTTCTTCCGAGGGAACGCGCCCCGCCGAAGTGTGCGGCTGATGCAGGTAGCCCATCTCCGTGAGAGCGGCCATCTCGTTGCGGATGGTGGCCGAGGAGAGATCGAGATGGTAATGCTCGGCCAGCCGCTTCGAGCCAACCGGCTGAGCGGAGTCGATGTAGTCGCGTATGATAAGTAGAAGAAGGGTCTTCTGGCGTTCGGAGAGGTCGGTCATGATTTACAAGGTTAGCACTCTCGAAGCGAGAGTGCTATTGAGTGTGGAATAATGATAACAGTGGGAAAGATGGAAGTCAATAAGAAGAGTGTTAATTTTTGGCAATAGAGGAATAGTGTGCCTATTTTATTACCGGACGCCAGTCTGGATCAAAATCGTCGCTGGGGTCATCGGTTAGCTTGGTCTGGTTTGCGCCTGTCACGGTCATGAAGAAGATATCCGCGCCGCGCACGCCACTGCCTTCAAAGGCCAGCCAAAATCCCTCAGGAGAATAATCCACATCGTCCAAAGAAAGGATGCCCAGGTTCAATTTTACGGAGGTTGCATCCGGCTCGAAGGAAATCATCATCAGGTCGGGAAAAGCGAATTTACCGGTAGGTCTTTGGTGGAACAGGACGAGTTTCCCATCCGGTGACCAGGTGGGAAGGTTATCCGAAAACTGGTCGCCGCTTCGGACGAACTGATGCTGGTTATTGCCAATATCCGACATCAACCAGATCTGATAGACATCATCGTTGCGGCTGTATGCATACGCAATTCGTCCCCCATCCGGCGACCAGGCGGGCTGGTGAGCGGATGTTCCCAAAGGCGTGCGGGTCAACCGCAGGAGGGATTTCTCCTCCAAGTCATAGACATAAATCTGCATGTGACCGGACCGGCTCGAGGTGAAGGCGATCTCCCTGCCGTCGGGCGACCAGACCGGGTCAAAATCTCCTCCCGGAACAGATGGCAGATTTTGCACTCCGCTTCCATCTGCATTGATGATGTACAAGCTGGAATCGTTGTAGGAATCGTTCTTATATCTGCACGGGGAAGTAAAGACCAGTCTGGTCCCATCCGGCGACCACGAGGGCTGGCATGCGCCTTCGGGCATTGTTGTCAATTGCCGTAATTTACTGCCGAGCAGGTCGGTGATATAGATTTGGGAAATGCCGGAGCGCGTGGACGCAAATGCGATTTCCAAAGACTCGGCGCCGATCGGTGTTGGCACGTAGAATTGAGTTGGAGTGGAAAGGGAAACGTCCGGGGTAGGCTCTTCTTCCGGCGGCGGCGATGGGGGCAATTCGAGCGCGTCAGTGGGTGTAACGGGAATGATCGTGATCGGGTCGTTTGTGCCGGAAGACATTGCAAATAAGTTCTGCGCCCTGACGGATAAAAGCCCCGGAAAGAAATAGTTGACAAAAATAAAGCCGGAAGCCAGCACTGCCAGCAATACTCCGATGATGATCCGCCGGATGCGGCTCTCGCGCATCAGTTGTTTTTTGCGGGGCGAAACAAACGGCTGATCGGTATCAGGTGAAGTGGAATGCGTCAGTTGAATGGACTGGAGTGTCACCGTCCTGGGCGCGGGCATATCATGAGGCGGCGGGGCGACGGTATAAGTGCCGACCAACTGCTGGGTCCTCGATTTTGATTCGAGAAGCGCGCGCTTGAACTCGTCTGCCGTTTGGAAGCGATCCATGGAATCGACCGACATGGCCTTTTCAATGGTGCCTGCCAGGCGGCGCGAGATGCGCGTATTCCGTTTACGCAGGGGAGTGAGCTGGGCAGTATCCATTGCCCGCGCCAGGCCATCCTCCGGGATGACGCCGGTAAGAGCCACGTAAAGCGTCGCACCCAAAGCATAGATATCCGTGCGATGATCTGTGCGCGCCGTCCCATATTGTTCGGGCGGTGAATAGCCGGGAGTCATTGCCCGCGCGCCGATGGTTGTGACCTGGTTTCCCTGAATGACCTTGGCAAGACCGAAATCCACGAGGATGATATGTCCATCCGGTGTGATCTTGACGTTGCCCGGTTTTATGTCGCGGTGCAAAATGGGCGGCCTGCGGGAATGCAGGTAACTGAGCGCATCGCAGATCGCCGCGCCGATTTGGATAACGTCATCCTCCATGAGCGGCCCCACGCGTTCCGTGCGCTGCCGCAGGTCTTCGCCGCGGACGAAATCCATCACAAGGTATTGCCCCTGCTCAGAAATAATAAAATGATTCGAAACACGCGGCAGGTTGGGATGCCGCAAGTTCGCCAGGATCACCGCTTCGAGGCGGAACTGGCGGGCATATTCTTCGGTGGTGAACAGGTTCTCTTTAACCGCCACTTCCACGCCAAGGTTTTCATCAATGGCGCGGTAAACAGATCCCATTCCCCCCTGTCCGAGATTTTCGATAATTCGATAGCGTTTGTGAAGTAACGAGTCGCGTTCGAGAGCCATCGGCAGGTATGTTGCAGGTTTTGTTGCCCGTGAGCTTTGGTTTGGTTATTGGAACGGGTGTATTCTACTTCACATTTTCCCGCAGTTCGTTTCGATTTACTTTCAATTTAGTTGGGAATCAAAACTTCCCCATCCATGAGCGGGATGGGGAAGTTCTCAGGCCATGTTTTCTCTACCTTAGAGGCCGCCAGGCAGGATCAAAGGCCGGGCCTTTGCCGGTCTCGATGACCGTACGGCTCGCTCCGTTGGCAGTCACGTACAGGATGTCGCGGTTATCGCCTTCGTAAACCATCCAGAATCCGTCCTGTGAATATTGCGCGTCTTCTATTGGCAATGCCTTCAATTCCAAACGCGTTCCCTGTTCATCTGGAGGATCAACCGCTTGAATGCTCATGAGATACGGCAGGGAGAATGTGTCTGCGCGGCGCTGGTTGAACACGATCATCGTTCCATCACGCGACCAGGTTGGGAGATAATCGGTGAGCGCGGTTCCACTGCGAACGAGTTGACGCTGGTCTTCTCCGTTCGCGGACATGAGCCAGATCTGGTTGACGCCAAAGCGCTGGACGGCATACACGATCTGCGTGCTGTCCGGCGACCATGACGCCTGGCGTGAAGTTTCGCCGGTTGCGCGTTTGGTCAATTGCGCAACAGATTGATCGGCCACGTTGTAAACGTAGATTTCCATCTTGTTGCCGCGCAGGGAGGTGAAGGCGATCTGTGTGCCATCCGGCGACCAGGCCGGTTCAAAGTCGCCGCCCGGGACGGTTGATATGGGAGTTAATCCGCTTCCATCTGCGTTGGTTATGTAAAGGCCGGCGCTATAGTAAATATCTTCCATGCCCCTGCATGGCGAAACAAACACCAGTTTCATTCCATCCGGCGACCAGGAAGGCTGGCACGCTCCATTGGGCATATTCGTGATCTGCACAGGTTCAGTGCCGGTTATATCCATCATGTAAATCTGAGCGACCTCATCCTTGATGGACGCAAAAGCCACCTGGCCGAAGCCGCCGCCCATCGGCGTGGCGCCGATCGTGGGTGTATTGGCCGGGGCCAGGGTGGGGGTGGGAGTCTCTATCAGTGTGGCGATCAGGGTCTCGGTCAGAATGGGAAGCGGGCCTTCCGTTGGCGTATTTGTGGCGGTGGGAGGCACATCAGTTGCGGTCACAGTTACAGTTTCTGTTGCAGTTTCCGTCGCCGTAGGCAAAGCGGACGGTGTGATCGTGGCCGTGGGAGTATTGGTCGGGGCCAGGAAGGGAAGGAGACCGCGCACACCATCCGGCAGGAGCGCCGGCGCAAGAATGGGAACGCCAATCGCCGCCAGTAAAACCAGCACCAGCAGGAATCGCAAAAGGGCCGCCTGGCGCTTGCGCTCGCGTTCCTTGTGTTTCTTCAGCGGTGAGACAAAAGGCTGTTCCTCATCGCGGCGCACAGGAGGCGTGGGAGAGGGTGAACGCGCGGAACCAACATTCTGGCGCGCATCCAAATTCGTTTCATTTTCAATGATTTCCTTCGGAGAGAATGCCTCAGGCGGAGGCGGCGCAATTGTATAATTTCCAGTCAACTGCTGGGTCTTGGATTTGCTTCCCAACAGGGCCTTCTTGAAATCATCCGCCGTTTGGAAACGGTCCGAAGGATCAACGGCCATTGCTTTTTCAATCGCCGCGGCAAACCGGCGAGAAATTTTCGGGTTGCGTTTGCGAAGAGGCGTCAACTGCGCGTTGTCCATCGCGCGCGCAAGCCCGTCTTCGGGGATCACACCGCATAACGAAGCATACAGCGTCGCGCCCAATGAATAAACGTCCGTGCGCGGATCGGTGCGCGCGGTGCCGTATTGTTCAGGCGGGGAATAGCCCGGCGTCATTGCGCGCGCGCCGGTGGTGGTGGCCTGCGTGCCCTGCACCACTTTGGCAAGGCCGAAATCCACCAGGAAGATGTGACCATCCGGCGTGATCTTCACGTTGCCGGGTTTTATATCGCGATGCAGGATCGAGGGCTTGCGTGTGTGCAGGTAATCCAACGCGTCGCAGATGGCCGCGCCGATTTGAATGGCGTCGTCTTCGTTGATGGTTCCCAGGCGTTCCATGCGCTGGCGCAGGTCTTCGCCTTCGATAAAATCCATGACAAGATACTGCCCCTGGTCGCCGACCACAAAGTGGTCGGAAACGCGCGGCAGGTTTGGGTGCCGCAGGTTCGCGAGGATCACCGCCTCAAGGCGGAACTGGCGCGCATATTCATCTGTGGTAAAGAGGTTTTCCTTGACGGCAACATCGACACCAAGGTTCTCATCCACCGCGCGATAGACAGATCCCATGCCGCCCTGTCCCAGAATCTCGACAATGCGATACCGTTTATGAAGAAGAGTGTCTCGTTCGAGGGTCATCCGAATCCCAACTTTTTTGCCGTAGTGGTGGCGATTATATCAGATAGCATCCCCACGGGCAGCGGGGGACGCCAAATTGAAACGAAAGAACAACCAGGGCGCGCCGCCCGTCACCCAAAATCCCACCAGCGTATAACGAAGAAAACGCAGGATGTATGAAATCAGTTCCTCCTGGCGAGGAAAGACCGCGCCCAGCCCCATCCAAAAGATGACTACGCCAACCAGGCCGACGACGTAACGAAGGGCACGCTTCCAAACCGGACCCTCGGCCTGGAACCCGCCCATTGACATGATCCACGCCGCGCCGACTGACAGCCCGAAGAGCGTCCCTGCCGAGGTGAGGATTCCGTCCAATGAAACGGGATCAGGTTCGGGCCCCGCGCGAAGCGCATTTTCCATCCATTCCGCGGGAAGCACAAAGCCGCGCAACCCGTTTGCGAGGAGGCCGCCGATCAAGACGAAGGTCATCGAAACCGCGAAGGCCAATAGAATTTGACCGCCCAGGGTCATCTTTTGAATGCGCGCTGAAAGTGAATTCCACAAATTGATGAAGAGCGTGAGAATGACCGCGCCGATCAGCCAGCCCGCGAACACGTCATGCGGAAAATGCACGCCGAGATACAGGCGCGAAAAACCGATCAGGAACATCAATGCGATTGCGGTGATCCATGCCCAGGGCTTGCGGATATACGCGGCCATCATGCCCCACACACTGACGGCATTCTGCGCGTGCCCCGATGGAATGCCAAACGATGACTCCGCCGAATATGGCTGCACCTGCGTGCTCACCCAATATGGGCGCGGCCCTGTAAACGCCAGCTTGAACAGGTTGTTCAAGCCACTGCTGGCGATGAGGATCAATCCCACGCGCAGGCCGAGCCGGGAATCGACACACCAATACAATATCGGAAGAAGGAGCAGGTAAAAATCCTCGTAGCCAAGCGACGTGAAAAATTGCATGGGCGCTTGAAGCCATGCGCCCATTCCTTGAATTGCAATGATCCAGTTGATGCCGTTCGCGATCAAAATGTCCATGAGTGCCTCCTTGTCATTTTACACAAAAACAAAAGCGAAACCTTCTCACTTTTGCAAAGGATGGGATATGCGCTGGCAATTGACGACCCGTTTCCTTCATTGTACACTCAAGATATGGAAAAATCATCACGGTTCTGGGATGCTCCCACCGCCGCGCTTCTTTTATTGCTGATCCAAATTCCGGCGCTGAGACTGGTGATCACGGATTGGACGGTTTACCTTTACTTCTCACAAACCCTGGCATTTTTTGGAGCCGTCATCGGGCTTGCGCTCGGCGTCAGCCGCTTTCAATCGCGCAGTGCTTTTTGGCTGGGGGCTGCCTACAGCCTGGCAGTGATTCCCCTGCAATTGATCGGTGCGGTCGAGATTGAAGCTCCCCTATTGGAGAAACTCAGCATCGTCATCGGGCGGCTGTTTTTCTCGCTGGATCAATTCATTGTCCAGAAACCCGTGGATGATCCGCTGTTCTTTGTGGCTTTGATCTCCATCGCGTTTTGGATGCTTGCCCTTACCTCCGGCTATTGGCTGACGCGGCAGGGAAATGTGTTGGCTGCGCTCGCGCTCGCGGGGCTGGCGACCTTGATCATACAGGCCTACGACTCGTTTTTCCCAAGCCGCTTATGGCTCATGGCGGGTTTCAGTTTTATAGCCTTGTTAATGTTGGGACGGATACACTTCGTGCGCGAGAAGGAAGGCTGGAATCTCCGGCGCGTGTTCCTCTCGCCCGATTCAGCGCAGGACATCAATCGTCAATTTCTTTTGCTGGCAGTCATTGCCGTATTCATTACGTGGACGATCCCGGTTTCCATCTCCGAATGGAATTCCGCCGCGGCAAAATGGAATCGATTTGTCCGCCCGTTCCGCGAACGTTTCTCCAATGCCGTCAGCGCGCTGGAATCTCCATATGGCTCGAAGGAAAGCACCAACTTTTATGGAGACCAGCTTTCGCTGGGCAGGGTGGCCGCGCAGGGAACCGCGCCGATATTGTTTGTGACAGTGGAGGGAGTCCTCAGGGAAGAGCCGCCGCGCTATTACTGGCGCGGACGCGTGTACGATCATTACGTTAACGGCAAATGGACGAGCGAGTCAACCAGTGTCAGCAATTTCAATGCGGCGGATGATCGCCTCGACCTGGCAGACACGGACACGCGCAGGGAAGTCAGCTTCACCGTTACGATGCGATTGAAAGAACAGACCCTGCTTTATGTGCCGTCCGAACCGTTTTGGGTCAGCCGCAGCGGCAGTGTGGAAGCGGTCAGGCTTCCCGATCAAAGCATGGACGTGACGGCCTGGCTGGCTGATCCTGCCCTTACAACGGGAAGCAGTTACCAGGTCCGCGCCTTGATCGCCAACCCATCCATTGAAGATTTGCGCGCGGCGGGTCAGGATTATCCGGCCTGGGTCAGCGGGCAATATCTGCAAGTCCCGCAAGAGATTGCAACACAGATCGGCGAGCTCGCCGCGCAAGTGACCGCAGGCATGGATAATCCCTACGATCAGGCAACGGCCATCACTGCCTATCTGCGAAGGGAAATCGAGTACAGCACGGCGCTCACCGAACTGCCGCGCGACCGCGATCCGCTGTTGTGGGTGTTGTTCGATTACAAAAAGGGATTCTGCATGTACTACGCCAGCGCGGAAGTGATGATGCTCCGGTCGCTTGGCATCCCTGCGCGGCTCGCGGTGGGTTTTGCGGAAGGCCAGTACGATGAGGCCGAACAAACTT
The DNA here is from genome assembly GCA_016235425.1 of Chloroflexota bacterium. Lineage (GTDB taxonomy): Bacteria > Chloroflexota > Anaerolineae > Anaerolineales > Villigracilaceae > JAKOVF01. The sequence continues at coordinate 39,072 of JACRLC010000067.1, read as the reverse complement.
ACACCGTGATACGAACAGACGCGCACGCCTGGCCGGAAGTGTACTTCCCCGGCATTGGCTGGGTGGAATTCGAACCGACAGCCAACCAGGCTCCGCTTGCGCGCCCGGTGGAGGAAGAATCACGGCCCAACCAGCCCGTTGGAACTCCGATCCCTGAACTGGGCGACAACCTGCCGCCTGCCGGACTGGAAAAACTAAATACGCCTCCTTCCACAGACTTGAATCCTGACCGCGCCATCAACAGGTTGTTGCTCAACATCCTGTATGGCGCGCTCATCATTGGAATGTTCGCCGCTGGCGTTTTCCTCACCCGCCGTTACTCACTGGCGGAACGTTTACCGGTATACTTGGCAGGCAGGTATGCAAAAAATGGAAACCAGCCGCCGCGCTGGCTTACCCGTTGGGCACACTGGGCAAACCTGACTTCCATCGAAAGATCATTTGAGGCTGTCAACTGGAGCCTGCGAACGCTGGGACATCCGCAAGCCATGCACGTTACCCCTGCCGAACGCGCCGCCAGACTGCGCGATCTCCTGCCGACCGTTTCCAGCTTCATTGATATACTTGCAGATGAACATCAAACAAACTTGTTCACATCGCGATACGGTAATTCCGCCCGCGCACGCCGCGCCGCTTTAAGGGTTGTTTTGGAAACTTGGCGCGTCCGCATACTGGGTATTCCTTTGGAAGACGATCTCCCTTGACCCAAACCAACAAACACTATGGCCGATAACACCCGCCCCACCACCGTTCACAACCAGATTCAATCGCTTGGCTTACAGGCCGGAAAAATTCGCACCGATCTCAAGGCAGGCAAATTCAAACTGCCGTCCGGTTTGCTGGATAACCTGGAGAATCTTGAAACGTCGCTTGCGCGCATCAGCGAAAAAATAGAAGCCTTCGAGACCGAGCATAGCAACCTGATCGCCCTCGCCAACGTGGGACAGGTGGTGAACTCGTCGCTCGAACTCGATGATGTGCTCCGCATCGTGATGGACAACATCGTGCGCCTGACGCGCGCCGAACGCGGCCTGCTCATGCTGCGCGACGAAAAAGGACAGATGGGCGCGAGCGTGGCACGCAACTGGGAAAAGGAATCCATCAACTCATCCGACATCACCATCAGCCGCACGATCATCCAACGCGTGATCGATTCGGGTGAACCCATCCTCACCACCAACGCGCAGGAGGACCAGCGTTTCCTGGGGCAGGAAAGCATCGTGGCTTTCAACCTGCGCTCCATCCTGTGCGTACCGTTGAAAGTGAAGGATGACCTGATCGGCGTGATCTATGCCGATAACCGCATCCGCGCCGGCATCTTTGCCGAATCAGAGCGGGACCTGTTGGTTGCTTTTGCAAACCAGGCCGCGGTGGCGATTGAGAACGCCCGTCTATTCTCCTCGCTCAAGCAGACTCTCGCAGAAGTCACCGGCCTCAAGAATCTGATGGACAACGTCTTCGCTTCCATTGCCAGCGGCGTCATTACCGCGGACATACAGGATCAGATCACCCTCTGCAACCGCGCCGCCGAATCCATCCTTGGGCACAAATCAATGGACATCGTCGGTCACTACCTGGACGAAGTGCTTGCCACCCTTTCAAAAGAGATCCAGCCGCACCTGGCAGAAGTCCGCCAAACAGACAAACCCATCGTGGACCTCGAGATCAGCCACACCCTGCCCGAACGCGGCGTGGTGGACTGGCGCCTGAATCTCTCGCCGCTCAAAGACGCACAACAATACACACAGGGTATTGCCATCGTGCTGGACGATTTGACCGAGCGCAAAAAACTCGAAGCGCAGCGCAGACTCTTTGAGCGCATGGTCTCCCCGGCGGTCATCAATCAACTCGACCCAAACAGCCTGCAGCTCGGCGGCAAGCGCGCCGACATCACCGTGCTGTTCGCGGATATTCGCGGCTTTACGTCGTTCAGCGAGAAGCAATCGCCGGAGGAACTCGTCTCGGTGTTGAACCAGCATTTGGCCGCGGCCGCCGAAGCGGTGCTGGCCGAGGAAGGGACGATTGACAAGTTCCTCGGTGACGCGGTGATGGCGTGGTTCAATGCCCCCATCCCGCAAAAGGATCACACCCTGCGCGCCGTGCGCGCCGCCATTGCCTTGCGCGGCGCGATCCAAAAATTGCACGAGAAACTGCCCGCCGCCGCGCAATTGGATTTCGGCGTGGGCATCCATTACGGCGAGGCGATCCTGGGATTGATCGGCACCGAGAGACGCCTCGAATACACCGCCATCAGCGATGCGGTCAACACCACCAAGCGCATCCAGGAGAACGCCGCGCGCAACCAGATTTTGCTCAGCAAGGAAGCCTACGAACGCGTCAAGAATGAGGTGGAGGTAAAGGCCTATATGCCCTTGAGCGTCAAAGGCAAGACCCATCCGATTGATGTGTATGAGGTGTTGGGGTTGAAGTGATTGCGATTTACGATTTCTCTACTGTACAAAACCGAGTAATTTCGTCATTGCGAGGGCGTTCTTGTTCTTGCCCGAAGCAATCCCCGCCGACGGGGAGATTGCTTCGCCGCCAAAGTGCAAGAGCGGCGGCTCGCAATGACGGATGTACGGTAGAGAATTTACGATTTACGATTGACGATTGACGATACTTCGACAAACTCAGTACAGGTTTTGGATTGACGATTTGCGAGTGATGGGAAATGAATTGGCAGTGATCGGTAAGCAGTGAGTGAGCAGGGAATAGAGGCATGGACATTCCCCAACTGGCGGCGGAGACAGCGTCTCTGCTGTTTTTGATTCAAGCCATGCCTTCCCGTATTTTTCGGATCAACTGCTGGATGACTTTTTCCCCTTCGGGGGACAGGTTTTCTTTTTGGACTTTGTCATACATCGTGATAAGCCAAACTGTATTTCCCTGAACCAAATAGTAAACCACGCGATATCCTCCGCGCTTGCCGCGTCCTTTGGCTTGCATACGGGCTTTGCGCGCCCCGCCCGTGTGTGGAATGATGGGATTCGCTTCCGCATCGAATGCCTGCAAAAAAGACTCAAAATCGCCGCGCAGATTGGGGGTCATGCCTGCGAAGCGATTTCAAGTCCCGATCAAACCAGGCTGTAAAAATGAAACGATAAGCCACACTACGCCTCGCCCAGAATCTCGTCCAAATGCGAGGCCATTTCCTCTGATGTATTCACTTCAATGATGCGGTCAAGCAGAATGTCCTGCAATCCCGCCGCCAACCTTTCCCCCAGCGTCAACGATTGCATGACCGTTTCATCCATGACTGTGACCAGAATCAATGCATTTTCAGGCAACTGCATTTCGTCCAGTAGCTGGATTTTTCCTTTGCGAACTGTGGCACGCAGAGTGGGGTAAATCATGAGCAACTTTCCTTTCGCAAACTTGTAAAAACGTCAAAATCATTATATCGTGTTTCGGAACTCTAAGATAGAATCCGAAACTTCTGCACTAATTACTGATTACTGTTCACCACTTCCCCCACAAACATCACAACCGACTCCATCCCCTTCCCCACAGGTTCGACGTCAATATACTCGTGCGTGGTATGCGCGCCGCCGCCGGTGGTGATGCCCAGCACGACCGCCGGAATGCCTTTGCTGAGAGGCGCGTTCGCGTCAGTGGAACCGGAGGTAAGCACAGGGGTCACGCCCTGTTCGCTAATACATTTCGTGCCGAGTTGCACCAGCGGATGGTCTACAGGAATCTCGCCCGCGGGGCGCTGGCCGATGACCTCCGCGGTAACTTTTACTTCTTCGCAGTTAACCGCATGGATCAAATCCTCAGCCTGCGCGACCACCTTCGCCAGCACGGACGGGTCTTCCGAGCGCATGTCCAATTCGCAGATCGCTTCGGAGGCAAGCACATTGATGCCCGTCCCGCCGCTGATGGTTCCCACGTTCATCGTGGTGCGCGGTTCGCGCGGCAGGCGCATGGCGCTCAATTGCGTGACAAGCGCGGCAAGTTCATGCACCGCGGAGGGCCGCCCATAATCGGACCACGAGTGTCCGCCCTCTGTCTGCACACGGATGCGATAACGGCGCACTCCAACCGCGCGATGATAGATATGTCCCAGCGCGAGTCCTTCGAGGATGAGATAACCGATCACGTCTTTTCCAAAACGCTCGACCACGCCGCGCATCCCGCGCAAATCGCCCAATCCCTCCTCGCCCACATTTGCGACGAGCCACAAATCATGTTTCAATTCGATCTTTTGTTGACGAAGCGACCAGACAATCCCGAACAACGCGGCAACTCCCAGCGAGTTATCCCCGATCCCGGCCCCATAAATTTTCCCCGCTTCTTTCCTGACCTGTAAGCTGATCTTTTCAGGAAAGACAGTATCCAGGTGGGCAGAGACGATCAGAGGCGTGTTCTTCCTCGTTCTTAATCTTCCAGCCATTGAACTGTTGGAAGAAGGCAAGCGCGCGTACACATTTCCAATCGAATCCATCGAGACATCTTTCAAACCTTCCTGTTGAAAGAGTCCGCGCACGAATTCGCCGCGCGGACCTTCTGCAAACGTGGGCGCGGCGATTTGCTGGATTTGGATGGCAAGGTCAGTGAGACGGGAGGGGAGATCGGTCATAGAATGAAGTATACAGGGAAACAGGCACACAAGTAAACACGCAGGCAAACGAAACACTCAACGCGCATCACACCTCGCGCGACAACTCCTTCAACGCGCGCAATCGCGCATCTGCCAGGCCGGGCATGACATCGAGCGGATAGAATGGGCCGCTTCCCTCCACCTTCAACGAAGCGGAGACGCTTCCATACAGCGCGGCTTGCAATGGATCGTTGGTTTTGTTGTAGCCTGCGAGGAAACCACCTGCAAACGCGTCACCTGCGCCGGTGGGATCGGCAAAGCGTGAGGGGTACGCGGGAATCTCGTAGCGATGTTTCCCCGCGGCGTCGTAAAGATACTGTCCGTTCAAGCCGCGTTTGATCACGACGAAGCGCGGGCCAAATTCGCTGACCTTCTGTGCCATGTCCCACAGGTCGTGAGTCTCGCCCCAGAAGAGGGCGCGCAGTTCATCCTCTGAGGGCTGGAAGCAAGTGACTCCCTGCAGGACGATCCGCAGGTCACGCCAAAAGGTGGGGGTCATGTAATTCGGAGCGGGGTCCAGGCTGATGGTCAGGTTTGAACCGCCTTTGAAGACGTTGATCAACTGGCTTTGGCTGGTAAAGTCCAAAGGGCAGATGTGCACGGCAGGAGCGTCCCGATATTCCTTTGGAACGTCGAGCGCGGACGGCGCGAGCGGGTCCATTTTGCGCGGGTCTTCGCGCGGGTCGGGAGGCTGGTATCCGAGCAGGGACTTGGGGAAGGTGAGACCGCGGCGGGCAAAGTGCGAAACGGGACTGCTCTGACTGCGCTCGTGCTTGTCGGTGTATGCGATGAACGAACGCATGTCCGCAGCATCATCTTGGATACGAATGCCGTGCACGTCGAAACCGCGTTCTTGAAAATTATCAATCCACGCGCCCGGATAATCCCTGCCCACACGCGCCAGCAACCCCGCACCCGAATCCCAAACGGCCAGCCCTCCCACGGCATACAACAAACTGCCGCCCGGTGAATCAAGCACGGGCTGTCCACTGGGAGGCAGGAGATATTCGCGATTTAATTTTCCGGCAATAACGAAGGTGGGTTTCATCTAAATCTTAATCCGGCAGTCGAACTGCGGGATGATCCCGGCTCAAAAATGGAATGGCTGTTCAGCCTGCGCGGCAGATTGCAAATCGACCGGCAAAAGGAAGGTGAAGTTACTGCCCTTGCCTTCCACGCTTTCAACCCAGATGCGCCCGCCGTGCATTTCGATCATCACCTTGGCAACCGAGAGTCCCAGCCCCATGCCGCCATGCCGCCGCGTGAGATGCGACTCGACCTGGAAGAATCGCTCGAAGACACGCGGCAGGTCATGCGCCGGGATGCCGAGGCCGTTATCGATCACCGAAACCTTGACATAGCCCGGAGAAAGCTCGGCCTTGACCAGCACCTGCCCGCCCTTATCTGTGAACATGATGGCATTCTTGATGAGGTTGCTCAATGCAATCGCGATCTTGCTCCCGTCCGCATCCACGAGCAGGTCGTGCTTGCTCAAATCCATTTTGAGCTTCACACCCTTTTCATCCGCCATTGACTGGAACGATGCCAGCACATCTTCCACAATGCGCGCCATCGAGACCTTCCGTTGCCGCAAGCGCGCCACGCCGCTCTGGTAGTTATCCACGCTCGAAAGGCTTTCGATGATCTCTTTCAGCCGCGCGGCGTTACGGATGATGGCGTCCAACTGCTCGTGGTAATCCTTGCCCAGCATTTCGCGCAGGAACGTGGCGTGGCCGAGGATCAATCCCAGCGGCGTGCGAAGTTCGTGCGAAGTGATGGCAATGAATTCGCTCTTTAGACGATCCAACTCCGTGATCTCGCTCGCGGAGCCTTGAAGCCTTCTTTCGAGGCGGTCGGCCTGCAAAGCCGCAGATGCCAGCGAAGCAAGCGTCTCTAGAATTGTGACATCTTCCTCGGTATAATGTGCGCTGTTTGCCTTATTGAGCGCTTCGAACACACCGATGGGCGTCCCGTGCAAAAGCATGGGTACGCCCAAAAGAGACTTCGTCGTGAATTTGCTCAAAAGATCAATCGTGCGAAAATGACGCGCGTCCACGCCCACGTCATTGATGATTACCGGTTTGCCCTGCATAAACACCCAGCCAGCGGCGCTTCCATCCAGCGGAACCTTTACGCCCTGGATCGCATCGCGGTGAAACCACGGCACGACGGAAAATCGCAATTCCCTGGCCGCCTCGTCGAATTCCAAAATGGACGCGGTCTCACTGCCGGTCAATTCGGTGGCGGCTGAAAGAATGGATTGCAGATATTTTTCCATGTCCCCCGCGGCGCTCAAACCACGTGAGACTTCAAGAAGACGATTAATGCGGTCGGAGGCCATAGTTAACCCTGCGGTAAGATTATACTTCACAGGCCTGTCAGGACTTGGGCTTGAAGAATATCAATTGCATACAAAAATTAAAATCAAAACTGTAAACCCAGATCAAGGAGACAGACTTCATGGCAGCTAAAAAAGTACGCGTCGCCATCATCGGCGTGGGAAATTGCGCGTCCTCGCTCGTGCAGGGCATCCAATTCTACAAGAACACAGCCGACGACGCCGTCGTCCCCGGCGTGATGCACCCTCGCGTGGGCGGTTATCACATCCGCGACATCGAATTCACCCTCGGCATCGATATCAACGTGACCAAGGTGGGCAAGGACCTCTCGGAAGCAATCTTCGCCGAACCGAATAACACCTACAAATTTGCAGACGTTCCCAAACTCAACGTTCCCGTCGTACGCGGCATGACCCACGACGGCCTCGGCAAATACCTCAGCGGCATGATCAAAAAGGCCCCCGGCCCCACCGCGGACATCGTCAAACTGCTCAAGGAAACCAAGACCGACGTGGTCGTCAACTTCCTGCCGGTCGGTTCCGAGATGGCGACCAAATGGTACGTGGAACAATGCCTCGAAGCCGGATGCGCCTTCGTCAACGGCATCCCGGTTTTCATCGCCTCCTCCGAATATTGGGGCAAGCGCTTCAGAGACGCCGGCCTGCCCATCCTCGGCGACGACATCAAGTCACAGGTCGGCGCGACGATCCTGCACCGCGTCCTCACCACCCTCTTCGTGGATCGCGGCGTCCGCATTGACCGCACCTACCAGCTCAACTTCGGCGGCAATACCGACTTCCTCAACATGCTCGAACGCGAGCGTCTTGAATCCAAAAAGATCTCCAAGACCAACGCTGTCACCAGCATGATCCCCTACGACCTCGGCGCGGACAACGTCCACGTCGGCCCCAGCGATCACGTCCCCTGGCTCACCGACCGCAAGTGGTGCTACATTCGCATGGAAGGAACCACCTTTGGGAACGTGCCGCTCAATGCCGAAGTCAAACTCGAAGTATGGGATAGTCCCAACTCCGCGGGTGTGATGATAGACGCCATCCGTTGCGCCAAGATCGCCCTCGACAGAAAACTCAGCGGCCCGATCGTCGGCCCGTCCTCCTACTTCTTCAAGACGCCTCCCAAACAATTCCGCGACAGCGTCTGCCGCGAAAAAGTGGAGGACTTCATTGCAGGCAAATCAAATGAGTAAGCGACGTGACAGTCACCTTGAAGGTGACTGTCACGTTTTTCAGGTAGAATACAGCGCATGATTAAAACCCGCTTCATTCTGACCTCGATCCTGCCCGCCATTTTATTGGCATCCTGCCAGCCCAAGCCTGTTACCGTTTCCCCCGACATCGCAATGACCGCGGCCTTCGAGACCGCCTTCGCCCAGGTCAGCCTGCCCACCCAAACACCCGCGCCGACGGATACTCCCATCCCCACAGCCGCCGCGCCGCGCACACCGCCCGCGCTTCCCGCCGCGTATCAAACAGCTTATCTACAATCGCCAGATACGCCTCACACTTATATTTCGGATTCGTGCCAGTACCTCAAAGCCAAATGGGATCCAAACAACGCCGCGCCGGGGACCATTGTCATGGTCATCATGTTTCATGGCATCAACAAAGGCGCGGCTGATGACGTGAACGACATCACCGTCCAGGATTTCGAAAAATTGATGAACAGCCTCAAGGAGCTTGGCTTCGAAGCGATCAACGCCACCCAGCTTGCGGACTTTTTGGACGCCAACGCACGCATCCCGCAACGCTCGGTTGTGCTCACCTACGACGACCGTCATACCGCCGAAGCCTTTGAGCACTTCCGCCCCTATTACGAAGAGTGGGGCTGGCCCGTGATCAATGGCTGGATCAGCGCATTTGGCGGCGATGACCAGTTCCTCCAGGAAAACGTCAATCTCTCTGCCGAAGGCTGGGTGGACTACGAAGCGCATGGCGTCATCCACAACATCAACATCGTTCCCGGTTCGACGGATGATTTCATCTACGGCGAACTTCAAGGATCGATTGATAATATCCAGAAATATTTCGGAAAGACTCCCATCGCCTACGTCTGGCCCGGCGGCGGCTTCACCCCGCGCGGGGTCGAAGTGGCGCGCTCGGTCGGTTACCGCGTGGGATTCACCGTCAACCCGCGCGGGCCGATCATGTTCAATTGGGTCCCGCTTGCAGATACCGAAGATCCGAGACGCCCCACCTGGATTCCCGAAGGCCCGTCCAATGATCCGCGTCTCACTCTGCCGCGCTACTGGCCGGCACAAGCTCTCTCGGAATTGGATGCGATCCGCACCGTTGGCAATGAAGCCGCGGCATACGCTGAACAGAACAAAGCCGTCGAACTCGAATACTATGACATCGTTTGCGCGCCGGCTTATGGAACGCTGCCAGCCGCGCCGTAGCATAACCGAATTTTTCAACCCCACAGGGTGACGGGTCATGTCACCCTGTTTTGTTACACATATCATCTCTGAAACAAAGTGACTGTCATCTGTCATTACAAACAATTAATCTGCAAGACTGTTTTTTAGATACAATGTATATCATGTTACGACAAACCAAATCTACACAGCTCCTACATCGAATCATCTCCGCCTGTTTACTTGGCGTTTTCCTGGCATCCTGCCAACCACTTGCACCCTCCCCCATCGCTGGGACCGTTAATCCAACCAATGAACTGACGTCCGCGCAATCGCCTGCCCTGACAGAGCAGGCACAGCGCACCCCGCCGGCACTGCCGCGCTTATTTCAATCGGCTTCCTTGAATGTATTTGATACTCCCCACACATACATCCGGGACTCGTGCCAGTACATCAAAGCCAAATGGGACCCAAACAACGCCGCCCCCGGAACGATTGTAATAATCGTCATGTTCCACGGCATCTTCAAGGGAAAACCCGAAGCCCCGGATGGGGTGAACGTGATCGATTTCAACCGCATCATGCAGCACCTGAAAGACCAGGGCTTTGAAGCCATCAACACAAAGCAACTCGCCGATTTTCTGGAGACGAATGCAATGATCCCTGCGCGGTCAGTGGTCATCGTTCAGGATGACCGCCAGAGCGGTGAAAACTTCGATAAAAATTTCCGTCAATACTGGGAGGATTGGGGCTGGCCCGTAGTCAATGGCTGGACAAGCCAGCCGGATACCCTCGAGGCCGCCTGGCAGGAAAACATCGCGCTCGAAAATGAAGGCTGGGTGGATCATCAATCACAAGGCGTGATGGTCGGCTCATACTTGAGCGACGAGTCGCCCAAGGCTGTGGTCACACGCGAACTGCAGGGTTCCATCACCGCGTTCGAGGAGAGATACAACAAAACGCCCATAGCCATCGTTTGGCCCGGCGGCGGATTTGGCATGAGACCGGTCGAAATGGCACGCGACCTGGGCTACAGGCTTGGATTCACCATGAACTCGCGCGGACCGGTGATGTTCAACTGGATTCCTCTTGCCAACAAGGAAGACCCGGGCCGCCCTGCCTACAGGCCGGAAGGAGAGATCAACGATCCGCTGTTGACCCTGCCGCGCTACTGGCCGCATCAGGTAATCGACGCGCTGGACATCGTCCGCATCACCGGAAAAGAAGCCGAAGCCTATGCCCAAGAACATAAAGCCATCGAGATGGATTACTACGATATCGTCTGCGCGCCGACGTATGGTCCAATTCCTGCCGGCGTTCCTTAGACGACTCATCACATTGCTTCTCAGGGTGTATTACAACATGTCCAACTGTATCTTTTGCAAGATCGTCAACAACGAAGCCAATGCCACCATCGTCTACCGCGATGAACAAGTAACCGCTTTTCGCGATATCCACCCCGCCGCACCGACGCACATCCTCATTGTGCCGAACAAGCATATCGAATCGGTCAACAGCCTCGAGGTCGAGGATGAAGCGCTGGCCGGTCATCTGTTCAGCGTTGCGAGCCAACTCGCCGCGCAGGAAGAGATCGCCGAAGGCGGATACCGTCTCATCGTCAATACCGGCCCCAACGCCGGGCAGATGATTTTCCACCTGCACCTTCACCTGCTCGGCGGCGGCTACATGAGGCATCCGATGGGATAGATAAACTTCGTCCTGCCTGCACCTGAAGCGCAGGCACAGGTGAGCGGACGCTGAGTGTAAGTCGAAGCGGAAGTCGAAGGATGTGTCTCAAGTAAAATCTAAATTCGCATGTCACCTGCGCTTCGACTGCGTTCGACGGAAGAACACCGTCTCTCTCCGCTCCCCAGAAGAACACTGGGACTTCGCAGCGCGAAATAATTACTGGAGATTCCCATGCCCAACCGCGACATCTATTTACTTTCCCCGCGCGCCCTCAGCCCTGAAACCATCGCCGTTGCCTTCGCAAAGACATCACGCGCGCCCGAATCCTTTCGCGAGATCGCCGCAGAACTAAGCGATGAAAAGTCCGCAAAATTTCACGAGAAATGGGTGGTGGGATACGGACATGCATCCGTCGCGGAACACGCAGTTTTGCACATCGCTTTCGAGAACGTCTCGCGCATCGCGATTGAAAGCATCGAAGGCAACCGCCTGGCGTCGTACACGGAAAAATCAACCCGTTATCAAAAATGGGGACCCGATGACTTCACCATCCCGCCCGAATTGCGCGAAGCGGGACATCCGCTCCGCGATGAATACATCAAAACCATCCGTTTCCTTTTCAGGACTTATGCCGAGTCGCTGGACCCTGTAAAGAATCTCGTCCTACAGCGCTCCCCGCGCCGCGAAAACGAAAGCGACGAGGGCTATGACCGCCGCATCCGCTCGCAATACGTGGACACGTGCCGTTTCATCCTGCCTGCCGCCGCCAATGCCAACGTGGGCATGACCGCCAACGCGCGCGTTTTGGAAAATGCCATTCGCAAGATGTTATCTCACCCGCTGGCGGAAGTCCGTGAAATTGGGGAACAGGTAAAAGCCACCGCCAAAAGCGAAGTGCCCACATTGGTCAAATATGCGGATGCGGTTCCGTATCTCATCGAAACAACCTTGGAATTCGCCAATCGCAAATCGCAAATCGTAAATCGCAAATCGGAATGGTGTACGCTGATGGATTTCGACAAGGATGGTGAAAAGAAAGTACTGGCCGCGGCATTGTATCGCTTCGGCGAGATGACATACGCAGAGGCGCTCGATTACATCATCTCGCTCAAGGAAGCGGAACTCACCCAACTAGCCGAGTCCCTGCTTGGGCGGCTGGGCCGTTACGATGTCCCCCTTCGCGAGTTGGAATACGCGGCGTATACCTTTGACCTGGTCATGGATCAGGGCGCGTATGCCGAGTTCAAACGTCACCGCATGATGACACAGACGCCGCAACTGCTCACGACGCGGCTGGGGTACGCGACCCCGCGTCTGATAACGGAGGCAGGTTTCGGGTCAAAGTATGAAGCGGCGATGAAATCTGCCGAAGAGATGTTCGAGAAGCTGTATGCCTTCAATCCGCAAGTCGCACAGTACGTTGTCCCCAACGGATTCAACCGCCGCGTGCTGGCCCAATTCAATTTGCGCGAGGCGTACGCGTTCTGTCAATTGCGGAGCGCGGCCAACGCGCATTATTCAATTCGCCGCGTGGCGCAAAAAATGTACGAAGAGATGGCGTGCGCGCATCCGCTGTTGACGAAGTACATGAAACTCCCCGATGAACCGTGGCAAAACGTGGAAGAAAAATATTTTGTGAAGTAAAAGCAGAACTCCGAGTTTTTGAAAAACTCGGAGTTCTCTACTATTCCTCTTCTTCTTCTTTCTCGATCCCAAATATCGAATCAATTCGTTCCAAAATTTCGGGCGTGATCTTCGGCGCAACTTGCGCGGCTTTCATATTCTCATGCACCTGTTCCACGCGGCTCGCGCCGGTGATGACCGTGCTGACAAATGGATTCTTCAAACACCATGCAATGGCGAGTTGTGAGAGCGTGCAATCGAGTTCCTTCGCGACTGACTCCAACGCATTGACCTTCGCAAGTCTATTCTGATCGGTCATTCGTTTATGAAGCCAATCATAACCTTTCAGCGCGGCGCGGCTGTCTTTCGGGATGCCGCCTTTGTATTTTCCAGTCAACAGGCCGGAGGCCAGCGGACTCCACGTGGTGGAACCGTAGCCATAATCCTTATAAAAACGCACATAATCGCCGGAAAAACGATCCCGCTCGAACAGGTTATATTGCGGCTGTTCCATCACAGGCTTGTGCAAGTGATGCCGCTCGGCAAATTCAATCGCCTGCACGATCTCGGAAGCCGCCCATTCCGAAGTTCCCCAATACAAGGCTTTTCCCCATTCGATGATGTTGTGCATCGCCCAAACGGTCTCTTCGATGGGAGTCGTTGGGTCGGGACGGTGACAATAGATCAAATCCACGTAATCGAGTTGGAGTCTTTCGAGTGAACCGTGAATGCCTTCGATGAGCCGCTTGCGATTCAGCGTATTCTGTTCGTTCACGCCTTCGTGCAAACCCCAGAAAAATTTGGTGGAAACCAGATAACTACTCCGCCGCCAGCCGAGCTTTTTCAAGGCCGCGCCCATTACTTCCTCCGACTTGCCGCCCGCATATACTTCGGCATTATCGAAGAAATTCACGCCTGCGTCATACGCGGCAGACATCATGTCCGCCGCGGCTTTCACGTCTGCCTGGTTGCTGAACGTGACCCACGAGCCGAATGAAAGTTCGCTCACTTGAATCCCTGAGCGTCCCAAATGACGATAGTTCATATTGTCTCCTCTAATCTAAATGGCATGAAATTGATTATAACGCCCCACATCATTGCTCAAGCCATGCGTCGCACCATGTTTAATGGGAATGTTTCAAGCGAAAACCAATCCCGTTTAATGGCTTCATCCCAAAGGGCAGGTGCGACGCACCCATGGCTGTAGTTACGCACCATGTTAGAATTCCTCGCCATGAAACAAGCAGTATTCGCAGCATGCCTCTTTCTCATTGCCTGCTCACCACAAGCAACGCAACCAGCTTCAACCCCAGCGCTTTCTCCCTTCTCAACCGCCACGCCCAGCGCAACCCTCGAAGCGCCCGAAGGCATGGTCATCGCAATCGAATCGCCCATCCCCAGCCCCACCCCGTTCACCTATACCATCCAAACCGGCGACACGCTCAGCGAGATTGCCGAAAAATATCACGTCTCGCTCGATGACTTGATGGCCGCGAATCCGAATGTCTCTCCGAACAGCATGTCTGTGGGACAGACTCTCCTGATCCCAAGCAATCCCGCCAACCCAGGCAACGCTTCCACCCCGACCCCTGTGCCTGCTCCCGTTAAACAAATCGAATGCTACCCGACGGCTGACCGCGGCTTATGGTGCTTCGCGCTCGTCCGAAATGATTCTCCCGAAATCATGGAAAACGTCAGCGCGCAGGTGACGCTGATTGATTCAGACGGCGCGGTTATCGCCAGCCAGTCCGCGTTACTGCCATTGAACATTTTGCCGCCGAATACATCCTTGCCATTATTTGTTTTCTTCCCGCCGGAAATCCCCGCGAACGCAAAAGCGAACGTGCAAATCTTAACCGCGATTCAAATCCCAATCAACGACCCGCGCTATCTGCCCGCCACAATTCACGACACATTCGTGGAAGTTGACCGCGACGGCCTGACCGCGCAAGCAAGCGGACAAATATCCCTGCCCGCGGAATCAACCGCCGCGGCCCAGGTATGGGTCGCGGCAGTGGCATACGATGAAGATGGACGCGTCGTCGGGGTCAAACGCTGGGAGGGCGGAGCGATCCAGCCTGGGACGAGCGTCACATTTTATTTAACGGTGGCAAGCCTCGGGTCCGCGATTGAAGCGGTGGAGTTTGTAGTCGAGGCTAGGCCGTAATACCCTCACCCTAACCCTCTCCCAAAGGGAGAGGGGATTGACTGACTCCCTTCCCCCTACGGGGGAAGGGCTGGGGATGAGGGGAGAATTACTTCCCATCCAGCCACATATATCTTTCAATCGAAATATCAATCGGCGTGGGAACGTAGCCCTTGACGTAGGGCTTCACCAGTTGATAGGAAAGCGAGTGCGTGGTGAAAAGCACGGGGGCATCGTTGACGATTAATTGCTCAGCCTGCTGATACAACGCAATACGTTTGGTCACATCCTGTTCGACGCGGGCTTGTTCGAGAAGTGCATCGAGTTGGGGATTGGAATAACCGCCGCTGTTTTGTTGCGAGCCGGTATGGAACAAAACGTCCGCGAAGTTTTCGGGGTCGGGATAATCCGCGCACCAGCCGCCGCCAAAGATCTGACCGTGATTGCCGGAATAGATTTGGTCGAGGAAGAAGTTGTATTCCAGGTTTTCCACCGTGATGGTCACGCCGAGATTCTGCTGCCACATCTCTGCCATCGCCGCCACATCGGGAGAGACATAACTGCCGATGCCCGCGTCGGTGTACACGATGGGAGGCAACCCCTCCGCGCCGCCATACTTGGATTGTTTGAGCAGTTCGCGCGCCTGTTCAGGATCGTAGGGCAGGCCCTGCAAATCGTAACTGAAACCGGGCAAGCCAGGCGGGTATGGGCCAACCGCAGAAAGCGCCCGGCCGCGCAAAACTACGTCAATATATTTCTGGCGGTCGAAGGCCATACTGAATGCCTTGCGGACGTTGACATCGTCGAAGGGCGGCTGCGTGGTATCGAAGACAACATAACCCGTGCAAAGATTTACACCCTGCAATAATTCGCTGTGAAGCGGCTCGGTGGGATCAAGGAATCGCTCGGCGTTATACGAGCCGACGCCCGTGATGTCAATCTCGCCTGTCTCGTACAAACGGACACCATCGCCCGCGTATAACTGCACAACCACATACGGAATGGACGGCGCGCCGAGATAGAAATCCTTGTTTGCTTCGTATACGATGCGCTCATGACTCGTCCATTCGACGAGTTTGTACGGCCCCGTGCCATTCGGCTGGCGGAACCATTCGCCGCCGCGCTCCACGTTATTTTTGTCAACGACGAACGCGGTTGGGTAGGTGAGCTTCAAAAGGAAGTAAGGCTTGGGCGCGTCAATCGTGACTTGCAATATGTGGTCATCAATCGCTTTTAAGCCGGTGATGAAATCGGCCTGCCCCGAAGCCATTTCCGCCACACCGACGATGTCGCCGAGATAAGTCAGCGCGGTGTCCGAGGCAGTCGCGGGGTCGGCGGCGCGCTCCCACGAGTAAATGAAATCCTGCGCAGTGACAGCGCGGCCATCGTGGAATTTTGCATTCTGACGCAAGTGGAAGGTGTACACAGTTCCGTCGCCGCTCACTTCCCAGGTTTCGGCAAGGTCGGGGATAAGATTCAGATTCGGGTCGAACGAGACGAGTCCGCTGTAGACGAGTTTATCGCCCGAACCATGCGTGGTGGCCGGGTCATATTCGCGCGGGTTGGTTGTCTCGCCTCCTTCGAGGACGAGGGCCTGATTCAGCGGAATGTCACTTTGCCACGCTGATGCAGGACGCGTGCTGGCAGTGGTGAGGATGGAAAGGAGCAAGGCGATTGCCAACAGACTGACGAAGACCTTATGCAAACCTGTCCTTCGAGTACGGGTCTCGATACAGGGCTGGATGACCCAGCCCCTACTCGACCATCCGCTCACCTGTGCCTGCACTTCAGGTGCAGGCAGGACGAATATATTTTTCTTATTCATTATTCCCTGCCTTTCGATTCTGCGAACGGACAATAATGCCCAACACGAAGACTCCGATAATCACGAGCAGCACACAACAAAAGCCGAGCAGGGCGAGTGTCAACGCGATGGGTGGGCCGCTTCGTGTGGGAGACGGAGATTGGTCATCGCCAAAAGATGACGTTGGTATCGCGTAGGGTGTGGGCGTGATTGCCAGCGGTGCACCTGAGACGGGCATGATGGTGGGGACATGAGTCGGGGTTGGCTGTGCGGTCGGTTGAACGGAAGCAGTTCGCGGGGCGGCCCCGACCGACTGTCTCCAAGAATCCTCAAGCCCGTCAATGTCGAATCCATAGACTTCGAGCAGAGACTGGTCAATCGTCTTGCCGTCGCGCAGGGCAACGAGCAGGGAGGTCATCTTTTCCTGCCCATAGGTTTTGATGAGAAAGTTGACGATGCTGTAGGACTGGCTGTAGGAGAGCAGGGCCTTGTCGGTCACCTCGGAGAAGCCGCCGCTGATGGAACGCACGGAAAGCAATGTGTTTTCCTTGATGGCCTGGTCGAGCTGGCTTTGCCACTGCGGTTCGAGCTCGCCTTCGGAATATACGGCAAGACCTTCGTTAAGCCAGGTGGGGACATCGCCAAGGCAAGTGAAGGTGAGGTGGCCGGCCAGCACGTGAGTCAATTCGTGAACCATCGCATTGCGTCCCCAGTCGAGTTCAGCCTGCGAAATACCAATGATGACGACATCGTGTTCAGGAAACGCCATGCCGCCCGTCCACGAGGGTTCGTAGAGGATGGCGTCTTTCATGTCAGTCGTATCGGCATAGACGTAGACGTTGATCGGGCTTTCCGGTTCGAGGCCGGATTCGGTCTTGTTGAATTCAAGGCCGCCGACTGCCGCGTTGAGCAAATCCTGGGCGAAGACCTGATCGCCGGAATACCAGTGCAGGTTGATGTCACTGCTGGAGACGGTTTGCCAGTTGTGCTGATCATCGAGCCACGCCGCGGTTTGTGTATCGCTGACAAATTCGGCACCGGTCGCATCGGTGTAGCGCCAGCGCCACCACAGGGACGCGCCGGGAGGAAGCGAGCCGCTCTGGCGCATATCCCAAGTCCACTCTACATTAACAGATGTTGACGGAGTGAATTCGGGAAAGGCTTTGGCGATCACTTCGCCGCAGGTGAGTTGCGCGTTGCCGTATTCGAGGGTCACGGAGGCGATGTCCGCGCTGGAGGTAAGTGTTGCGGAGAATGTGGCTGTTTCGGGAAAACTGAATGTGACTTTGTCGTTCGTCACGTCCGCGCGCGATGCGGCAGAGACATGGCTGTGTTGAAACAACAGCAAAAGAAGAAGCAGAAAGTTTGGGGTTGCTTTTATTTTCATGATGAGTTGCTCCTCGGAACGGCGGGAAATATATCATGATTTAAATGCAAAGGGTGCGTTTCAAATGAGTTGAAGGGAAGAACGTCCCGAAGGCTTTCTCAAGAGATTTTGGCCGTTTTTCAAACCTTCGGGACGGTTGTTTCAACTGAAACGAAATATACCCAAAGGAGTCGTGTAATAATAACTTCCGCTTTTCCCGCGGAACCGGCGGGGCTAAAGCCACCTTCTCAGTACTTGGAAACCCTTCGGGTTGGCCTCCGCGAGTCGGTTTCAACCGACTTCCCTGTACTGAGGCAGGACTTTAGTCCGACGGGCAATGGATAGCCAGCGATTCAAAATCGGGAAGTTTTTTTCTACACAAGTCCAAATGCAAAATTCGGCCAAGCCGAAAAAGTTTTACCGCGAAGCCCGCAGAGTAGGACTGCACTTAACGTGGCCAGGCTCTTTGTCCGCGAATTCACGCGAATTTTCGCTAATTCGCGCAGATTAGCGAAAATTCGCGGATGGGTTTTAGTCTGGAAAAAAGCTCCGCGCTTAATTGCAGTGACACCGCCCGCAAAGAGCGCGAAGATTTAAAAACTCACCTTACGCAGAACGTCCCGAAGGTTCTCGTAATTCGGGTTTATCTTCTGCTAAAACCTTCGGGACGGTGCGTAACATCAGTTAAAAAGGGGACTTTGCGGTCTTTGCATCACTTCGACAGGCTCAGTGCAAGGCTTGGCGGTTCACCCCGCACGCACCATCAAAACAAACGAAGCGTGCGGGGTTCAAAATTCCTGCGCAAAAAAAAAACGGGAACTTCACCTAACGAATTTTGAAAACCAAAATCGGCAAGCACCGTCCCGAAGGCTGGTGAAATTCAATCGTATTTTGCAGAAAAACCTTCGGGACGTTTACCGGCATTGATTCCAATGGGACAAATTCGGGAATTTTTCATGACATCCTTCTATACGCATTCTCAGCCCCGATTAATGTCAACATGTAAAATCATACTTGTTTACCCGTCTATTTCTGGAGGTCCTTATGCAACGAACTAAATTCCTGCTCGGCGGCCTGCTGATCCTTGCGGCGGTGGTGTATCTCATCGCTTCATCCACACAGGCGAGCGCCGAATATTTTATGACCATTGACGAACTCAAAGCAGAAGGAAGCGCGGCGGTCGGCAAGAGCCTGCGCCTTTCGGGCGCAGTGATTGGCGACACGATTCAATATGACCCGCAGACCCTGACCCTCACCTTTGAAGTCGCTCACGTCCCTGGCGATAATAACGAGATCGAAGCGCAAGGTGGATTGGCCAAAGTTCTTTACGATGCGGTAAATGATCCCACACGCCAACGCGTCAAAGTTATTTACAAAGGCGTGAAGCCGGACCTGCTCCGCGGCGAAGCGCAAGCCATCATGACCGGAAAAATGGGTGAGGACGGCATCTTCTACGCCGACGAACTCCTGCTCAAATGCCCAACCCGCTACGAAGAGGCGGTGCCTGAACAATCCGCAAGCAACTAAACAGAACCTGACAGGGTTTTATAACCTGTCAGGTTTTATTTCCCCTCACCCCCCGCCCCTCTCCCTGCGGGAGAGGGGAGTTAAGGAAATCTTATGCTCGCTGAATTTGGATACGGTGTCTTAATGGTAAGTTTCATCGTCGCGCTCTATAGTGTGGGTGCGGCGATTTTTGGCGTAAGGAACAAGTCCGATGCGGTCATTGAGAGCGCGCGGCGCGCCATGTTATTGACCTTCCCCCTCATTTCATTATCCGCGGCCACGCTGATCTACCTGCTGGTCAACAACCATTATGAAGTAGCCTTCGTCTATGAAGTGACCAGCCGCAGTATGCCCACCTACCTCAAAGTTACTGCCTGGTGGGGCGGACAGGCTGGCTCGCTCGTCTTTTGGTCGTGGCTGCTGTCGGCGTTCGCGAGCGCGGTCACCCTCCGCAAATGGGACCGCGACCGCGAGTTCCTGCCGTGGGTGATCGTGGTTACAGCCATCACGCTGGCATTCTTCCTCGGCATGGTGGTCTTCTACGAGAATCCGTTCGCGCGCTACTGGCAAGATATCAATGGGCAACTTATCACCAGGATAGATGGGCAACTTCTCACTAGTGTGTTTACCCCGGTCATTGGCGCGACTACTTTCATCCCTGACGATGGACAAGGCTTGAATCCGCTCCTGCGCCACCCCGGCATGGTCATTCACCCGCCCATGCTTTATCTTGGCTTTGTATCATTTGTCATCCCGTACGCCTTCGCCATCGCGGCGCTCGTCACTGGCCGCACCGATGACCGCTGGATCCGCCTGACACGCCGCTGGAGTCTGTGGGCGTGGCTGTTCCTATCGTTCGGCCTCGTGCTCGGCGGACGCTGGGCTTATGACGTGCTCGGCTGGGGCGGCTACTGGGGCTGGGACCCGGTTGAGATCGCGGCCTTCATGCCCTGGCTCACCGGCACAGCTTTCCTGCACTCCGTGATGATCCAGGAAAAGCGCGGCCTGCTCAAACACTGGAACATGGTGCTTGTCATCCTAACCTACGCGCTCGTCATCTTTGGGACGTTCCTCACGCGTTCCGGCGTGCTCTCCTCGGTTCACGCCTTCGCACAAAGTGCGATCGGTCCGTTGTTCTTCGCGTTCATCGGCATCACCTTCATCACGTCCATTTCACTGCTGATCTGGCGCTGGCCCGAACTACGCGGCGAGACCGAGATGAAGTCCATGCTCTCGCGCGAAGCGTTGTTTCTTTTGAATAACCTGCTCTTCATGAGTGTGCTCGTTGTGTGCTTCTGGGGTGTGATCTTCCCGCTCATCTCCGAACTCGCCACCGGTGCGAAAGTGACCGTCGGCCCGCCATTCTATGAACGCGCCACCGCGCCGCTCTTCGCCGCGCTGATGTTCCTGATGGGCATCGCACCGCTCTCAGCCTGGGGACACTCGACGCTCAACACTCTCGGACGCGCGATATGGAAGTCCGCGCTTGCGGCTCTCTTCCTGACCGTTGTCCTGTTCGCCGTTTACACAAAGAATCTCATCGCCCTGATAGCTTTCTTCCTCATTGCGCTGGTGCTCTTCGTGACTATGCAGGAGTTCTGGCGCGCGACGCGTGCCCGCCAGAGAGCGCAGGATGAAAACTTCTTCACCGCGCTGGCGCGCCTCATTGGCCGCAGCCGCAGGCGCTACGGCGGATACATCATCCACATCAGCATGATGCTGATGGCGATTGGTATTCTTGGCATCGAAATCTTCCAGACCGAAACCCAGGGAACGGTTGCGGTTGGAGAATCTCTCGATATATCCGGTTACACGGTTGAATACAAGGAACTGGCAAACTGGGATGTTCCTGTTAGGGGTAATCCCCAAGTCAACTATACACGCGCGGCAGTCAGCATCTTCAAAGGTGGAGTTTACCTGGGTGAGTTATATCCGCGCAAGGATTATTACTACGACTCCCAGCAGAACATGACCATTCCGGGGAACCGCTCTACACTGCGAGATGACCTTTACGTCCTTCTCGTGGACTGGCAGCCCATCTCCGCCAATGGCGCGACGTTCAAGATTTACGTCAACCCGCTGGTCAACTGGCTGTGGATCGGAAGCCTGCTGTTCCTGTTCGGCGTGATCATCGCCGCCTGGCCGGATAAAGACCCGGAGCAGGAACCTGTGCGCGTGAACAAGCGCGCCCGTCAAATGAGCGCGGCGGATTGAGAAAATAAACAAGTACACAGGTAGATAAGATGAAAGCATCTTCAACCGGCAAATCATTACAAATTACTAATTACTTATTGCTCGCCTTCGCGTTTGTTTTTGCAAGTTTGGTTTATCAACCCGCCTTCGCGCAAGGTCCCACACCCACCGACGATGAAGTCAATGCGATTGCCAAGCAGTTGTATTGTCCAGTTTGCGAAAACACGCCGCTGGACGTGTGTCCCACCGAAGCGTGCCGCCAGTGGCGCGAGTTGATCCGCACCCAGTTATCCGAGGGCAGGACTGAGGCGGAGATCAAGCAATATTTTGTGGATAACTACGGCGCGCGCGTGCTCGCCGAGCCTCCGCGCACGGGACTGAACTGGCTCGTGTACCTGCTTCCCCCCGCGATTATCCTGGTCGGAGCCTACATCCTCTTCCGCGCTCTCCGGGCATGGACAAAGCCCGTTGTTGCCTCAGCAGGCTCGGGTGAGTCAGAAGCGAAGCCCGTCGCCCCGCAGGACGATTACGTGGCGCGTCTCGAAGAAGAATTGAAGAAACGAAAATGAATCACACAGACCTGACAGGTTTTCAAAGAAGTCCGATTATGAGGACTCACTGAAAACGAACGTGCCTGACCGTCAAAGGCCCCGCGGAAACCTGTCAGGTCTTTTTGGGAGAAAATAATGACCGAAACTACCAACACAGCGCCAGAATCCCGCGCTACTTCGGCGGGGAAACGCGGCGTGCCCGCATGGGTGCAAATCATTGTTTGGGGATTGCTCATTGCTCTGCTTGCGATTGTTTTTGTAGGCTTGCGCCGCGCACAACAAGGGACGGTACAGCCCGGCGACAAAATCCCCGATTTCACACTTCCGCTTTTCAGCGGCTACGAATACGAGGGCAGGAGCGAAGTAAAACTTTCCGATTTTCGCGGCAAGGTGGTGGTGCTGAATTTCTGGGCATCGTGGTGCAAGCCATGCGAACAGGAAGCCGCCGAATTGCAGGAAGCCTGGCAATTCTACGAACCGGATGGGAAGGTTGTGTTCCTCGGCGCGGACTACGTGGACACCGAGCCCGAAGCGCGCGTGTACCTCAAAAAGTTTGGCATCACCTTTGCCAACGGCCCGGACATGGGCACAAAAATTTCCCAGATGTTCCGCATCAAAGGCGTGCCGGAGACGTATTTCATTGATCAAAACGGCGTCCTTCAATATGTGAAGGTCGGGCCGTTTTCATCGGTGGATGAGATCAAATCCATCATTGATGGCTTACTCAAATAAGGACACATCATGGAACTAGGCGCCATCTTTCTCATCCTGGCTGTTCTGATTTTGGTCGGCATGTATTTATATGCCCCGTTCATGTCACGCGGACGCCGCGCAACGGCCAACGAATCGCACGAAGTCTCATCGCTCATGGCCGAACGCGACCGCGTCATCAACTCCCTGCAGGAACTCGATTTCGATTTCAACCTCGGCAAGATTCCCTCTGAGGATTACCCGGCTCAACGCGCCCTGCTCCTGCAAAAAGGCGCGGAGATTTTGAAGAAGTTGGATGAACTGTCCCTTGCCCTCACCCCCAGCCTCCTTCGACAAGCTCAGGACAACGCCTCTCCCGCAGGGCGAGGGGGGTCGGAGGAAGACCGCATCGAAAAAGCCGTCGCCGCCCGCCGCGCGGATGCATCCGCAGAGACTCCGCAACTCACCGACGACGATATCGAATCCATGCTTGCCGCGCGCCGCAGAGCGCACAAGGACAAGTCCGCGGGCTTCTGCCCGAAATGCGGCAAACCCATATTTGTATCCGATAGATTTTGCCCAGCGTGTGGGAAGTCATTGACGTAAATGGTGATTGGTAACTGGTAATTACCAATTACTTTTCCATTGAGGAACTCATGAAATTTCGCCTGTCTCTTTTGCTTATTATTACAACTCTCGCATTATCCGCCTGCAACTTCACCCTCGCGGCCGATGTCACGCCGCCGCCAGATTACACTCCTCCGGCTCCAATACCTACGCTCCAACTATATCCTTCAAGCGCGCCTAATGTTGAAAACGGTGCAGTGCTCTTTGCTCAACACTGTGCACCATGCCATGGTGAAACAGGCATGGGCGATGGACCTCAAGGTATTCAGCTTGAAGGCGTCAGCGTGCCTGCTTTTGCATTACCAGAAATCGCTCATCCGAAATCAGCTTCCCAATGGTTCACCATAGTTACACAGGGAAATCTGGAAAGGTACATGCCTCCATTTGCTAAAGCGCTTAGCGACCAAGAGCGCTGGGATGTGATCTCTTACGCGCTCACGCTTCACACCACGCCCGAAATGATCGAAAAGGGCAAAACAATTTTTGAAACCAACTGCGCCAATTGCGCCGATAAATTCACAAACCCGGAAAAGATGGCCGCGCTGTCTGAAACCGACCTCGTCAACCTGATCAAAACGGGCGGCGGCGACATCCCGCCTTTCGGAAGCGATCTTTCAGACGAGGACGCCTACGCAGTTGCGGCCTATCTGCGGACTCTGACCTTCGCCCCGCCTCAACTCGCCGCCGAACCTGCCACCGTTACCGGGACTCCCGTCAGCCCTGAGGCAGGGACTCCGTCAGCGGAGGCGACGCATCTCGAAGGCACAGCCCAAGCCGAAGTCACGCCTGAAGCGGCTGCCATCGCCGGAGTCGGACCTGTCAGCGGCGTCATCGATAACCAAACGGGCGCGGCTTTGCCGTCTGATCTAAAAGTCACTTTGCATGGCTTCGAACACGGCGCTGACCCAAACGCAGGCCCACAGGAGGTGCTCACGCTTGATGGCGTTGCAGAAGCCGACGGTGTTTTCAAATTCGAAAATGTTGAAATTCCCGAGAGGCGCATCTTTGTCGCCGAAGTCACAGTGGACGGCATCACTTATCAATCCGACTTTGCGCTTGTCGAAACGGGCGCTGTGGAAGTGACCCTTCCGGATATTGTGGTCCATGCGACTACCGACGATTATTCAACCTTGACCGTTGATACCCTGCAAATTTTCTTCGATTACGCAAACGCCGACAGCATCCAGGCCTTTGCGGTGTATTCGATCATGAACACCACCGACAAAACAGTTTTGGTGAACATGGGCGACGCGCAGGAAATTCCGTTCATCACATTCCCCGAAGGCGCGGAGGGACTCGGCTACGAAGCCACACAGGACAGCGCGTCGTTCACACCAACAGACAGCGGCTTTGCCATTGCACCCAGCGAAGTGCCTTACGGTTTGGTGGCATTCGCGTCCTACCCGAAGGATGGCAAGATTGAATTCAAGCAGCTCATGAGCCTGCCAGTTACGAGCACCGTAATCTTTCTGCCCGAAGGCGTGACGGCGAAAGGCGATAATCTCACCGACGGCGGCATTCAAGCCCTGCAAGGCACGAACTTCCAGGTCTACGATGGCGGCTCATTGAATACCGGCGATACGATCACGTTCACGCTTTCCGGCAAACCCGAAGCCACAAGCGACACAGCCGACGTGACGCAGAATCAAACCTTGTTGATCGGCGTGGGCGCGCTCGGTCTCGTACTCATCATCGCAGGTGTGTGGATGTACCTGCGCGACCGCAGCCGCATCGAAGAGAAGGACGAGGAAGAGGATGAGTTCGAAGATTCCGAATCGGTTCTCGATGCCATCATCGCGCTCGACGACCTGCACCGCGCCGGAAAATTGAACGATGAAGCCTACCACAATCGCCGCGATGAATTGAAGGCGAAGTTGAAGGAAGAAAGCTAACATGTCATTGCGAGCGCAAGCTGCGACACTTGCACCGCACTGCGTTCGGTGCAGTGCAGGTGAGCAATCTCCCGCTAAACGGATAAATTTTGTCGAACAGTTCCCTCCGTTTAATCAGGGATTGCTTTGTCGGGAAGAACACCCTCCTCGGAATCCCGCCGTATGTTGGCGGGGCAATGACATACAACGACCATGATTACCGTCAAAAAACTCGTCAAACGCTTTGGCCTGAAAGCCGTCCTGCGCGGCGTGGACTTTGAAGTCCAGCCCGGTGAATTCGTCGCGCTCCTCGGCCCGAACGGCGCGGGAAAGACAACCTTCCTGCGAATCCTTTCTTCGCTCTCGCGGCCTTCGATGGGAGCGGTCAACATCGCCGGGTATCAACTCCCCCACCAAGCCGCACAGGTCCGCGCCCGGCTGGGCGTAGTCTCCCATTTGCCCCTGCTATATGGTGAACTCACAGCCGAGGAAAACCTGCGCTTCTACGCGCGCATGTACAACGTCCCCAATTACGAATTACGAATTACCGAAGTTTTGGAAATGGTGGGGCTGGAAAACCGCCGCAGGGACCTCGTCCGCACCTTTTCGCGCGGGATGCAGCAACGTCTCGCCATCGGGCGCGCCGTTATCCACGACCCCGACGTAATGCTATTCGATGAACCCTATACCGGCCTCGACCAGGATGCCTCGTCCATGCTCGATGACGTGCTCCGTTCCGTCGCGGCTGAAGGACGCACGGTGGTGATGACCTCCCACGACCTGGCCCGCGCCGAGGATTTGGCAACGCGTTTTGACATCCTGTCACGCGGCGTCATCGCGGCCTCCTCTTTGAGAAGCGGCTTGAAGAAAACAAACCTACTCGATTTCTACAAGAAAGCGCTGGCAGATTGACCATGGCCACAACAACAGAACAAGCAACACGCACCGCATCAACACGCACCACGCCAATCACTCCCAGCTTCTTCAAAGCCATGTTCGCCGTCGTGCAAAAGGACCTGGCCGCGGAATTGCGTTCGCGTGAACTGCTCTCGGCCATGCTGGTTTTTTCGATGCTGGTCATCCTCATTTTCAACTTCGCCCTCGAACTCGAACCCGATATTCGCCGCAAAGTGACAGCCGGTGTGCTGTGGGCCACCTTCGCCTTTGCAGGCACACTCGGCCTCAACCGCTCGATGGCAATCGAAAAAGACCGCGGCTGTATGGATGGTCTCCTGCTCGCGCCGGTGGACCGCGCCGCCATTTACTTCGGCAAGGTCATCAGCAACCTGGCCTTTATGCTGATCGTGGAAGCGATTGTCCTGCCGATGTACGGCGTGTTATACGGAGTCAATTTGTTCCAGCCCGGCTTGCTCGGCGTGATCCTGCTGGGTTCGATTGGCTATTCATCCGTCGGCACATTGATCTCCACCATGACCGTGCAGACACGCACGCGCGACGTCCTTCTGCCGATCCTGCTCTTCCCGATCATCATTCCCGTGCTGTTGGCCTCGGTCAAGGCCAGCGGCGGCATTCTCTCCGGCGCGGAGTTTTCCGAGATCCTCACACCACTGAATCTGCTGATCGTCTACGATGTCATCTTCATCGCCATCGCGTTCATGGTGTTTGATTTTGTGGTTGAAGAATAAATCGTAAATCGGCAATCGCAAATCGTAAATCTTATAGGAGCATAAATGCAATCCAAACCTCTCGCCCTCACAATCCTCGACGTTGTTTCCATTATTGTCCTTGCCATTTCCGCTTATCTTGCCCTCTTCTTCGCGCCCACTGAAGCCGTGATGGGACAGGTCCAGCGCGTGTTTTACTTCCACGTCGGCACGGCGTGGGTGGGACTGCTGGGCTTCCTGTTCGCGGCCATCACCGGCATCGTCTACCTCGTCACCAAAGACCTCAAATGGGACCGGGTGGAAGTGGCCGCGGTGGAAGTAAGCCTCGTCTTCTTCTTCATCACCATCGTGCTCGGCTCCATTTGGGCGCGCCCTGCCTGGAATACCTGGTGGACATGGGACCCGCGTCTCACCACCGCCGCCATCACCGAGCTGATCTACATCGCCTACTTCATGCTCCGCCAGAGCATCGAAGACCCCGAGCGCCGCGCCCGCTTCGGCGCAGTCTACACACTGCTGGGTGGCATCAGCGCGCCGATCACCTTCATGGTCATCCGCCTCTTCCGCACCATTCACCCCGTCGTCATCGGCAACCAGTCCGCCGCGGCGCAGGGCGGTTTCGACATGACCAGCGATATGAAAGTCGCATTCTTCTTCGCGCTCTTCACCTTCACGGTCATCTTCGTTGATTTGTTCTGGCACCGCATCCGCCTGGGGGACTTGCAGGATAAGGTCGAACAGCTCAGACTTAAAGTCTCAATGTAATTGGAGGACCCTATGTTTCTTGAAACCATCCCCGACACTTCAGGCTACATGATCGCAGGTTACGTTATTGCCTTTGTCACCATGGGCATATACGTTGCCAGCATGTACATCCGCAGCCGCAATTTAAAACAGGATTTGTCCACTCTTGAGAGCATGGACAACGAACATAAGTCAAAAGCCAAGCGGAAGTGAAAAAGGGAACTAGTTCTAAAAATTAGTCCCAAAAGAGAATAGCCAAAGCAATCAGAGTCCGCTATAATCCGAGCGGACTTTGTGAATCAGGGCCATGAATACTCGCTGGATTGGACTCCTTTTTTTAACTTCGGTCCTCACGGGCACCGCATTCACGCGGGACTTCAAGCCTGCCGCCGCTCCCAATCCGCCTCCCGGCCCCGATCGATTCACCACCATCACCGTTGAATATACAGCCTTCGAATGGTGGATGGCCGCGTGGAAGGGACAAGAAATCGTCTGCACCCTGGTGGTTGACCATGAGGGTATTCCAACCCCGGAAGAAGTCTATCGCGATTGCGGAGAAACAATCTACGATAAATGGGTCTCACAAAAGCCTTGCACGGGGGTGGGAAACAAAAACGTCTGCGATGGTTACTACGTTTATGACGTTGACAGCCGGCCCGCGGAAAAAGAGATCGCCATGCAACTCGCGCCCGCCACGGTCTACGTCTCGATTGAAGATTGCGAACCGGTGATCAGCACGTCCACGAATATTTGCGAAACAATGCCGACGCTCGTCATCACCGGGCACGAACCCCTGCCAAACGAAACCATCATCCGCGTGGAGGGAACATACGACGGCCTGCCCTTCGTGTGCGCGGATTCGGAAACTTGTAAATTCCAACTACCGGAAACAGACGAAGGAGGCGTGACCGTTGAATTCTGGGCCTACTCATCCTACGGGGATAGCAGTCTCGTTTACACCGCCCAGGTCCGCGTTGTGAAAGCCGACGAGGGCGACCCGGACCAACTCTACTGGTACGTGGATGTGCTCTCTTCGCAATGGCAGGGCCCGGCTGTAGCCACCTGCGCCGACACATGGGGATCCTTCCCGCCCGTTGGCGGCCCGCCTGATTGGCTGACCACTCCCACGGCAAGCGAAGAACTCAGCAGTGACATTCCCTACACATATCTCGCCGCGAATTTGATCCTGCAGGGTGTGGTGGATGCTTCTGCCTGTCCCGATGGCGGGCTGGTCCCCGGCGGCGGCGTGAATCAATGCGGGTTGGAAAAAGCACGCGACGCGGTGATTGAATGGCAAAACCGATTCGACACGTTGATCCTGACCACCGCAGAAGAGACCGGCGTCCCGGCCCGTTTGCTCAAGAATTTGTTCGCACGCGAAAGCCAGTTTTGGCCGGGCATTTACCAGGCCGCAAGCGACGTGGGACTGGGCCAACTGACCGAGAATGGCGCCGATACGACGTTGATTTGGAATCCATCCTTTCATAATCAGTTCTGCCCGCTCGTACTCGAGGCGGAAAGATGCGGCAAAGGGTACCTGCACCTCAAACAGGATGAACAGCTTCTTCTGCGGCAGTCACTCGTTGCAAGCGTCAACGCGATCTGTCAGGATTGTCCGCTGGGACTGGACCTGACGCAGGCGGATTTCTCGATAAACGTATTCGCCAACACAATGATCGCCAACTGTCAGCAAACGGGACAGGTGGTCCGTAACTTCACAGGCGGCGCGCCGGGGCAAAGCGTATCGTACGAAAACCTGTGGAAGTTTACGCTGGTCAATTACAACGCCGGGCCCGGCTGTCTGGCAGATGCGATCTCAGGCGCGCAATTCAACAGCCTCGAACTTACGTGGGAAAATATTTCACCCTACCTTCCCCCTGCCTGCTCATTGTCAATCGATTACGTAAACGACATCAGCCAGTAGTTCTTTGTTTCTTTTCGCGCGCCTTTTGTTTTACCTTTTCCCCCACTCGAACATCAACTGCATACCTGTGATTGACAGGCCGTAAACGAATACAGCCGGTCTGTGTATCATAGTCAACTTCCAGCCGCGTACCCGCTTCAATTCCCAATCTGCGGCAAATCTCCAGAGGCAATATTACGTATCCCTTTGGAAGTATGATGGTTTCCATGTTATTGCTCCTATCCATAGAATAGCACAGTTTTAGTTTGCGGGCGGCAATCTCTTTTAACGGCAGCAGGTTGAAGGTCCCAGGGGGAAGCGTGCGGGGGCCTGGAAAATCTCGTTCAGTTTGAGTAATACATCAGCATAAGTAAATCTAATAAGCGCAGGTTATGTAAATCACTTGTTTGCATAAGGGATTGGAATAAAATAATTTGTGAAAATATACACAAATTTGAGAGGCCGCTTTGTCAAAAACAAGAACCGCAAGTTTGCTAGTCCTCATCCTGTTCGCGTTATCCGCATGCGCATCCAAGTCCCCCGCCGATGCGCCGGCAAAGACCGACACGCCGGCCATCGAAGCCGCAGAGGCAACTGCCGCACCCGTCAATGACGAGTGCTTGATTTGCCACACAGACAAGCAACGCTTGATTGATACGGCCAAACCTGAGGTGGCGGCGGAAAGCGAATCCAAAGGCGTTGGTTGAGGGGGCGATGTGGCTCCGTTGGAGCCCTGGCAAAAAGTTTTGGTGGATGGCGAGAAGTTCCTGCCCACCGATCACGGTGAGATCGCCTGCGTTGATTGTCACGGCGGCGTGCAATCGCCGGATAAAGAGACCGCGCACGAGGGCCTGATTGCAAGCCCGAGCGCGCAGCCTGAAAAGTATTGCGGCGAATGCCACGAGGAACAGACGACCACATACCCGTTCGCGCTTCACTCCACCCAGCAGGGATATTGGACCGCGCTCGAGGCGCGCAGTGTGCCTGAAAATCACGCACAACTCGAAGAGATGTTTGGAAATCACTGCGCCACCTGCCACACGACGTGCGGCGAGTGCCACGTGAGCCAGCCAAAGAATGTGGGCGGCGGTTTATTTACGGGGCACGTTTTCGAAACGACTCCGCCGATGACGCGCTCGTGTACGGCCTGTCACGGAAGCCGCGTGGGCAACGAGTTCCTCGGCAAGAATGAAGGCCTCGCGGGCGACGTGCACTTCCGCGAGGCGCGCATGAACTGCATCAAATGCCACGCGGGGACAGAATTGCACGGTTCATCTTCGGACCCGACACCCTTCGATCAAACTCAGGGCAGGCCTGCTCCTGACCATCGGTATTCGGGAAGCGAGATGCCCAAATGCACTGACTGCCACGAGACCGCGGCCCCGGGCGGCGACGACAACCCGATGCACCAGGCACACGGCGATACGCTGTCCTGTCAGGTCTGTCACTCGATCACGTACACAAGCTGCGATGGTTGTCACACAGCTATCAGCGAGACCAGCGGCAGGCCATTCTTTGAGACCGAAGCGACGTACCAGACTTTCTTCATCGGATTGAATCCCGACCCATCAGAAGATAGGCCATACAAGTATGTGCCCGTGCGTCACGTGCCAATCGCGGCTGATAGTTATGAATTCTACGGCAGGGATTTGCTGACCAATTTCAATGCGCTTCCAACCTGGCTGTATGCAACGCCGCACAACATTCAAAAGCACACACCGCAAAATGCCTCCTGCGAGACCTGCCACAGCGGAGATGAGACTCTCTTCCTCACCGAGGAGAAAGTGAAATCCGATGAGTTGGAAGCGAACGCCTCTGTCATCGTCGAAACGCTCCCGCCGCTTGTCAGTGTGGAAAAGTTCCTCAACGCGCCGCTCTTGCCCGTAGACCACGTCGAGCACGCGTCGAATTCATGCACAGCCTGTCACGCGGAAGGCATACGCGAGGCCCCCATCAGCCCCGAAGACCATCTCGAATACAAGGATGATAACTGTTCTGGCTGCCACAAGTTACAGCAGTAGCTTGATTGAGACAATAATCTTTAAGGAGAATCACCATGTCGAAGAAATTGCAGATGTTGTTTGGATTGCTCATCGTGTTCAGCATGATCCTGAGCGCCTGCGCGCCCGCCGCCGAACCCGTAGCAGTGACCGAGGCTCCCGTCGTAACGGAAGCCCCCGTTGTCGAGGCCGGGCCGGATATTCAAGCCCTCTTCGCAGCGCTCGTTTCAGAACTGCCCGCCGATGCAGGCTACGGCACAGTCAAACCAGCTGTGTTGGGCGAAGAGCTTGTTGACAAAGCAACCTTCATCCTCGACGTTCGCGAGGCCGCCGAATTGGAAATCGATGGTTACATCGAAGGCGCTGTCAATATCCCGGTGCGCGAAGTCCTCACCAACCTGGATAAACTGCCCGGCCTCGACGAACCGATCGTCGTCTACTGCGCGTCGGGTCATCGCGCTGGCATGGTCTTTGCGGCCCTCAAACTGCTGGGTTACACCAACGTCCGCAACCTGGCGGGCGGATTCAGTGGATGGAAGAAAGCCAATCTGGCCATTGTCACCGGCTCCATGCCAGAAGCGGCCGCGGCCATCAGCACACCCGTCATTGCAGATCAGGCATTGTTCGATGCGCTCAATAGCTTCTTCGCGGGCCTGCCGGAAGGCTATTACGCCATCAAGACCGATGCGCTGGGCGAAGCACTGACCGGCTCAACCCCGCCTGTTGTCATTGACATCCGCACCGCCGAAGAATTCGCGAAAGACGGCTACATCGAAGGCGCGGTCAACGTGCCCATGCTGGAGATTTTCGCCAGCCTGGATAACCTCCCCGCCAAGGACGCGCCGATTGTCGTGCATTGCGTCTCCGGTCATCGCGGCTCTGTCGTAGTGATGGGACTGCGCCTCCTGGGCTATAGCAACATCACAAACCTCGCCGGCGGCTTGAATGCGTGGAAAAATGCCAACATGCCCGTCGTTGGCTGGGTCAACTGGCCCGTTGTTTGGGATGAGTTCGTGTCTGCCCTGCCCGCTGACCAGGGCTTCTACACTGTGAAGTCCGATGCTCTCAACGGCCTGCTGGTCGAGAATCCCCCCTTCATCGTGGATTTGCGCGAACCCTCTGAGATCGCAGAAAATGGCTACATCGCCGGCGCGATCAATATCCCAATCCGCGACCTGCTCAAGAACCTGGATAAGCTTCCCACCCAAGATCAGAAGATCGTAGTCTACTGCGCGTCCGGTCACCGCGGCGCTCTTGCCGTCGCCTCTTTGCGCTTGCTCGGTTACGCCGATGTGGTCAATCTGGCTGGCGGCATGAATGGCTGGATCAAGGCACAGTTCGCCGTTGAGACCGGTGAACCCGCGGCTCCGGTCGCTGGCACTGCTCCCGAGGTGGATACAACCCGTCTGGCCGCGCTGGATGCTTACCTAAGCGCCCTGCCCGAAGGTTTTGGCTCCATCAAACCAGTGGACCTGAACACTGAAATCGCCGGCGGTACGGTTCCCTTCATGCTCGACCTGCGCTCCGAGGAAGAAAAGACCGCCGATGGCTACATCGAGGATTCAACGCTGGTCTTCGTCAACGACCTGCCCGCCAATCTCGCGTCCCTGCCTGCTGACAAGGCCGCGCCCATTGTGGTGTACTGCAGTCCGGTCATCGCGGCGGCATCACCATGATGTACCTGCAATTCCTGGGCTACACCAACGTCCGCAACCTGGCTGGCGGCATGAACGGCTGGGTCGCCGCTGAACTTCCGACAGCCAAATAGATGTCATTGCGAACGAGCGTTCTTCGCGAGAGAAGCAATCTCCCAAAACCTTGGAAAAATCGTCGAAGAGATGAATCCACTGTATAGGAGATTGCTTCGACGGACGAACACCGTCCCGCAATGACACAAGAACGAACTGCCCGCGAGGAAACTTGCGGGCAGTTTGCTTCTGGGGTGTTTCCCCCACATCCGCACACGCAAGCGTTGACAATTCTCACTGTTCACGCTCATGACAAACCCTTATCCTTATACCAGCGAAATATCAGAGTTCCTTATCACGGAGAGAAAAATGGTCGAGTTGTCGGCTTTGCGCGTGTTCCTTGTTGCGGCGGAGGAAAAGAATTTCAGCCAGGCCGCGCGGCGGCTTCACATGTCGCAGTCCGCCATCAGCCAGAATATTCAGGCGCTCGAACGCGCTTACAAAGTGGAATTATTCATCCGCCACGGACGCTCGGTGCAGCTAAGTGAAGCGGGCCAGACGATCATTCCGATGGTACGTGAGGTTTTGCTAGCCGCGCGCCTGCTCGAAGACGGGCTTCAGGATGTGAACAACCAGGTCGGCGGAGAACTTCTGATCGGCTGTTCGACCTCTGCCGGAAAATATCTCCTGCCCATTTTGCTGGCAGACTTTCAACGCGATTATCCCGCCGTGCACCCGCGAGTGAAGATCATGAGCCGGGATTCGGTGCTGGACAGGCTTCTTTGCCGCGCCCTGCCGATAGGGATCTCCAGCCGCCGCCTCGAACACCGGGACCTTGAGCCTGTTCCCCTTTTCGAGGATCGGATTATCCTTATCGTCCCTTCCAACCACCCCTGGTCGAATTACGGACATGCCCTGCCCGCCGACCTGCTCGACCAGCCCATCGTCACCCGCGAGGAAATGTCTGGAACGTGCGAAACCGTAATGGGAGGCTTGAAGCGCCACAATATTACGATGGACAATCTCAACGTTGTGATCGAACTTGGCAACGCAGAAGCGATTGAAATGGCCGTGGAACGCGGCGTAGGCATTGCCTTCGTCTCTGAAATGGCTGCGGCGCGCGGACTGGCTTTGGGGCGAATCAAAAAAGTGGAAGTAGACGGACTTGATCTGCGGCGCACGATTTACATGGCGCGCCATATTGACTTTCCATTCACCCGTGCGCAGGGATTGTTCTGGGAATTCGCACAATCTCAATTTGAAAAACTCAATACCGAAATTTGGGACAGTTTAGTGAATTTTGCTACAATGGTGTGAAGTTGTGCTAAACTATTGGCGCAATGTCGTTGCGAGGAGGGTGCTCTCCCCGACGAAGCAACCCCCCGATTAAACGGTGTGAATTGTTCGATAAGATTTGTCCGCTTAACAGGAGATTGCTTCGCTCCTTTCAGTCGCTCGCAATGACGAAAACATCAGGAGGCCCTCATGCTCTCACCCATTGAAAAAATCCTCTTTGTCATTGCCACACTCGTATCGCTCTACTTCACGTATCGCGGCGCGCAACGCATCATCAGTCACATCGCCAGCGGACAGGGCAAAATCAACTGGTCGCTCATCTGGAAACGGATTGGAGAACTCATCGTCAAGGTCGGTCTCTTCCAACCCGTTTTTCGTTTCCGTTTGTGGCCGTCCATTTTGCACGCGCTCATCGGCTGGGGTTTTCTCTCCTTCCTGCTCATCAATCTCGCGGATTTGATTTACGCGTACACCGAATTCAAACTGCTCGATCATTTGGGATGGTTTGGCAATTTCTATCGCCTGCTTGCGGACGTTGCCAACGTGGCGATCCTCGTTGGAATCATTGCGATGGAAATCCGCCGCTTCATTCTTCGACCTGCGACTCTGTCCACGCGT
The DNA here is from genome assembly GCA_016235425.1 of Chloroflexota bacterium. Lineage (GTDB taxonomy): Bacteria > Chloroflexota > Anaerolineae > Anaerolineales > Villigracilaceae > JAKOVF01. The sequence continues at coordinate 3,819 of JACRLC010000067.1, read as the reverse complement.
AAAGCAACATTGCTCCACCCGAAAGCAAGGTTCGGCATCTCTCGCGATTCGGCAATCGTTGCATTATTTATTTTTACGCACAACACGGCGCGTTTGTTTGGAGAGTCCTTTTTCGTGGCGGGGACGGGAGTCCCTGACAGTTGGCAGCCAACCATTTCAGCGGTGGCAGGTTTATGGTCGGGGTGGGACGCGGGGTCTTTAATCGTCGGGGAAAGAATCACATTCTGGCTGTCCATTGGAGCGGTGGTTGCGTTCCTTCCTTATTTTCCATATTCAAAACACATCCACCTGTTCTTTGCCCCGATCAATTTTGCAGTAAAGCCCGAACGGAAATCCATCGGCCAATTAAGTTATATCAATCTCGACGACACTTCGATCGAGCAGTTCGGCGCGGCGAAGATGAAGGATTTGGGCTGGGAGCAGATCATGGACAGCTACGCCTGCATCATGTGCTTCCGCTGTCAGGAGGTTTGCCCCGCGTACAACACGGGCAAGCTGCTCTCGCCTGCCGCGTTGGAAATCAACAAACGCTATCACCTGAACGATGGCGGCGCGACCGATGTTGAATTGACGAGTTTGATTTCGGAAGAGGCGGTGTGGGCTTGTACATCGTGCGGCGCGTGCGTGGATATTTGCCCGGTCGGCAACGAACCGATGCGCGACATTCTGGAAATTCGCCGCAATCTTTCGATGATGGAAAGCAATTTCCCGAAACAACTTGAGACTGCGTTCAAAGGCATGGAACGCAACATGAATCCGTGGAACGTCAGCCAGCAGGACAGAATGAAATGGGCTGATGGACTCAACGTCCCGACGATTGAGCAAAACGGTGAACCTGACATTTTGTGGTGGGTCGGATGCGCACCTGCAACCGACGCGCGCGCGCAAAAGACCGCGCAGGCTTTCGCAAAGATTTTGAATGCGGCGGGGGTCAATTACGCGGTGCTTGGCAAGAACGAATCCTGCACAGGGGATTCGGCACGCCGCGCAGGTCGTGAAGATATCTTCTTCGGACTGGCGACGCAAAACGTTGAAATCCTGAACGAACTCAAACCAAAACGGATCGTGACGACCTGTCCGCATTGTTTGCACACGATCAAGAATGAGTATCCCGCGTTCGGTGGAAACTATGAAGTCGTCCATCACACGCAGTTCATCAATGAATTGGTGGGCGCGGGGAAAATACAGTTGCAAGTGACGAGCGACGAGTTACGAGTGACATTCCATGACCCATGTTATTTGGGAAGGCACAACAAGATTGCGGACGCGCCACGCAACACACTACAATCTGTCGGCGCGTTGACGATTGAAATGCCGCGTAATTCGGCCAAGTCCTTCTGTTGTGGCGCGGGCGGCGCGCAGATGTGGAAGGAGGAGGAAGCGGGCACGGAACGCGTCAACAACGCGCGCTTCGCAGAGGCCAAATCCACAGGCGCAAATACCGTGGCGGTGGGCTGTCCATTCTGCCTGACGATGTTGACCGATTCTGCCAAAGCGGAGGGCAGCCAAATCCAGGTCAAGGATGTGGCGGAGTTGGTGGCGGAGAGAATGAAGTAATCGGTCACCAATCTTCCAGTGAATAGCCGCGCGGACTGCAATCCGCGCGGCTGTTTTTTTGATGAAGTAACTGATGTTACGCACCGTCCCGAAGGTTTGAACGGCTCAACAAGGTTTTTCAAGGAAACCTTCGGGACGTTCTCCCAAAGGACATCGGGACGATGTGCGCAAGGGGAGGAAATAAGTCGTTGCGTTTTTTACTCTCCTTTGGCATATAATGAATTAAACGAATAACGATTGACGACAGTCAGCGGAACGCCCAGCCGCTTTCATCCGCTTGTTCGATGAATCCGACCGCAGGGGGCGAGCCTGTATCCATTCGCCAATTGACATGTATTAAATCCCGCGGAGGGCAAAATGAAAGTATTGTTGATCTATCCTGAGTTCCCGGATACGTTCTGGAGTTTCAAACACGCCCTGCAGTTCATCCGCAAGCGCGCCTCCCTGCCGCCCCTTGGCCTGCTGACGGTCGCTGCCATGTTGCCCGGTGATTGGGAGAAGCGTCTGGTTGACATGAATGTTTGCAAACTGACCGAAAGAGACCTTGAATGGGCCGACATGGCTTTTGTCAGTGCAATGGCTGTGCAACGCGACTCGGTCCACCCGGTGATCGCGCGCTGTAAGACGGCTGGACTCAAAGTAGTCGCGGGTGGGCCGCTCTTTGTCGTTGAACATGAAGAATTCAAAGATGTGGATCACTTTATCCTGAACGAAGCCGAGTTGACCCTGCCTCCGTTCCTCGCGGACCTCGAGCAGGGCTGCGCGAAACGAGTGTATACCGCCTCAGGTTTTGCAGACATCCACCGAACCCCCGCCCCGCTGTGGAAATTGGCCGATCTGAAACGCTACGCCACGATGGCAATCCAATTCTCACGCGGCTGTCCCTACAATTGCGATTTTTGCAACGTGACGGTATTGCTCGGCCATAAACCGCGCCTTAAGAGCGCCGGGCAGATCGTCCGCGAACTGGACGGTCTCTATCAATTGGGCTGGCGGAATAGCGTCTTCTTCGTGGACGATAATCTGATCGGAAACAAAAAGGTTTTGAAGGAAAGCCTCCTGCCTGCCCTGATCGAATGGCGAAAAGACAAAGTTGGCATGACCTTTCACACGGAGGCCTCAATCAACCTGGCTGATGACGAAGAGTTGATGCACCTGATGGTTGAAGCCGGGTTCAACATGGTCTTTATCGGCATCGAGACGCCGAGTGAGGAAAGTCTGGCGGAATGCGGCAAGAAACACAACAAGAACCGCGATCTGGTCGCGGACGTGAAGCGCATCCAGCGCAGCGGACTGCAAGTTCAGGGTGGATTCATCGTCGGGTTCGACAGCGATACCCCCTCGATTTTCCAGCGGCAGATTGACTTCATTCAAAAAAGCGGCATCGTGACCGCCATGGTTGGCATGTTGCAGGCGCCGTTCGGCACACAGCTTTACCAGCGCCTGGCGCGGGAAGGCCGCCTGCTCGGCGTGTTCTCAGGCGATAACGTGGATGGCATGACCAACATCATCCCCAAAATGGGACTGGATGTATTGCACAAGGGCTACCGGTCGCTCCTTGAGTATCTTTACTCCCCAAAAAATTATTATGCACGCGTCAAGACATTTCTGCGCGAGTACAAACTGCCGAAGATCAGTGTGCCTTTTGACTTCGAGTACCTCCTGGCCTTTTTCCGCTCCATTCTCCACCTGGGAATCGTTGGCAGGGAACGCCTCCACTATTGGAAGCTTTTCTTCTGGACGCTCTTTCACCGCCCGCGTTTGTTCCCAATGGCGATCACCTTCGCCATCCTCGGGCATCACTACCGCCAGGTCTGCGACCTGCATATCCGCTGAATCCGATCCCTTTTCTCATAAGGCGTGGTCTCTGAGATTTTGAATGGCAAGCGGAAATTAATTCTTGCCTTGTAGTATCGAATATGGTACTATGCGGGAGGTAATTTATGAGCAAAAAAGAAAAGGCGTTGGCCAAACTCAGGCAAAATCCAAAGCATGTTCGCTTTGAAGAAATTGAAAGAGTCCTGCTACGACTCGGTTTCAAGAAACGGCAGGATGGCACGAGTCATGCCGTGTTTACGCTCGGCAAACACATTATCAATGTCCCGAAACGAAAACCATTTGTTCCGAACCGACAGTACATAGCTGACATTTTACCGACAGCTAAATCCTGACAAAAATTGGAAAAGTACCGCCACGTAAGTCCTGACATTCGTGTCGGTTGAAACGACAAAGATAGCGTATAGAAATTCTCGTTTACAGTAG